>CAZAAD010000001.1:0-100429 GCA_964483295.1 uncultured Gammaproteobacteria bacterium
ATCAACATTGCAACCAAAAAAACGCCTAAAAGGCGCTTTTTTCATTTGCTCGGGGACAGGGATTTGAACCCCGATAGCCAGGACCAGAACCTGGAGTCCTACCGTTAGACGATCCCCGAATACATAAAACGGATTTTTCAATCCGTTTTATTTATAACACCAAAATAAAAGTTTTTCAAGTCCGATTATTCTTCCCTCTTTGGCCGCATCAACGGGAAAAGAGTAGTTTCCCGAACTGGTTTATCCATCATAAAAGCAAATAATCTCTCCCCAAATCCAAAGCCACAGGTCGGCGGCATGCCATATTCCAGCATCTCCACAAACTCCCAATCCGGCATCATCGCTTCTTTGTCGCCACGGTCAATTAGTGCTTCTTGGAGAGTAAAGCGTTCCTGCTGATCAACTGGGTCGTTAAGTTCAGAAAAACCATTACCAATTTCGCTACCAGCAATAATAATCTGAAAACGCTCAGTCAGCTCAGGATTATCTGTCTTAGCCTTGGCCAGTGGTGAAACTAATTTCGGATGATTAATTAAAAATACCGGACCGGCAATATTTTTACGGCAATACTTCCAGAGTGTATCAGTTAAGCGTTCGCGATTATCACCCTCATATTTAACTCCTAGTTTATCAAGTACGCTGCGCATTTCGGCTTCATCAGCTTTTAAAACATCAACGCCTGTTTGCCGTAAAACTTCCTCGCGATAATCTAAGCGCGGCCACTCACCCGCCAAATCATATTCAAAACCTTTAGTAACAAATTTAGTCTTACCAAATACCGATACAGCAATTTCTTGATATAACTCCTGGGCAATCTTCATGCCAGCTTCATAGTCAGCGTAAGCCATATAAAACTCCAGGTTGGTAAACTCTTGCAAATGGTCTGGGCTTGAACCTTCATTACGATAAACGCGGCCAATTTCAAAAGTTTTTTCGTAGCCAGCCGCCATTAAACGTTTCTGCCAAAGTTCGCCGACCGAGATACGCAAAAAAACATCTAAATCATAATCCTCATGATGAGTTTTAAACGGATTAGCCTCGGCGCCGCCAGTAGTAGTTTCTAGAGTCGGCGTTTCCACCTCAAAGAAACCATGCTTCTTCATAAAATCACGTGACACCTCCCAAAATTTCGCTCGCTTATAAAACATCTCCCGCTTTTCTGGGTCCAGTAATAAATCGATATAACGTTTGCGATATCTACCCTCTTCATCTTTAAGGCCGTACCAAGCGTCAGGAATCGGACGTAAAGATTTAGTTAAAACCTGCCAGTCCTTAGCCATTAAACTCTGCTCGCCTTTATGAGTCGTAAAACAAATTCCCTGAACTTGAATAAAGTCTCCGTGGTCAATCAGTTTTACAAAATTCTTATAACTCTCATCGCCTAATTCTTTCTTAGAAAAAGCGACTTGCAAACTGCCACTAGCATCTTCTAAATTAGCAAAGGTTAAATTGCCGTGACTACGGATACTGCGCAGACGGCCAACAATTTTAAATTCAGTGACTTCTTTTTCTAAAGTCAAAAAATCAGCCAGTACGGCAGAGATTTCTTTATCTCTGGCTGATTTGGCCGGATAAGGATTAAGGCCTTTAGCTTTAATTTCCGCCAGCTTACGTAAACGATCTTCACGCTCACTTGCTCTTACGGCCGCCTCCTGGGAAGCATCATGGCTTGCGACTGTCATATCTTTTAATTCTTAACTATTTTTTCCGTCTACTCAATTTTTTTAATCTTATACTTCATTATTCCGCGTGGTGTCTCAACCTCAACCTCATCACCCTTCTTGCGGCGTAAAAAAGCAACGCCAAGAGGCGACTCATTAGAAATCTTGCCATTAACCGGATCAGCTTCATTAAAACTGACAATAGTATAATTCTTCTCCTTACCATCACCGGTTAAAACGGTAACCTTTGAGCCCATCATCACTACTTCGCTAGAACCGCCATTTTGTACGACGGTAACATTTTTCAAAATACCAGCCAATTCTAAAATGCGACCCTCGTTTAGGGCCTGCGCATCCTTTGCTTCACTATACTCTGCGTTCTCGCTCAAATCGCCAAGATCCTTGGCTCTTTCAATGCGTTCCGCAATCTCTTTTCTTTTAACAGTAGTAAGATGGTTTAACTCGTCTTTTATCTTGTCATAACCCTCTTGAGAAATGATCTGATCGTTCATAGTTTTTGTTTATGACTAATGAAATTATTATGCTTAATATACTCTATTTGTCCGAATCAGGCAAGAGCTGGCGATAATGAAGCCGATTCCCAAGGGATGATTTAAATATGGCGTAAACATATGGACAGCTATTAAAAAGGCCCAAGCGGCAATTAAAGCGGGATAGACATCGTCTTTTTGACTACGCTGAGCTTTCCAGGTCTCGCGACCCAAAGCGTAAAATAGCCAAAAATAAGCAATTAAACCCAAGAGACCGAGTTTAAGCCAAATATCTAAATACCCCCACTCAAATGCATAAGTCGTATAGCGTCCACTTGGTTCAATAGCTAAAATGCGCGGGTCGCTAGAAACATAAGTTACGGTTTTACCAAAACCTTGTCCAATAATCGGATTTTGTTTTATCTGCGAAAATATTTCTGGCAAAAGCGACCAACGAGAAGCAACGGCCGCCTCGCTTTGATTACTAACCCGCTCGGCTAATCTATCATCTAACTGCGTGGCGGCTCCTCTGGGGCTGACAGCAAAAATTAACAATAAACCAAGTCCAGCGCTGAATAATAAAATAGCAATCATCTTTAAACTGCGCCGCCATTCTTTTTGTATCACTAATAAAAATAAACTAACGGAAAAAGCAGCCGCAAAGCCAACCCAGAAACTACGCGATAAACTAACAATAACAGTAGCTAAAAAAAGTCCTAAGGCCAAGAAAGTCAACAAGCTTAAAGGCTGTAATAATTCTTTACAACGTTTAATGGCTGATAAACGAAAAGCTAAAAAGAAATAAGCGATGGCGGGAAAAATTTGCGACTGAATAAAAACACGATTCCAGCCACCAGCCGAAGTCATCTCGCCAACCAACGTCTTACGCAGCCAGCTATAAGCTAGTGGTCCGATGCCAGCGGCATCATGCGCAAACATGGATAATAAAATTAAGGTCTTTAAACTAATCCAGATAGAGCCGGCTAAAAAAGCGAGTGATAAAAAGCGTCGTGTTGGCTTAAGCGCCATTAAAGGAATCAATAGAGTAAAGTAGAGCCAACCATTAAAGTCCAAAAAAATATTTAAAGCAGAATTTTTATAAATAACGGCTGTCAGCAAACCAATAATCACGGTCGCAGCTAAAAATAAAAAAGGTTTGAGTAATGAAAAATTTTTAATATTATGCCAATACTCTGCTTGGCAACCAGATTTTTTCCACTGTAAAGCAAAACGGGTAAAAAATACTAGCATAAATAGAGACCAGACAACCAAGCGTAAAGACAATAATCGACCATCACCAAGCGATAAATAAAATAAATAGCCCTTAGAGCCGATAATAAGTTCTGTCAATATAAAAAACAAACCATATTCTAATTTATAGACAGATAATCCGACTGCTAAAATTGCTAAAACAAAAAAAGAAACAGATCCTAGGCCTGGATATTTAAAACCAAATAAAGAGATAATCTCTAGCAATAAAAATGTTACTAACAAAAACCCCAACTGTTTAAAATACTTCTTATCCATAGTTAATCTAAATTATTCAGGCAAATCTAACCACTGCCCTTCCTCTAAGCCTAATTCTTTAGCGACACCGGCATTAAATTCCAAAACTCGATTAGCAGGCGCCTCACTACTATACTGTAGCTCCGGCGAGCTACCTTCTGGCGGCAAATTACGGTATATCTTGATAATTTTGTTGTCATTTAAAAAAACAATATCAAGAGGAAAATTCATATCACGCATCACAAAAATACGCTGATCAGATTCGAGAAAAACAAACAACATGGCGCACTCACGACACAGAGACGGTCGCTGACTCAAGCCTTTATACATCGCCGCCGGAGTTTTAACTATTTCTAAAAAAACTTCGTGACCAGAAATAACCCAATATACACCAGCGTTATCACCAAGCCCGCCTCGTTTAGTAGAAAAGGCCTGATAAAATAACAGAACAATTACCCCGATTGCCGCCAACAAAATTAAGCCTGTCGCAATGGTCGGCTTAAATGAGCGTGCTTTAATCATAAATTGTGTTTACTTTTTATTATTGCCATCGCAGTCTGATATCTTTTAACAGCTGGTAAAAATGGTAACAATTTATAAGCGAACGAGGGCAACCAAGAACTGATAGTGCCACCAGTAGAAATTTGAAACAAAACGCGCGGAATCCAAACCCCTATTTTCCCATGATCTAGCATTGTTAACCATAGGTCCCAGTCCTGAAATTTTTTTAGACTTTCATCCCAACCAGAGACAGGAAAATCAGCGCGCCTTATCAATGACATAGAATGAATACAAGGCATCTTTTTTAACTGCTCCGGATTAAACTCGTCTAGCTTAAATAATTTTTTTCCCCAATTAAACGACGAGTAAGCATAACTGGCTTCTGGATTTCTCTTTAAGGCTTCTAGCATTATTTCTAAAGCTATTGGCTCTAATTTAGCATCAGCATCACAAAATAATAAGAAATCGCCTTTTGACTCTTTGAAGCCGCGATTGCGAGCTGCTGGTGCACCTTGATTTGTTTGATTAAAAAAAGAATAGGCATTACTGCCAGAATTCTGCTGTAAATACTTGGCGACCACTTGTTCCGAATCGTCAGTTGAACCGTCATTAATAATAATAACCTCAAAATCTTTATAGGTTTGCGCTTTAAGACTATCTAAAGTCTTAATGATTGTTTTTTGACGATTATATAAAGGAATTATTACAGAAATCATATGTTTTACACTAATCTTTTAAAGCTTGAAAAACTTTGGCGGCTTGCTTGTCCCATTTAAAATCTTTAGCGGCTCGGCGACGACCATTATCTCCTAATTGTTGGCGCAGCGTTGAATCATCAGCTAAACGCTTCAGGGCCGACCTGATAGTTGCTGTATCCTCGGAAGGAACTAATAGACCATTAACGCCATCAATAACCGCATCCCTAACGCCACCAGAGTCGCCAGCAATCACTGGCTTACCAGCTAAGTTAGCTTCTAAATAAACTATACCAAATCCTTCAAAATCAGAACCAATTGTTCTAGTCGGGAGAATAAAGACATCACAAGCATAAAGCCAACACCACTTCTCTTCCTCGCTAATCCCCCCCAAGAAAAATATCTGATTCTTCAGCGGAGAAACAGCTGCTAGCGAGCGTAAATTGTGTTCTTCTGGACCAAGACCGGCGATAAAATAAACTAAATTATTAGCAATAGGCTCATTACCGCTTAGCGTCTGAATAACTGTATCAAAACCCTTGCGCGCCACTAATCTTCCTAGAGAAAAAACGACAAATTTACCTTCTAGATTATACTGTTCTCTAAGTTCCTTAAGCTTGTCACAGTCCTCCGAAGGAATTATCGGCTCAATACCAGGATTCACGACTGAGGTTTTACTATGTAATTTTTTATTAAATTTATTTACCAAGTCGGCAGTATAGGAGTTAGCACAAATAATAGACTGCGCGCGACGTAGAATTAATCTAGTCAGCAGGCGCTTACGCCAACTACTAAGCGCCGAAGTAAAATCTAAACCATGCAAGATAATTGAAAATGGAAAAGGTCGAATAAAAGCCGCGATAATGGCCGCTGTACCTAAAGGTAAAATATGGCCGACCAGCAAATGATCAAAATCATTTTCCTTGCGCAATTTTAAAATAGTACTTACCGCCTTTAGCCAAGGCCACAAACCCTGACGCGCAATTAGTTCTCCATTTTTATTATCTACAATAGTAATATTTTCTTCTATTGGCCAATACCTAGATAGATTAGAATAATAGTTAGCGACGCCGCCTTTAAACGGAGGGTATTCCAGAGTAATCAGTAATGTTTTCATAGACCGAAAGATTTAAAAACGCTTCTAATATCGGCGCGCTTAAAACCTCCTAAAGCGTAGAGGATAAAGAAATAAGAGACCGCGCCCAAAAGAACCAAGAAAAAAACATTGAGGTAGTCTTTACCTAAAAATATCAAAACGCCCATCAAAGCTGAAGCTAAAATTGTCTTAATAAAAATTAATAAATTCTTGCGCCAACTATAGGCCATTATACCATTTATTGCCATTATTCCCAAGAAAAACATTAAAATATTAGTAATCAAAACTGTAATACTAGCGCCAACCGCCTGGAAGCGCGGGATCAAAGCTAAATTTATAAAAATACTAGCCACGGTTACTACTGCCATATTCCAGGTATTACGTCTTTGTCTATCACAGGCGTTTAGGAGTGAACCGATAGGAAAATTGGCAAACATAAAGAACAGCGCGATAATTGTAATCCGCAAAGGCAAAATTGCCCCTTCATAACCTTCCTTAAATAACAAAACAATTTTATCAGCCAGTAAAACCACGCCAAAAACAATCGGCCAAGAAATAATCGCTAAATAATTCAAAGCGCGTTCAAAAGTAATCGCTAATTGATCACGATTATGTTTCCAGTAAGCACTGAGGGCCGGGTATAAAGAAGCGGTAAAAGCTAGCGGCAAAAACTGCAAAGCAAAAATAATTTTAAAGGCTACTTGATATAAGCCAACCTGCTCATTCCCAGAATAAAAAGATAAGAGAACTGAATCTAAGTAAGTGTAGAAGCGCTGGAAAATAGCGTAGACAGCAAAGGGCCAGGCAATAAGCGCTATTTCTTTTAATAGCTCCTTATCCCAGGCTAGGCTAATTTTTAATTTTATTCTCCGTGCCGTTACCCAGAAAGAATAAAAGAAATTATATAGACTAGCTAGCGCTAGAGCGGCCATTGCCGCAATTAAACCATAGCCCAAGAGCAAGGCGCCGTAACCAACAGTTAAAACTATTAGCTGAAATACAATTGAAGCAATGCTTTCGTATTTTAAATTATGAAAACCGCGCACCACCGAAAAAAAGGTGGCGGTAAAAGAATCTAAAACCATCGAAATGCAAGAAATATAAACCAGTATTTTTACTATCGGATCAGGGTGAGAAAAACTAATTATAATAGTAGCTGCTAACAGGGAGAATAAAGCTAAAGGAACCTTAAGCCCTAAAATGTTGGCTAATAATTTGCCAGCCTTACTACCCTCTTTAGCAACCTCACGGATAATAACATTAGCCAAGCCTAAATCTATAAAAATGGCAAAAATGGTGGTAAACGAGATAGCAAAGTAATATTTGCCTAAATCAGCCGGCCCAAGGTAGCGCGCCAGGAGGGTAAAATAGGAAAAAGAGATGACTTTTTGAATAATTAAGGCTAAAGTCAGGTAAGATGTATTTTTGGCAATATTATGGATTTTATTCATAGACCCGAAAAATAGACTCCTAAAAGCCCCTTATTATGAACACTATTGATTAAATTTAAAAGTTATGATAATATAATCATAACACAAAAGAAAAATAACGAATAGTCGAAATTTTATTAAAAATAGATAAAATTTTTTTTATTTATATGAAAAGCGATATCCACCCAAAGTACTACGAAGAATGCCTAGTGACTTGCGTCTGCGGCAACACCTTCAAGACCGGATCAACTGAACCAGAAATCAAGGTTGAGCTCTGTTCCGCTTGCCATCCTTTCTATACAGGCAAACAGAAATTAGTTGACAGTGCCCGCCGCGTCGAGAAATTCGCCGCTAAGGTTCAAGCCAAAACTGACGCTCCGACTGTTGCCGGTAAAAAGGTGAAGCGCGCTAAAAGAGCGGCTGAAAAGTCAAAGAAAGAAGTTGTTGTTAAGACCACTAAAGACATTAAACGCATCGCCCAGGTTCGCCTTGGCAAACAATAGACGAAAGCTAAAAAAGCAATCGGGCTTAATCATCCTGCCTATTTCGTGTTAGAATGATTATGACTGATTGCTTTTTTGCTACCCATTTATTTATTCAAGTCTTATGTACGACAATATCAAAACAAAATTTGCCGAGTTAGAGACCAAGTTATCTGACCCAGAAATGATGAAAGATCAGACTGGTTTAATCAAGCTCTCTCAAGAACACGCCGGACTAAAAAAAGTTCTGACGCTAATTTTAGATTTAGAAAAAACTTTAGCCAATATCGAAGAGAGCCAGGCAATTTTAAATGGTGATGATGAAGCGGATTTTAAAGCTGTCGCCCAAGAAGAACTAACGGGACTAGTATCTAAAGCCGAAAAATTAAAAGAGGAGATAGAGGAAGAAATTCATCCGACTAACCCCAATGATAAAAAAAATGCGATTATTGAAATCAGAGCCGGCGCCGGCGGAGATGAGGCTGCTCTTTTTGCTGGTGATTTGTTCCGCATGTATTCCCGCTTCTGTGAAAATAAGGGCTGGAAAATGAGTCTAATTGATTCTAGCGTACTCGGTATTGGCGGCTTTAAAGAGGTAGTTTTTGAAGTTAAGGGCGAAGGCGCCTATGGCTTATTACGTTTTGAAGCTGGTACTCATCGCGTGCAACGTGTTCCTGAAACAGAAAAACAAGGCCGAGTCCACACCTCAACTGCGACAGTCGTAGTCTTACCGGAAGCGGAAGAAGTTGATGTGGAAATAAAACAATCAGATATTCGTATCGATACTTTTTGCTCCAGTGGCCCAGGCGGGCAAAGCGTTAACACGACTTACTCCGCTATCCGCGTTCTCCATATCCCAACCGGAATCATTGTTAGCTGCCAAGACCAAAAATCCCAGCACCAAAACAAAGAAAAAGCCTTACAAGTTTTACGCTCCCGCATCCTTGCCAAACAGGAAGAAGAAAGGATGGCTCAAGAATCAAGCACTCGTAAAAGCCAAGTTGGTGGTGGCGATCGTTCGGATAAAATTAGAACCTATAATTTTTCCCAAGACCGCGTCACTGACCATCGTATTAATATTTCCTGGCACAACTTAAGCGGTATTATGGAGGGTGATATTGAAGAAATAGTTACCTCTTTAAAGAAGGCGGCTAAAGAACAGCAGCAAGCCGAATAAACCGATGACACCTAAAAAAATAGTCACAATCGAAAATATTTTAGCCAATTCTTCTCTGCCCCGCCTAGAAACAGAAATGCTTCTAGGCTTTGTTTTAAATAAAAGTCGCGAATATATCCTTACCCATCCTGAACTAACAATTAGCAGCCAAGATGCGCTTAACTTTAGAAAACTGGAACAAAAAAGACATAATAATTGGCCACTAGCCTACCTCATTAAACGCCAAGGATTTTATGGTTTAGATTTAAACGTTTCGCCTGCCGTCCTTATTCCACGCCCGGAAACTGAGTTAATTATTGACATCTTTAAAGATGGCTTAGAAAAATTACCAACTAACGCAAAACCTTTAATCGTTGACGTAGGAACAGGATCGGGCGCTATTATTATTACCCTCGCCCAAGAACTTAAGCGCTTGTCTAAAATATTTACCAAGACTCTTTTTATAGGTATTGATATTTCTTTGTCCGCTCTAAAAATTGCTAAACTAAATACTAGCGAACAAAAGCTTGGTCAAAAAATTAAATTTATCAAAAGCAATCTACTTGATAGAATCCCGGCAACAAGATTCCGAGGGCATGATTTATTTATCGCCGCTAATCTTCCCTACCTAACACTCAAGCAAATAAAAGACCAACCAAGTATCGCGCGCGAACCAAAATTAGCACTAGTTGGTGGCCGAGATGGTCTAAGCCACTACCGCCAACTTTTTAAACAGTTAAATTCCTTGCCATTGCGTTCATTATTTCTCGTCTGTGAAATTGATCCAACGCAAACCACAAAAATAAAAAAATTAGCCAAAACCTTAATAGCACAATCCACTTCAGAAATTAAAAAAGATTTACGTAAAAAAAACCGCTTCATCATAATCAAAAAAGCCGCCTAATAAACAGGCGGCTTTTTTATCAATAATGAATTTATTTCTTTTCCTCTTCAGCGGGAGCAGCAGGAGCAGCAGCGACTGGAGCAACAATCTCAGCTGGAGCTTCCTCCTCCTTTGGTTCTTCAATTCTAGCAACAATGGTAGCTAGTTCATCTAAGATTTCCATACCCTTAGGTAATGGTAAATCACTAATTCTAATAACATCATCAAAGCCCTCTAAAGCTGAAACGTCAACGATGATATGGTCAACTAAGTCAGTTGGCAAACACTCAACCTTGATTTCATGTAATTCCTTAACTAAAGTTGCGCCTAATTCTTTAACTGCCTTAGGCTCCCCTTCAAAGTGTAGAGGAATTTCCACAGTAAGCTTTTCTTTCATATTAACTTGATAGAAGTCAACATGAGTAAAAGTGCCCTTCATTACATCCTTTTGAGTGTCCTTAACTAAAACATTAAGAGGACCAGTGCCAAAATCTAATTTAATTAAGTTTGATTCGCCAGCAGCCAAGAAAACCTTCTCAAACTCCATTTTATTAATCTTCAAAGACTGACTGTCAACATTTTTACCATAAATAACCGCAGCCAGGTCATTTTTGTCTAATTTTTCATTCTTTTCACGCTTTTGCGCGGATAATTTAACTTCCATAGTTTTAATAGCTAGTTTTTGATTTAATTATAATATTTTGCATTATGCCTACAATTATCATTAAAGATAGTAGTGAACTGCCTCCATAGCTAACAAAAGGCATAGGCAGACCAACTACAGGCATAATACCGAGATTCATACCAATATTAATAAACATTTGAATAAAAATCAAGCCACAGGCGCCAATTAGAAAATAAATTCCAAAATCATTATTTGCCTTCCTTAAAACTCTAAAGGCCCTAAAAAATAAAAGCGAAAAGAAAAAAAGTATTAGAACCACTCCCAAGAAGCCTAGTTCCTCGGCAATAACGGCAAAAATAAAATCATTTTGCGCTTCCGGCAAAAACTTCAACTGAGACTGCGATCCAAAACCAACCCCCTTGCCGGTTAAGCCGCCAGAACCAATAGCAATAATTGCCTGGGAAATATTATAACCAGATTCTAAAGAATTAGCAGTCGGGTTCACAAAGGTCATGATACGCTCTTTCTGATAATCTTTAAAAAAGAAGAACCAGGCTGAAGTAAATAATATCGCCCCAATAACACCGATAACAGCAAAATATTTTAAATTAAAATCAGCCGCCATAATTAAAACCAGCCAAATAGAAACCAAAATCAGAGCCGAGCCAAAATCAGGCTGCAACATAACTAAACCAACAAAAACCAACGTATAGAAAGCTGAGGCCAGAAAATGACGCGTAGTTTTAACCTTGGTAGCCAGAGAGGCGAAGTAGTCAGCCAAAAAAACAATTAATACAATTTTAATAAATTCAACTGGCTGCAAGCTGAAGCCGGCAAAATTAAACCAACCTTTAGTGCCACGCACTGTATCACCAAAAACCAGAACAGCAATTAACATGATAATGCCAAAGAAAAAAAGATAGCGGCTTAAACTGCGTAAGAAATAATAATCTAAGAATGAAAAAGCAAATAGCAAAAGAATTCCTAACCCAGAAAATAATAATTGCTTGCGAAAATTTAATAAATCTAAACTACCGCGACCTAAAGCAACGCTATAAATTTCTACTAGCCCGAAGGAGATTAGCAGGAGCACGGCGGCGAGCAATATCCAGTCAAAATGATAAAAATGAGCCTTAAGGCGACTAAACATACTAATTGCTACCGTATTTTAAATAAACATCATCCTTTATCACGTGAATACGCGGCGTTATTTTAATATCATCAACATTACCAATATCGCCCGGCCAGCTAATCTTTACTTTCCTGGTTTCTCCGGCC
Source organism: uncultured Gammaproteobacteria bacterium (assembly GCA_964483295.1). Classification (GTDB taxonomy): domain Bacteria; phylum Patescibacteriota; class Patescibacteriia; order Patescibacteriales; family UBA12465; genus UBA12465. Next base: position 11,805 of record CAZAAD010000001.1, read on the forward strand.
ATAAAATTATTTACTAAGTGTCGCTCTATGCCAACTAACTGATTACCGGAATAAAGGAGAATTTCTAAAGGCGCCTCAAAATAATTATAAGCCGAGTGATTATAGACTGAAAATTCTAAAGTATTAAATTTAACTAATTCCGATAAACCACTTTTAGAAGCATTTAAAAATTGAATATCAGAAACTACAAAATCAGTTCTTTCTGATAAAAACAGGGGCCAGTCCGGAATTGTTCGTCTATTAACGCGATTCCAAAACATATCTTCTATTTTGAAACTGACACCAGTAGTGCTATTAATTTTAGAACCGAGAAACATTACATACTTCTCTTCTGATGGCAGAATAAAAGAGTCGCCACATTCTAACTTATTATCGCCTTGATAAAAGCAGTAACGGAAATCTGCCCAAAAATTATCATTCGGGTTGACTACTTTTAAGGCTAAGTCATAATCGCCGCCTCTAGGTAAAGCCCGTACCGGCTCCAAAATAAGATCATCTACTACTTTACGAGGAGAAACAACTTGATTTTCCGGCTGATTATCAATTGGCCCACGCATAAAATAAATTATGTAAGCGTACGTAGAGTAGATAAAAAAGAAAGCAGAAATTAAAATTAAAAAAACCGTAGTAGCCCGTGTTATTAGGCGACGATGTTCCGCTACCCACAAACCAAAATTCATTTCTCGCCAGCTAACGCCGCTAGGATCATTGTAAGCTCGGAGACGATTTTCCTCTAACTTTTTATCTTTATCCATATGTATGGTATAATATAGCCGAACACTAAAAGCGCTGGCACTTTTGCTTAAATCATAGCATAAAGCGCTAAATTTATAAATATCCATAAAAATACTTATAAAAATATGCCAGATATAACAATCCCCTTAAGCGTTCCCGCCGAAAAAAGAACAGAGTACCAAAAGAATATGCGCCTGGCTACCGGCGACAGCGGACGCCTTTTACTGATTGCCGGTGACCAAAAAATGGAACATTTAAATGACGATTTCTATGGTGCTGGTATTTCTAAAGAAGATAATAATCCGGAACACTTATTCCGGATAGCGGCCGCATCTAATGGCAGCGTTCTGGCTACTCACCTTGGCTTAATCGCGCAATACGGGGCAAGTTATTTTAATACTCCTTACATAGTAAAAATAAATGGACGTACTAATTTAGGTCCTAACGAAAAAAAAGATTCTAGTAAGCCACTTTGGAAAGTAGAAGATGTAGTTGAATTTAAAAAAAGAAGCGGCCTAAAAATTATTGGCATCGGTTACACTATTTTCCTGGGTGGAAAATACGAAGCACAGATGTTGGCCAAGGCAGCAAAAGAAATCAGTCAAGCTCATAACGCCGGACTAATCGCTATTCTCTGGGTTTATCCTCGCGCTAAAGGCATAGACGAAGATAATATTCATACCATTGCCGGTGGTGCTGGCGTCGCGGCTTGCTTAGGGGCTGACTTTGCTAAAGTAAAATATCCTTATAAAGCTAAAGATAAAACCCTGGCCGCTAAAAAATTTCAAGAAGTAACCGAAGCAGCTGGCAAAACAAAAATTATCTGCGTCGGTGGCGCAAAACAACCGACTAAAGATTTATTTACCTTTTTAGAACTACAATTAAAAACGAGCGGCAGCGCTGGTCTCGCTATCGGACGCAATCTCCACCAAAGAAATCTAGATGAAGCGACTCGTCTGGCTCAAGCCTTAGGAGCAATGATTATTAAGGGAAAAACCGCTCAAGAAGCACAAAAACTTTACAGCGCCAAACAAACTAAGCCAGTAAAAAAGACAAAGTCCGGTAGCTTCTTTAAATTCTTTTAACTTTAAATTGGTAAAAAATAACAAAAAAACCCGCTGATAGGCGGGTTTTTGGTATTTAGGAATTTATTGTTTTATTTTAATTTCTATTCTATCTACTAGATGAGGTGCTCGCTTCACAAAAGGTGGATAAAATTCTAAGTCGTAACTGCCAATTTCCGGATAATCACGCAAGTAGGTCTTAATCTGTTCCGCATTAAGATTAATCAAGTCCTCCCGGTCAATTACTTCGGCATTACTTTTTAACACCATAGTCCCAGAAAAAGAAGCTTTAATTGTAGCCACCCCCTCATCGTTATCGTAATTTTCTAAAACATAGTTCAAACTACTAGCATCAAATTCTGATAACTGCTTATCATCAGGCACAACTATATTTAATTTAGCAGCCGCTAATCTACCGATTTCTGCTTCAGAAAAAGAAACTACTACTACTTTAGCCTTGGCCGACATCTCAAATTGCTCAACTTTATCCCCGGCTTTAGCACTAATAGTCATCTCAAAGGGTTCAATCACTTGATAAAGCAGTTTGTCCTGGACATTTAGTGGTTTTAGCTCCTTGGCTCGTTCTAAAATCAAATTAGAAGCCTCGCTATTTGCTAACTGAATATCTGAAGCTTTGACGTATTTTTGAATTTTTTGATCATAGACAAAGGCTTCATCGCTAACCGCATAAATTTTATCCTGCAAGCCAACCCATAAACCAGGAATGGTAAAACGAGTGGGGCTAATAGCCATGGACTCTTCAATAGAATCAGCGTAAATATCAACTTCAACTTCTTCTCCGGGGGCGACTGTGACCGCGTCCTTGATTCTAAATAATTTTCCATCAGTCGACAAAAGGCGAGTCGTGGCTACTAAAGACTGGGCTTTAATATAATTATTCACAATCCTCACTCGGCCGCTTATTTGCTCGCCCTGGAATTCTTCACCTGTAGCCTGATAACTTTTGTTAACCGTCAATTCAATTTCACTGACTGCGCCATTAATCTGTTCGCGGGCATCGGTTGATAGTGGAGTTGAGGTTGTTTTATCAGAAATTATTTTCAAAAAAATATTATCACTCATCGCCTCAACTTGAGGTGTGACAATAATGGTTAGTTTAGAAAAAGAAAAATAAAAAACTAAAGCAGCTAAAAAACCAACTAGCAACAAAAATTTCCAAGCTAAACTTCGATATAAGCTAATACTTTTACGAGGCTCAGCTCTTACAGGAGCCTCCTCGTCCATCATATCAATCTCCTCAATATCTTTATCATTATCACCAATTACCTGCTCTACTCTCTGATTCAAGCCAGCGGCTAAACTGGAAAAAAATTGCTTCTGTTTATCAACCGAATCTATATCAATATCATCTTTCTCGCTGCCTATCTCTGCATCACCAGCGGGGTCAATCCAGGCACCCTCCTCATCAGCCGCGGTAGAGCCTAATTCTCCCCAACTATTTTTTGCTAAAGAGTCGTCAGAAAAAAAAGTTTCATCATCTGCATCTTCATCCTCAATAACATCGACAACTATTGATTTTGCTTTTTTACTACCAGTCATTTCATTTATAGATTCTTGAGTAAGATTTTCCGTTTCATCAACTGTTGGCAAAACAGCCCCTTCAACAACAGCGGTAATTTTCTTAGGTCGAGATTTGATGGTAGCCGGCTTATTCTTTTTGACTGTCTTTTTTTTGACAGTTTTACTTTTGACAGGCGAAGATGCCGAGTCGGTTTTCTTTTTTTTGACTGTAGGCATAAGGAAATTAGAAAAAATTATTTTTTGGATTAAATTAATAGGACTAGCCAATAAAAAATAGAACTAGCCAATAAGACTAATTCTATTATAACAAAAAATAGAAACCTAAACAATGAAAAATATCATTTTCCCTCCTTAACCGGCAATTCGCAAAGTTGTAGAAAAATCTTTTTGTATTTTAGCATGCAACTCGGTATTATTAGCAACCCGAAAAGCAGTTTTAATAATCTTATATTTACCAACTTCTACTACTTGAAAATAAACCTCATCGCCTCCCGGAAAAGTGGCAAATAAATTTTTTAAACCCGCCAAGTCTTGAGCAGATATATTCTTTACAAACACTAAACGCAAAGGATTATCTCCAGGCGCGGCAATAGCCGGTTTAGCCGGAGCAGTCACAGGCGCAACTTTCTCTGTTTTTTTAACCGCATAACCTTGCTGATTGTGATTCTGGTAAGAACGACGCGGCGCTGGTGAATCTAGCATCATTTTTTTAAAACCATCCAGCGAGCCGACCGGATCAGCTAAATCTAACAGCATAGCTTTGTCTGCCAAAAATTTAATATCCTGGTCTTTCTCGGAAACTTTACCCGCTAAAATAACCGCGCGCCCATCTACCCAAATTTCCATAGTTTCTTTATATAACCGAGGAAAAACTAAAATTTCTACCGATGAGGCGGCATCTTCCAGTTTCACAAAAATCATGGAATCACCTTTACGAGTAACTATTTTTTTAACATTAGAAATAATACCAGCAGTAATAGTTCGCTCTTCGCCCTTACGCGAAGCAAGACTACTCAGCGGCAAGGCATAGCCAGCTAAGTAGCGCTTAAACAAATTAAAAGGATGCTCACTAACATAAAGTCCTAACAGCTCTTTCTCCCAAGCTAATTTTTCATTTTGAGCAGCCGGTGGGGCATCAATTAAAGTTGGACGAGCATGACTAATCTCGGAAATAGCACCAAACAAACTTTCTTGGCGACTTTCGCGATTCTTGGCCTCTTCTTTATTAAAGCTCAAAAATCTTTCCATATTCGCTAACATAGCGCCACGCTCACCAAAACTATCCATCGCTCCGCTCTTAATCAAGCTTTCCAAAGATTTTTTATTCAAATCCTTGTCAGTAACTCTTTCCAGTAAAGCGAAGACATCTTCATAAGGACCAGCGGCCTTGCGTTCTCTAATAAGCTCATCAACAATATGTTCACCAACATTTTTAATCGCTTTTAGTCCGAAACGGATAGTATCAACGGTAGTGTCAGCATTTACCACCTTATTTTCCTTAGCCCCAGGAGTGACAACTGTAAAGGTACCAAAAGATTCATTGACGTCAGGCGCCATAATCTTAATGCCCATGTTACGGCACTCATCAATTTCAATAGCAATTCTATCAGTATCTCCCTGATCAGAAGTTAAAAGGGCGGCCATAAACTCAACTGGCCAATGTGCTTTCAAATAAGCGGTCTGATAACCAATAAGCGCATAGCAAGCAGCATGGCTACGATTAAAACCATAACCAGCAAAAGGCTCAATGAAGGAAAAAACTTTTTCTGCTAGCTCTTTGTAGATACCATTCTTAACACAGCCATCGACAAACTTCTCTTTCTGCTCCGCCAAAAGAGCAGCAATTTTCTTACCCATCGCTTTACGCAAAACATCGGCTTGGCCCATGGTAAAACCAGCCAAATCACGCGCAATCTGCATAACTTGTTCCTGATAAATAGCAACGCCATAGGTCTTTTCCAAAATTGGCCCCAATTTAGGATGCAAATAAGAAACTTTTTTCTTCTCGTGTTTGCCAGCAATATAATCCGGAATCCATTCCATTGGTCCTGGGCGATACAGTGCTACCATCGCAATAATATCTTCAAAAACCGTCGGCTTGAGTTCGCGCAAATAACGTTTCATGCCCGAGGATTCAAACTGGAAGACACCAGTTGTTTCTCCAGCTTGAAATAATTGATAAGCCTTAACATCGTCAAGGGGGATTTTATCAATATCAATATCTAAACCGCGGGTATTTTTAATAATTTTTAAAGCTGATTCAATAATAGTTAAGTTCTTGAGCCCCAAAAAGTCCATCTTTAATAGCCCTAAATCTTCAACTGGGTGCAGTGAATACTGAGAAATTATAGAATCATCAGAGGAAGAGGCGTGCTGAATCGGCACATATTCGGTTAAAGGCTTGTTAGTAATTAAAACGCCGCAAGCATGGGTTGAAGTATGACGAGCAACTCCCTCTAAGCGTTTAGCATAATCTAAAATTTTCTTAGCCATCGGCTCATTCTGATACATCTCCCTTACTTCTGGAACCGCCCTAATTGCTTCCTCTAACTTAGTAAACATCGGGATACTCTTGGAAATCTTATCACAGTAATCATAAGGCGCATCAAGCACCCGACCGACATCGCGCACCGCCGCACGTGCCGCCATTGTTCCAAAGGTAATAATTTGCGCCACATGGTCATGGCCATATTTCTCACCAACGTAATGCAATACTTCAGCGCGACGCGCATCGGCAAAATCCATATCAATATCAGGCATGGAAACGCGCTCTGGATTTAAAAATCTTTCAAACAATAAATCGTATTTTAAAGGATCAAGGTTAGTGATACCGGTTAAATAACAAACCAATGAACCAGCCGCGCTACCACGACCAGGACCAACCACAATTTTGTTATCACGGGACCACTTAATAAAGTCAGCCACAATTAAAAAGTAAGCTGGCCAACCCATCTTGGCAATAACAGATAACTCATAGTCAAGACGCTCCCGAACGTGCTGCAATTCTTCCGGCAAGGCTCCGGGATAACGCTTAAAAATTCCCTCCTCACACCAAGAGCGCAGATAAGAGTTACCATCATAACCGGCTGGTACGTCAAAATGTGGCAACTGAATATTGCCAAGCTCTAAATCAACATTGCACATCTCGGCAATCTTAAGCGTATTCTCAATCGCTTCGGGAATATACTTAAAAGCAGCAATCATATCAGTGTTAGAGCGCATCGAATAGTCGCCATGCCCAACCATGGTCATTCTGTCAGTATCAGATAACTTTTTTTTATTTTGTAAACAAAGAAGAATATCTTGGGCTTCAGCATCCTCTTTCTTAAAATAATGAACGTCATTAGTCGCTATCACTGGGATTCCAGTTTTTTTAGAAATCTTAATCAGCTCTGCATTAACTTTTTCTAGCTCCGGCAACTCCGGATGATCCATTAATTCTAAATAATAATTTCCCTGCCCAAATAAATTATTATATTCTTTAGCTCTAATCTCTGCTTCCTTGAGTTTATCAGACATGATTAAACGAGAAATTTCTCCCGCTAAACAAGCACTGGAAGCAATTAACCCCTCATGATGTTTAGTTAATAATTCCCAATCAATGCGTGGCTTATAATAAAAACCTTCAATATGAGCCGAGGAAACTAATTTAATTAAGTTTTTATAACCCTCATTATTCTTGGCTAGTAATACTAAATGGTAACTGCGGCCGTCTTCTTTAGTATTTTTATCAAAACGAGAATTCGGCGCTAGATAGGTTTCCACACCAATAATCGGCTTTACTCCTGCTTTTTTAGCTTTCTGATAAAACTCAATAACGCCATACATTGAACCATGATCAGTAATGGCTACGGCTGGCGAACCCTGTTCTTTAGCATAGCCAACCATCTCGTCAATCTTGGTAAGACCGTCGAGCAAAGAATAATGGGTATGATTATGGAGGTGGACAAAAGACATGTTGCGAGTTTAAATTTTTCTTATCTTCATCTTATTATTTTAGTATAAGCGCGACCGAGTGACAACTAGGCAGATAGGGCGGAAAGTGTTCTTTGGGATAAATAAAAATAAAAAAAGAGTCCCCTTTTAAGACTCAGTTTTATATAATGAAAAAAGTTTAGCTTATCTCGACAGAAATGCCGAGGAAAGAGCAACTAGGGCAAGAAAACCTACCCCGATACCAGAGGCTATATTTAGTAGCCAATGTGTGGTTTCAGCAGAAATACCGCAGACAATACCTATAATCAAAGAAACTATGATAATCCACGGCAAGTTCTTTCCAAATTCATCTTTTTGTTCCATGATTTATTTAGTTTAAAAGTACAAAAACAATTTACAACCTATAATTACACACTATTTTCTTATTTTTGTCAATATTTCACCAAGTTCATCTTCACTATAAAAATCAATTATCAATTTTCCGCCCTTTCCTTGGCGCTTAATTTCAACCTTAGTACTGAAAAGCTCACTGAGCTCATCTTCTTTAGCTCTATCAAAATAATCTTTCGCTTTAGCCGCCTTGGTTCCGCCTAGACGTTTAATTTCCTTATCAGTCTGGGCAACAGTTAGGTCGTGACGCATAATCTTGCGCAACATACTTAACTGCTTCTCCTCCCCTTCTAAACCCAAAAGGTACTTAGCGTGCGCTTCAGTAATTTTACCTCCCGACAGGGCGCTCTGGGCCTCAAGGGGTAAGGTCAGCAGACGCAAGGCATTAGCCACGCTAGAACGAGCCTTACCAACTTTCTTAGAAGCTTCTTCCTGAGTAATATTAAATTCATCTATTAATCTCTTATAGGCGCGTGCGGTTTCCATCGGGTTCAAATCTTCACGCTGCAAATTTTCAATAAGCGCAACTTCTAATTTTTTTTGATCATTTTCTTCACGAACAATAACCGGAACTTCAGTGAGACCGATTAACTTAGAGCTGCGCAAACGACGTTCACCAGCAATGAGCTCAAAACGATCACCCTTCTTAGTAACAATTAGGGGCTGAATAATGCCATGCTCCTTAATAGACTCAGCTAGATCATTCAAAGCGCCATCAGCAAAATTACTACGTGGCTGAAAAGGATTAAAATCAATCTTATTCGGACTAACTTTTAAAATACGCTCATTATCATGGACAATAACTGTTTCCGGAATAATAGAACCCTCTTCCTGAAAAGGATTCTGTCCGTAAGCCATAGTTTTTTTCGGAATTAGAGAACCTAGTCCTCTGCCCAAGCCTTGTGCCATATTTTTATATTTCCTGCTTATTTAATATTTTATGGATAACCTATCGTTCAAATGCAATTACTTCTTTCGCTAAATTTTCATAAGCCCTGCCACCCTTTGATTTTGGATCATACTGCATAATTGTCCGACCATAACTTGGGGCCTCGGCTAAACGAACGCTGCGCGGAATAACGGAACGAAAAATCCGATTCGGAAAATATTTATATAATTCTTCCATGACCGCTTCTGACAATTTATTGCGCCGATCAAACATCGTAATAACTGCGCCCATGATACTTAATTCCGGCTTAAGATTATTCTGGACCAAACTAATAGTTTCCAGTAATTGACTTAAACCCTCGAGGGCAAAATATTCACTTTGAATCGGAATTAAAACTTCATCAGCGGCTACCAAACTATTAACGGTTAAAAGTCCGAGCGAAGGAGGACCGTCAATAATTAAAAAGTCGTAATCTTTTTTTACATCTTCAATAATATTAGCCAGGCGAAATTCACGATTTTCCATACCAACCAAATCAATGCCCGCCCCAGCCAATGATAAAGTTGCCGGAGCAATCTTAAAACCATTTTGCATGGTTCGCTTAATAATTTGATGAATTGGCTTAAGTCCTAACAGAGCTTCATATATCCCCGCTTCTAAGTTACGATGATCTAGACCAAGGCCGGAGGTAGCGTTAGCTTGCGGGTCAAGGTCAATAAGCAAGACTTTTTTTTCAAAGCTAGCTAAATACGCACTTAAATTGACGGCGGTCGTGGTTTTACCCACCCCGCCTTTTTGATTAACCACGGCAATGACTTTTCCCATAATTAGCGAGAATATTGATATAGATTTATTATATATTAAAGGCTAGCTTTTGACAATTAAAAAGACCCAGGAACAACGTTGTTGTTACTCCTGGGCCTAAACGAGAAAATTTTTAAATTTCTCTATACTTTCTTACCAACCTCACTTTTTGGTTTGCGTGGTTGCAGAAATGAGCTCTGAGTAATGAGAATAGCCGAGGTTCGAAGTTCTTGTTGCAAGAATTCAAAAATCTGTGGCCGGAAACTCGGTGGTTGAAGTTGCAGCTCTAAAGCCTTAATGGCGATATATTGCTGATAAAGAATCAGATTTCTTTCTACTGTCTCCTTCTTCTCCGATCTTTCCATTTTTTCCCAGATATCTGAGCGCATGTTGAAAGTCAGGATGCCAGTACTAGCGTCAAACTCCCAGTGGTGATCATTTCCAGGCAATTCTTCGTAAACGAATTGCATGCCCGTACTATGCCCCCTGACCTTGCGACGCTTATTTCCTTCACCGGCAACAGTAAACGGGGTGTGTCCAGGATGAAGCGTTGGTTCGCGGTCGGCATTAGGCTCACGAGTGGAACCGTTTTTTTTGCCTTCACCATTCTTGCGACCGAACTTATTAGCCGAGCTGAAGCCCTGCTGTTGTTTAGCCTCAGAAAAGCCATAATGACCCGGCCCAATCGTCCCTACACGGAAAGTTTTTACAACTTCCATCAAATAAGGAAACTGGTTCTTCAACCTAGCTTCCAATTGATTGATAGCGAGAGAACCTACGGCTTGCAGCCAAGTGTCGCGTTCGCCGTCTTTAATTGAGACAACGTGCTTCTGACCATGATTCCTAACCCAGGATTCAAGGTTAATCAAAAAGTTCAAACGAGCCTCATTATCGCAAAATTCTTTACGATTAGTGTGCAGCTCGCATGAACTACTAATGATTGACCCCTCAAAAGTGCCAGAAGTCAAAAAGCCAACAATGTCAGAATCAATCTCAGGAACGGAACGCAAGAAGAGTGGCATGGGAATTCGGAAATCATTACCTTCAATGCCTACTAAAATCTGTCCTTTACGGCCAAGCTTAGTCTTGAGTGCTAAATAAATATCAAAGCTAGTACGCTCCGACTTATAATCACCATAAACAACTTCGCCCAGGCGTTCGCCGTTGAAATTTGCAGCTTTAAAAGCATCTGATTCTTTTTTTGCAGAACCCTCTCTTTTAATAGTAACGTTAACCGTGGCGTTAAGCTTGCGCATCGCCTCGGAAAACTGTCCAAGAATCAGAGATTTCAGCTCAGTTAATGAAACAGAGTTGATACTCTTGTCATTACTGAAGTGGTCCAAGCAAACTTCCGTGCGCCAATCAACCGGAGTGCGATCTTTTGTATTCTTTACTGCCGAAGCAGCATAGAATATGTTAGGCATAGGCACAACTGGAATGTCCGGTAGAGTCGCGCTCCGCAAAATTTGTTCGCTATTGAAAACCCAACGGTTATATTCATGCTTATTGGCTTTAGCGGCCGAAGTAATCACGAAACCCTTGCATTTTCCCAGCGGAGAGAGCAAACCAATCCCAAATTGTCCAAGCTTGTCTTTAGCTTTGATTGAGCTGCAAACTGAACTGATTGCTTGCTCAAACTTATGCGGACTAATACCGCAACCATTATCACGCACTACTAAAACTTGCGTTTTGTAATCAATAATAACGGTAATTTCCGAAGCTTCGGAGTCTAAAGAGTTTTGAATTAACTCCAAAACCACTTTCGTGATTGTGGGATAATTATCAGTCACGTAACGCAAGGCGTTGCCGATATGAACACCCATCTTCACGGTAGAAATTGCAGCACTATCCTTCATTCTTAACAATTTTAGCAGAGTTAAAACTTCTTTCGCTACATAAAGCATTTAACTTCTCAACTGCTCGATAAAGCATGTTGGAAGATTTAAAGATACTGAGTCCTGATGACTCTAGGCGGTCGCGCAAATCTTGACGGTCACCAGGCGAAGCCGCTAGGTACTTGTCAATGCTTGGTTCAATAACGGTTAACAGTTGTGTTAAAGATGAAAAGTTGTCCACAAAACTTGCATGGTCAAACTTTACTTCCTCACCTTTCAACAAGGCGGCCAGCTGCTGCTTATACTGCGCAGCTAAAACATTGGCTTTTTCTTTCTTGTCTGCGCCACAAGGGCGCGAAGCAAATAAAAAGCGATAGGCATCATAGTAATTAACAAAACCCAGCGCCCAAGCTAACCCGTCAGGGGTTAACAAGTCAAAAGCCAAGACAGCCATAAGTTGATAGCGGCTATCAGTTGGCTCATAGCCAGTAAGCTGATACCCAGCTTTAGCGGTTAAGAAAATAATCACCTTAACCTTACTAAGCCCCTTAGGCTCTGATCCATTCAGCCAAGCCTTAACATTTCGAGGATCCATCTGGCAAAATTCTGCCAAATCTTTTGGTCCATTTTCCCGCAAGTAATGCTCTAAGCACTCTTGAAGCTCACCTTTTTTTTCCATTATTCTAGTATTTAATTTTAAATGTTCATTTGTTAATGCCAAAACTAGCCAAAAAGGCTCTTTTAGACAATATTATATATTAGCATAATTATAAAAATAAGTCAATAGTAATATTTGGCTATTCCTAGGGACTTTTTGACAAGCTCACCAATGTTTATTATACTGATATTCGTAATGCCGCGGTGGCGGAATTGGTAGACGCGCACGACTCAAACTCGTGTGAGGGTAACTTCATGAGGGTTCGATTCCCTCTCGCGGCACACTAAAAAACAGACCTGACTCGGTCTGTTTTTTGCTATTTATATCTTCCAATTTACATCTTCTTAAACTTAACAGTAAAGATTGGCTCGTATTCAACTTTATTCTCATCAACAATCTTAGTTAACTCACCGCTGACAAACTGATTAAGAGCTAAATCGCTTAGCAACTGATTATCAGAAGCGATATTAAGTTTCAAACCCTCAAGCTTATCAAACTCTTCTTTAAAGTCCGCTTTAATACTCGCTTCAATCTGTTTCTTCTTAATTTTTAAATCTTCAAGTTCTTCTAGTGCTTTCTGATACTCGCCATGCACGGAGAGCGCGTCGCGATACATTGTTTTTAGATCGCGCTGTTCTTTTTTCTTGTCTTGGATGCGCTTAAAGACGGATGTTAATTCTTGAGCCATAGTTAATATCTTCTTAGTTTTAATTATGGGAAGAATTATATCACTTTATTACCCCACCACCAAGCACTTGCTGTTTATTATAGAAAACTACGCTCTGACCAGGAGTTACCGCTCTTTGCGGCTTAGTAAATTTAACAGTGTACTCCGTGTCGCTTACCTTAGAAACTACACAAGGAACAGCGGGATGACCATAACGAATAACGGCTTGGCATTTAAAAGTTCTCTGCGGCACTTTCCCGCTTAACCAATTTACTTTTTTTGCTACTAAATTATCTTTATATAATACTTCCCCGTCCCAGGTCTGAACCACATACAAAATATTATGGCGATAATCTAATTTTGCGACATAATAAGGACCAGTACCACCGATTTCTATCCCTCTTCTCTGACCAATAGTGTAAAGTGGCAACCCTTGGTGCTGACCAATTTCTTTTTTATTATCTAAAAGTTTAATCGACCCCGGAGTAAGTTTTAAGTATTTCTTTAAAAATTCATTATGAGCGCCAGACAAAAAACAAATATCCTGACTCTCTGGTTTTGCGGCTACTTCTAAATCAAATTTAGCCGCCAATTTTCTGACCTGCGGCTTAACATAACCGCCTAAAGGAAAAAGGAGGTGCTTAAGTTCTTCCTGGGAAAAAGTATAAAGAAAATATGACTGGTCCTTGAGTTTGTCCTTCGCTTTATATAATTGATAAAACTTCCCTACTTTTTTAATTTTCAAATAATGCCCAGTAGCCACATAGTCAAAACCCATTTTAGTGGCATAACTAATTAGGCGACCGACTTTAATTTTCTTATTGCAGACAACGCAAGGATTAGGTGTCCGACCAGCGGCATATTCACTTAAAAAATTATCAACGACCGCTTTTTTAAAGGGCACGGAAAAATCTAAAGTAAATAGGGGCATACCAATTTTTGCGGCCACCTTTCTCGCATCTAAAAGTGACTCCAGAGAGCAACAACGATTCTCAGCTTTAGCACCAGCTGATTCATCTTTCCAAAAACTTAAAAAAACACCCGCGACGTCATAGCCCTGGTCTTTTAAAAGTTTAGCAGCCACTGAAGAATCAACCCCGCCCGACATCGCTACTAAAACTCGCTTTTTTTTATTTTTTATCATTACCTTCTTCATGCAATTCTTTAAATAGTTCTAAATATTCTTGGGCCGTCTTTAGCCAGGAAAAAGTTAACGCTTGTTCTTTACCTAAGGTAACTAGACGCGACCGAACAGCTTCGTCTGTTAAAGCAATTTCCATCGCGTCGCTAATCTCCTTAATATTAAAAGGGTCAACCAAAAGCGCCGCCTTGCCTAATACCTCTGGTAAACTAGAAACATTTGAGGAAACTGTCGGTAAACCAAAACTGATGGCTTCTAAAGGTGGAAAACCAAAACCTTCATAAAAAGAGGGGTAAACAAAAATACTCGCTGATTGATACAAGATTTCTTTTTCCCGCCTACTAACGTAACCAAGAAACTTGATGTCATTTTTATAAACCGAGGCCTCGCCTGCCGCAAATATCCGGCGGCTCTTCCAGCCACGTCTGCCGGCAATCACCAATTGCTTGCCAGCTAAATCAGGACGGCGATTACGTAGGGATTCATAAGCATGAATTAAACCAATAATATTTTTGCGCGGCTCAACATTACCCAAAAAAAGGATAAAGCCAGATTGAAGTTGATGCTGACTTAAATAATTATTATTAATACTGAAATTTGCAACATTGCCCTGCTCAGCAACCTGACGATAATTATTACCAGAATATATTACTTTGATCTTTTCCTTAGACAGACCTAAAACTTCAACGAGGTCACACTTTGTATTCTGAGACACGGCTACAATTCTATCAGCCCGCGCTAATAATTTTTTAATCCCAAGCGCACTATGCCAAAAATTTTTGCGCCGGCTAAAAAATTCTGGATAGCGCAAAAAAGAAAGGTCATGAACAGTAACAACTAGCTTAGCTTTCTTGCTAACTTGTAAAAAATTCAAATGCGGCGAAAATACAATTTCTGTATTGCCTAAAAAAGAATCAATTTTAGGCCAAGCCAAAACCTTCTGTAAACAATAATTAAATAATTTATTCGGATAGTGCAGGCCCTTAATTTCACTATTATTTTTTTGCCAAGGACTTAATTTTTCTTCTTGCGGATGACGATTGTTATAAAACAAGCGATATTCATTACTACTATCCTGGCGCAAAATTTCTGATAACAAATTAGCAGCATATTCTGATACGCCGCTATATTGCTTATCCATTAAAACTCTAACATCAACCCCTATCTTCATAGGTTAGTCTTAATAAAATCATTAATCTGTTCCTGAAAATTCTTAACGGAAAACTTTTCCGCCCAAACTCTTATCTCTTGAGGATTAAAATCTGCAGATTTAAAATTTTTAACTACTTCAGAGATAGCTTCAACTGTTTGTTCGTTAAAAAAGACTCCCGTTTTCCCTTCAATTACTGTTTCGGTTGCCCCGCCCTTGCGATAAGCAATAACTGGACGACCGGCCGCCATTGACTCAACTGCCGTAATACCGAAATCTTCTTCCTGAGGATTAATAAAGGCTTGAGCGTGGCGATATAATTCCGCCTTTTCTTCATCACTGACTCTTCCCAAAAATTCAATCTGAGGAGCGTCTTCGGCTAATTTTTTTAATCTTTCTAAATCAACACCGTCGCCAAAAATTTTCAAACGATAGTTTGCCCCTAGTTTTTTAAAAGCTTCAATGACAATATCAACGCGCTTATACGGAGCTAAGCGGCAACCAACTAAAAAATATTTCTCAGTTTCTGCTTGCTGGCTAATATCAGCAATCTTAAAGTGTTCAGTTTCAACTGGCGGATAAATCACCAACGATTCGCGACGATAATATTTCTGGATACGTTTTCTAACTGTCTTAGAGTTAGCAATAAATAAGTCTACCCTATCGGCCGCTGCCCTATCCCAAAGCCGAATCCGATTTAAAATCAAAGAAATGATTTTTTTCAACCATTTATTATATCTAAGCTCATTAATATATTGATGCGTATCACTCCAAAGATATCGGGTTGGAGTATGACAATAGCAAATATGCAAAGTATCCGGCGAGGTAATTACGCCTTTAGCAAAAGAGCTGGTATCGGAAATAACTAAATCATAGCCACGTAAATCAAAAAATTCAACCGCAATCGGCATAAAAAATAAATACCACTGATAGTGCTTAACCCCACCAGGAAGTTTCTGAATAACCGAGGTCTCAATTTTACGATTCTTGAAATATTTATTGACATGCTTCTTTTCGTAGAGCAGCGTATAGATAGGCGCCTCCGGAAACATATCGGCTAATACTTTCAAAACTTTTTCCGCTCCACCATCTTGAGCAAGATGATCATGGATTAAAGCTACTTTCATATTATTCAGCTGAACGATGTTTAAAGACTGCTAGCGGTGTCTTAAAAAGAATGGAGATATCAAACAACAGAGACCAGTTTTCAATATAATAAATATCTAACTTAGCCTCCTCTTCAAATAAAAGATCGCTACGACCAGAAACTTGAGCCAAGCCAGTAATTCCCGGCTTAATAGTTAGGGTCTTGCGATGATAATTCTCATATTTAGCTACCTCTTCAGGAAGATGTGGGCGCGGACCGACTAAACTCATGCGCCCCACAAAAACTAGTATTAACTCCGGCAACTCATCAATTGAATAACGACGCAAGAACTTTCCTACTCTAGTAATGCGCGGGTCGTCTTTAATCTTAACCATCGGGCCATCGGTTCTAATATTACGATCAGCCAGCTCCTTGTAGCGCATGCTATCGGAATTAGGAATCATGGTGCGAAATTTCAAATATTTAAAAGGTTTACCTCCCTCACCAACTCGATACAGAAAAGAACCATCATCGCGACGAGAAAAGAAAACTGGTCCGCGCGAATCAAGCTTAATCATTAAGGCGGCAAGCAGCATAATTGGCGATAGAATAATCAGTAAAAGACCGGAAACAATAATATCAAAAAATCTCTTATAAACACGACCCCAGCCATCAAGCGTGGTGCGCTTTACTTCAATAATCGGCACGCCGATAACTTCTGCCACTTCAGTACGCAAAACCTTAACTTCTAATAAATCGGCAACGTAACGGAAAGTAATATGGTTCTCATTAGAGAAATCATACAAACGCAACATTTCGGCCTTACTTAAATTAGGATCACCTTGGATTATTTCGTCAACATTTTTTTCTTTAATAAATTCTAAAATTTCCTGAGCAGTTTCCAAAGAGAAATCCCGCAAACGCTTAACCACCTCGTAGCCAGCCTTTTTATTGCTAGAAAATTCTGCCATTAAATTATCAGTAGTTTTAGAATTACCAACCAAAACTACCTTGCGAACACCAATCCCGTAAACAAAGAGTCGTCTCTGTAACCAACGAATGAAAAAGTGGGCAATAGAAACGTAAATAATAGCAAAAAGAAAACCAGCCAAAACAATAAAGCGAGAATCAAATAAATCGCGTTGAAAAAAAATGATAATCGCCACCAAAGCGAAGCCAGAAGCACAAGCAATTAAAATACGGCGCAGCTCCTGAGCGAGTTTACGCGCAGAAGTAATCTGATATAATCCCGATAAAGCAAAAATAGCTATCCAAAGGACAGCAATAATTAAAAGCGAACGAAAATATTCAGGAAAAGGTAAATTAAAAATAATTGGGCGCCAACTGACTGTCCAATTTGAAAAACGAAGATAGTAAGCAGAAATTCCGGCCAAGACAAGCATGGCAAAATCAACCGGAATAAACAATACCGAGAAAAATAGTTCTGGTTTTTTCATATATAGATTTTATTGAAAGTATTGCTATCAAGGCAGCTGTAAGCCGGATTCTGTTCTAGGCGATCATTTATCTAGGCTCATCATTACTGATAAGCTCAAGCGAGCTACTTTTTTTCAATAGCGAACTACTGAATTTACTCTTGCTTCTGATAGGGTTTACCATACAACCTTCGTTGCCGAAGGGCAGAACCGATAGCTTCAAAAGAAACACTCAGCTCCTTTTCACCTTTCTTTCGCAAACGCGAAATAGTATTGTCTCTGTGGCACTTTCCCTTGACTCCCCGACTTTACCGAAAGAGTCCGGTGGGCATTACCCACTATCATTTTTTGCGAAGTCCGGACTTTCCTCTCTCTTTAATATAAGCTAAAAAGAGTAACCGCCCGCTCACCCTGATAACGGTTAAATACTACAATAAAAGCCAAAAAAAAGCAAGCCGGGGAGCTAAGACTCAACCCGGCTGCTAGTGACAATTTGGCGCACCTGAAGAGGAGTTAGACTACCCTCCCAAATACCTAAATCATCTAGTTCTACGCTATTTAATTCATTTCTGATAAGTAATTTATCGGGATGCTCATCATCTTTAAGCCAATAAAAAGGAAACGAGCTCTTCTCTTCTCCGTCAATATACATTTTCAACTGATAGCGATAAGAATCATAAGTTAAAGCAAAATGATGCCACTTTTCATCAAAGGGCAAGTCAACGTCTTGTCCGTTGCTAAAGATACCATAAGCGTTATTAAAATAGAAACTACGGCGATACTGATCCGGCGCTAAGGCTAACTTATTTCCTTCATTGTGCTGTAAAGAAATAAGGGACCGGCCTTCTTGCGGGTAAAATTTACTACGCCACCAAAAAGCCAAAGACATATCCCTACTAACTAGTGGCGCTTTTAAATTAACGGATAAATCTTTGCCCCATTTATTTAAAATTGCCGTGTTATCAACTCCCCGCCAAACCCAAGAATTTTCCGGCAAGATAAGCTTTAGCCCCGCAACCTCGTCAACCGCTTCCGTACCGCCACCCTCATTAGCAAATTCGTGCCCCTCATTAAAATTCCAAAAATATTGTAATGTAGCCGGCTGTTGTGTTGCCAGACTTGCAACCGGAGAAAAAGGAGCAGCTAATTGCCAGTGCTCTAATAATTCTGTTGAAGATAGCGCCCGATTCCAAATGGCTAGTTCATCAACAAAAACAGAATTCATATCGCCATATATTTCTAATTCATTAAAGTTACTAGGCAACGTATGAATAAAAGCTTGGTGATATTTTTCTACGCCATCAAAATAAGCCGCCCAATAACCCGCCTCTTTATCAACCACTAAAGAAAAATTATGCCACTGGTCATCAGGAAAAGCTGCTGGGCCAAAATAACGCCAAGCAGAATTAGGTAGACCTTCAACCTGAAACAAGCCTTGCTCCAACAATAGCCAAACTGTTTGACCGCTCGGATTTTTTAATTTTAAATTAAAACGCGTGCTACCTGGTAAGCCGCTAGCATCCCGATAATAAAAACTTATCGTCGTTTTATTTAAATTTATATCTTGATTAAGACTTGGCTTGATTGAAGAATAATTGTGGCGCAATTCTAAACCACAACCAAATCTACCAACGGCGTAGTGCGCCTCTCCATAACATTCATCAAAATGCCATAAATCAGAAATTTCACCAGAATTGATTGGGACAGGACTAGAGAAGGCTACAAAATCTCCAGGAACATCCTCAGTCTGATTATTGTCGTCATTGCTTTGACTATTATCCTGATTATCACCTTGATTATTGTTCTGATTATCATTAGATTGATTATTATTGTCAGCGTCTTCCCAAACAATACTTGGATCGTTAATCACTTGTAATTGAAAATCTAGACTATTATCATTTTTATTACTAACTCTATTAAGAAAGTAATTATCAATAATAGAAGGCGCCGAGGCTGCTCCTTGAAAATATTTTGCCTCCCCAAAACCAACAGCATCAACAATATCCACATCTGCGCTAGAACTAATTGCTCCTTTTCCTAAATAAAAAGTATAACCATTGCCGGTCCAGCTGAAATCTTTACGAGTTATCACCGCGTCGGCCATATCAAGATAATATTGAGAGGCATCATCTCTAACTAACAAATAAAAACTCTTGGCCTTAATAATTGTTCCTTTTGGATAATAACCATCAGCGACCTCGCCGATTCTTACCATTAGGCTCGGATCCTCTGCGGTCTTGGTTTTTTCTAAGCGAAATCCTTCTTCCGCCAAATCAAAGTCATAATCTAGCGGATTATACAATTCAATAAAATCATTATTATCCGTGGCGTATATTTTACTGATTAGCGCGGTCGTCGGCCTAGATGATGCCGAAGATGTTTCTTGGTTGATAGTCGTAGAATTATTAGACACGGAAGTCCCCGATGGTTTAACGCCAGCAGAAATTTTAGAAGATAAGCTGCTAGCTTGAGAATATTCAATAACGGGCGGAGCGACTGATAAACTATTAGTGGTGACCGAATTAGCAACCGGGTTAGCTATTTTAGTTATTGAAGTTTTTAAAGCCGCTGATACTTGGCTAGCAACCTGGGGCTTTATTTCAGTGCTAGACTGTACTGTTTTAATTGGGCTAGCGGCTATCTCAAAATTTTTACTATCCTCTACTTTAAGAGATGAAATATTAGAAACCGCCATCTTAAAAGGCTCCTTATTTTTATTGCTTATAGTAGACGACTTTATATCAGATGCCTTCTCATCTTTTTTAACATCTTTCTCACCCCCACCAGAAACAGTCATTACAATAGCTTGATTATTTTCCGTTTCATTAGTTGTCCCAGGGGGCTGGCTAATTTTATCAGCCTGATTTAAATCGTTAGAAAAAACTAACTCTTCAGTATCTTTCTTGCCAAATAAAGAACTAGAAATATTGCTAGCGATATTTTTTACCTTGCTTACTACAGTTTTAATAGTTGAAGCAGGGTTATTAATCAGGCTCCATTGCAATAAAATTTTTAAAATCGGGGTCTTGCCGCGCACTTCCTTAGAATCAAAGCTAGAAGATAATTGAATATCTATTACTTCCTCTCTTAAAGAGGGCTGTATCATCTGAGTATAAGGCAAGAAAAAATAACGCTCACCGCGATATTCTCTTCCAGCGTTATAACCAATCACTTCTGGCAAAGGCAAAACTAAATCTTCTCGGCGGCCAATCTTAGAAAATTCTTTATTTCTAGACACGCAATCACCTTCATCATTAACTATTTCTCGATTATCAAAACCATCCGGCGTAATATCTACCTTATACTGCTCCGGATCATAGACCAAAGCCGTAATATCTCCTGGATTAGGTATCCCGGCACTTTCATATATTTTTTCTGTTAAACCAACGCAAGTCCAATCGCCATCACCCGGACCTTTTTGTTTCTGAAAATCTAAATCATAACCCAAATTAGCGCCAACCAAATTCTTAGCAATAGTAACCGCCTTTAATCTATCAAGTGCACTGGCTTGCTTCGGCAATCTGACGGCTACTAATTCTTCGCCCAGCGCCTCATTTACAAAATATTTAGCCGGCGTTTTTACAATTCCTCCCGCCAAGGCCTCTACAATATAATCCTCACCATTCTCACTACCAATATAAATACCAACGTGTCCAGGATTAATGCCAAGCAAAATATCATTTTCAATTTCTAATAACGGATCTTTGCTATAACCAAACATTTTCCCATCATCAGTTGTTCGGTAAACTAGCGTTCCTGGTGTTAACGCCTTAACGTTATTTAGAGGAAAAATCAGCAAACAGGCAATAATAATAACTAAAAAGCTATAATATATTAGATAGTATTTAATTTTAAATTTTTTCATATTGGAAAAATTAATAAACTAGCAGTTAATTAAAATATTTTTGCCAATCCATTTCTTCGACTACCGGATACACGTAACCAGGACGATTCCAATCAACCATTAAATTCGTAATTAAAAACTTAATCACCGGCTCAGTTGTCTCTAAATATATTTTATCGGCCTGAGAAACCACAGCCTCGGGAAAAAATTGATAATAACGAGACAATAAAAAGATTAAAGATGGCTTTAAAACATCTTCTGTCTCTGACGACATAATCAGATTAGCCAAACGATTAACTTGTTCAATTTGTAGAAAATCACTACTTAACGGCAAAATATTTAGAGCTCTAATTGCTTCTTCTTTAAACATCCGACTATAACGTCCTTCAAGCACAATAAAGTAATAATTTACTAAATCCGGCTCAACAATATGCGACAATATTAGACGGATAATTAAAGCTTTAACATCTTCCCGACCCTCTGGTTCAGCTAAATAATCTATTAAAAAACTAGGCGGTTCCTTGGTGCCATAGGCTAAATTTATAATCGCCAAAAGTTCTTGATAAAAATCAATTTCCACTTCATAATGATTGGTATTTTTAATTTGAAAATAACTAGCTACATCTAACATTAAAGCCCGATCATCTAAAAGGCGGTAAGCAATTTTTTCTCTTCTTAATAATCTTTCTTGCCGACAAGCCTCATGACAAGGACCGGGAGTAGCTGTAGATTTTTTTAAAGCTAAAAGTTCAACACGTGCACTACCGACAGAAAATGTTGGCAACAAAATAACTAACATACTCAATAATAAAATTGACCCAACAATATATAAACGGCGATAAGCGGCACGCCGCCCTTCGCTACGCAGAGCTAAAAGACTTCGTTTGAAATGAAATCTGCCCCACAGGCGGGAGGCAGCGGCCGCTATTTTTTTTATCGCCTTCATACACATAAAAATTATTTATTTAGTATTATGCCAAAGCAATCTCCGGCCTTAGCAATATAACAAATAGCCGCTGACCAATATCTAACCAACTTATCAAGAAAAAATAAAAAACCCGCCTACCAAAAAGATAAGCGGGCAATAACTAAACCCTCTGTCGCGAGTCTGCCTGTTAAATTATTTAGAGAACAACTAAGTTTCTCCGAAAATTTTCAGGTAAACGATCCGCATCAAAGAATTTTATTTCTTTTGATTCTTCAAATAAGAACCAAGGAACTTCACCGTGAATACCATCCAAGACTTTACCAACCCCCACACACAGCGAGAGATTATCTTTCTCGTCCATTACAAAGGCGCCGGGGGCGAATCTGTATCTTTTCTGATCATAGTCAAGATTTATTTCCTGCTTAGAATTATAAGAACGAACATAAATCTTGCTACCGGAACTATGGGGCATCACCAATTTTTCTAACCTCTTAGCCAACGACCTCTTGCGCTCAGCTAATTCAACCTTTTTTTCTACTGCTTCTTCCATGTTACTATTGTTTTTTGATGAAATTTAAAAAGAACGTTGCTATATGATAGCAAAAAACAATATTAATGTCAATAAGACGAAAACTATTTCTTGCGTAAATATGCCTGACGCTGAGTTTCCGGAAGATGCTCAATTGCATAACGCAGGGCAGTTCGTGGTATCTTAGCTAAATTTTTATCTAAAAAAGCTAATAAATGTTCTCGGCCCGCCCTTTTGCCCATTTCTCTTAACATCCAACCAACCGCTTTATGAATTAAGTCATGTTTATCATTCAACAATTTCTTCGCAATCATAATCGCCTCTTGATGGCGACCTTGATAAATAGAATAAAAAGTAGATACCATCGCCACGCGCCTCTGCCACAGGTTATTTGAATCAGCTAAATTATTAATAGTCTGGCAAACCTCAGTTGATAAGCGTTTAGGTAACTGATGAAAAAAATAATGACCTAAAATTTTAGGTGTACTTAAATCTACCAAATCCCAGTTATTCACGGCGCTTAAATTTTTCAAATAAAATTTAGCGATTTCTTCTTGACGAACATCATCGGCTTTTTCATATTGAAAAACTAAAATCAAGAGCCCAACTAAGCGATGCTCATGAATGGGGCTGGCTAACAACTTCTCAATATCAGCTAAACTAGCATCTTTATATTTTTTAGCAATCTGTCTTTGCACTGGGACTTTAATTCCTAAAAAAATATCGCCTTCGCCATATTGCCCTGGACCGGTCTTAAAAAAACGGCTCAGGTTTTGACCCTGCTCCTTGTTAGCTAAACTTTTCATCTCGGACACAATTTGAGAATAAATTTTCATATCAACTAAAATATTAATAATGATAATCTTTGCCTTGAATAATACTGCTGGCCCGATAAAGTTGCTCTAATAAAATAACGCGCGCTAATTCATGGGGAAAAGTTAAACGTGATAATGATAAACCTTTAAATTGCTTACTAATGGCTTTATCAAAGCCTAAGGTCCCGCCAATAACTAGAACTATCGGGCGAGAAGGTTTTTCTAGCCAAGTGGCTAATTGAGGCGAATTCATTTCCTCCCCCGCCTCAGCTAATAACCGAATTTCTGCTGTCTGATAACTACGTAAAAATTCTAATAAACGCCGGCCTTCTATTTTTTTAACCTCATCTTTATTCTTCAAAGAAAATGATTCAGCTTTTAATTCTTCAATTTTAACACGGGCATAAGGACGCAAGCGCTTCAAATATTCCTGGGCAGCCGTCTGCCAGGTCTTCTCTTTTATCTTGCCAAAAGCGATAATAGTAATATCTAACATTTTATTGCTGATAAAAATAACGCAAATTCTGATTAAAAGTTTCCACCTTACGGTTATAAGCACGAATTTCTTCGTTATTACTTAAAGTATCGCGACTAGTAATTATATCCTGATAGAGCGTAGCTAGCTCGGTCGCCTGCTCTCTCACCAAAAAAGCACGCTGATAAATTTTGCCCGTTGTTTTATTTAAAATTTCAATGGAACCTAATTTACTCTCCACAAATAACTGATCAAAAGCATAATCACCTGACTGGGCTTGACCATTAATGCTATTAGGAATAACGCCGACCGGAAAATAGTTAGTTGTCTCAACATAGCAATAGCCGGAACCAGACAAAGAATATTCTACTGGGCAAGAAATACCAACTGCACTATGATTAATATCGGGAAAATCTAAAATAGCGGCGCCATAACCTAATTGGCGCAAAATTTTATAAGCCAAGAAAGTCTTATCAGAACAAACTCCCTGATTTAAGTAAAGTGTTTCGTAAGGATAAAATGGTTCTCGATCTTCAGCGTCAGCCTTAGCCTGGTCATAAGGAATATATTGTACAACAGCTAAAACGGCCTCCGCCACTTCATCAGCTGACCAACCATTAATTACGGCGAGATTATTTAAATTAGCGATTAAATCCTTAACAGCGGTATCGCCAGACTTAGCGGCCGTCAAAAACATGTTATAAAATGCTTCGCGCAAATTAGGAGGCGGGCTATCAACTAAATAAGTATAAACTTTATCTGCCGAACTATAGTTCTTATAAACGTTTGCTGCTAAAGACAAGGAGGTCGTAAAAGCAATGTTTTTGTATTTAAAAGGATACGTACGCTGTTCAGCGCTAATTACTGGAACAACATTAACCGAAGGAGCAACACTAGTACTAATAGCTGAGGGACTACCAATGGTTATCTTTGCTAAATCAGTATTAGTTATACCTAAGCCAAAACTTCTAATAACATTAAACGCGTCTGTCGGGCGACCAAGATAATGCAATCTAAGAGTAAGCGAGTCAACATAATACGCCTGCCCCTTATCTTGCACTTTTAACAAAATCCGTCCTGATAATCTTAGTGGTGCCCGAGAATTTAAAAAAGAATTTAAATCATTATTAGAGACACCTAGACCAAAAGAGCGCATAATCTGAAAAGCATCATCAGGGCGACCTAAATAATAACGCCGGCTATCAAGTGGATTAACATACCAGGCTTGCCCCTTATCTTGCACTTGCAATAAAATGCGGCCATCTAAAGTAGCGGCCGAAGCAGGCGCGACCAACAAAAAGAAGGTGAAGCTAAAAATAAAGCTAACCGTCAGCAAATATATCGCTAATCTATTTTTTTTCATAATCAAATAGCGTGATAAAAACATCTTTATTAGGCGGCTCCGGCAAATGGCTAACACTATTAATGTAGACAATCTTAATATAACCCTGATTATCAATAATAATCTTACTAATAGATGACTGGAATATTTCTAAAGATAAAAAACCAATAATATCAGCATTTAAAATGCCAGTTAATAGTGCTTTAATAAAATTACCATGTCCAAAAATCGCCACCTTCTTACCTTTGCACTGACGAAAAATTTCCGCTGTCGCCCGTCTCGCCAAAACCTGCATTTTATCTAATTCCTTATCTAACACTCGATGACTAACCAGGCGCTTCTCTCTTTCCTTTTCCGTCATGTTAAAATATTTCATCTTATACCAATGAATCCAATTAAACTCATTAAGCCGGGGATTAATAATAATTTCTTTTTTTACTTTCTTGGCAAAAATAGCGGCCGTCTCTTGTGCGCGCCGCAGCTCACTAGCATAAATAATATTAACCTTAGCCTTCAATAAGCGCTTAGTTAAATAATCGCGCTGTTTCAAACCTTGATTAGATAAAGGCATATCCCTGTCGCCAAACTTTTTTTCTAACCGGTAATTAGGATGACAATGGCGTATTAACAGTACTTCAGTATACGGCCCCTTAGTTTTGGGCTGTATTTTGGCGTAAGGATTTTTATACATACTATTCTTGTAATAATGATTCTGCGTAGCTCCAGTTAAATAAGTTCAGGCAAGCGGAAACAAAATCAGCGCGGCGATTTTGATAATCAAGATAATAAGCATGCTCCCAAACATCAACTGTTAATAATGGCTTAACCCCTAGCGTCAAAGGGTTGTCGGCATTAGCTGTTTTAATAATTTCTAAACCATTACTGCCCAAAACCAACCAAGTCCAGCCACTACCAAACTGAGTTAGAGCAATAGCCTTAAACTTTTCCTTAAATTCCTCTAAAGAACCGAAGGCAGCGTCAATCATCGCCTTCAGATGTTCGCTTAACTCATGATTAGACGGATTAGCCGTTAGGCTCTGCCAAAAAAAATCATGATTATAAACCTGGGCCGCATTATTAAAAATAGCAATTTTTGCAGAATCACCATGGACATTCTTAATAATTTCGCTAAGTGTAAGATTTTCTAAATCGGTACCGGCTATAAGCTTATTAAGATTGTCAACATAGGTCTGATGATGCTTACCGTAATGGAATTCTAAAGTACGAGCGGAGATATGTGGCTCAAGAGCGCTAAGCGCAAATGGCAAAGGCTTAAGTTCAAACATATGTTTATAAATTAATTAATTAATAATGGGAACTATCTTATGATTATAACAAAAAAACTGGCTCTAAGCCAGATTTTTTATTGCAGCTTCAAAGCTTTAAGCCGACGTCTTCTTGCACGATAATCAGGGACAGCTTGCGCTACTAACGACCAAAAAGCGGCTGAATGATTAAATTCCAGCAAATGACAAACTTCATGCACAATTACATAATCTGCTAAATCTGAATCAATCAAGGCTAGGCGATAATTGAAGTTTAGATTCCCTGCCTTAGAACAACTACCCCAACGCGTTCCTTGATTCCTAATACTAATACGCCCGACTTTGACATTATAAAATTTACTAAATTCTTCCAGGCGAGCATGGACTAATCTCCTGGCTTCCGGAGCATGCTCTTGATATCTTAATTTAGAGGCCTGGGTAATCCGGCGCCTTTTAGGCCGAGACCAGATTATTATCCGTTTAAACATGGCGGCGGCGCAACTGCCCACAAGCAGCCGAGATATCCGAGCCAAAGCTTAATCTAACGGTCACTGGAACACCCCTTCTCTCTAAGGCTTTGCGAAAATCTTCAATGGTTTCCCGAGAAGATGCTTGAAAACGTCCAGTTTCATTGTAAGGAATCAAATTTAACAAATAAAGCGGCTTATTCATTAAACCAGCTAAAATTTCCGCATCGTTTTCCGAGTCATTAACCCCTTTTATCATCAGATATTCAAACATCACACGACGACCGGTTTTCCGGATATAGGCATCAACTGCTTTTAATAATTCCGCTAACGTCTGTTTTTCAGCAATGGGCATTAAGCGGCGACGGACAACATCATTAGTAGCATGCAAAGAAATTGCTAAGTTAACCTGTAACTTCTCGCCGGCCAAACGTTTAATCCCTTCCAGAACTCCAGCCGTAGAAACCGAGAGACGACGGGCACCAATATTCATCGTTTCCGGATCATTAATAAACTTAACCGCCTTAATAAATTCTTGATAGTTTAAAAATGGTTCCCCCATGCCCATAAAAACAACATTATCAATCTTTTCCTCTTTACCCTGCGCCTTAAGAAAACGCTGCCAAAAAATTAGTTGTTCAACTATTTCCTCAGCGGCTAAATTACGTTTAAAACCAGATTCTCCGGTCGCACAAAAAGCGCAGTTGAGTGGGCAACCTACTTGGCTGGAAACACAAACCGTATGACGGACTTCCTTATCTTTTCCTTTTTGACGAATTAATACCGTTTCCACAATTTCACCGTCCTCTAAAGAAATAAGTGCCTTCTGACTGCCGCCATGATTATCTGAAGATAATACTTGAGACTTTATTTCCAAGGGACAAGCAATTGCTAATTCCTCTCGTAAGGCTTTAGGTAAACTAGAAGCTTCATCCCAGGAAGAAATATAATCTTGATACAAAAAACGCTCAACCTGCTTAAAGCGATAGCTCGGTTGCTTGGCGAGAACGCTAGATAACTTTTTTAAATTCATTTCCGTAATAATTTAATTATAAAGCGAGCAGCTTAATCTTAACAATTTCACTGCGGCTCGAAGTGCGCAGCGGCGGTCCCCAGGTACCTAATCCACCATTAACTATTAAAGAAAAAGTGTCTTGTTGATATAAACCATAGACATTTCCTTGATAGGCGAGACTGGCTAAAAAATTAAAAGGAAAAAGCTGACCGCGATGCGTATGACCAGAAAGCTGTAAATCAATACCTGCTTTAGCGGCTAACTCCGTATTTTTAGGCTCATGAAACAACAATAAACTAGGATGCCGGTCATTATAACCAACTTGTTCTAAAATAGTTTCATAAAGATCAAAGTCTTTATTAAAAGAATAATTAATGCCGATTATTTGTAGTCCATCAACTAATTCCATTTTATTATCAAGCACCGTCACTGGATTATCTTTCAATAATTCTTGAACGCGATTAAAGCCAAGATAAAGATCGTGGTTGCCGAAAGAATAATAGATTCCTCTCGGAGCGCGTAATTTAGCAAAAGGTGTATTCATCCAAGAAAAATCAGACTCCATCCCATCAAACAGATCACCGGTAATAAAAACTGCCTCTGGCTTTAACTCGTTCACCTTGTCCATTATTCTAGCAAAATAGCGCTTGCGATAAACCGGACCAAGATGGACATCGGAAATTTGCACGATTTCCTTTCCCTGCCAAGCTGAGGGCAAATCTTTAATTCTTACTTCGTATTCCTTAACTCTCGGAAAAAAAGCGCCAAACAAGCCATAGGCCGTCAAAGCGACTGTCAAAAAAATAGTTAAACTAGCAATTTGCCAATCCAGCAAAGGATAACCGGTCTTAATTAAAACATACTTAAGGATAAAAATAAACGCCGCTACTAACAAAAAATTAACCAAAACACCGATGCCAACGCCGGCAAGCATGTAATACCAGCGAGTTACCAAATTATCAATTTTATGAATTAACAAAGAAGAGATGATGGCGCTCGCAAAAAGAGCAATCATCGCACTAGCCACAATAATTTTTGCCGTTACTGAAGTTAAAGCGAAAAGCTTAATCGCTGCCAAGCCCATTAAAAAATGGCCGAACAGTAGAACTAAAGCTGAGACCGCAAAAAATATTAATTGCATCATATATTAAAAGGAAATTTAGAAAATATTGCTTTATCTCCTAATTCAAAAGCTATTTCCATTAAACGATTATATTTAGCTGTTCGTTCTGATCGGGCAGGTGCACCAGTTTTTATTTGACCAGTTCCCATCGCTACCGCCAAATCAGCGATAAAAGCATCTTCCGTTTCGCCGCTCCGATGAGAAATAACAGAAGATAAGCCGTGGTGACGAGCTAGTAAAATAGCTTCAACCGTTTCCGTCAAAGTGCCAATTTGGTTAAGTTTAATCAGGATTGAATTGCTAGCCTGTTCAGTAATACCTTGCTGTAAGCGCGCAACATTAGTCACATAAAGATCGTCACCCACCACTTGCACGGCGCCTTTATTTTTTAACATGAAATTCTTAAAACCATTCCAATCATCCTCAGCAAAGATATCCTCTAAAGAATGGATAGGAAATTCGGCTTGCAGACCAGCGTAAAATTCGGCCAGTTGCGTGCTATCAACTTCCCGACCTTCTTTATTTAAATGATATTTTCCATCTTGATAAAACTCAGTGGCTGCGGCATCAATACCAAAAATAATATCAGTGCCTAAATTATAGCCAGCCGCCGTTACCGCCTTGGCCATTAATTCAAAAGCTTCACGATTACTTTTGACCGCTGGAGCAAAGCCACCCTCATCACCAACAGCGATTCCGTAACCAGCTGACTTTAGAGTTTTCTTAAGAGACTGATAAATTTCCGCACACATTCTCACCGCCGTAGCCATATCCTTAGCGCCAACCGGTAAAATCATATATTCCTGAATGTCAGTCGCCCAATCAGCGTGTTTACCGCCATTTAAAATGTTCATCATCGGCAGAGGCAAATAATAGGAACCATTAAAATCAGGATTCAACTTGGCGAGGTATTGATATAAAGGAATATTTAAACCCGCTGCTGCTGCGCGCGCGCAAGCCAAAGAAACTGCTAAAATAGCATTGGCGCCTAATTTAGCTTTATTATCAGTGCCATCAAGATTAAGCATTAACCTATCTAAACCAGCTTGATCTTCTGGATTAAAACCAATAAGCGCCGGGGCGATAATATTCTCAATATTTGCTAGCGCCTGTAAAACACCGGCTCCACCATAACGTGATTTATCACCATCGCGTAATTCCACTGCCTCATAACTGCCAGTTGAAGCACCACTAGGCACAAGCGCCTGTCCACTAGCGCCATTATCAAGGACCACCTTCGCAGCCACTGTCGGATTTCCTCTTGAGTCTAAAACTTCACGAGCAATAATAGAGATTATTTTCATAAACTTAAATAATAATAAAAATAGACTAGATAGCCAGACAAGCTTTAGTAATGTAGCGCTCAGTCCTATCAATTACTTTTTTTAACATTCTAACAGCGGCTAAGGCATGGTCACCAACAGCTGTTTCATCAGACAACATAACTACGTCACCACCATCCATTACGGCATTAGCGATATCGCTTACCTCGGCTCTGGTTGGACTAGGATTTTTAATCATTGAGGTCATAACTTGTGTGGCGATAATTGTCGGCGTCTTGTGCCAATGTGCATGTCTAATCAAATTCTTCTGCACAATTGGCAATTCCTCAATCGGGGTTTCAATGCCTAAATCACCACGAGCAATCATAATTACATCAGACACAACAATAATTCTATCAATATTTTTTAAAGCAATCCCTCGCTCAATTTTAGAAACAACTTTAACGTTTGATTTTTTCCCTAACAACTTCTTTAACTTAATAACATCTGTAGCAGTTTGTACAAAAGAAAGACCGACATATTCCATGCCCGCTTTTAAACCAAACTTAACATCCTTAATATCTTTAGGGGTTAAACCGCCCTTGCGCATATTAGTATCAGGCACATTAATTCCTTTATTAGACGTAAGCACACCGCCATGAATAACTTCAGCGGTAATCATCTTCCCTTTTACCTGCTTCACCGTTAGAGCAATTTCGCCGTTGCACAAAAATAAAGGTTGGCTCTTTTTAATATCTTTATACAATTCAGAACTATCAATTGGAATTGGGCCGCCAACTTTATAAGGTAATTTGGAATAAATAAAATTATAAACTTCGCCATCCTGCATAATAATTCCTTCAGCCGGCATCTTGCCGACACGAATACGAGGACCCTGCAAATCAAGCAGCATAGCTACTTGGCGATTTTCCTGTTTATTAAAATCGGCGATTGTTTTTCTGATTTTTTTATACTGTTCCTGGCTAGCATGCGAAAAGTTAACTCGCACAATGTCTACCCCTGCTTTAAGCAAACTGACAAGCATTTCTGAATTTTCACTTTTTGGTCCAATAGTGGCAATAATTTTGGTCATAGTAAATGTAATATAAAGTCGCCAATAAATTTCGCGACGAAAGTAGTATAAAGCAATTAAAGCTTTTAATCAAGGTTTTTTAATAATTTTTGGTAGAATTCCAGGTTATTTAAACTAGCTAAGCGTTGCCCCAGAGATTCATTAAGGCGAAACAAATGGTGCAAATAGGCTCGAGAATGCGATTTTACGTCCAAAATATCGCTATTTTTATTAATTGACTTAAAATCTCTAATAAATTTAGCATTAGCTATATTGATAGTTTCGTAACTTGGTAGCTTTTTAGCCAAAAACAACTTGCCATGGCGACCTTCTCTAGTAGGAATAACACAATCAAACATATCCCAGCCTAAACGAGCACAGCGTTTAATATCTTCTGGAGTGCCAATGCCTAAGGCAAACCGCAAGGCATCATCAGGTATAAAACTAGCCGTTTTTTCAAGAACCTCTTCTAAAAAATTACCATCTTTATCAACCGGACGAGCACCGAAACCGTAACCATCAAAACCAATTTCTACTAACGCTTGCGCACACTGGGCGCGCAAATCAAGCTCCGCCCCACCTTGAATAACACTAAAAAGAAGCGGGCGCTTAACACCGGATAAACGACGCTTTTTAATTTGACGTAGGTATTCAACTTTACAGCGCTTTGCCCACGCGATTGTTCTAGTAACGGCTTTTTCTAAATCAACGCGCGAAAAATCATTAGGAGGACAATCATCCAAGCAAACCATCATATCCACTCCTAAATCAAATTGTATTTGGATGGACTTTTCTGGAGTTAAGTCATGCCAAGAGCCATCAAGCGGCGATTTAAAAGTGACTTTCTCATCACTAATGCGCCCCATTTGTTTACTCTTATGAATTAAAGAAAAAACTTGAAAACCACCAGAATCTGATAATATCGGCCCCGACCAGCCAGAAAACTCATGAATCCCGCCGGCTTTTTTAATCGTTTCCAGGCCAGGCTGTAAATAAAGATGAAAGGTGTTAACGACCAAAGCCTTGGTACCAGTTTTTTTAACATCCGCTGGCGAGGCAAGCTTAATAAAGCCACGAGTAGCGTCCGGCATGAAAAACGGCGTTTCTAAAACACCATGAGCAGTTCGTAATTTACCGTGACGGACACCACGCCGACTCGTATTAATTAATTTAAATAGTTTATCATTCATACGACTTATTCAATGCGGCCGGAATTATTTAAGCTAGCAATATCATCATCTTCAAGCTTGGTCGTCTTAGGTTCTGACTTAGCGTTAATAATCGCCTGTGTTTCATTATCAGTGGCCGACACTGAGGCACCGGGAGATAAAACTAAAATTTTATTTAAGTCATTTTCTGATGGTGTAAGAGAAATAGAAAAAGCAGCATCGACTTGATAGACAGAAACTGGCAAGCGACCAATATTCCAAATGACGGCGTGACGATTGCTATCATAGAATAATTCACCGACAGTCTTCTGTTCATTACCTGACCAAGAAACATATCTAGGCAAATTAAGAACTACTTCCGTCTGACTTAACTCATGAATATTATTTTTAACCGTCCAATAAACTCGGAAATTACTAGTTTCATTAACTTTAGGCGGTAAAGGACCAGAGCCAACCGGTGCATTATCATCGTCAAAGTATCTAATTTTTTCAACGAGTGACAAGTCGCTATTTAATTTACTAACAATATTATTACTGCGGTTACCTTCAGTAGTTGCTTCTTGTCCACCAGCGCCATATTGAGCATAACTGGAAACCTCTAAAGATCGCTCAAAATATTCATCACTATAATTCCTCAAGTCTATAGAAAAATTTATTTCCCCTTCGTCTCCCGGTTTTAGCTCAGCTAAAGCTGGGATTGCTTGTTTATTCCAAACAATCATTTTATTATTTCTATTCTCCCCCACGATGCCCATTTGCAAAGTGCTCCAATCAAACAGAAAGCCATCCAAAACAGCCATTAAAACAACGTCCTTTAAAGTATTAATGCCTTTATTGCTGTAATTTAAAGTATAATTTAAAGTACTACCAAAACTAGCGGGCTGACTATTTTTTGAACCGCTTAAAAAAAGCGAAAGATTAAGATCACTTTTAACAATTTCCGGCGTGATAATTTTTTCAAAAAAGGTGTACGCCTGTCCATCAGGTAAACGCTTTTCTAAGCGGATGGTTATTTCGGAAGATTGCACACCATCTTTAATTTGGTAAAGAAAATCAAATTTGCTCGCTGGCACACCAGCCGCTAAACCTGAGATTAACCAAGTGTTGAAACCGTCGGGAGTAATAAGTAACGTGCTTGATGCTAAATCTTTTTCTTCAGATAGTTTAATTGTCACCTGCTCGGGAGCAATAAAGCGTAAAATAAAATCATTGAGTTTATTATCCTCAACATCAAAAAAGGAAATACTAATTTCATTATCCTGATTGATAAACGCTAAATCAGAAGTTTCAATGGCTGTTTGAAAACCAGCACCCTTAACTGAAATTGCCCGGGAAGATTCTTTTTTAAATTCACTAGAAAAATTTACCGGCACATAACTCAAGCGCGCTGATACCGCCTGAACGGTCCCCTGAGGCGCAATAATTTGGCCCTTAACTTCCAAAACACCACGAGCACCAGCCGGCAGACCCTCTAAAGAAAAACTATTTGTCCCACTAACCGGCGCCGGCACCGCGCTAGAAAAAATAAAATTTTCTGGATATTTTACTTCGAGACGAACTTTAGAAATTGAAAATTTAGTAGGATTAAAATACTGAATTTGATAAGTAAACTCTTCGCCTGCTAAAACTTGCTCCGGAGCACTAATAGATAATTTAACAGCTGCCATGTCATTTTCTCCAGAAAAAAATTGCAAATAAGTAAAATAAGCAGCTAACAAAATAATAGTTAACCAAAAAAGACGCTTAAACACTCTCACAATAATATTACCTCCCTGCTGTTTACGCATCCGACTAACATCAACCAGTCCACCTTTTTTGTCTTGATATATCTCTTTAAGATTAGAGTCAATCTCTTTGTGTCGCAGTTCTCTGTCAACCACTCGCTCAAAGCTATCAACTTCTTTTTCTGTTGGCACAGGACGCTCCACAAAAGCCGATAAACCAGAATTTTTCTCTTTATCAACATGAATCATTTTTTTAATTTTTCTCACTTCTCTCATATAAGTTGCTTAACTATATTATCGACTAACAATTATTTACCAAGCAGAACAGAAATATATTTATCAGCCCCAATTTCGCCAGTATAAGACCAACCATTTTGCCAAGCTAAGGATTTGGGATGTTGCCAGCGAACTTCTAATCCGGCTGGTGCCTTTAACACACTGGAGAAGAGACTGGGCTTTGCCCCGGGCTGCTTTTGAACTAACAAAGAATATGGATACAACGTTTTACTTTCAGGATTCAATAAACTATTAAGTTTATCCAAAAAACCATCACGCGCTAAAGACCGAAAGAAATTAAAAGGCAACTCATAAACAAAAGTAATTTCCGCTGTTTGCCCCGGATCAGTCATTACCCAGCCAGCAAAAACCGTTTTATCATGCTCGGTATAAATTTTTGCCCCACTCAAAGGGTCAGTTAAAGCTAATTTTTCTTCAGCCAAAAACTGGCTATCAAGCCAAGAAGGGTCTGGTTCTTCAAAATATTCAGCATCAGGCCTAGAAAAGCCCGAAGCTGAAATTAAACGACTGCCGGCCGGAACATAAACGCGCAACCAATTAACATTTCTTACTCCGGTCAAAGCTTCATTCTTAATGCCCGTGTGCCCGCGATAAATCTTGACCGTATTAATAATTCTGCCATCAGGACTAACGGTTGATACGTGCTCAATCTTTTCCTCCATTTTCCTGTCAGATTTTTGACCAGCAATATTAGTATTAACAACTAATAAATAATCATTCTCAACCGGTTTGACCTCACCGGCCCAATTGCGCTTACTGGCTTCGGCCTGTAAAACAGGATCAGTAAAATAGAAAAGAATCTGTTTCTCGGCTAAGTTATTTTCAAACAAAGAAACTATTTTAATTAAATTAGTCTTATCAAGTTTCTCGGGGAGAATTTCAAGAATACGGGCCATTAAATCACCAATAATCTTCTTTGGTTTATTATCTGGATTATTGAGAAGATCTTGTTCAAGAGGAATGGTCGCCTCAATCGCCCCTAGTGATTCCTTGAAATTGACTACTGTCTCCGGATGAGTTTGTTCTAAATTTTTGCGCTCTACTATTTTTTGGGTGGTTTCCCAAAAATTATTACTATCAATTACTACGCCATATTCAGCGGTCATATCAATCGGTCCAGTAATCTCCAATAAACTCTCAACTACGGTTGGCGTTAAGCTAATTACACCATCAACCGTTGGCCCACCACTCTTATCATAGAACCACATTAAGTTTTTAGCCGTCTTAGGCCAGTCCGGCCACCAATTAGCATCCCAGAAGTGCCAGAGCGGATTAACTAGCCATAATGGTTCTGGCGCTTTAACATTAACAGTCATCCCGCCCTCAGTGTCATAAGAACCACCAGCCGGAACTTCTAAATTTTTAATCTTACCCTTAGAGACATCAAGCAAGGCATAGCTTCCTAAAAATCCACCCGAAGCGCGCAGTTCAGCATTATTTTGAAAAACCAAAAGATAGCGTTTGTCCCGACTTTTGCCTAAAAGATCTTTAGCTTTTTTTGCCGAAGACACAAAACTATCCAAACTAGAGCTAACCGAGGCTGCTTGTCCTGACATGGCCACAAATTGCGCCCGATATTCGGTTGGTAAATTATTTGGATTAATACTATTTATAATTTTTTCTAACTCCTTGGCATCTGCTACGGCCGCTTCACCATAAATAGAAAAACTCTCTAAAGCAGCCACAAAACTCTCATCTTTTGTATGATTAAAAAGACTATCAGTAGCTAAAACTAAATTTCTGCCGAGTGAGGCACTTAAAGCGCCGGCAGCCAAAAACTTCTTACTTTCCGCGGCTAATTTTAATTTTGGGTCGTTTGATAAAGAAGCTAAAAAAAGCAAAGAGTCACCGATGGAACCTAAATCATCTTTAGCTGACAAGAAGCCGCTACTGGCCTCAGAAAAAGCTTGACTAGCTTCTTGAAAATCTAAAGCTGCCGCCGAATCAACCGCGGTCATCATTTGTCCAAGCGCTGCTTTTGACTGCGCCATTACCTTCTCTTCGAGGCTACTGATATCTAGAATGTCTAGCTGCGATAAAAGTTTTAAAGGTATTACTAAAAATAACAAAATTAAAGAAAAGGTTAAAAGCGAACGATACCAAGCCGCTTCCCGCTCAGCTTTAGCCAACTTTCTTTTCATGGCCGGGTGAAAACGAGAACTAAGGACGCGCTGTTGCCAACGCACCGCTCGCCGCCAAGCAGATTTTTTCCGCCAAAAAACTAAGGTTTTATTCCAAAATTTATTTTTATTTTTTTTCTCAGGTAAATGCAAACTTAAGTGAAACTTATTCCTGCTCACCCGAGCTTCTAATCTTGGCGCCATTATATTTTTCAGGGGTGATAAAAATTCAGCCCAAGAAAATTTCTTATTATTTTTTGACGCTTCTTCTTTTTCTGATTTTAAGGCAGCTGCTCGTAAGTCAACCACAAAACTCGAGTATTGATTTCGATTTAAGTTGCCTATTCGATTGTGCTGTTTATTTCTATTCATGACCAACGATATTTACTACTTAGAATTAATGGCTTCTCGATAAATCTTGAAGGTGCTATTAGCACACTCCCACCAATTGTATTTTTTGCTTTGCTGATAACCTTTTTCCTGTAGCTCAGAACGTAAATTAATATCATCTAAAATAAGTTCTATCTTGGAAATTATATCCTGCTTGTCTTGAGGGTTAAAATAAAGAGCGGCATCACCTAGAACCTCTGGTAAACTAGCGCGATCCGAACTTAAAACCGGACAACCCTTAGCCATTGCCTCTAAAGGCGGCAGACCGAAACCTTCATATAGTGACGGAAAAACATAGGCTCGCGCTTCTTGATACATAACCTCTAGCTGTGCATCCGGGACATAACCGGGAAACACTATCGGACTATTAATATTTCCTTTTTGCCACAAATTTAATTCACGCGCTAAGTTATGCAAACGATTGTAAAAATAATCTTCCTTACCGACTAAAACCAACTTCAAATCAGGGCGTAAAGGATGTAAACGACTAAAAGCTTTAAGTAGAGTATCTAAATTTTTATGGGGATAAGCATTGCCGACATAAAGTAAAAATTTACTACCTAAGTGATATTGTTCCCGCATTTCCCTTGGGTCAAGCTTAGCAATAAATAAAGAATCGCGACCACGTGCTAAATTGGCCACGCCTTCGTATGTCACCTCTACCTTACCGGAGGCTTTTTTAAATTTATGCAAAATATCTTGTCTGGTAAATTCAGAAACAGCAATAATCCGGCGCGCTCTTCTAATCGCAACTCTCAAAACAAACCGATAGGCTAAATTTTTTAAAACATAAACCCAACGACTCTTGGTTGTGGCGCGCACTGTCGGAAAGTGGGTTAAAATTAAATCGTGCAGAGTCATGACAAATTTAACTGGAGTTAAAATCGGAATATTAAAATGAGGAAAGTGCATTAAATCCAAATTTTCCCGCCAAATATAAAAAGGCATGATAATTTGTTCCTGCCAAGAATACCAACCAATATTTAATTTTACTTTTTTAATATGCTTATTATCGGTCGGAAACTCATCGTAATTATCAGGCGATAAAAAAATAACAAAATCAAATGACCCTTCCCCTAAAGAGTCATTAATACGAACTATATTATCAACCACTTCTTGTGTGTACCGGCCCAGGCCTTTACCGACCGGGCCATAGAAGCGGGCATCAATTCCTATTTTCATAAAACTTTTAAACAAAGGGCAGATTAGGTGGCGGAGTTGGCTCGCTATTAGATTTTTCTTCGTTCAATCTCTCCATGTTATTAACTATCGGTTCACCTGTAAAAATACCCGACTTAAATAAATCTTCGGTTGGCACAGTTAAATCACTCGCCAGAGGTAAAGACGAAGGAGCATCAGCTTTTTTGCCCGGTGCCTTCTGAATCATTGAAGCTCTAACACTAGCTTCAACCGGAAAGTGCCACAGCGTAGCCAATTCTTCAATATTATAAATACCAGCCGGAATACCCATACCATCAGAACGGCCGACATAAGCCTGAAAAATATTATTCTTTTTTTGATTAGCACGAGATTCAACCCAAAAATAAACCGCCTTAGTCATTGTCTTTTTTACATCCGGCTTTAAGTTATTTAAATCCAAAGCGCCAAATTGCTTCATAAAACCAACAACGCCATTAGCTACTTTAGCTTTATTCATGACATCTTTTTTAGCCACATAAACAACTCGGATTTTTGCCTCAAAAGATAGTTTGGATAATTTTTCATGAACGCCCTCAATCTTCCTTTTTTCTACCGGACTCAAATCCATCATCGTCTTAGCTTTCTCTTCTTTAGGCTTATCTTCGACCTCGCCCCAAATAGGATAAATAAATTCACTGATATTACCTAAAGCTTCCACGCCCTGCATAGCCAATCCTTTTTTCGCTTTCGGCTTTCTGCCTAAAATTTTATTTATTTCTTTTTCCGAATCCTTAAGCCAATCAAAACCAATAGGAGTAATGATGTATTGAATCCAAAGCTGCTCGCCCTGGCGCAAGGAACCACACAAATCCATAAGAGAGGCCATTGGATCCTTAAACTGCATTTCACTTGGTCCCATCTGATGCTCAAACTCCTGATAACGCTTAATCGGATAAACCCAAGGAGCGGCCTGAGTAAATTCTGTCCCCCAAACATCATACTCTTCATCAGGATAGTGCTGAGGCACATTCTGCGTATAATCTTCGACCTCAGAAATTTCGGCATCCGGATACTGGGAATAAACTGATGATTCGATTAAATTACGAAATTCTTTCGGCGTCCAAATTAAAAATTGCGTATAGCCTTCAAGACTGACAATTTCATAACTGAAACTTTTTTGAAATTTACCCTCAAACCACTTTTCAAAAAAATTAATCGAACCATGAGCCCCGGCTAAGTAAGTAAACATATTCTCAACTGCCTTGGGCGACTGCTCATTACCCCTAGGAATATCAATCGCTAATAGAACGGTTTTGTGCGTGGCTGCCCATTTGCCAGCAATCCAAAAAAGGTAAAGCTGTAATGTCCCCCAAATAAAAACAATGCCAATAATTATCCAGCCTAAATTACCCC
The DNA here is from genome assembly GCA_964483295.1 of uncultured Gammaproteobacteria bacterium. Lineage (GTDB taxonomy): Bacteria > Patescibacteriota > Patescibacteriia > Patescibacteriales > UBA12465 > UBA12465. The sequence continues at coordinate 51,529 of CAZAAD010000001.1, forward strand.
AAAAGACCCAGAACATCTGTTCCGGGGGTAAATTAAAAAATCTATCTAGGCCAGTCGTGTTAATAGTTATTTCCATACTTAATGCCTATTTTCTTATTCAAATTTTACCATATCTTAAGAAAAAAAGAAAACGATTTTAAGCACCAAAAAACCTGTCCGCGCTTACAAGGACAGGTCTTTATCTAAGCGGCTAAAATAGCCGTTAAAATCTAATGATTAGGGGGATTATTTCCAATCTTTTAAGCCATAGGTACCACGGCTTATAAGGACGTAACGCTCATCAAGAATCAATTCGTTATGAACAGTAGCCGCATTGGCTTTTTTCTTATCGAATTTCATCTCATTAATCTTATCAGCGATAGAAGTAAAGTGCATGGGCTTACCTTCGTGCTTCAAAACTAAATAGATCTTATCATTAACTGTTTTTGGCTTTATTTCCTGCCAATTGGCGATTCCCCATTCACCGTATTTATTTTGCTCGAGGTTCTTAACCGCTTGCATAAGTGAATAAAGGATTTTATTACTATTGATTGTTGCCGCCTTATCGGGGAAAGTCTGGCTTTTGAAAACAGTTTCTATATCCAAGCTGCCAGCTTGCATTTTTTCTTGGTGCTTAATATAAGTTTCCAGCTGCTTAAGAAGTTCAATTAAATCCTCGGTCTTCATGGTTTTTTTCAAACCCTCAACCTTCTCTAAGAGACTATCAGCTAATTCTTCTAAATGGGAAATCTCTCCAGATTTAAGTTTGAAAGAAGGGGTAAATTTATCATTACCACTAACTAATTCTAACTCTTCACCCATTAATTTGGAAATTAAAAAATTGAAGTGATTACGGTAAGAAGAGCGCAAGGCTTCATCTCCAGCCTGACCAGAATTTTCTGTATTTAACTCTAAAGCGATCACTGTCAAAATATCTAACAAATAGTCTCGTCTAATCAAGCCACCGTGCTCCTCTAAAAGATGATAAACGGTTCCTTTAAGACCACTAATATATTGCTCTAAAGTCTCTAATTTTTTTATTTTGCGAATGCTGGCTGCCTCAATCTGTCTAACTCTTTCTCTGGTTAATTTATGCAGACCGCCAATTTTCTCCAAGGTTTCGCCTTTGCCACCTTTTAAGCCAAAACGACGAACTAAAATATCCTTCTCTCTATCCATTAATTCAGAAAAAAGATCAGTAGAAATCTTAATAGCATCGAGACGAGACATTTCCTCGGTTTTTTGTTCTTTGATGATTGTTTCCAAGATGTTTTCCATATAAAAAAATAAGCTCTTACTAAACTGGTTAAACATTCGCTCTAATTCAAGCTTTTTTTATTCTATCACAATATTTTATATTAGTCAATACTTAAGCTGCTTTCTGAGCCAACTGTAATTTTTTAAGTTAAATTGCTCTAATATAAGAGAAAAAAATAACATAAAGAGAACATTCTTGACCACCAAAAGCCGACTTATCATGGTTTCCCTTTGACAATGCTTCATAAAAATAAGGTGTTGATTTCTGAAGGACCAGCTCCTAACCTGCCGACTCATCAATCGCCTATTCTTTAAAAAAGCACCAATTCCTTGTCCATAAAAGGCAACAGTTCTATCATGGAAAACTTGTGCGTTAACCACTAATTTTGACTTAAATCCGGCTAATTTTAAACGATAAGCTAAGTCGCAATCCTCTTTATACATAAAAAAACGACTATCAAAATAACCAAACTTATCTTTGATTTTCTTCAAGGCACTTAAACGATAAAGACCAGCCGCCCCAGATGGTCCCAAAATAACCGCTTTGTCATATTGACCAGCATCAACCTCGCCCTGTCCCAGGTCACCAAACTTAAGACCAGGACGTAAAACAATACCACAGGAATCAATTTGCTGAGTTTTCTGATTACTCGCAAAGTCCCAACGTAATATTTTAGGTGCAACCGAGCCCAATTGCTTATCGCCCTCCAAATTAACCAATAACTGGCGAATAGAGCCTGACTCCAAGACTAAATCAGGGTTTATCACCAGAAAATACTCTGCCCCTTTTTTACTAGCTTCGGAGATTAAATAATTATAAGCGCGGCTAAAACCAATATTTTCACCCTGAGTAATATACTCAATTCGTCCTCCCTGGCGATGATTAAACACTTCTAGCGCCAAGCGGTTGTGATTATAGTCTGGGTCACTATTATCAAAAGCTAAAACAGCTATTTCCGACTTATCTAAAAATGCCAGGGCCTCTTGCAGGCTCGGCAGGAAAAAATCTAAATATTTTGCACTACTATCATTATAAGTAATAAAACCAACTACTAGTTTCATATTGACAAAAATGAATTATTATAATAACATAGCTCCATACTTTCTTTTAAAACTTAATATCATGAACAAAGATTCCTCTCATCAATCAGCTGATGTTATCGCCGACGAAGTACGCAATCACCTACACCAAAAGGGGTTAGCCAGCATGGCAGAAACCAATCAACGCATCGTTAACTTTCTTGAAAACGAGAAAAAGTTAACACGAGTTGAAGTTAATCATCGCGAATGGGGCAATGAGGGCCGCTTTTACCTGGCCTTTAGTTTCGATAACAATATCATCGAACATGCTATCATAAATCGAAGCGTAACAAAACAGCTGGTTACAGTCTAAAAAATGATTGAAAACTGCAGGACCAAACTCTCTGGTCCTGCTTTTTTTATAAAAAAATTAAATTAACATTTTGCTATCTAATTTTTCCTTAGCGAAATTCTGCGCCTTAAGTAAACTTTCAAAAGTGCCGGCATCTAACCACTCCCCCACAACCATCGCTACTGATAACTCACCTTGTTCTAAATACCAATTATTAACATCAGTTATTTCCAATTCGCCACGCGCACTTGGTTTCATATTTTTAGCAACTTGCACCACGCGCTTATCGTAAACATATAAACCAGTAACTGCGTGATTACTGAGAAACTCCTGCGGCTTTTCTATAATTTTCTCTGCCTTCATATTAGTATCAAACTTCACCACACCAAAACGCTCTGGATCAGGAACTTGTTTAGCGAAGATTTTGGCGCCACCTTTAAAATTACGAATTTCTTCAGAAAAATCATCTTCAAAAATATTATCACCCAAAATCATAGCAACATCCTCTTGATCAATAAAATTCTCACCAATAATAAAGGCTTGGGCTAAACCTTCTGGCTTATCTTGAATTTCGTAAGTAAATTTAACACCAAATTCTTTACCAGAACCAAGTAAATTTAAATAGTCCCCCGCTCTTTCAGGAGCAACAATAATAAGGATTTCTTTAATTCCCGCTTTAATTAAAGTATTAAGCGGATAATAAATCATCGGCCGATTATAAATTGGCAGCAGTTGTTTGCTAGTAATTTTGGTTAGCGGGCGCAATCTAGTGCCACTACCACCGGATAAAATTATTCCTCTCATAGACTTCTTAAATATTCTCTCAGCGCCTCTTGATAGGGACGCATCTTCTTTAGTTTATTATTTTTCAAAACAGAAAACTTGGGACGCCGAGCGGCTCTCGCTAAATTTTCACTTCTAATCGCTCGAATGGTAATATCTTTTTTAGCTAACTGAAATAACTCACGAGCGCCATCATACCAAGTCACCGCCCCTTCGTTGACTAAATGATAAACACCTTCAGCAGGACGAGCAACTATCAATCTAGCACTAGCAGCAGCCAAATCTGGGGTATAAGTAAAACAGCTAAGCTCTTCATTGACCACTGTGACCTCATTTTTTTCAGCTGACAATTTCAGCATGATATCAAAAAAACTAGGTTTAGCTTCTGGGCTCTCACCCTTGGGTCCAAACAACTTAGAAGTGCGGATAATATAATAACGCAAACCTCTAGCGACGCGACGTTGAATTTCTACTTCACCTAAAAATTTACTCTCACCATATTTATTAACTGGATTAGGTGTATCGTCTTCAAAAAATTCCCGTTTAGTTTCTAAACCGCTAAAAACATAGTCGGTAGAATAATGAACCAATACCGCATCTAGCTCTAAAGCTAAATCAGCTAAACGTCCCGGTAAATCACGATTAAGTGCTAAAGCTGTCTGATAACCATCTTTATCCTCACACTTATCAACAGCATTAAAAGCAACGCAATTAATTATTACCTCAGGCAAAACTTCAGTTACAGCTTGTCTTAACGCACTCTGATCAAGGACGTCAAAATTATTACGATCAAAAGAAAATACCTGGTGGTCCAGGGATAATTCTTCTGACAACTGGGAACCTAGATTCCCTTTTCCGCCTAAGATGACTATCTTCATAATCTATTTATTCTTACCAATTAAAGCCTTGGCGCACCAGTAATTCACTAGCTCTTTCTGGCTCAGCCATTAATTCTTTAACTATTTTTTCCATCCGAGCGCCTTGCGAACCCTTTATCAATAAAACATCGCCCTCTTTAATTCTATTTTGCAAAAACCGTCCCGCCTCTAAAGGTTTATCAAAATAAAAAATTTGTTCATCTTCCATGCCAGCATCCTTAGCGCCCCGAATAAAATCACGCGCTCTCTCGCCGACGGCCACTAAAATATTAACACCGCTATCGTACACAGCGCGACCGACTTGACGATGTCCCTCTTCGGTATAAGCGCCAATTTCTAACATATCACCCATAACCGCATACTTCTGAGCCGAAGAATCTATACTCACTTTAGACAATATATTAATAGCTGACAAGGCGGCCTCAGGGGAAGAATTATAAGTATCATCAATCAGAAAAGAATGCTTAATGCCGGGAAGTGGGTTCATCCGGCCGTGCGGAGGAATAAAATCAGATAAAGCGGCTGCAATATCAACTAAATTAAGCCCCTCTTCTAAGCCAACCGCTGCTGCCGCTAAGGCCGCATACACCGCTGGTTCAGACATTACATTCTTCATAAACACTGGAACAATCGCCCCTTTGTAGTTCAATTTAAAATGTATACCGGAAAGTTCATAGTGGCCACGAACAAAATTATAAGTAATATCCTGAGCCCTTAAATCAGCCTCGGTCTTAATACCATAGCTCAGTATTTTTGCTTTACTCACAGCAGGCATTTCCTGCACTGGACTACTATCATAATTTAAAATGGCTAGTCCATTATTATTAAGACTTTCAACTAAGCGCTGTTTTTCTTTTTTAATATTGTTCAGGCTGCCAAAATATTCTAAATGCGAAAAGCTAACAGCCGTCACTACTGCGACTTGCGGCTTGGCAATAGATACCAAATAATCCATATCACCAGGACGGTCAACGCCCATCTCTAAAACTAAAATACGAGGATAATTCTTGTCCCGCCAGATTAGCAAACGAATTACCTTGAAAAATATAGTAAACCAACCTAATAAATTCTTGCCTGGCGACTCAGAGCCAATAATCACTAGCGGCAAACCAATTTCATTATTGTAATTTTTAAAACTAGTCCTGACCGAGAACTTCTTGGACAGGACGTGAAAAATCGCTTCTTTAGCGGTTGTCTTACCGATAGAACCGGTAATTCCGATTACTTTCGGCTGATATTTTCTTAAAATTAATCGAGAAAATATTTTAAGTTTTAATTGTAATATTTTTTTCATATTACTATTTCCTAGATTTAGGAACAGCGTAATAATTTAAAATAAATTCAGCAATATCGCGCCAAAGCGGTACGGCTGAGCCTTCGGCATACTGCACTCCGTGCGGCTTATCAATCTTAACAAGCATAACAAAGGCGGGATTTTCAATCGGTGCGATACCAATAAAGGTATGGACATACTGATCAGCAATATAACCACCAACAGTCGCAATCTGCGCCGTCCCTGTCTTGCCACCAATGTAATAACCCTCAATGGCCGCTTTTTTAGAATGACCTTTCTCAACTACATTAACTAACATGGCGGAAACAGTGGCTGCCGTTTTTTCGGAAATGATTTGGCCAGAAGACTTGGCGGTAATTTCCTCTCTTTTACCATTAGGATGCATAATGGCTTCGATAATATGAGGCTGCATCATTAAGCCCTTATTAGCAATCGCTTGATAAGGCATAATCATTTGCAGAGGCGTGACGGCAATACCTTGACCAAAAGAAGCGGTCGCCGCATCAATTGGCCTAACTTTATTTTTTAATAGGTTGTTAATATTCCCCGGGCTTTCGGCACCGAGCTCAATTCCAGTCCTTTCGCCAAAACCAAACTTCTTGACGTATTCAGAAAAAATCTTCGGGCCAACCTTATTCATCACAAAGATGGCACCAGTGTTTAAAGAATTATCCAAAACAGAGCTCATGTCAACTACGCCATGCGCACCTTTAGTAGAAAAATCCGAATTGCTAATCGGCTTAGCCCAGCCCTCAATCATAATCTGGCCCTTATCTTCATAGGTGGTAGTGGGCGAAACCTTGCCCTGATCAATGCCAATTGCCATGGTAACTGTCTTAAAAACTGAGCCCGGTTCATACTGATATAAAATTGCCGGATTATTATAAAAAGAAATATCCTTAACATTGCGATAATCATTAGGGTCAAAATCAGGCACAGAACACATAGCAACAATCTCACCAGTTTTCGGAGCCATCACAATCACTGTCCCGCCCTCAGCCTTATGCTTAGCCACTGCTTGTTTTAATTTATCGCAAGCCGCAAATTGGATATTACGATCAATAGTCAAGATAAAATCACTTCCCGGTTCCGGCTTAACATACTCACGCTCATTCACAATCATCACATTAGACTGTCCCCCTTTTTCTGACTTTAAGGAACCATACTGCCCAAATAATTCAGCATCAAAAAATTCCTCCAAACCATAACGACCATGTCCTTCGCCATCAACCTGAGCCACAAACCCAGCTAAATGCGCGCCAATTTCTTTTTCCGGATAGTAACGATAAGATTGGGAATTAAAACCCAAACCAGGAACAACAAACTCCTTTTCCTGATCGTTCTTATAAACGATGTTGCCAAATTTAATTTCCAATTCATCTGAGGATGCTAAAACCGGCGCCGTAGCCGAAGAATAGTCAGTACTAGATAAAAAAGAATACAGTTTAATTAAATCTTCGCCTGCCAATTTACTAACCAGCGGTTCATAAGGATCACCGGGCTTATTAAGCTTCTTCATATACCCGGAAATTATTTCTTCTTTCGTAGAAGTAGCGATTACAATATCTGTTCCCGAAGCAGACTGTTCTTCTAATTCAGCTAATAATTTTGGCTCATCAAAAAATTTATATAGCTTTTCCGCCATAATTTGCGGCTGGGCAATATCTTTGGGCACCACAAACACCTCGGCAAATTCTTTATTAGTGGCGAGTGGGTACAACTTTTCCTGACCAGCTATTTCTTCCCGCAAATAAATTTTTCCTCTTTCTGGCTGCAGTTTGCTATAAACTTGATGCTGAGAAGCAGCCATAGCTGTGTATAAATCAAACTGACGGATTTGAATACTATAAAGCTTGTAAACCAGAGAGCCGATTAATAAAAAAATAACCGCTATGACAAGACGCAAGCGATTATTGTTCACTTTGCCGCCAGCGGCCTGATTTTTATCTTTAGCATTTCGCCACATAAATAGGATAAGGGGGCGCTTCGGCTGATCATTAACTACTATCTTTTAGCGACCGCGCGATTATTTTCTTGAATATATTCAATATCGCTAATCGCGACCATATTCAAGGATTTTACTCTTTCACTCAAAACATAATAAGACTGCAAGGCATCAATTTTTTGCTCTTGAGCAAGTTTTTCCTCGGCTAACCGAGCAGATTCCTGCCTTAATTCCTGAAGAGCAAAACCTTTAACCGTTAAATCACTGACACATAATAAATAAGCAAAGCCCAAACCGGCCACGACAACAAACAGACAGACATTAAAAATTCCCAAAGACACCAATCGTTTTACCGGCTTGGTGCGCAGACGTTCATTGTAACAATTAACAATCTTGGTCATAAAATGGAAATTTTAGGCTATATAATTTAAAAATTATCTCTTTAAAGCTTGGTGGCCGCTCTTAATTTAGCACTTCTGGCCCGCGGATTTTCACTTTCTTCCTGCATTGTCGGCACCAAGGGTTTTTTAGTTACAATTTTCCAGCCTTCGTTATTCTTTAAAAAATGTTTTACTATCCTGTCTTCGCCGCTATGAAATGATACGACTACCAGTCTGCCTCCCGGACGCAGTAATTTACTGGCTGCCGGCAAGACTTCACGTAAATTATCCAATTCGCCATTAGTCTCCATCCGCAAGGCTTGGAAAATTCTGGTAGCAGGATGAATCTTTCCCCGAAAACGCATCGGCACTTTTGACTCGACTAAGGCGGCTAGTTCGGCAGCAGAGACAATTGGTTTTTTCTTCCTCGCCTCCACAATTGCCTTGGCTAACAGATAAGCTCTCTTATCCTCACCAAAGTCGCGGAAAATCCGAGTTAATTCTGGCAAGGAGTAGGTATTAACAATCCGAGCCGTATCTGCCTCCGCCTCCGGGCCAAAAGCCATATCCAGTGAAGATTCGTGTTTGAAAGAAAATCCGCGCTTAGCATCAGCTAATTGAAAAGAAGAAAGCCCTAAATCCATCACCACACCATCCACCAAGCAATCCTCACCCCAAACTTCGGTGGCCAAATCGTCAATATTTTTAAAATTACCCTCACGAACAATTATATTTTTAATTCCTTTTTCCTTAATGATACTCTGGGCATTAGCAATAGCGGCCTTATCCATATCGATGCCCAGCACTTGGCCAGATGGTCCACATTTATTGGCTAGTGCCAACGTGTAGCCAGCACCACCCAAGGTGCAATCAATATAGTTACCGCCGGATTTTATATTTAATGCTTCCAGGACCTCAGTCAACATGACTGGTATATGTCCAAATTCCATATTTTAAACCCCTAAATCTCCCAAAGCTTCCGCAATGGCATTACTATTCTTTTCTGATTCTAGCTTATATTTATTCCAAGAATCCTCATCCCAAATTTCCAAATGATCATACAAGCCGGCCACAATCACTTTTTTCTTTAAGGCAGAAAAACGACGCAAATATTCAGGTAAAGTAATCCTCCCTTGATTATCAAACTCTAAATCCATTGCTCCGGCCAACATATGGCGCGCAAAAGCTCTAGCTTTGGCCTGACTAATTGGCAAGGAAGCAAACTTTTTAGCCATTTCTTCAAACTTATCTTTTGAATACAAGAAAAGGCAGTTGTCCAATCCTTTGGTAACGACTGCTCCCTTTTTTAAGATGTTGCGGAATTTAGCCGGAATAGCTAAACGTCCTTTATCATCTAAGTTGTGATTATACTCACCGATGAACATATAGGCTGATGGCAGCTCGGGGGAGAAAATAATCCACAGTTCCCCACAATTCACCTTACAGATTTAATTATACACCACAAGCACCCAGTGGTCAACATTTTAATTTACCTTAAAATAAAAGAAAAAAAGCACAAAAAAGACCACTTATCAACAAGTGGTCTTGCAAAATAAAATTTTTTGCCAAAAATGTAAAAAAGTTTTCAACAATTAATGCACAAGTGTCAAGGGGGTGTTTTAGGCCATTTTTTTCACACCAGGACGAGCTTTTAATTGTGATAAACTCTGAGCCACTATTTTCTGTAAATCAGCTAAACAAGAAACCGTAACTAACTCACTGCGCAAACGACTAGCCCCCGGAAAGGATTGCACATACCAAACTAAATGTTTACGTAGCTCCAGCATAACTCCTTCCCCTTTTAGCTTAACCGCTAGGGTCGCGTGTCTGAGCATTAATTTCAAAATTTCCGCCTGAGAAAAATTAATTTCTTTATTATTTTTTATTTCTTTAAACAACCAGGGGCGACCTAAAATTCCGCGCGCTAAACCCAAACCGTCAGCTTGCGACTCAATAAGTGATTTTTTAGCATCAGGCAAACTATTAATTCCACCATTAGCTAATATCACACCCTTAAAATGCCGTCGTGCCTCCTTAATAATTTTCAAATCAGGTGCCCCGGCAAAACCTTGGGTTAAGGTGCGGCCATGAATCATCACGGCCGCTACTGGCAAATCAGCAATGTTGTCCAAAAACTCGATAACACCAACCTCGCCAGATTTAGCACGCAATTTAATAGAAACTGGCAGAGTGGTATTATCTAAAACGGCTTTAATAACCGCACGAGCCCTTTTTAAATCCTTCATCAAGTCAGCTCCAGCACCTTGCTTAAGCACTTTACCAGCTGGACAACCAAAATTAATATCTAAACCGTCAGGTTTAATTTGTTCAGAAACAAAGCGAGCGGCAGTGGCAAAATGGTCAGGATTAGAACCAAACAACTGCACAACATAATACTTTTCTAAGCGACGATTAAATCTTAAAAGTTCCATAGTTACTTTACCGCCATTATCTCTCCCGGGTTTTTTAGAGGACACATAATAATGCAGGGCGGTTACCGAAGCCATTTCACTATATAAAACATCGGCGCCCTGGTGGCGACAGATTTGGCGAAAAGCAGTATCAGTAAAACCGGCCATCGGCGCTAAAGCGAGGATGGGCCGGCCAGTATTTTTTAATTTTTCCCAAAAATTTTTTTTCATTATCATGATGATAGACAATAAATTATTTCTTATGCACGGTCATGCCCGTGGGCGTATCTTCAACTAACCAGCCAGCCTGAATAATGGCCGCCCGCAAACGATCAGATTCGGCCCAATTTTTGGCCGCTCTGGCAATTTTACGCTGAACCATGAGCGCTAATATTTCTGCCGGAATTTTTTCTTCATTATTTTCTGATCCGCTCCCCAAATTTAACCCTAAAACTTTATCAAAATCAAGTACGGTGGCGAGTTTATCGGCCGCCTCTAATTTAGATTTTAACACGGCCGACAAAACAGCTAAGGCTCTAGGTAGGTTTAAATCATCGTTCACGGCTAATAAAAACTTTTCTTTAAAAGTCTGATTGATTTTGCCTTTCTTCTGGCCCAAAGACGCTGTCTGTTTCCAAAGCTTATCTAAGCCTTGTTCAGCCTGTTTGAGGCTCTCAAGACTATATTCCATCGGTTTGCGGTAATGAACTTGGCAGGCCGCAAAACGATAAACTAAAGGATTAATGCCGGCATCATGAACTACTTTGCGCAATGTCAAAAAATCACCATCACTTTTAGCCATTTTTTTGCCACCAGCAATATTAAGAAAGGCGCCGTGCAGCCAAAAGTTAAAAAACTTTCTACCAGTTGCCGCCTCAGATTGGGCAATCTCATTAGTATGATGAACATTGATATGGTCAATCCCCCCACAGTGAATATCAAGATTATTTTGCAAATGTTTTAAACTCATGGCCGAACATTCTACATGCCAACCAGGAAAGCCAACGCCCCAAGGAGACTCCCATTCCATCTGACGCTGAGTGTTTTTTGGAGAAAACTTCCATAAAGCAAAGTCTGTTGGATTGCGCTTTTCTGGATTTTTTTCCACTCGAGCCCCTTCTTTTAATTCTGCTAGCGGCAGGTGGCTGAGCTTATTATAATTTTTTATCTTGGCAGTATCAAAATAGACGCCATCCGTAATGCAGTAAGTGTAGCCCTTTTTCTCTAAAGACTTAATCAGATTAATCTGTTCTTTAATATAATCAGTCGCTTTTGCCCAAATAACCGGCTCTTGAATATTTAACTGCTGTAAATCACTTTTAAAGGCTTCAGTATAAGCGCTAGCAATTTCCCAAGCGCTCTTACCTTCTCTTCTGGCACCTGTCTCCATCTTGTCTTCACCCATGTCCATATCACCAGTCAAATGGCCAACGTCAGTAATATTCATGACGTGCTTAACTTTATAACCGTTATACGCCAGGGTACGCTTTAAAAAATCCTCAAATAAATAGGTACGCAAATTGCCAATATGGGCAAAATTATAAACTGTCGGCCCACAAGTATAAAGACCAACTTTATTAGCGCTCACCGGAGTAAATAATTCTTTTTTACGACTTAAGGTGTTATAGAGAAAAATTTTGGGCATACTATTTAAACTTAACTGGAATCATAACTTTACCGTCATGCTCTGGCAACCCAGAAGGATTATCCTTAGCAATCACTAAATAGCCACTAGTAGCTTCGGTGGCAAATATTAATTCTGAGCGGAAAGGCACAAAATCAGCCGTCATCCAATCACTTTCGGCTTGTCCGTAGTGATTAACAATTACACTACCGTCTTCAGCTATTAAACTAACAGGCAGACTAGCTTCAAAAAACCAACCACCCCGCGCTCTTCCGGTTACTACTAAGGGTGAAGTCACTAAATCTCCCGGCAAAGGACTAATCACTGAAACTTCAACCACCGGCTCAACCACTGGTTCTGGCAAGACATCAAGCGGTGAAGAAGTGGCCGGTAATGAGGTATCGGGAGAAGTAGTAGCCGGAGAAGAAACCAGTGGCGATTCAACTATATTAGCCGGCTCATCCTGTTTTGTAAATTGATTCACGCGCAAGATGATGGCCGCTAAAATAACTATACCGGCGATAAATAATAAAAATTGTTCTTTTCTCATATGTTTAACTAGCAATAATACTATTGACTATCGGTTTTATTTTATCATAATACCCAGAAATAATCACGAAAAAGCCCGCTCCTTTTCAAGAACGGGCCCAAGCCTATCATACTGCTTTAAAACATTTCTATTGTCATGTTTTTGTGAGTTTGCCGAAACAATCCCACTATTCTCTTCGCCTGCATTTTTGGCAAAAAGCTAATCAGCAGGAGATAGTCGGCAATCTCATGTAGTTCGCCAGAGCGGCAGGATTTTAATTCATTACGGCAAGACTCCTGATCACAGCAAACTAGTTTGCTGCTGATTAAACCAAAGTCAGGCAACAGAAAGTGTTTTACCTTTCTTTTTTTGCAATAGGGACAGGTCTTCGTCACGTCAAGACCACGAATTTTTTCCAATAAACTTTCAATTGCCAGCTGCAATTGATTTGGATTTTTAATTGCGGAATTACCTTGAAACGAAGCCTGATAAATACGGGCAACATGGACTGGGTCTATCATCATAACCTCAGTCAAAGAACTTCCCTGATACTTTCCACTCTGGAAAATATAGGAATAATTTTCATTTTTTGCCATCTTGTATTATTTAAGTACTAAACACAAAATAACATATTTATTTAAAAAAGTCAATAAAAAAGGAGGCCTGCGAATCGCAAACCTCCCAAGTAACCCTCAGGTTACCCTAACCATCAAGTATTCCTCTCTCCATGATAGCTAGATACTTCACACTTCATATATAAATGAACAAAGCACACCAAATTTAGTTGCCAATATTATAATACAAATAAAATTAAATGTCAATAGTAAATTATCACTCATACCTCAAATCCAGACAAATAAAACAAACGGGCTAATATCAAGCAAATATGCTATACTTAAACCATGCTTGATCTCGCAGCAGAAAAAAAAGTTTTTAATCTCGGCTATAAACTAGTCGCCGGCTTAGATGAGGCTGGCCGCGGTCCCTTGGCCGGACCAGTGGTGGCTGCCTGCGTAATTATTGACCAAAATTTTACCATTCCTCCCGGGGATTTAGAACTTGTGGCCGACTCTAAAAAACTTAGCGCAAAAAAAAGAAACCTAATCTTTCGGGCCATCCGAGAAAGTGCGCTCGCAGTTGAAATCGGCGTAGTTGATAATAATGATATTGATAAAATAAATATTCTCCAAGCTAGTTTTTTAGCCATGCGGCGGGCGCTAAAAAAATCTCCACTTAAACCAGACTATGTATTATTAGACGGCGGCTTAAAAATTCCGAAGCTTAATTTACCACAAACCGCAATTATCCAGGGCGATGCAACTGTCTGGACAGTAGCTGCCGCGTCAATAATCGCCAAAGTCAGCCGTGATTGGATTATGGAGGAAATGGAAAAAAAATATCCCGGCTACAACTTCGCCAAGCATAAAGGCTATGGCACCAAAGAACATCTAGAGAAAATAAAAGCACTAGGACCCTGCCCTATCCACCGTCTATCATTTGCGCCTCTAAAAAAGACTGCTTAAGCAGTCTTTTTGAAATAAAATAAATTATCTTTTGGCGCGCGCCCTTTCTACTTCCGTTAGATATTTCTTACGCAAACGAATACTCTTAGGAGTGACTTCTAGGTATTCATCATCATTAATAATACTTAAACCTCTTTCCAGACTCAGCTCCCAAGGCGGCGTTAAAGTAATCGCCTCATCAGAACCAGAAGCGCGAACATTGGTCAGCTTCTTGCCTTTAATCGGATTAACGGCCATGTCATTACCCTTAGCCACATTACCTAAAACCATACCCTCATAAACTTCGGTATTGGGCTGAATATACAAAACGCCACGTTCTTGTAAATTCCATAAAGAATAAGCCAAGGCTTTGCCGCCAATCATGGAAACCATTGAACCCAGCGCACTGCGCTCGATATCTCCAGCCCACTCTTTAAAGCCTAAAAAATGAGTACACAAAATTCCTTCTCCTCGAGTATCAACCACAAACTCTTCTCGATAACCTAATAAACCACGAGTGGGAATAGCGAAAATGATTCTCGTCTGGCCATTATGGCTTTTCATATCAGTAATCTGACCCTTGCGCTTAGACATTTTTTCAATTACCACACCGGAACAAGCTTCTGGAATATCAATACTAGCCTCTTCATAAGGCTCCAAAGTAACCCCATTCTCCTCTTTAATGATAACTTGAGGTTGAGAAACCTGGACTTCATAACCTTCACGGCGCATGTTCTCCAACAAAACAGCAATATGCAACTCACCACGACCGTATACTTTATAAAAACTATTGTCGGAAAAATCAATCTTTAAACCCACATTAACTTCCAATTCTTTTTCCAATCTTTCTTTAAGCTGACGATTAGTAACAAATTTACCTTCCCGTCCCGCGAAAGGAGAATTATTAACAAGAAAATTTAAACAAATTGTCGGCTCATCAATTTTAATCGCCGGCAAAGCAGCTTGATCGGCTGTTTCACAAATAGTTTCACCGATATAAATATCAGACAAACCAGCAATTAAAACAATATCGCCCGCGGTTGCCTCTTGAACTTCCTGGCGAGAAAGGCCACGAAAAGTAAAAAGCTTAGTCACTTTACCCTGGCGACTGACGCCTTCCAAATTTTTAATAATCACAGACTGGCCGCTTAAAATGCGTCCGCTGTAAATGCGTGCCACCGCGCAACGTCCTAAAAAATTATCATAAGCTAAATTAAACGGCTGCACCAACAAGGTGGCGTCGCTCATATCCTGACTAGAAGCAGCGGGCACATGATTCATGATGGTATCTAATAGGGGGTTAAGGCTATCGCTTAAGCTATCAAGCACTAAACCAGAGTGGCCGGTTTTGCCAATAGCATAAACCACCGGAAAATTGAGTTGTTCATCATTGGCTCCTAAATCTAAAAATAACTCATAGACCATTTCCGAAACTAAGGCTGGCCGCGCCGCCGGCTTGTCAACTTTATTAATAACCACAATCGGTTTTAAACCTAGCTCTAAAGATTTTTTTAAAACAAATTTAGTCTGTGGCATCGGGCCCTCTTGAGCATCAACCACTAATAAAACTGAATCGATGGAACGCAAAACACGCTCAACTTCAGAACTGAAATCGGCGTGCCCAGGAGTATCAACAATATTGATTTTGGTATCCTTATAAAAAAGACTGGCATTCTTAGCATAGATAGTGATGCCTCTTTCCTGCTCTAAGGAATTACTATCCATACTGACACTGTCATCGACCATGCCATTCTGGCGCAAAAGCGCGTCTGTTAAAGTTGTTTTGCCATGATCAACGTGAGCAATGATAGCAATATTCCTAATTTCCATATTTTTTATTACAATTAAGGCCAAAACAAAACGCGACTAAGAGCCGCGTTTTCACGATAAGCTGCTAAAAATTATAACTAATAAACAAATTCCTGTCAATACCTAGTAAAAACCGCCAATCCTACTCTGGCATGACAACATTTTTTGCTTTCCAAGTAAGATCAAACAAAGTATAGAAGAAAAGGCTGGTAATAACTATGCCGGCGATAAAACCAGACAAAGAAGAAGCTAGTAGCTTTCCCAGGCTCCACTTAAATTCTTTCTTCTCACTCGAGACTAATTCGGCCACGAATTCGTGCTTTGTTCTTTTCATAACTTTAAAAAATAGATTATGTGAAAAAAATTAATGATCTTTAAATAAGACCGGACTCGGCTAATATAATTTTACTATTTTTTTCCATTTTTCGCAAATCATATCTGGCTTATTTCATATTTTGCTAAAAAATAGTTTAAGCGGCGTTCAGGATACTAATGCTAAACTGAAAATATAATTTATTAAAAAAATTTTATGAAAATACTTATCGTCGAAGATGACGCGAGCGTCGCTAGTCTAATAAGCCAAGGGTTGGCTTTAGAATCTTTTTTAGTAGAAACTGCCAGCGATGGTGAGCGTGGCGCGTTTATGGCCAAAACTGGCGGTTATGCCTTAATAATTTTAGATTTTTCCCTGCCAAAACTAAACGGTAACGAAGTACTAAGAGAAATAAGGCGCGAAAAACCAAACTTACCAATTATTATGCTAACGGTAAAATCAGAAATACAAACCAAAGAAGAGGCTTTCAATCTAGGAGCAGATGATTATTTAACTAAGCCCTTTTTACTAGAAGAACTGATTTTAAGAATTAAGGCTTTATTGAGGCGACCAGCTAAAACGGCCGTGGAAAATTTACAACTTGGCAATCTGCATTTCACGCCCTCTTCTGGCATCTGTAAACGCGGACAAAAATTTATTTACCTAACTAAACGCGAGGCTTGCTTACTACGATATTTATTTAAAAACCAAGGAGAAGTAGTAACGCGAGGAGAAATACTGGAAAATGTTTGGAACTACGAAGCTGATCCTTTTTCTAATTCTATTGAAACCCATATCGCTAGTTTAAGAAAAAAGCTAAAAACAAAAAACGAACCAGAAATAATCCATACTTTTCCTGGCCGCGGCTATAAACTAGCTTTAAAAAAATTAGCCTAACTATTTATTAAGTAAAAACTTCCGACCACGTAATTTTTCAGGTAAATATTCCTGGCTAGAATCATCTTCTAGTGGCGTGTATTTGTAATTTTTAGAATAACCTAAATCTTTCATCAGCTTAGTCGGTGCATTGCGTAAATGCAGCGGCACTGGCAAGCTACCGCTAGCCTCAATCTCTGCTTTAATCGCCGTATGAGCCTGATAAACGGCAATGCTTTTCGCTGACTTGGCTAGATAGGCGGCACAATGAGCAAGATTAACAGCGCATTCCGGTAGACCAGTATTCTTACAGGCGTCATAAGCAGCCGTAGCCAGCATGAGGGCGCTGTTATTAGCTAAACCAATATCCTCAGAAGCAAATCTGATCATACGCCTAGCAACATAAAGCGGGTCTTCCCCAGCTTCAATCATGCGCGTTAAATAATAAATAGCGGCATCAGCGTGACCGCCACGCATTGACTTATGAAATGCAGAAATTAAATTATAATGCTCTTCACCATTCTTATCATAAAGCAGATTAGGCTTATTAACGATGTCTTTAATTACTTGCGCTGTTAATCCGCCCTGATGCTGCGCGGCACTCTCTAAAATACCCAAGGCACGACGCGCATCGCCACCTGCCAGACGGGCAATCAGCTTAGCAATATCATTCTTTAATTTAACACGCAAACGCTTAGCCGCTGGCAACATGATTTTTTCTAAATCTGCTTCGGTTAACGTTTCTAAGACAACCAGTTTAACGCGTGACAATAAAGCGCTATTAACGGCAAAACTAGGATTCTCCGTAGTAGCCCCAATCAGAGTAATGGTACCATTTTCTACCTGAGGCAAAAGGGCATCCTGCTGCGCTTTGTTCCAACGATGAATTTCATCAATAAAAAGGATAGTTTTTTGGCCAAGACGACGCCCTTCTTTAGCGCTATCAATAATTTTCTTCAAATCCTTAACACCGCTTGAAGTGGCACTTAATTCAATAAAATCAGATTTAGTTTCTTTGGCAATAATAAAAGCTAAGGTTGTTTTACCAGAACCAGGCGGTCCCCAAAAAATAATCGAAGGCACCCGGTCTTCCTTAATCGCCTGAAAAAGCCAAGATTTAGGACCAATGGCTTTTTCTTGACCGACAAAATTATTTAAATTGTCCGGCCGCACATCAGCAGCCAAGGGCATGTTTTCCATAACTTAAAATTGGCGAGGTTTAAGATGAGCTACTTTCTTGCCGATTTCAAAAACTAAAATACTAAAACAACCATACAAAATAGCCACCGTCCAATCAAATGGCGCTAAAGGAGCAGTGCTTAAAAGTTTATTTAAAAATGGCAAATAGACTGATAAAACTAATAAGAGAACCCCTAACAAAGTAGCATAAACTAAAAATTTATTAGCAAAAATACTGGTTTTAAAGACTGATTGGCGCAAAGAACGAACCGCATAAATATAAAACATGGTACTAAGGCCCAGAGTGGCAAACATAACTGAGCGCGCTAACTCCAAATTTCCCACTACTTGCCAATAGTAATAAAAAACACTCAAAGCCGCCAAATCCATCACGATAGCATAGAAAGCAATGACTTTTTGCAAGCCCCCGGTTAAGAAGGCTTGGTCTTTAGGCCGCGGTTTATCCTTCATCACATCGCCATCGGATTCATCAAAAGCTAAGCTAGCCGCTGGCAAAGGATCTTCGATTAATTTAATCCACAAAATCTGGGCCGGCAAAATCGGCAAAGGCCAACCCATTAAGACTGCGGAGCCGATAATGACCATTTCTTGAAAACAATCAGTAAAAAGATAAAGAATAACCTTTTGGATATTGCTAAAAGTTACTCGGCCCTGGCGCACCGCTTCAACAATCGTTAAGAAACTATTATCAAGCAGCACTAAGTCAGCCACTTCCTTAGCAACATCCGTGCCATTGCCGACAGCAACACCAATATCCGCTTTTTTTAGAGCCGGTGAATCATTAATACCGTCACCGGTCATCGCTACCACCTTCCCTATTTCTTGAAAGGCGCCAACGATTCTTAATTTATGATGCGGACTAACGCGAGCATAAAGCCGAATATCTCTGATTCTGGCCTTCAATTGCTCATCAGTCATCTCATCTAATTCACTACCGCTAACAACATTATCCTGATCAATCGAGAAACCAATTTCTTTAGCAATGGCGACAGCTGTATTTTCGTGGTCGCCAGTAATAATAACTACCCGTACCCCGGCCTCACGACATGACTGGATGGCGTTTTTAACATCAGGACGAATTTGGTCGCGCAAAGAAAATAAACCAACGAGCGACAAATTTTTTAACTCTTCCAACTGCAGCTCGCCCTGGTCGCCTTTAGTTCTAATCTTACGCGCTATTGCTAAAACGCGCGCACCTGCGCCAGTCAATTCTTCGATTTTTTTTACAATATTATCCTTATCAGCTTTTAATAATTTTTTTTCCGTTTGACCATCAAAATAATGAGAAGACAGAGCAATAATTTTTTCCGGGGCACCTTTAATATAAATAATCTCTTCACCTGATTCTAAACGATGCAAAGTGGCCATGAATTTAATATCGGAAGAGAAAGGAATCAAGCTTAAACGGGGTTCAACACTTTCTAGTTCTTGGCGATACCAGCCAAGACTAGCACCCGCTATCAGCAAAGCCTTGTCGGTCGGATTACCGACAATTCTTAAATCCTCAGGTTTATCTCCAGGGTTCTCCACTAAACCATCATTACACAACACACCAATTCTTAATGCCTCTGACTTTTCACTGGCTATAAATTCATGACTCCCAGCTATTAAACGATCAATCATCATCTCGCCCTGCGTTAAAGTCCCGGTTTTATCAACACAAATAACGGACACAGAACCTAGTGTCTCCGCGGCTACTGCTCTTCTTACTAAACCCTTTTTTTTAGCCAGCCGCTGCATACCAATAGCCAAGATAATCGCCATCGCCGGAATAAGCCCTTCAGGCACAGCTGAAACAACAATCACCACCGCTACCATAAACATTTCAAAAGGATCGCGACCGCTCAGAATCCCAATTAAAAACAAAATGACATTCGCTACAATTAAAAACAGACCGAGACGCAAACCAAAATTATTTATCTGTTTCTGTAAAGGGGTTAGACCCTCACTAGTTTCTTTGATTAATTTTGCCACCTTGCCAATCTCCGTATCTTGACCAGTGGCTACCACCACCGCCCGACCAGAGCCATCAACGACGATGGTTCCCTGATAAACCATGTTCTTGCGATCTGCTAAGGCAAGTTCGTCAGAATAAATCGCTAAATCTTTAGCCACAGGTAAAGATTCTCCAGTCAAAGAAGCCTCATTGACCTTTAAATTTTTAAGTTCAAAAATTCTCGCATCGGCCGGAATAACGTCTCCGGAAGAAAATTCAACGACATCCCCGGTGACCAAATTTTCCCTATCCGCAACAACCAACTGGCCATCACGCCAAACCTTTACCTTATACACTACGGCGCCGCTTAGTTTTTTTAAAGCGTTATTGGCTTTCCACTCCTGAAAAAAACCTACTATATTAGTTACCATGATAACCACAAAAATTATCAAGGCATCACTTTTATGGCCAGCAAAGAAACTAATTGCTAAAGCAGCTAGTAAAACAAACACTAAAGGATTTTTAAACTGCCCTAGAAATAAGAGCAACCCGGTTAAAGCTTTTTCCTCAGGTAATTTATTAAAACCTTGAACAGCTAAGCGTTTTTTAGCCTCCTCGGCAGACAAGCCGCCAGAGGAAGACGATAATAACGAAAAAATAGCTGCTGGCGACTGTTGGTAGGCATGATTTTTTTCCATGGTCATTTTACTAAGATAATAAGCAAGATATCCTTGATTTTAACATAAAAACCCCTGATTTACTAATCAAGGGTTTCCATGTTATGCTCAGTCTTCAATTGTTTTAGATATTTCTACTGGTTAATTAGCCGTCCGCCACCCATGCCCATTCCTAGGCCCATGCCATGGCCGCGACCCTGTCCTTTTCCCATACCGCCCATACCAGGAGCGCCTTCAAGGCCTAATTCTGTAAAAATAGCTCGAGCTTGATCTAAGTGCTGATGAGCCTCAACAAATCTGGAAAAATTTGCGGCCGTAATTTTATCAGCAAAGGGATGATCGGCGCCAACAGCGGTTTTCCAAGCTTCATAATCGCCGCTCGCAATAGCCGCTTGAGCCGCCGTTCGCTTTGCTTCCATCTCTGCGTGGCGCGTTTCTCGATTAGCCTCCCAAGCCTCTTTTTCGGCATCGGTTAAATTAGCCATTTGACCATAACCTTGACCAGAACCAGCGGACACGCCCTTACCCGCCATTCTATTAGACGCCGCGTCCGCAACGACCACTCCTCCAACCATTAACGCTAGAGTGCCGACCACCGCTGCGGTTTGTACCAACTTCTTGTTTTTCATATTTTTGTTTTTAATTAGCTTACCGAATTAAGATCTTAATTTCCCTGTCACTAGCTAATACGCTAACTAAAAATATTTTCTTCATTCACCAAACGGGTGTCTATTTCCGCAAGGAGTCCCCTGGCTTAAAATACAATTATTACCACAGGTGCCGCCGCAAGTGCAGCCGCCGCCAAACATCAATAATCTCATGGGCGAACTGGGATACATTTCCTGAAAAAATCCCCGTCCTGGCATTAACGGTAAAATTAGATGCGCCGCAAAATCTTTCTTGCTTTTTTTATCACCCAACATGCGCACCGGACGTCCAGATACCACAAAAGTTGTGCCCTCGGTATTAGTGTCAACCGCTACTAACCAGACGCGACCATCACGATCAACTAACTCAAAAGTATCATCCTCTAAATCTGAGGCTGTTAAGCCAACTAAGCGTCCCTCCTCCGGATTAGACCAAAAATCCAGATGAGGATTCAGCATCTTTTCATAAAGCGGTGCCTTACGACCTAGAATCTCATCAATTTTGGCATCCCAACCAAAAGAACAGAATATAGCACACAATAAAATACTCAAAGAGAAAGCCACTGCTGCCACTAACCATAAAGGATAGCGGTAACCAGTTTTAGTATGCTTAATATTGTAATAAAAAATAAAAATAGCCGCCGCTAAAAATAAAATCCAAAAATAAGGTAAAGTTAATAATAATATTTCAAGAGCGCTTTTATTTATCTCTCGGCTTAAATAAAAATCATTAAATTTAAAAAGATAGGTCATGACCGATAAGGCCGCCGAGCTAGCTAGTAAAGCAAGAATGCTTCCACCCCAAACTAAATAATTTTTCCAAACAAAATACCAGCGCGAGAGCGGCTTTAACTTTTCTTCTTTTATTTTTTCTAAAATCTTCAGATCAAAATTATTTTTTTCCATATATTTAAATCAAAGCAATGATTTATTGGCCAACTGACGGCGCAACTGCGCTTTCGCCTTGTTAATCCGCGACGCAACTGTTCCCATCGGCTTCTTGAGGATATCAGAAATTTCCTGATAGTCCTTATCTTCAATGAATTTTAAAATCAGCGCTTCACGATGTTTAGGGTCGAGCTTGCCAATAGCGTCATTAATTCTTTGCTTTAACTCTGACTGGGCCACATCGGCAAACACATCAAAATCGCCAGCTAATTCCTTCACTTGGCTATCACCAATATCCAAATCCAGTAATTTGGGGCGAGCCTTAGAACGGCGGTAGTTATCAATTACTTCATTATGGGCAATCCGATATATCCAGGAAGAAAATTTCAAACTGCTATCAAAATCATTTAAATTTAAATAAGCCTTAATAAAAATATTCTGCAACACGTCTTCCGCCTCTTCTGGACTTAAGTTAGATAAGCGACCGATATAGCGGGACAATTTATCTTGATAACGATGAACTAAATAAGAAAAGTCATTCTGGTTCTCTAAAACCAAAGGCACAATCTCTTCATCCGTCTTATTAGTGAAATCGAGGCGTTCGATCGTCATAGAAAAATAAGAGGCCGAAAATTGGCCTTTTGTCTATAATACGCGGCTTATAATTACTTTCTTCATTGTTCAGTACGCAAAGCTACAATCGGGTCAAGCTTGGCCGCCTGTCTAGCCGGTTGAAGCCCAAATAAAAGACCACAGCCAACAGAAAACAGGAATGAAATAAGGATGCCTTGTAAAGGCAAGGAAAAATTCCAAGCAATGCCAGCGTAACGCGCTCCGGCACTCAAGCCATAAGAGACCAGTATCCCAAAAACAGCTCCCAAAAGCCAGCCCCAAAAAGTTATCAAAACCGATTCAATCAAAAACTGAAAAGCAATATCCTTGCCAGTTGCGCCCATTGATTTACGCAAACCAATTTCTGGGGTTCTTTCCGTTACAGTAACATACATGATATTCATAATTCCTACACCGCCAACTAAAAGCGAGATTAAAACAATAGCCAAGAGAAGATAAGTAATAGCATCAGTTACCGTGCCTAAAGTGGAAATCATTTCCTCCATCGTTGAAACACGAAAATCATCTTTATCTGGATTGCTGATATCGTGGCGCTCGCGAAGTAGCAGCCTAATTTCTTCGGCCGTCTCCTCAGACAAATTTATATCTTCAAGTTGATGGATAAAATACATGGCATAATCAATTCCTAAAATTTTCTGATGTAGCGTCTTAATCGGAATGTAGGCCATGTCATTAAAATCCATGAAACCGAAAGACCCACCCTGCTCTTCCAAAACACCAACGACCCTAAATTTTTTAGAGCCAATGCTAACATATTTACCCACGGCCGACTGATCACCAAATAAATCAGTTTTTAATTTATAACCAAGAACGGCCACCAGATTTTGCGAGCTATCATCTGTTTCGGAAAAAAATTCACCCTCGGCAAGCTTAGTTTTCCGATCTATCTCTTGATAAGCGGCACTGACCCCAAAAATCGAAACTTTACGCCCTTCACTGCCATAGCTAACTTTCTGCTGACCAAGACTGCCGGCATAACTCTGCCGCACATTTTTCAGCTTATCAATCGCCTCCATATCCTCAAGTTTCAAGGTAGTAACTTCGCCGACAGAAAAAGAATTCTTAGTGCTTGGCACTTTAATTTCCGTCTGAACAATATCAGTACCATAAGACTCAATTTCACCCAAAATATACTGACTCACCCCTTCGCCAGCTGAAAAAACAATTACAATCGAAGCAGCGCCGATAACCACGCCCAGCACGGTTAAACTGGTCCTAATAATATTAAGACGCAAAGAACGCCACGCTAAAACAAAGGCTGTTTTCAGTCTTTCGCGATAATCAAAAACCATTTCTCTTTTCTTTCCGGACATATTTACAAAAACAGCTTATTCATAACGCAAAGCATCGATTGGATTAAGCAAGCTGGCGCGCTTGGCGGGATAATAACCGAAAATAACTCCGACTAAAGCGGAAATACCAACGGCTAAAATGATTGAGGTCCAAGACACAACAAAAGCCCAATCGTAACCCAACGATTTTACAACGACAGATATCAAATAGGAAACCAAAGCGCCACCAACCAAACCAATTACTCCACCCAGTAGAGTAAGCATTACGGCTTCAATTAAAAACTGGGAACGGACGTTGCGACTAGTAGCACCCAAAGACTTACGCAAACCAATTTCCCTGGTTCTTTCGGTTACACTAACTAGCATGATATTCATAATACCAATACCGCCAACCAACAAGGAAATAGCGGCCATCGCCGCTAAAAAAACACTCATCGCATTAGTTATCCCGGTAATAACTTCTAGGGCATCGCGGAAACTACGCACCGAAAAGTCATCATCAGCCGGATCAGTAAAACCGTGTCTCTCGCGAAGTAATTGCGCAATTGCTAACATCGTCTCGTCAATATTTTTTTCGTCATCAACTTTAGCCCTAATATAAGAAAGGTAGTCAACGCCGGCAATTTCTTTCTGAACAAAACGGAGCGGCGCGAAAATAGAATCATCGGGAGTTGAAAAACCAGAAATTCCCCGCTGCTTAAAAACGCCAATCACCTGTAAATTACGACTTTTAACTCTTATCTGGCGACCGACAGGATCGCTGTCGCCAAATAATTCCGTGGCGACATTTGAACCTAAAACTGCTAGGTTATCAACGGAATCAGCCTCCTCGTCCGTGAAAAAACGCCCCATCTCAATTTCCGCTCTTTCAATTTCTAAATAGTCGCCATTAACCCCCTCTAATTTAGTATCAAAACTAGCATCACGATAATAGGCGCTCACGTTAGTTTCATAATAAGAAGCAACGGCTGTGACGCTAGGCACATTGCTACCATTGCCAATAGCTTGAGCATCAGTATCTTTTAAAGAAGTAACTTTGATGCCAAAAACCATGGCCGGCGGTCCCTTTTCATCAGATTGGCCAGGTAAAATACCAATCAAATCGCTCCCGAAACTATCTACCTGACTAAGAATCAAGTGTTGCGCACCAGCGCCTAAAGACATAATTAAAATAACAGCACCGACGCCAATGATAATGCCGAGCATAGTCAAAAAACTCCTGGTTTTATTGCTCAGGAGGGCGCGCCAGACTATTTTTAAGATTTGCCGGAAATT
This sequence comes from uncultured Gammaproteobacteria bacterium, assembly GCA_964483295.1. Lineage (GTDB taxonomy): Bacteria > Patescibacteriota > Patescibacteriia > Patescibacteriales > UBA12465 > UBA12465. Next base: position 77,029 of record CAZAAD010000001.1, read on the forward strand.
ATCCAACATAATCGATTATTTTAACAGATTCCCGTCGCCTGCAAAGCGCCTAGACTTTACTTTCTCGTCGGCAATAATATTTCCATCTTTAAGCCTAATTATTCTCTCCGCGTGTTCGGCGGTAAAAGTTTCGTGGGTGACTAAAATAATAGTCTTTCCTTGGGCATGTAAGTCCTGCAGAATACCCATAACCTGATCGCCCGACTTGGAATCCAAATTACCGGTCGGCTCATCAGCAAAAATAACTGAAGGGTCGTTTACCAAAGCGCGGGCAATAGCCACCCTTTGCTTCTCGCCACCGGAAATCTGGTTACTAAAATAAGCTAAGCGGTGCCCCAGGCCCACGCTTTCTAAGACTTTCTTAGCCCGACCATCCATATCATGCTTATTCTCAGAATAAATAAGAGGTAATTTTACATTTTCTAAAACAGAAGTGCGGGACAAAAGATTAAATGCCTGAAAAACAAAACCGATTTCTTTATTACGGAGATGCGCTAACTCTTCGTCACTAAAGGAAGAAACATCCTTGCCGGCAAAAATATAACGGCCGCTGCTATGACGATCAAGCATGCCGAGAATATGCATTAAAGTTGATTTACCAGAACCAGACGGACCCATAATCGCCACGAATTCGCCACGATCAAGCGTAAAGTTCACGCCATTAAGAACGGTGGTTTCTAAATCCCCTAATACATAGTTTTTCTTTAAATCTTGGACTTCAATCAAATGTTGAGACATAGGGAATATTATTTTTTTGTGCTCTTGATAAAGGTAATCGCCTGGTCACCAACTTTTAGACCACTCGTGATTTCAATTAAACCATCATCCCCTCTCAGTCCGGTGGAAACCGGGGTTTCTACTACTTCTTTCCCAGTTAAAACCCGCACAAATTTCCGGCCCTCCTCTTCAATTACTGCCCGAGCCGGAACTTGTAAAACATTATCGCGCTTTTCCGTGGTAATAGAGACATTAGCAGTCATGCCAGCTTTTAAAGCTAAATTCCTTGCCTTGAGCATCTCTTGAGTTTTCGCTAAATCATCAAAGCCAACTTTAACCTTGTAATACACCACGCCCTGAATTATTGTCTGAGCCGGCTCGATAAAGCCGACACTACCATTTAAAACCAAATCCTCAGGGAAAGCATCAATCGTAATTGTTGCACTATTACCAAACTTAAGCTTGCTAATATCAGACTCGGAAATATCAAGTTCAATCTCAAAATTATTATCGGCCAACATCTGCACCATTGGCTGTCCGGAAACACCAAACTGCTCGCCAGATTCATAATTTACCTGGGTAACGACACCACTCAACGGGGCGACTAAAATACTATCAGCGATTTGCTTATCAATACTCGCTAAGCTGGCCTGAGCTTGATTTAACTGGGCTTCAGCTAGTGCAATATCTTGAGCGCGCGCCGGAGCAGACACGCTAGCTAAACGCGAACGGGCAAGCAAGACAGCGCTGGAGGCAGTTTCTAAGCGAGCTTGAGCGGCCGCAATTTGCTGATCACCGGATAAACGCAGACTAGCTAAAGAGTTGCGAGCAGAAGAAATTGCATTATCTAGATTAACTTGTGCCTGACGCAAACTTTCTTCTGCAGCTGCTACAGCTGTTTCATAACCAACTTGAGAATTGTTGTAAGCCTGTAAAGAATTTTCGACTGCAGTATTGGCGGCAGAGACTTGCGAACTCTGAGTGCTAATTAAAGTTTTATAAGCATCAAGCTCGGCTTGCGTAAACTGCGCCCAAGTAATCGTAGCCTCGAGTAGTGAATAGGCGTAATTTAAAGACTGGTTCGCCTTGGAAAGAAAATTTCTCACTGCCGTAGCGGCGGCGTTAATGTCATAATCAGCGCCACTGGCTTTAGCTCGAGAAACAGCGCTTTCGGCTGTCGGCAATAGAGCAAGAGCGGCAATGCGACTGTTTTCCGTATCGCTTAAAGTAGAGCTATTTTTAACCCCCAAAACGTTTTCGGCGTCATCATCTTCGAGCAGCGTATAAAGATTATCCATGGCAATTTTGCCAGTCAGAATTTTATCGCCTAAAACTAACAATAATGAAGCGCGGCTGTTATCAACTAACTTTTGGTTAGATTTCTTAGTGTTTTCTAAAGCAGTAGTCGCCGAAACGACTGCCTGCTCTTGTGGAGTCGGCGTGCTCAGTGCTGTCGATTCTAAATCACGCAAAGTTTTTTCCGCCTGGACTATATTTTCCGCCACTGTTTTTTTAATTTTTTCCAAATCAGTGCGCGCAGCGCTCTCATTGGCCTGCGCCTGTTCAATTTCCGAACGACTGACAGCTACCGTCTCCAAACTGGCACCAGCAATAATTTTGGATAAGCTCGCTTCAGCAATCCTTAAACCGGCTTCAGCCTCAGAGCGCTTAATCGCCAAAGAGGCAGAATCAAGAGCGGCGAGCGGCGTACCGGAAGCAACTTCATCCCCAATCTTGACATAGATATTGCTTATCCTGCCCGCGGATAAAAAATTTAAAGACAATTCTTGAACCGGTTTGACAGTTCCCGTTTCGCTCACAGTCTGTACCAGAGGGCCAGACACAACTTCCACGGTTGAATACTCTTCCGTCTTCTTTCCTCCGGACAAAATTATTAAGATAACAATAACAGCGGCCATGGGAAACAAAATCAGCCACCGCTTCTTCGGTATTTTTTTCATATTATTCCAATAATATAATTGATATGCTTAAATCATAGCAAAAAATCGAGAAAAAAGCCAGGCAGAAAGAATTGCCTAATATTTGACACCGAGACAAATATTATTGTAAGTTAGAGGCACAGATATCGTACTTTAAAAACAACAAATAAAAACTAAAAATCATGTTAAAAATCTTTTATAATCCGGAACAGCCGGAGCTGATTTTTTCAGTAGCCGCTATTATGTTGTCAACTGACAACTTGTACCCCTTCTCTATTCCCAGAACAGCCAGCGAAATGCACAATGCCGGTCCGCCGCTGATAGTTCTAAAAGAAAGATTAGCAGAACAGGAGGATGATTTAGAATTTGAAGAAGAACTGATGGAGCTTGAAGACGAAGAAGAATATATTGTTGTCGGCATCCACCCGCAAGAGCCCGGAGACGAAGAAATTTTAATCAAATTTCTGGAAAAATATGAAAACAACATCAAGCTCTGGGTAGATAACCATGAATGGTCGCCGGGACTAGCCAAATACTTTACTGAGTCAACCGCTCCCACTTTTATTGACAATAACTGTTCATGCCTAGAACTACTGGCTCGAGCCGGCTACTTAATCCCTGAGTTTTGGCTTAAGTCTGAAAAAGCCTTAATTAAAGCTGATATGCGTAATCCACTCGCCGCCCGTTATTTCACGGCGATGCTGGTAAATCGTACTATCGGTAAAAACAACAACCAGGAAAGAGATTATGAAGCCCAACTATTTTTAGCCACCGTAGATGAAATAATTTCAGCGGAAAAAAGTGAACTCATCAGCGAGCTAGGCGAAGTTTTTCAGGACATGATTAAAAAAACCAAAGCCATCAAGGAGCGGCTAACTGATAAAAACCCGATTTTCCAGCGCGCCAAAGCAATCGGGAGACCAATTGGCTGCCTGTTATTAGACCGGATTGATTACTATCTCAACGTTGAGGCCATCATTAACTATGGAGCCCAAAAATTTCCTTGGCTCTGCGTTCTCGGCTTCTATTATCAAGACCGTTATCGGATTGTATTTCATTCGGAAAAAATGCCAATCAGCGACCTTATTTCCGGATACAAACCGGCTGAAATCAGCATCCCGGAGATGTTAGCTATTATGCAGGAAGAAGTTCTACGCTACAAAGAGTAAATAACTTTTGCAAGCCCGCGCTAACGCCGGGCTTTTTTATTTGCGGCATTCAAGAAGGGATGATAAGATAAAAAAGCCTTAACAAATATAAAAATATGCGCGTACCAATCAGAAAGGGCGACCCCAGAATGTTTACCAAAATTGACCCTGCCATGACAATTCAAAAATACGAGGAGCTTAAAGGTAAACTAGAGTTTATGAAAAAAGTTAAGCGTCCTCGTGAAGCTGAAGAGGTTAAGCGTCTGGCGCTCATGGGCGATTTCTCAGAAAATGCCGGCTATCAATTAGCTAAAGGGCGGCTGCGGGGACTAAACCAAAGAATTTTAGATTTAGAAAACTTGCTCGGACGAGCAGAAATAATAAAACCAACGAAGGACGGGGTGGTGCGCTTGGGCAGCTTTGTCACTATCGAACGCGAAGGCAAAATTAAAAAATATCAAATTCTCGGCACAGCCGAAACAAATCCCCAGGCAGGGATAATTTCTCATAACTCGCCGCTCGGCAGCGCATTAATAAATAAAAAAGTAGGCGATTTAGTATCAATAGAAATAAACGGTCGCGCTGCTCAATATTTAATAAAAGCGGTGGAATAAAAAAGTGAAATAAAAAAAGAGGCTGCTTGTTAGCAACCTCTTCACGTAGTAAGACTGAAACTTAATCAGTCTTTTTTTGTTTGACTTTTCAGTCTCACGTTTTTGCCTTTCATCTGTTCCAAATCAATTTTCTTAGCCGGTTTTTTTTCGCCAAACTCCCAAAGCTTTAGCTGCCCGTTTTTTCCTTGGCGGGAATAAACTTTGAAGCGAAGTGAGAATTTGTGCCGGTTGTCATATAATTCTTGGACGAAAGAGTACTTTTCAATCTGAAACACCGAAATTTCTCGCCCCTCGGAATCGGTTATCGCAAAATTTTCATCCAGCTGATTAACAGCTAACAATCTTTTCGCAATAATCTCATTCGTATGAGCGCCAATCGGCTCAACGAACCAATAGGTTTTTTTCATTGGCAAATACTTTTTAATAGTTGAAGTTACCAAAGGGCGTTTGAAACTTAATTTCATTCTTTTCCGAATTCGATCCAGCTTCAACCTCTCCTAAATGACACCATTCAATTTCACAACGATCCGTCGCCGCCTTAATAGCGTCAAACAAAATTGGGCTATTAACGCCAACAATATCAATACCGACACCGCAATTGAATGACTTATACATATTAAACCACGATTCCCCGCTCTCTTCCTTAATCAACTGGAAAATTGACGGTGGAACCGGCATTACTTTAGAGTAGCAGACTCCTTTCCCGATTCGGGAAATCTTAGTGGCACCGCCACCGGTGTTCATCGTTATTCCAGAAATTAAAGGCAACGCTTTTCTTTTTTTTAATTCAGACAGAATTTCATGAATCACAATTGCCCATTGCCTAGTTGGCGATGTTAATGCTTGACCAACTGTCATTTCTGGCAAAGCGTGCGCTTTGCTGCCGGGGAAAAATTGGCCGCGATAGGAATTTCGACCACGCAACTGCGGATATTTTTCATTAAACATCCGAGACATTAAAACGGTACGCGCCATCGTTAAGCCATTCGACATTAAGCCGGAATTTATTTCTTCCTCCCAGGCAGCCTGACCATCACTCATTAAACCAATAATCACTTCTCCCGGCTTAGTATCACCGGATATTAAGAAGCGTTTCTTAGTCCAAGCAGTAACGGCGACATCAAAGGTACCAGATGAAACTTGATCGGGTAAATCAGCTGTTTCGCCTCCCAAAAATCGCAAATCGAGATCGTAAAGACGGTACAGTGCCTTCAACTCTGAAAAGCGCTGAGCAACTTTGTCCATGATTATTTTTTTCAAATCAGCCGTAACGCCAAGATTTAAAACATCAGAGACAATAATTGGACCGAAAACAAATCCGGCTGCCGCGATATCTCCCGTATTCATCGAAAGAGCATCATCTACCATACCCAAAAAGATATTCTCATCGCCTGTTTCGTAATAATGAAGCAAGCGCTGAATAAACTTACTACCATCGCCATCTTGATGCTGAGTCAAAACGCGTTTCGGGTTAAGGGGATCGGAAATCACGTTCACGAAAGCATTCGGATATTCGTTATCGACCACTTTTTCGAAGGTGTCGCAGACGCTTTTTTTGCTCGAATCAACTCCGAGCTGTTCATACATGCTTTTTTCCATGGTTTCGTTTTTTCGTTATAAGTCCAATTCTTCCAAGGCATACTGACGAAGCATATAAGCGTAAGGATTTTTCTGTGCCAACATGTTCAATGCGGCCAGAATGGCATTTTTCTGATTCAAAACCGTCACAAGCGGCACCTGGCTCGGCAAGTTAAGACTACTCCAAACATCATTTGGGTTTTCTTTAGCAGTCAGTGGCACAGCAATTACTGGCCAGCTTGTACGGGCAGCCAGAATCGGACCCAAACCGTTACTCAGACCAACGGCAGCGATAATCACGCCGCCTTCAGGATAAGAGCTGAGTGTTTCCTCGAGTTGTTCCAGGCAAAGTTCTGGCGACTTGTGTCCAGAAATCACAATGTCCTCAAAAGCAATGGCGGGATTTTCGGCAAAACCCAGAGCAAGGACGGGGTCATTTTCTGAGCCACGCCAGGAGACAATTGCTTGCTTCGGCAAATGTAACAGATCAGATAAGCCAGCCACGAGCGCATACTTGCTGCCCACTTCTTCCAAATTGGCGTTCTGCCTGAATGTTTCTTTGGACACTTCTTCCCAAGCACTAGTGCGCAAACGCCAACTGTCGTTGTCAATAACGTCAGCGACCAGGAGATTTCCGTCTTCATCAATGCCGAATTCGATTTTAAAATCGATTAACCTGAAACCGAGCTGCGCCCAAGCACCCTCCAAAACCAAAAAGGTTTTCCGAGTAATCTCTGCGATTTTATTAAGCAATTCTTCTACATCTCCAGGAAGAATCGCTTCTAAATCAAGCGCTGTAATCAAGGAATCTTTAGACCAAGACGGCACTTTTGGTTGGCGCAACTCATAACCAGAATCGCTAATTTCAATCAACGGATCTTCAACTGGCGTAGTGCCAATTTCGACACCGTCAAAAGTTTTGATAATTTTTCCGGTTGTCTTTAAAAAAATTTCAAAGACTAAAGCATGAAACCTTACCGGGTTACAGCCAGCTGGCATCTTCAGGTTCGGATAGCGTTCCAGATAGCTGCCCACGCCATAGCGACGATCAATGACTTCCAAAGGAATCATCCGGCACTTAGGCGTACTGAATTCTGTTTCGGAAAGCTGCTCGATAAAAGCTACCGGAATACCAGCGCTTTTCAGTAAACGAAAAACATTGCAAGTTGTCCGGGTGGCATATTTTGCCTTGCCCTCCATTTGTTTTGTAAGCTCCGGATTATCAAACTTGGTTAAAGCATCGAAGTTCTCCAGAATAACCACTTTGGGGTCGTCAGTAGCAAAAACCGCCTTGGTTTTGCCACGATAGATTTGTTCTCTTTTTTCCATCTTTCGGTTTTTAAATTGTTAAAGAATGCCCTAACCTTAATAAATATATTGATTTTTGTCAATAATAAACTAGCCTAAAAATATACTTGACATAACAAGTTAATTCCGATATACTTGCTATATCAACTAATAATAAAACTTATGAAAAACACTCTACCCTTCCTTTTTAGCCTATATCGAGCTAATGCGATCATAAACCGACGCCTAGCCGGCCATGGCCTAGATTTTAATGATTTCATGATTCTGTATCATTTAAATTCTGCTCCGGAAAAAAAGTTGCGCCGCATCGACCTAGCTAATAAGCTCGGCTTCACCGCCTCCGGGGTGACGCGCCTATTATTACCTCTAGAAAAATTGGGTATTATTAAGCGCGCCGAAGGAGATGATGATAACCGCGCGCGCTTTGCCTCTTTAACTAGAGCCGGTGAAGAGTTATTGCACGATGCAACCAATTCTTTAGAAATGAAATTAGAAGATGTTATTCCTAATACGGAGCGAGAACGGTTACCAAAATTTACTGAACTGCTAACTAGAATTACCGACAACATATCATAAACAAAAAGAGAGGCAACAAAAAACAGGAATTAATTTAGCTCCTGTTTTTTGTTCATTCTATCAGGCTACTTAAATTTTATCCGATACTCAACCTCTTCCATCTCCTTGCCTTTAGCGTTCTTGCCAATATATTCCCGAATAACTTCCCCGCCTAAAATTTCCGCAATCTTGCGGCTAGGTAAATTATCTTTGACTACCGGGTATTTCAATTGACTGCAAGTTAAGTTGTCTTTAGCCCATTCTTTTAAAGCTAACATGGATTCTCGTCCATACCCCTGCCCCCAAGTAGAACGTTTAAACCAAAGCCCTAATTCGGGAACTTCATCCTGCAATTTATCTAAACTAACACAGCCTAAAAATTTTTTCGTTTTTTTATCTAAAGCGACAAGCTGCAAATCCTCGCCCTTAAGCAAACTCTGTAGTGAGCGCTCAATAAATTCTGCGGTATGACAGATATCGGAACTGGGCTGCGGAAAAAGAAAAATAGCCACCTCGGGAGTAAATTCTCGAAAAATATCTTCCTCATATTCATGGTTAATAGGGACAAGCAGTAAGCGTTCAGTCTCAAGAAAAAAATTTTTTAAATCAGAAACTAGGCTCATAAATTTTATTATTATTTTTTTAACTTGGCTTTTATAATTGTCCTCTTCTCATCGCTTCCAATAATTACAGAAGCGAAGCCAAATTTTTTCAAAAGACCAATTAAATAATTTTTATTAAAACTTATCCAACCAAACTCTTCCCCGGTTTTTCCGCGCCAACTAGGAGTGAGCTTCACCTTAAAATAATTGCGGTCATCAATATTTCTCGCATCAATCAAAACTTGGCCGCCATCGGTTAAAAGTGACTTTATCTTTTTGATTAATTTTTTGGTTCCTGTTAAATCGCCGCTTAAACCAATATTATTTTCCAATAAAGTTATCGTATCAAATTTTTTTCGGCTTGAGAAAAAAAAGATATCACCTTGAAAACAGTTTTTTAATCCTTGCATTTTAGCAATAGCAACCAACTTAGGAGAAAGCTCTAAACCATAAACATCGCCCTTCTTCGCCAACGCCGGCAAATAATAGCCGGTCGCGCAGCCAATATCTAAAATGCGACCACGAGCTTCGCTGATTAATAGTTTTTCCAAGGGCGCTAATTGCCTAACTGTCCTGAGATACCGATTGATATCATGAACACTTGACCTGTTACTTGAATAATTAAAAACAAAATCGCCCTTAATTCCTTTGAGCTTATCGAGCAGTGCTATGCCTAGTAAATCCATGGATTTTTTCATAAAGAGATTTATACTTTATTTTTCAGCTCACCTTTAATCATTTTTATAATTTCTGGAAATTCTGATATTTTAAAATGGCCGGCAACATGAGGATAAACAGCAATATGTGCTTTAGTTAACTTGGTAGCATACTTGGCAGAGTGTGCCGCCGGAACAACATCGTCATTTTCAGAAAAAAGTAAATGCAAATTGCGACAGCTCTTCTCTAGTAAAGATAGGTTTTGGGGCAACTTAAACCCGCCAACCAAGCTCTCTCCAGGCAAATCACCGTCAAAAGGGGGCGCGATTAAATAAACCGATAGAAATTTTTTGGTTAATTTGTTTTCCGATAAATATTTAGCCAAGAACATTCCTCCTAAAGAAGAACCAATTAAAACATCCCCGGAACGCAAAAACGTCAGATAGCGCTCAAAATGTATTTTCCAATCTTCATACTTAGCATCATCAGCTAATGGCATGTTGGGGCGAATAATTTCCAAATATCGACCTAGCTTTTCATCAAGATAACCGCGATGCCATCTCTCTTTTTTGTCTAATGATATTTCTCTGGTGCGCAGATAATCTAAATACTCGCGGCGATTTTTAAAAGTCATTCCACCATGAATAAATAAAATTCTGGGCTTGCGCTTTTTTGTGGTCATATATACGAAAACTGCTCAAGAAACTTGAGCAGTTAGGCTAATTAAAATTCTAAATTTTTTGGCGTGCGCGGAAAAGGAATTACATCTCGGATGTTAGCCATGCCTGTTAAATACATAATCGCTCTCTCGAATCCAAGACCAAAACCAGCATGCTTGACTGAACCGAAGCGGCGCAAGTCTAAGTACCACCAATAATCCTCCTCCTTAAGATTCAGCTCTTTAATTCGCTTCACTAGTAAATCATAACGCTCTTCTCTCTGGCTGCCGCCAATCAGTTCGCCAATTCCTGGAACAAGTAAGTCAGCCGCGGCCACAGTCTTACCATCATCATTCTGACGCATATAAAAAGCCTTAATCTCCTTGGGATAATCCATCAGAAAAACCGGCTTGCCGAAAATCTTTTCGGTAATATAGCGCTCATGCTCAGTCTTTAAATCAACCCCCCAATAAACTGGATTTTCAAATTTTTCCCCGCTCTTAAGCAGCAAGTCAACCGCCTCAGTATAAGTAATCCTAACAAAATCGGATTTAACAATATTATCTAAACGCTCCAACAGTCCTGGATCAATAAATTTATTAAAGAATTCCATCTCCTCCGGCAATTCTTTCAAAACATAGGAGACCATGTATTTAAGCATCTCCTCTGCTAAATTCATATCATCTTCTAGATCAGCAAACGCCATCTCCGGCTCAACCATCCAAAATTCACAAGCATGGCGGGTCGTATTAGAATTCTCAGCCCGAAAAGTTGGGCCAAAAGTATAAACACGATTCAAGCCATTAATCAGAGTTTCTGCTTCTAGTTGTCCGCTAACAGTTAGCCCGGCCTGCTTGCCAAAAAAATCTTGAGAAAAATCAACCTTCCCTTCCTTGTCTTTTGGAATTGGTTTCTCTAAATTAAACATTGTTAGATTAAACACTTCGCCCGCCCCTTCACAGTCGCTGCCGGAAATTATTGGCGTGTGCACATAAGCAAAACCTCTTTCTTGAAAAAACTTATGGAGAGCAAATGACAAAGCTGAACGCAAACGATAGACCGCAGTAAAAGTATTGCTGCGTCCACGGAGATGAGCAATTTCGCGTAAAAATTCAAAACTATGTCTTTTCTTTTGCAAAGGATAATCAGGGGCAGCCGCATTAATAATTTCTACCCGCGAAGCCTTAAGCTCAAATGGCTGGCCGGCAGCTGGTGATTCAATAATAGTTCCCTCAACTTCAAGTGAAGAGCCAACAGGAATTTTTTCCAACTCCGCAAAATTATTTAAATCATTATTAACTACAACCTGTAAGCTTTTGAAAAAACTGCCATCATTGAGTTCAATGAAAGCGATGTCTCCTGAGGATCGACTCGTGCGCACCCAGCCACCGACTTTAACGTCTTTGCCGAAATACGACGCCACCTCCTGATAAATGTCCTTAACGTGAGTGTAGCTCATAGTATTAAAGGTTAATAATATATCTAAAATATAATAAAAAACCGCACTTAAGTCAAATAAGAAACTAAAAATGCGGTTCTAAAATAAAGCTAACGAGCAAGAAATAAATATACGAGGTAAGCCAAAGCGGCGTTCTGAATCATTATAAACGGCATGCCAAGCAAGAAATACCACTTCTTAGTTTTATGGCGAAAAGCAAACATGCCTAAATATATACCAACAGAGCCACCAAGAGCTGCCCAAAAAAACATCATTCCCTCAGAAATTCGGCGATAAACCGGATTACGAGACTTAGTCTTATCGATCAGCATTACAACAAATGCTAGGACATTAATTAACACCAAAACTAATAAAAGTGCTGACATAAATTATTTATTGCGTTCTCCCTCGAAAACGGCTCGGTCGAGCAGACTGCTGACTAGTGCCACGAGAATGAAAATTTCCTGCCGGGCGGCGGCGGCGATTACCGGATGATGGTCTTGAAGATGATTCTGATTGACCGCCAGAAGATGGACGCGAAGATGACGACCTGCCTCCAGAAGATGGACGGGCCGATGAATACTGTCTATTTGATGATTGTCTTGAAGATGAAGCCTTGCCACTAAAATTTCCTCGGCGCGCAAAAGAGCCCTTCCGCATATCGGGATTAGTCGCCTGATTTTCCGGACGAGCAAAAGCGGTTTGCTTAATCTCTTTGTTTATTAATCTCTCAATTTCTCTTATTTCCCGACGCTCACTGGTTGTAGCAAAAGTAATTGCTTTACCAGGCTGGTCCGCTCGGCCTGTGCGACCAATGCGATGAACGTAATCGTCAGAGTTATCAGGAAGATTAAAATTAACCACCAACTCAATCCCGTTAACATCAAGACCGCGGGCAGCAACATCAGTGGCTACTAAAATTCTGTCCTTCTTAGACTTAAACCCAGCCAAGGCTAAACGGCGACGATTAAGCGAAAGATTGGAATGAATTTCTACAGCTTTGTGACCTAAATCCTGTAATCTAGCAGTTAGATTTTTAACACCGTGTTTCGTACGAACAAAAACTAAAACCGAGCCTTTATAAAAAGCGAGAACTTTTAGTAAATGAGAAACGCGATCTTCTGGGTTAATAATAAAAATTTCTTGATCAACCTTAGCAGCGGTTGTCCCCGGAGGAGCGACTTCAATACTAACCGGCAACTTCATAAAAGTCGCGGCTAAATTTAAAATTGCCGCTGGCATAGTAGCCGAAAATAAAAGGGTTTGCCTATCAGTCGGTGCCTGTTTTAAAATTTCTTTAATCTGCGGGGCGAAGCCCATGTCAAGCATCATATCCGCTTCATCTAAAATCAAAACTTTAATCTGATCTAGTTTAAAAGTTCGCCGTGCCAAATGATCAATCAAGCGACCAGGCGTAGCGATAACAACATGTGGTTTTTTGCGTAGATGAAATAATTGTCTATCTAAAGACTCACCACCAATAAGTAACGCAGTCTTTAATCCTAAAGCATGGCCCAAGGTCTTAAAACTTTCTTCAACCTGAGTTGCTAATTCGCGAGTCGGCGCAATGACTAAAGCTTGACCCTTCTCTGCTCCTAAGCGCTGTAAAGTCGGTAAACCATAGGCAAAAGTTTTGCCTGTTCCAGTTTGAGCGATACCAATTAAATCTTGACCCGCAATTGCTACTGGAATAGCTTTGCGCTGAATTGGAGTTGGATGTTCTAATTTGAGATTATGTAAAACTGCTAATAAAGAATCGCTGATTCCTAAATCAGAAAATTTTGTCTGGTCTGGCGTAGCTTCTTTATCAGCTGCGCGCCCTAATGGCTTGTTCATAGAAAAATAAAAAATAAATAATTGTTACTGTTATCAGATTGCTAAATTTAAGTTCTTAAGAAATCTGACCGTAACAAAAGAACTGACTATGATGATAATGCCCATCATAATCATTTGTGGCCAAGGCAAAGAAAATCCGCCTTGACTCAAAACTATCATAATTGAAATGATAGCGGCGCCCATCGTAATGAAGAAAGTCAGAAATGGAACTGTTAACACTTGTCCTAAAACATTTTTCTGACGCAACAAATGAGAAACGATAATCGCCCCAGGCAACAAGAAAGCCATATCAAGCACTTGAATCGGATTAACAAATAACCCAATCTTATCCACGTCTTGAGGAAGCCCGCCGTTAATTAAGGCCCGGATGATATCACTAGCCCATAAAGCATAGAACATTATGCCAATAATAAGCAAGAGGCGACTAGCCATTCTTGTTTTTACCTTAGCAAAATTATGGCCAATTATTGACCAATCTAAGCCAATTAAGCTGCCCAAGAAGCTATAAAACGACAAACCCAAAATTGCCACATAAACTAAAAATAAAGGCCCAAAATGGATAAAAAATGAATATAAAGCATAGGAATAGACAAGATATAACAAAAGGCCGAGCCAGATTAAAAAAGCACCTAAAGCTTTTTTTGGTAAATAAAAAGTCGTAACTAACAAAAGTGGCACCACTAAAAACAAATTAATATAATCCTGAGCCATCGCCTGCAAAGCCCAGTTAATTGTCTCTTGGGAATAGGTTTCAGAATTAATTACCCCAAGTAAACTAGCCACAGTAACCAATAAGCTAATCAGGACAGCTAGCCAAATATATATTTTAGATATTTTCATAACCGCCCTATTTCTTAAAAATTAATTTCTTAGCTAAAAAATCAACTATTCGTCCGAATAAATATTTTATCGACCCCAACTTAACTGGATACCAATAATCAGATTCGAGCCAGCCCTTCTCGCGAAAATGACGTGCATCCTTATTATCTTGTCCGGAATATTTATGAGCCAAGCGAGTCATATGAAACATTAAAATTCTAAAAAAACTTGGAGATGGCTGCTGGTGACGATTAATTTCTTTTGAGAAGCGCTTAGCTAGTTTTTTAACCTGGACATCAACTCTCTTAACCTCATCCTTATTCCAGGGGCTAATCGGGTTGTAGGCGGCAGATGTTAAGGTTAAAATTGTTCCTTTAATATAATTCCCACCCCAAAATCCCACTGTCTGTTTAAAATATTTTTCTATTGCTCCACCACCAAACACGCCCTGGGTAATAATCACTGTAAAACCTCTTTTAAAAAACATCGGGTGATGAACAACAAAGGCATATCTATCAAGAAAATTCTTCATCAAATGTGTTACCTGTAAAGAAAAATTAGAAGTAGCAAAAACAACACCATCAGCCTCGTCCATTTTCTGTAGAATAATATCGCGATCGTCTTTAAGTGGACAGGTCTCTTCCCCGCGAGACAGACAAGAGGCACAGCCGAGACAACCTTTTAAATCCACCTCTCTTAAATTTAAAAGTTCCACCGAAAAATCAGTGCCTAAACGAGCAATAAACGCATCAATCACGCGCCTAGTCTGACCCAAAGGACGAAGGCTGCCGTTAATAATTAAGATTTTCTTGTTATTCATACAATTATCATTCTCCAATAAACATAGCATAAAAAGCTTGATTTTAAAAGAAATTTTAGATTATATTGCCTTTGGCTGGCCCTTGTCCTATTATGTCTATATGACCATATTATTGCAGGTAAACAATCTCAGTAAAGAATACAGCGGACAAAAAATATTTTCCGGCCTGTCTTTTGCTGTTTCTGAAAAACAAAAAATAGGCATCATCGGTAAAAATGGGGCCGGCAAGTCAACTTTATTTAGAATCATTACCGGCGAAGAGGAAGCTGATAGCGGAGAAATAATTATTCATGAAGACGCTCATATCGGCTACTTAAAACAAAACGAAGATGTTAAACCAGGTGAAAACGCACTTGATTATTTAGTGCGACAAAGCGGTAAACCAGAATGGCGCGCCAGGCAGCTCGCAAGTAAATTTGAACTAGATGCAGATAAACTTAGTCAAGCAGCAATTAGCTTATCGGGCGGTTGGCGCATGCGTTTAAAACTTAGCGCCATGCTTTTAAAAGAGCCTAATCTTTTCCTGTTAGACGAACCAAGCAACTATCTCGACCTTAATACTCTTATTCTTCTTGAAGACTACCTACGCTCATATCGCGGCAGTTTTTTAATAATTTCTCATGACCGCGAATTTTTAAAAAGGACCTGCAAAGAGACAATAGAAATTTCTAAAACAAGCTGCTATCACTACCCCGGAAATATTGAGGCCTATCTCGCTTTCAAGGAACAAAAACTAGCAACACTCATGAAAGCAAATGACAGTCTAGAAAGACAACAGGAACACTGGCAAGAATTCGTCGACCGCTTCCGCTATAAAGCTAGTAAGGCCAAGCAGGCACAGGCACTCGTTAGAAAAATCAGCAAGCTAGAAGAAAAGCGAATTACCATTGAACACCAAGCTGGTATCACGCGCATCATTATCCCGCCAATAACTGTCAAGAAAAATTTTGCCTTAAAAATAGATAATCTCGCTATTGGCTACGATAATAAAAAAATAGTTGCCGATATAAATTTTGATTGTCGCACCGGAGAAAAACTGGCCATCCTCGGCTTAAACGGTAGCGGCAAAACAACGCTTATTAAAACTTTAACTGGCAAAATAGAACCGATTGCCGGCTCTTTCCGCTTCGCCGCTGACACTAAACTAGCCTATCACGGCCAGGAAGAAATTGATGCTATGAACGGACAAGAACAATCTGGCGATTTTTTAAGACGGGTAGCCTCTTCTGATTTAAAAACAGAAGCAGTCTTAAAAATGGCTGGCGATTTTTTATTTAGAGATGAAGAGTTAAAAAAATCAGTGTCTGTTTTATCGGGCGGCGAACGCTCACGTCTCCTGCTTGCCGGCCTATTATTATCAAGGCCAGATATTTTAGTGCTGGATGAGCCGACTTGTCATCTTGATTTTGAAACAACCGAAGCCCTGGCTAATGGCCTGCAGAAATTTAACGGGACGGTTATTTTTGCTAGCCATGATAGAACCTTTTCCAGCCTAGTAGCAACTGGGATGGTGGAAATAAAAAACGGACAAGCCAAGCGACGGGTTGAAGACTACGATAGCTACGTCGCTGACTTAGAAAAACAACTACGCCAAATCCAGGCAGACAAAAATTCAACCATTAAAGAATTATCAAGTGAGAAAAGCGAAGACAAGGAAAAATATCTAGAAAACAAAACGAGGCAGAAACAACTGCGCTCGCTTGAAAAAGATTTGAAAAAAATGAATGCTTACAAAGAAGAATTGATGGCTTATTTTTTAGAACACTATCACGACTATCGCCCAGAAAAAATTGAAGAGCTTGAAGAATTAAAGAGAAGAATAAAAGATAAAGAGGATCTTTGGCTGATGATTAGCTCGGAATAATAGTTAAGCTAGACTTCCGACAGCATTTCCATTTCCAGCTCAGGAATAATATTGCCATTTCTAAGAGCGTGTTTACTATCCATAAATATCTTGCCCGTACTAACAAAACCTAATTTTTGATAAAATCCAATTGCCTTCTCATTATAAGAGGCCACATGAACGATGGTCTTTTTATTTTTATCAAAAATTTTACTAGCCTCATTAAACATCATCCGACCAAAACCTTGTCCTTGAAATTCCGGCAAAATATAAACAGCTTTTAATTCATTATAACCATCATTTTTAGATGCCCGACAAACGCCAATAATTCTACCAGCTAATTCTAAAACCAAAGCAACTTCATTATCGGACAACTCAGATAAATTGCGCCGTCTTTCAGCGAGCTTTTCTGGCAAAAGCGCTTGGGAAAATTTATACTGAATATCCTCAACTGTAATTCCGTATTCTTCATTAGGATATGTTGTTAGCCAGCCAGCTAAAAAAACATCATGCATTCCTAAAACATCTTCTGACGCAGCGCGACGTATTACTAAATTTTGATTATCATTTTCTAACATAAACAAACTATTTCTTGCGCTTATAATTCTTCAGTCTTCCCCGCAAGTCAAGCATAATCATAAAAATCAGTCCGATAAAAACAATGTTCCAAACTATAAAACTAATAATACCAAAGCTGCTCATTACCCAATCCAACTGATAAGAAGAAATGAAAGCACCGAAAATACTCATCACCGCGTTAATAATTAACAAAAAGAATATTGGTCGACTAAAATTCCCCCCTTTAAAATACGGGAAAAGCCAAAGAAAGGACAAGCCAAGAAACATATAGCCATACATCTCTAGCGCCCAGGCTAAAGAATTAGGATTACTCATTGATAAAGCGGAAATTAAAATACTGGCACCATCAGCACTACCATTTACTAACACCGGAATAAAGGTTGTCTGCAAAATATAGTTGAAAGAAACTAGCGTGGCATATATTGTTACAAACACTAATCCTGGTAACATGACTCCTCGTTCTTCTTCGCGAGCTAGCTTATAAATCATGGAGACTAATAATACTGAACCAATGATTAAGCCGTAACCAAAAAAATAAGGCAGTGATTGAACATGGTTAAAATTATTTATAAATATCCCCGCCCCGACCCAGTCTGGCTGCGGACTCAACAGGCGAACCAAGGCGACCCCAATCGGACCAGAGGCTAGAACGCTCGCTATTAGCAAAATACAAACGTTAATACTATTTTTTATAAGATTCATACTATCCTTAGCTAAGTAGATTAATATTTTTATTATAACATAAAATCAACAAAAATCATTGACAAATGACAGCGGATGGCTCATAATCACTAGAAAAACAAACAAAAGTACGAACTTTAAAAATAAAATAAAAATGAAAAGAAAAGTTAGAATCTTAGTTCTCGCTTCTGGCGATAAAACTGGTGGCGGTAGTGGCTTTCAAGAAATGGTCGAACGCTCACGCACTGAACCAAAAATATTAGATGCAGAAATAGTCGGTGTTGCTTCTAATCACGAAGGCGGTGGCGTCTATCAAAAAGCGCAAAAGCTTAGCGTGCCGTTTGCCTTCTTTCCTGGCTCATTTACTTCCGAAAACTATCAGGCCTTGGTAACAAAATTTAACGCTGATTATGTTATGTGTTCCGGCTGGTTAAAACCAGTGATAGGACTACCGGAAAAAATGGTAATTAACATCCACCCTGGGCCACTGCCCCACTTCGGCGGCAAAGGCATGTACGGACATCACGTCCATGAAGCAGTTATAAAAGCTTATAAAAAAGGTGAGCTCACCCAAAGTGCGGTTTCAATGCACTTCGTTAATGAAGAATATGACCGCGGCGCTGGCATCATACAAATACCAGTTCTTATCAGACCAGACGACGACGCCGAAACTTTAGCGGCGCGGGTTCTTAAAGTAGAGCACAATTACCAAAGTTTAATTCTTAACGAAATTGTGCATGGCCGAATTTTTCTCGAAAGAACTGGCTTAGTCTATTTTCGAGACGAAAATTTAGCAAGATTTGCTTTTATCAACGAGTAAGCAAAAAGCAGCCCAAAAGCTGCTTTTTTTAAATTTAAAATTAACCAATAGTTATCATAAAAACTATTTAATAATCACTTCGTAATCATTAAGCATGCTATCAACGATAAGTGTAACTAATTTAAGGGAGTCAGCGCGTGCTTCAGAAAATAATGTTTCGTCATTTATCGCTGAACTTTTCGCATTATCAATCAGGGTTGTTAGCGCTAAGTTATAATCTTCATTGGTAGTATCTTTAAACACTCCTTTTAACTTTTCAATAATCTGTTTATCTTCATCAAAATCTAAGTCACCAGATAGCGAGGAGTCAAGAATTTCTGCTGGCGGCAAACTGATAGTAACAGTTTTGCGACGATTATCAACCGCGATATTCTGCTCACTGAGCTTATTCATATCAACACCAACATCAAGACGGATAATTCCTCGTACCGTTATCTTCTTGCCTAAAAACAAATCTGTCCAATCATTATTTGGCGGGGTTTCAATTTCTGCTTTACTATTTACAAAAATAGTTCTAGTCACTAAAAAGTACTGACTAGTAATCTGCTCTAATATTAACTGCGAGCTGACATTCAAAGTCTTCTCGTTTAGTGTCGCCGAAGTCTTTCCTAAATAGCGGCCATAGAAAAACACGCCAAGCAATAAAAACAAAGCGATAACTATCAAGACAAGAATAAACTTAAATCTCTGCATATTTTTAAAATCAAAATTGATTTAACTCTTCTTTATTTAATTTTACATTAAAAATGCCAAAAAATCAAATAAAAAAGCTACCCAAAACTAATCGGGTAGCTTATTTTTTTATTAAGCGCCTTTTGAAAACTTAATTGTTTTCCAGACACCACTGATAGGCATTCTGAGTCATCTTTAGCCAAGGAGACACTTTCAAACTGTATTTCCAGTCTTCTGGCATATAGGCCCACTGCCATTTTAAGAACGTTCTTTCTGGGTGTGGCATCATCGCTAAATGACGACCACTCTCATCACAAATCCCGGCAATTCCCAAAGGCGAACCATTGGGATTAAAAGGATATTTTTCAGTAACACAGGCTTCGTCATCAACATAACGAATCGGTGCTAAATCATTTCTATCGACTACTTCCAACAATGAATTACTGCCATAGAATTTACCTTCGCCGTGCGCTGACCAAATACCAAGCACTGAGCCAGACATTCCTTTTAGCATCACGGCGTTACTTCTAACAATTTTCACTGTTGAAAAACGCGATTCAAAACGCCCAGAATCATTTTTGATGAACCGAGCTTTTTTTACGTCCGTCATATCCTTAAAAGGAACCCAGCCCAGAAGCGCAGCTAACTGACAACCATTACAGACACTAAGCGAAAACGTGTCTTTACGATAATAGAAGGCATCAAACATTTTCCTTAACTCATCATTAAAGAGAATAGTAGCTGCCCAACCTTTGGCAGAATCAAGAACATCAGCATAACTAAAGCCGCCAACAAAAGCAACACCACGGAAGTCAGCCAAATCAACTTTCTTCTGCAACAAGTCCTGCATATTTACATCCCAGACTTCAAATCCGGCCTGATAAAAATAAGAGGTCATCTCCCGGTCACCATTTGAACCTTCTTCGCGGATAATCGCCACTTTAGGCTTAACTTCAGCCGTCAAAATATTAACAGCGGTCGGTTCTGGTAAAAAAGAAAGGGCGTAAGGACAAGGTCCGCGCTGATAAATAGACATGGATTCTGTGCCGACGCATTCAATATTGCACTGAAGCTTATCAAGCTGATAGCTAGTCATCTCCCAATCATCACGCAATCTTTCCATTTCAGCAATAATAAAATATGCGCTCTGCAAATTATAAAAATGAACAGACTTCTCTTTAGTAGTTTCACCAAGACGACGACCGATATCACCAACCTGATTTTTTAACAAAGACATAATTTCACCTTCATTCTCTGGAAAGTATTCAATTAACCAACCAGCTTCTTCGGCAAAAAATTCAGGAACCATCTGACTATCGGCAACATCAAGCTTGCCATTAAATCCGCAGTTTCCAGAAAAAACCATTTCCAAAAGAGCAATAATCATCCCGCCATCACTAATGTCATGGCAAGATAAAATCAATCCTTTAGTCACGAGTTCTTGGATAACATTGAATCCAGACATTAACACCTCCGGATTAACATCAGGGCATTCGTCACCCAGCTGTCCATAGACTTGAGCCAGAGCCGAACCACCAAGACGACGTTTACCATCAGCCAAGTCAACTCTCATGATACAACTCTTTCCAGGATACTTAACATCAGGCGTAACCTTTTGTGCGATATCAGACATTGGCGCATAAGCAGAAATGACCAACTCCATCGGTGATTTAATCAACTTGGTTTCATTTTCCAAAGGATAATGAACCTTTGTCGCCATCGATAGACTATCTTTCCCGCCATCTACCGCAATACCGAGTTTAATCATAAAATCACGCACCGCTGTCGCTGCTTGATACATCCGTGCACCCTCGCCCTCAAGCTTAGGAGCCGCCATCCAATTAGCTGAACACTTAATTGTCTCTAAACTATTAATGACTGCTCCGGCCATATTAGTAACCGCTTCGGCAACTGCCATTCTGGCACCCGCTTCAGGGTTAACCAACATTTTGATGGGCTGTTCGCCAATAGTGATAACCGCCCCAGTGTATTCCCCATATTCATCAGGAAAATGGCTCTGCGCAACAATGGCAAAATCCGCTACGGTGAGTTGTGGCCAACCACAGCATTGCTGTTGAGCTATTAATCCGGTGACACTTCTATCTCCTTTATTGGTTAAGAATCTTTTTGAACCAACCGACGGTAATTTCGAAACTCTCTCCAACATTTCTATAATAGAAGCCTCAACCGGCAACTCAAGAGGCTTAAGATTAAGCGGCACACTTTCTGAAGAAAAAGTTTTTTGCGGCATACCACCTAAAACTGATTTTAATTCCATTTTAACAGGAATCGGGTGTTTTCCCTTGTCATCAATGACCGTAAAAACACCATCGCCGGTAACAACACCAAGCAATTCACAACTAACTTTCTCGCGTTCACAAATATCCAGTAGCAACTCAATGCTTTCTGGCTCAATAAGTAGACCATTTCTTTCTTGAAATTCACAAACCCAGATTTCCAAAACAGATAAGGTTGAGTCGCCAGACTCTATGCTTCGAATATTAATAGCGCCACCAGCATGCTCAACTAACTCCTTTAAAACATTAGCTGGTCCGCCAGCGCCCTGATCATGAATGCTGACAATAGGATTATTTTCACCCATCTCAATACAAGCACGAATCACGCGATTCATTTTCTGCTCCATCTCGGCATCGCCGCGCTGAACAGCATTAAAATCAAGTTCCGCCTTATTTTCTCCCTGCATCAAGGACGAAGCTGCCCCGCCACCAAAACCAATCCGATAAGCTGGCCCGCCTATTTCTACAATAATCATGTTCTTTTCAGCTTCATCTTTTTCCAAATGACGCCCATCAATCTGACCAACACCGCCCGTAAATAGAATCGGCTTTAGCCATTCATATCTGGTTCCGTCCGGCAAACAAGAAGCACTCGCCCGCACAAATCCTTGAATAACCGGTTCGCCAAATTCATTGCCGTAACGCGTTGTACCGTTTGATCCAAAAATCAAAATATCTTTGGCGCTTGCCAAATTATTTGGATAAGGAAAATGATGCTCCCAAGGCAATTCGTAACCATCCAACAATAAATTCCCCACTGCATAACCAGCTGTGCCAGCGACGACTAAGCCGCCACGCCCAGTTGCCTGAACATCACGGATGCGTCCGCCGGTACCAGTCTGCGCTCCCGGAAAAGGAGCAACGCCAGTCGGAAAATTATGAGTCTCAGCCGTAAAAAGAATGTGATAGGTCATAGACTGCTCTACGAACTTTGAGACTTGCCCAGGAATTTCCGGAATTAAAGTCCAAACATGAAATCCATGAATCACACTAGAATTATCACAGAAAGCCACCAAGCTATTAGAAGGATTAGCGACAAGAGTTGACTTAACAACTTCCATTAAAGTCTCCGGCATTTCAATACCATTAATTACTTGTTTGCCCTTAAAGTAGCCATGACGAGAATGCTCGCTATTGGCATTATTCAAGTCCATAATTTCCACAATAGTGGGATTGCGCTGACAGCGACCAACAAAGTAATCATAATAAGCCTGCTTGTCGCGGGCGTCCATCGATAACCCGTCAATCTCGTCAAAAGCGGCTAAACCTTTGCCAATTAAATCAACCTCGTAAACTTCTTCTGGCACTTGTCCAGTAGAAAAAGTTTTTAAAGGTTCAGGGTAAAGACACTCGGTCATCCGATCAAAAGGAGCTTCCGCCCCCTTAAAACGTCGCGATACTTCCAAACGAGTAACCTTTTCTTCCAAGCCACAGCTTTTCAAAATTGACAAAGCATTCGTGTTAAACGGTGTCGCCACATTAAGACGCGGACCAACCTCGGCCACCTTCCCTTCAGATAACAGAGAACTTTTTGCCGACAATTTCCAAGATTCAAAAGTTTCACTTAAAACCCATTGTAAAATTTCAAGTTCTTTCTCGGTTAATTTTTGATTTGTTTCAACATTGAAACAAAGCTCGCTCACCCCCTGCTCCAAGGGGCGGTAAAACTGCGTAACGGTTTTTTCCATTTCAGATAGTTTAAAGTTAATATTAAATTTTTAAAGTTCTTTTATTAATAATTTAAGCCTAATTAATAAAATTAGGCATCATCACAAATTACTACAAAAAGCAAAAGAAGTCAAACAAAAAACCAAGCTA
>CAZAAD010000001.1:100439-100946 GCA_964483295.1 uncultured Gammaproteobacteria bacterium
ATTTCATCTTGTAATGGATTGTATTTTTTAAACATATTATGAAAGTTTATATTAATATTAATTCGTTAATCTTAAACTTAACAAAAACTATGCTAATTTAGAATTATTCTAAATAATACTATAAACTATTTTTTTACTACCTTTTTACTGGTTTTCTTGTTAGCCTTAGCCTCCAACATTACGCGCTTAACTTCTAAACGCTTTGCTGTTTTGTGAGATTTGCTACCTTTTCTTCTGCCGACTCTATGTGCTTTAAGGGCCATATTTTTATTATTAGTTATAAATACAACTTTCATTACCTCGCACCGCTTAGTAAAGGCGGTTCGGAATGAGATATTGGGGTATGAGGGATGGATTTATGTTAAAAAGTTAATAAAATAATCTCTTAAATTAATTTACTAAATAAGTCTGTCTAACAATATTATATCCATTAAACTTAGTGTCATCCTCCGACTTTAAATCAACGGCCTCTAAGGTTTTTGATAATTCACTTAGATATTTAAAGAG
>CAZAAD010000002.1:0-72887 GCA_964483295.1 uncultured Gammaproteobacteria bacterium
GCAGAAACTTGGCTTGGTTTAGCCCAACTTTATCTGCTAACGGGCGACCAGGAAAAGGCTAGTCAGGCGGCTGGTCAGGCAGTCTTGTTAGACCCGAACATCAAGAATCAGGTGGAATCTTTATTCTCAATAGAATAGCCGTTTTTCCCTTGACATTTGCTAAGAATTAGTATATTTTAGGAATAGAGACTCTTGTGTCTTTTGCCAAGAGTTTTTATTTGTTAACTAACTAAACATCATGCTCCCGTGGCAGTTTCTGCCGCTTTTTCTTCCTCAATCTAAAGAGGTGAGGGAGCAGACGTCAAAAAGAAAACTATGAATCACACTCCAAGTTTGGAGTCCATGCTGAAAGCCGGCATGCACTTTGGCCATCGTACTAATCGTTGGCATCCGAAGATGAAGCAATTTATCTTTACTTCTAAGAATGGTGTCTACATCATTGATTTGAAGAAAACTCAAGAAAAAATGGGCGAAGCTTTAGAATTTATGGCTAAGCTAGTCGCTGAAGGTAAGAGTATTTTATTTGTTGGCACCAAGAAACAGGTTGCCGGTCCAATGCAGAAAATGGCTGAAGAAACTAATCAGCCTTATATCGTGGGCAAATGGCTGGGCGGTTATTTAACCAATTTCCCGGTTGTGAAGAAGTCTGTAAAGAAATATCTTGACCTGATTGAAAAAAGAGAATCAGGCAAGCTCGATAAATATACTAAAAAGGAAAGATTGGAATTCGATCGTGAAATCGCTAAGCTCAAAGAAAGAGTCGGTGGTTTGTCTAACTTAAATAAGTTGCCAGACGCACTCTTTGTTTGGGATATTAAAGAAGAAGAAACAGCGGTTACTGAAGCTATCCAAAAAAATATTCCTATCATTGCGATTTGTGATACTAACGTCAATCCGGAATTAGCTAACTATCCAATCCCGGCTAATGACGACGCGACTAAGACTATCGCTTTAGTTCTTGGAGCTATTAAAGCTACTTTGAACGAGGCGAAGCCAGCTGCTAAGAACTAAGCAAATTTTAATATCAGGCAAGTCGGCGGCGTGTCCTCGGCTTGCCTAGTTTAACAATATGGAACTAATCAAAAAATTACGCGACTTAACTGGCGCTGGCATGGTTGATTGTCAGAAAGCTTTAAAGGAAGCGGAAAATGATTTAGATAAAGCAGTAGAAATTTTGCGCAAGAAAGGTATTGCCAAGGCTGCTAAGCGCACTGACCGCGAAACTAACGAAGGCGTAGTTAAGGTGGCAGTTAATGCTGACGGTACTGAAGGCTATGTTTTGGAATTAAATTCAGAAACTGATTTTGTTTCCCGTAATGAAAAATTCCAAGCCTTTGCCGAACAAGTTTTAAATTTAGTTAAAGAAAATAGACCCGCTGACTTAGAAGCTTTACTCACTTTACCAATGGAAGGCTCAACTGTGGCTGACGCTTTAAATAATTTGAGCGGTACGATTGGTGAAAAGATGGGCATTAAGCGTTTTGCTATTATCAAAGGCGACAGCGTAGCAGCTTATTCTCATTTAGGCGGACGCATGGGCGTTTTAGTGGCTTTAGACCAAGCCGGTAAGACAGAGATTGCCACTGATGTTGCGATGCAGGTAGCGGCTGCTAATCCGAAGTATATTATTCCGGCTGAAGTTTCTGCTGAAGAAATGAATAAAGAAAAGGAAATTTATAAGGAACAGCTTTTGAAGGAAGGTAAGCCTGAGGCAATGGTAGAAAAAATTGTTGAAGGTAAGATGGGTAAGTATTACTCTGAAGTTTGTTTAATGGAGCAGGAGTTTATTAAAGATGATAAGAAAAAAGTTAAAGAAGTTTTAGGTGGCGCTAACGTAACTGAATTTGTTAGATATTCTCTTTAAGATAAGCTTGGCTATATATCCAACATTATGAGGATAGTCCAAGTTCAATTTGCTCCTTGGGATAAGGCTTATGATTTTTTGAATCCTGACTTAGATTTGGTGTCTGGCGACTACGTCGTTGTTGATACTGAATTAGGTCGGGAATTAGGAAAAGTTGTTGCCTGTCCAGCTGAGAGCAAACAAAATAATGCAGAAATAAAGCCGGTTTTAAGAGTGGCGACTTTTGAAGATATCGCTCGAATGGCTGATCATGCCAAGAAAGATGAAGCTTTAACTTATTGCCGTGAAGCCGTAGAAAAGTTTGCTTTACCGATGAAGTTAGTTGATGTGCATTTTTCTTTTGAAGGGAATCGCATGAACTTTGCTTTTATTGCTGACGGCCGGGTTGATTTTCGTGAATTAGTGAAGGAATTAGCCGCTCGTTTTGGTGCCAATATCCGTTTAACTCAAATTGGTACGCGCGATGAGGCCAGAATTACTGGTGATTGCGGGCCTTGTGGGCGCAAGCTTTGTTGCCAAGGTTTCTTGTGTGAATTTTCTTCAATTACCTCAGAGATGGCCGAAGCTCAGCAAGTAGTGCACCGCGGTTCAGAAAGGATTTCTGGTATGTGCGGTCGCTTGATGTGTTGTTTAGCTTTTGAATATGAGGGTTATAAAGAAATGGCTGGTAAATTACCGCCTATAGGAACTAAGGTTAATATTGATGGTGTTAGAGGCATGGTTTGTGGACATCATATTTTAAAACAAACCATAGATGTTAAAATTCCTCCCGAAAGACCGGACGAAATAGAAGTAACGATTGAAGTTGATATTAACCGTCGTGAGCGCCAGAAGAAAGAACAGGAGAAACGGGCGCAAGTAGATTTTACTGACCCATTTACCACTACTACTGGTAGCAGTCACGCGCCTCGGGAAGAAGCGCAAAAAAATAATCGTTCTTATAATCGCTCTCGCGGTCGTCGCCGCAAGCGCTAAAATTAAATCACCCTTTTTGCCACTGGCAGAGAGGGTGATTTTTTTGTGATGATAGATAAATATGCTATAATATCTTTAAATAATAATTAATTTTTTATTGATAAAAAAGTATGTCTAAGATTAACATTGCTATTAATGGTTTTGGCCGTATCGGCCGGGCGGCTTATAAAGTGATTATTGATAATTTTCCTAATATGAACGTCGTGGCGGTTAACGATTTAGCTGAGCCGGCTACTTTAGCACATTTATTAGAGTTTGATTCTTGTTATGGTCGCTACCATCATAAAGTTAGCGCTACTAAAGATTCTATTATCGTTGGTAAGTCAAAAACGCCAGTTTTATCTATTAAAGACCCAAGTCAGTTGCCTTGGGCCAAGCTTAAGGTTGATGTCGTTTTAGAATGTACTGGCAAGTTTCGTTCTAAAGAAGATTTGGTGATGCATTTAGCGGCGGGTGCGAAAAAAGTTATCTTATCTGCTCCGGCTAAAAAAGGTGGGATTAAAACTATTGTTTTAGGGGTTAATGAAAATAAAGTTACCAAGACCGATCATATTGTTTCCTGTGCTTCCTGTACAACTAACTGTTTAGCACCGGCCACAGCTGTTATTAAGCAGAACTTTGGTATTAAGAAAGCCTTAATGACAACCATTCATTCCTATACCGCTGACCAAAATTTAGTTGATGGGCCGCATAAAGATTTGCGCCGAGCACGGGCCGCTGCTTTAAATATTGTCCCTACAACTACTGGAGCAGCCGTAGCGACAACAGAAGCAATTCCTTCTTTGCATGATAATTTTGATGGTTTAGCTGTACGTGTTCCGACGCCGGTTGGTTCACTATGTGATACGGTTTATGTTCTTGGCAAGAAGACAACTGCCGAAACTGTAAACAAAGCTTTTAAAAAAGCCGCTAGCGGTAAATTAAAAGGCATCATTGAAGCCTCAGAAGAAGAATTAGTTTCTTCAGATATTATTGGTAATCCTCATAGCGCGATTATTGATTTGCTTTCAACTAAAGTCGTCGGCGGCGACTTGCTTAAAGTTATTTCTTGGTACGACAATGAGTGGGGTTATTCTAATCGCATGGTTGAGCTCGCCGCTTATTTAGCCAAAATGATTAAGCGTTAATAAATTAATAATTTTAAAAATATGAGATTAAATAATAAAGTCGCGGTTGTGACCGGAGCTGCTTCTGGCATTGGTAAGGCGGCGGCTGATTTATTCGTTGCTGAAGGCGCCAAGGTTGTCTATTCCGATATCCATGAGGCACCAGCTGGCTTAGAATTGGCCCCTGGTAAAGCGATTTACGTTCGTTGCGATGTTTCCAAGCGGGAAGAGGTGGCCGCTCTAGTAGCCGCTGCTGTGGCCGAATTTGGCACTTTAGATGTGATGGTAAATAACGCCGGGGTTGGTACTTTGGGCAGTATTTTAGATGTTAGCGAAGAGGTCTGGAATAAAACTATCCAAGTAAATTTACACGGTGTTTTTTATGGCTCACAGTTAGCCGCTCAAGTGATGAAAGAAAAAGGCGTTAAGGGTTCAATTATTAATATTAGTTCTATTTTAGGAACGGTTGGCATGGCGGCGACGGTTTCTTACTGTGCCTCTAAAGGAGGCGTTGTGCAGCTAACTCATGCCGCTGCCTTAGACTTAGCTCCGCACGGCATTCGGATTAATGCGGTTGCGCCTGGTTTTATTGTTACTGGTATGACCGAAGGAGTTTTAGGTGATGATGGTTTTAATCAAATGGTTAAAGCCAACACCCCCTTGGGTTATGTTGGTGAATCAGCTGATATTGCTAATGCTTTGTTATATTTAGCTAGTGACGAAGCAAAATATGTTACCGGCACGGTTCTGCACGTTGATGGCGGCTGGACAGCTCGGTAAGCAACAATAAAATGCCTAAGCAAGCCGACATTATTACTAAACTGGAGTTTGCGGGATTAACTGGTCGCGGTGGCGCCGGTTTTCCGGTAGCTAAGAAATGGTTAGCCGTTAAACAGGCTTTAGGAAAGATTAAGAATGGCCGCGGTTATATTATTATTAACGCCGCCGAAGGTGAACCAGGTGTCAAAAAAGATGCTTGGCTTTTAGAACATGAGGCGGAAGAAGTTTTGCGTGGCGTAAAATTAGCTTTAGATTTTTTAGGAAAAGATAAGATTGTTAAAGTTTATCTTTATTGGAGCAAAGCTTATCAAGTAGCTTTTAGTAAACAAATGGAAGTAGCTTTAGCACTTAAACAATATCGGAGCTTAAAAAATAAGTTAGAATTTTTTCTGAAGCCGAAAGAGCCGTCTTATATTTGTGGTGAAGAAAGTACGATTTTAAATGTTATTGAAGGCAAGCGTCCTGAGCCACGTTTGCGTCCGCCTTTTCCGGCCGACCATGGCTTATTTGGTGCTCCGACTTTAGTTAGTAATGTTGAGACTTTTTATAGTGTTAGTTTAGTGGAACGCGATAAATATACCGGTCGCCGTCTTTATACTTTAGCTGGGGCGGTTAAGCAGCGTGGCGTTTTTGCTTTACCAGCAGAAATGAGTATTGAAGAAGTTTTACGGGCGACTAATAATTATCCAGCCTTTGATTTTTTTGTCATTGCTGGGGGCGAAGTTTGCGGCGAAGTTTTACGTTCCGATCAGTTATCCGCTCCGGTTGAAGGTTCTGGTTTAATTATGGTTTATGATGTGAAGAAAACCGATAAGAAAAAACTTTTAGATTATTGGTTAAAGTTTTATGAGAATGAAAGTTGTGGTGCCTGCACGGCTTGTCGGGAGGGGAGTTATCGCTTACGCGAATTATTTTTAGCTAAAAAAATAGATAGCGCGTTGTTTGCGGATTTGTTAGATAACTTAGAAGAATCAAGTTTATGCTCACTGGGCTCATCTTTACCTTTAACAGTGAAAAGTTTTTTAGAAAATATTTATCATAAGTAAAACTATGGAAAACAAAAAATTAACTCCGGTCTTTACTATACTGGAAAACTCGGTGTCTCTTTGGTGGCAACACTTAGTCAAGATTTTAAAACTTTATTGGGAAGGCATTAAGCCAATCCTGATTCCGTTAGTCGTAACGACTGTTTCAATCGTTCTGGGATTTTTAATAACTGATCGCTTTGTTTCTAACCTGTTTAAGACTTTGGCGGGAGTATCTGGGTTTGTGAGCGTAATTTTTATGGTATATTTTTTGACCAGAGGATATATGGCGATTTTCTTTTTGGTTAAGAATGACTATAAGGATGCACCAAAAGAGACTTATCGTGAGACTAAACCTTTGTTTTGGCCTTATATCGGTTTATCTTTGCTTACTGGGTTATTGATTTTTTTGTGGGCGTTATTATTAATTATTCCGGCTATTATTTTTTCAGTGTTTTATAGTTTAGCCGTTTATGTTTTATTTTTTGAAGGCAAAAGGGGAATGAGTGCAATTTCTCGAAGCAAGGCTTTAGTTAAGGGTTATTTCTGGCCAGTTTTTGGTCGCTTTTGTTTTTTAATGTTAGTTGTTTGGTTGCTCATGATTCTACTTATGGCGCCAATTGCCGGTGTGCCCGAAACTAGCGCCTGGTCAATGATTTGGAGCGGAATCATTCAGATTATTAGTTGGCTGATTTCCCCGATTGCTTTATTTTTCTCGTATAGTATTTATTCGGATTTAGTAAAAATCAAAGATGCTCAACCTCAGATTAAACAATAAAAAAATTACTGCTAGACCTGGGCAGACAATTTTAGATGTAGCTACAGAGCGGGGAATAAAAATCCCTTCTTTGTGTCATCATCCTGATTTAGATGTGCGCGCCAGTTGTCGCGTCTGTGTGGTAGAAATAAAAGGGCGTGATAAATTAGCGACAGCCTGCTCGACTAAGGTTACTGAGGGCATGGAAATTTTAACTGATTCGCCGCGCGTCAGAAAAGCACGCCAGCTGAATATTGAATTAATTTTTGCTTCCCATATTGAAAAGTGTGCCGACTGTACTTTGCGTTTTAATTGCGACTTACTTCAGCTCGCTAGGGACTATGATATTAAGATTACGCGCTTTAATGATAGAAAGAGTAAGCGTAAGACTTATAAATTTGCTAATGCTGTTGAGATAGACGGAACGCAGTGCATTGATTGTCATAATTGTATTACCGCTTGTAGTCGTCAGGGAATTAATTTTTTAGAAATGGAGGGGCATGGTGTTAATCAAGAAGTCAAAGCTACTAGGGCTAAGGGCCAAGCTTGTATTTATTGCGGGCAATGTGCTAATGCTTGTCCGGTGGCCGCCGCGCAAGAACAAGGCGAATGGAAACAGGTTGAAGCTGCTTTAAAGGATAAAAAGAAAATTGTTGTTGCTCAGTTTGCGCCCGCGGTACGCGTTTCCTTAGGAGAAGAATTTGGTTTGCCTTATGGATTTAATTGCGCTAAGAAAATAAATACCGCTCTGCATAAATTAGGTTTTGCTTATATTTTTGATGTTAATTTCGGGGCCGACATTACAACAATGACGGAGGCGGAGGAATTAGTAGAACGCTTAGGCGATAAAAAAGCTGCTGCTCCGATGTTTACCTCTTGCTGTCCGGCTTGGGTCGCTTATGTTGAGCATTATCATCCGGAATTGATTCCTAATTTAACGTCAGCCCGCTCACCCCATATTCATAGTGCCGGAGCAATTAAAAGTTATTTTGCTAGTAAGCATAAGTTGAATGGTAAAAAAATTGTGGTTGTTTCTATTATGCCGTGTACGGCTAAAAAATATGAAGCTGCCCGTCCCGAGTTAAAGTATCAAGGTCATCAGTTAGTTAATCACGTTTTGACAACGCGTGAGTTTGCTTTTTTATTGAAGAAAAATAATATTGATTTAAAGAACTTGCCTGATTCAGAAACTAATCCCTTCTTTAATGATGGTTCTGGTGCCGCCGCAATTTATGGTGCTTCTGGTGGTGTAATGGAATCAGCTCTACGCACCGCTGTCTCTCTGGCTTGCGCCAAGACTAAATCAAAAAACAAGCTGTGTGCTAGTCGTTTAGAGTTTAAAGAAGTTCGCGGGCTGAAGGGGCTGAAAGAAGCCAAGGTTAATTTAGCGGGTCGCCAACTGAAAGTCGGTGTAGTTAATGGAATTGGCAATATTGAGCGCATCTTGCCAAAACTGCATGAATACCAGTATATTGAAGTGATGGCTTGTCCAGGCGGCTGTTTAGGCGGCGGTGGACAACCAATGCCGACAACTAAGGCTATTCGGGAACAGCGTTTAGCAGGGATGTATATGATTGATGCCGGTAAGCCAGTCAGACGGGCTCATGAAAACAAGCCGATGACTGAATATTATTCTTGGGTGAAGCAGAATAAGCTGGCTGCTAAGTTGCTCCACACTAAATTTTCTCCTAAAAAATGATTATGAAAATTCCAGGGTATGTCAAAAATACCATCCTAGCACTAGAGAAGGCGGGATTTGAAGCTTATATCGTAGGCGGTTGCGTACGTGATTTTTTAATGGGCAAGGAACCTAAGGATTGGGATATTACAACTAACGCTAAGCCGGATGATATTTTACAGGTTTTTCCTGATGGAAAATATGAAAATGGTTTTGGCACCGTGCTTCTACCGATTAGAGAGGGCGAGACTTTACTTGATGTTTTAGAAATTACTACTTATCGTAGCGAACAGGGCTATTCTGACAGACGTCATCCTGATGAAGTGAAATTTGAGGATAAACTAGATAAAGACTTAGAACGTCGCGACTTTACTATTAATGCTTTAGCGCTTAACCCAAAAAATCCTGACGACGTGATTGATTTATTTGGTGGCGAGAAAGATATTAAGAAAAAAATTATTCGCGCTGTAGGCGAGCCGGTTGATCGTTTTAAGGAAGATGCTTTACGTATGCTTCGCGCCGTTCGTTTTGGCGCCCAACTCGGTTTTGAATTAGAACCAAAAACTCAGCGGGCAATTGTAAAATTAGCGGGTAGTCTAAAATTTGTTTCTAAAGAAAGAATTCGCGATGAGTTGATTAAAATTTTAGCGTCTCAGCGGCCAGCGGAAGGTATTATGCTTTTACATGATTGTAAATTATTACAATATATTTTGCCGGAACTTGAGCAGGGAGTTGATGTTAAGCAAGATAGGCATCATATCTATCCAGTTTTTAAACATAATATTTTAGCACTTAAGAGTTGCCCGAGTCCTGATTGGCAGGTTCGTTTTGCTGCCTTACTTCATGACGTGGCTAAGCCGAAGACCAGGAAAATAATTGATAATATTGCGACTTTTTATAATCACGAATATTTAGGGGCGAAGATGACTGACAAGATTATGACGCGTCTTAGATTTTCTAATGAGGATAGAGAACGCGTGGTTAACCTGGTCAAAAACCACATGTTCTATTATAATGTCGGAGAGGTGACCGCGGCCTCAGTTAGGCGCTTAATTGTCAAAGTTGGTCGCGAGAATTTAAAAGATTTAATTGACCTGCGCATTGCTGACCGACTTGGTTCTGGTACGCCGAAAGCAATGCCTTATAAGTTGCGCCACTTGCAGTATATGATGGAAAAAGTGCAACATGATCCGGTTTCGGTGAAGATGTTAAAACTCAATGGCAATGATTTGATGGAAGTTTTAGGGATTGCTCCTGGTCCAAAAATCGGGGCGATTCTTGATGTCTTATTGGGCGATGTTTTAGAAAATCCTGATTTGAATGAAGCAGAAATTTTAGCAAAACGTGCTCACGAGCTTGATAAATTACCATTAGAAGAATTGCGCGCTCAAGCAAAAAGCCTGATTGAGGAAAAAAGACAGGAAGAAGATAAAGATATAAAAAAACAATTTAAAGTTTAATTAATATACGCTATGAAAAAAATCTTTTTATCGGCAGGGATTATTGCCGCTGCTTTCACGCTTTCAGCTTGTTCCCAGGAAAAAGCTGAAGAACCAGTTGATCTGTATTCACAGAACAGTAATGTTATAAAAACTACTAATTTACCAACTGAGCCTGCCGGGCCAGTTAATTTAACTTCCACTAATATGAGAAATTTAGACGGCCAACAAGATTTAGCTCAAGAATATTCTCAAGCTATTTTAAAAACTAGCCTAGGTGATATTACGGTTAAGTTTTATAGTGATGAGTCGCCAATTACGGTTAATAATTTTTTAAATCTTGCACAATCTGGGTTTTATAATGGAACCAAGTTTCATCGCGTTATTAAAGATTTTATGATTCAGGGTGGTGATCCTAATAGTAAGGGCGAGAATACCAATATCTATGGTACCGGTGGACCAGAATATCGTTTTGCGGATGAGTTTAATAACAAGAAATTAGTTGCCGGTAGTCTGGCAATGGCTAATGCGGGTCCTGGTACTAATGGTTCCCAGTTCTTTATTGTGACGGCCGCGGAAACTCCTTGGCTTGATGGTATGCACACCAATTTTGGTGAAGTAGTGGAGGGCATGGAGATTGTTAAAGCAATTGAGGGAGTTCAGACTGGTGCGCGCGATATTCCAGTTGAGCCGATAGTTGTTAATACTGTTGAGCTAGTAAAATAGTTTAAAATAGAAAAATTATTTATAAAAAATACGGGCCAGCCCCGTATTTTTTTAGGTCGTTTTTAATTTGACTTAAATCATTTTTTCTGTTAATATTTCTGGAATTGAAAAATTCAAAAATTCAAAAATTCTTTAACAATTTAATAACACTAAAATCACTGATTATGACAAAAGAAAGAGCCTGTGATGCGTTTTTCAACGCTCAAAGGGAAAGATTCTTTGCGGTTGGATTTGACGATCTTCGTCTTAGGACGGATTATTCGGAAATTCTTCCCGAAGAAGCTAGGCTGCAGTCCAAGTTCTCTCGGAATATCGATTTGCAGATTCCCATTGTTAGTTCACCAATGGATACGGTGACAGAAACGAAGATGGCAATTGCGATGGCGATGGCTGGCGGTTTAGGGATAATTCATAAAGGATTATCACCAGCTAGGCAGGCCGCGCAAGTTGCCAAAGTAAAGCACCGGATGAATGCTTTTATCTACGATCCAATTTGTGTTTCGGCACAGGATAAAGTTGCTGATGTTTTACGGATGAAAGAGGAGAAGGACTACGGTTTTTCTTCTTTCCCAGTCGTTGACAGCGACAAACGTTTACTTGGCATGGTTACGAGTAATGATTTTCAGTTTTGTGATAACCCTCAGGAAAGCGTGATTGCTGATATTATGTCAGCTAATCCTGTTTTTGCTGAGTCGGTTGATATGGCGAAAGCCTATCAGATTATGCTGACAAATCATAAGAAAATTTTGCCGATAATTAACGTTGAAAGAAAGCTGATTGGTATTTACACCTTAACTGATTTGAAAAGAATCATGTCTAACAATGCCTCCGGGTTTAATTTGGATAGCAAGGGAAGCTTGGTTGTCGGGGCGGCTATTGGTGTCCATGATGATGACTACGACAGAGCACAGTTATTAATTGATAAAGGAGTCAATGTTTTGGTACTAGATACCGCGCATGGTGATTCTTTAAAAGTTATAGCAATGCTTCGTTATTTGAAGGCTAAGTATCCGGGAATAGACATTGTTGCCGGCAATATTTCCGAAGGAGCCGCCGCTAAGCGACTGGTTGATGCTGGTGCTGACGGTATTAGAGTTGGTCAGGGTCCGGGTTCAATTTGTACCACACGGATTGTTTCCGGCATTGGTCATCCCCAAGTTTCCGCTATCTATGAATGTGCTAAAGCAATTCGTGGCTCTGGCGTGCCAGTGTGTGCCGACGGCGGAATTAAATATTCCGGCGACATCACGATTGCCCTTGGGACTGGTGCTGACAACGTTATGCTTGGTAATTTATTAGCGGGCACAACTGAATCGCCTGGAGAAGTTATTTTTCGGGAAGGTAAGGCTGTTAAATTGTATCGCGGTATGGGTTCACTCGGAGCCATGCTTGATAACAAGGCTTCACGGGAACGTTATAGTCAGTCAGGTAAAACTAGCGACAAGTTAGTTCCAGAAGGAGTTGAGGGCGCCGTCCAATTTAAGGGCGAAGTGGCCAACATTCTTTTTCAACTGATTGGCGGCCTGAGAGCTGGCATGGGTTACAATGGAGCGAAAGATATCGCTACTCTGCAGCAGATTGCTAATTTTTATTTAGTATCAGCTGCCGGCATGCAGGAGTCACATCCGCATGACCTTTACTTTGTGAAAGATGCGCCTAACTATAAGCGCTAATGTAAAACCAAAAAAAGAAAGAAAATGAAATTAACTGAAAAAATGAATTATAGTTTAAGGGGGTATTTTTCCAGAGCGAAAAGAACCATGGCTGTTAACTGTCTCCAGTTTGGAGATACGGGCAAGGGTAAGTTCGTTGATATGTTTGCCGACTGGGCTGACATCATTGTTCGTTGTACTGGTGGTGATAATGCCGGACACACGGTGATTGTGAATGGAAAAGAAAAGATTTTCCATTTAATTCCTTCGGGGATTGTTCATGATGTGAATGGTAAAATTAATGTCATCGCTAGTGGCGCAGTGATTTATCCCAAGACCCTGATTGATGAAATTAATCTACTCCAAAGTGAGGGAATTCCTTGTTCTAATCTAAAAATTTCTTTAGCGGCGAAGGTTATTATGCCGTATCATATCCTCTTGGACCGCTTAAGCGAAGCAAAAGCCGGGAGCGGGAAGATTGGTACAACGGGTAAAGGAATTGGTCCTTGTTATGCTGATTTTGTGGCGCGGCGCGGTATCTCAATTAATGATTTGCTCAACCCCATAATTTTCCGGAGTAAATTAATGAAGAATTTGGAATATGTTAGTAGGCTACTTAAAGTTTATCAGCCTGAAGACATTGATGTTATCATGGCTCATGAACATTTGGAATTTGGTCAGTATAGCGATTATCAGGGAGACTTTAATATTGAAGCGCTTACCAAAAAATATTTGGTTTACGGCGAGATTCTGCGGCCTTACGTCACTAACACTGATGAATTCCTTCAAGACGAAGTTGGTCGTAGTAATATTTTGCTCGAAGGAGCTCAGGGATATCTGCTCAGTGTTGACTATGGGACCTATCCTTTTGTTACTTCCTCGGATTGCTCGGTTCAGGGACTGATGAAAGGCGCTGGCCTGGAAATGGAGGATGTTGAGATGCCTTTTGGTATTATTAAAGGCTTTTATATGACCAGGGTTGGAGCCGGTCCTTTTCCAACCGAAATGGGCGGCGAAGAATCAGAAAGATGGTGTGGCCAGGCGGGCGCTGGCGCCGAGGAAAAAAAGTTGTATGCTGGTAGCGACATTAATGACCCTAATGAATTTATTCAGGGAATTGCCATTCGTCGCATTGGTCACGAGTATGGCGCAACTACTGGACGTCCACGTCGTACGGGTTGGTTAGACTTACCGCTCTTACGTCACGCACTTCGTTCGGAAGCCAATCAAATCATTATGACCAAGCTTGATGTTTTAACTGGAGTGAAAAAGATAAAAATCTGTCACTCTTATGAATATCAAGGCGAGGATTATGTTTATGGCAATAAGATTATTAAGAAGGGGGACGTTCTTTCCACTGCCATCGTTGATCCTTATTTCCTGTATAACTGCAAACCAATCTATGAAGAATTCAATGGTTGGGATGAAGATATTCGGGAAATTCGCAGATTCGATCTTTTGCCGGAAAACCTTAAAAATATCTTGAAGTATATTTTTTTGGAAGTTGAGGCGGCTGATTTGCGCATCATCTCAGTCGGACCTGGTCCGGAAGAAACAATTTTCGTCGGCGAATATGAACTCTTTGGTGATGAAGATGAGTAAAGCTTAAATTAAATTTTTTAAACCGGTGGGGCAACTTACCGGTTTTTTCTTTGGTTTAATTTAGCTAAAGCTCGTAATTACCTTGAAATTATGAGAAAAAAGATTATAATTAGATTACTTATAAATTAATAGAAATTAAGATATGCAAGTATATTTAGATAACGCGGCCACGACCAGGCTGGACGCGCGGGTTTTGAAAAAAATGTTGCCTTATTTTGAAAAGGAGTACGGTAACCCTTCATCTATTCATGGTTTGGGGCAGAGCGCCTGGAGTGCTCTAATGCAAGCCAAAGAAAAGGTAGCTAAATTGATTGGGGGCGAACCAAGCGGCGTTATTTTTACAGCCAGCGCGACTGAGGCTAATAATCTGATTATTAAAGGAGTCGCTTTAGCTAATCGCACGGAAAAGAAAAATAAGATTATTATTTCTTCAATTGAACATCCTTGTGTGATGGAGTCGGCTAAATTTTTAGCGCGCGAAGGTTTTGTGGTTGAGTATTTACCAATTAATAATGAGGGTTTAGTTGATGCGGCCGAGCTAGAAAAAATTATCGGCGACGATACAATTTTGGTTTCAGTAATGGCCGTTAATAATGAAATTGGCACGATTCAGGATATTGAAAAGCTGGCAAAAATCGCTCATCAGCACGGCGCCTTTTTTCATACCGACGCTGTTCAGGCAATACCGTATTTAAAATTAGACGTCAAAAAGATGGGGATTGATTTCCTGTCTCTATCTGCTCATAAATTTTATGGACCCAAAGGGGTTGGTTTGGCCTATATTAATCGCAAGATAAAAGTTCGACCGATGATTATTGGTGGCGGGCAAGAAGACGGCTTGCGCTCTGGTACTTATAATTTACCGGGAATTATTGGTTTTGCGGCCGCTCTAGAACTAGCTTATAAAGAGAGAAGTGCTTATTTAAAAAAAGTCACGTCTTTGCGCGACTATTTTTGGAAGAAAATTCAAATAGAAATTCCGGAAGTGCGCTTGAATGGCAGTTTAAAAAAGCGCGTACCAGCCAATTTAAATATTATGTTTGGCTATATTGAGGGCGAAGCGATTTTAATGGATTTAACTTTCAAAAACATTTATGTCTCAACTGGTTCGGCTTGTTCGGCTTCTGATTTGCGCGCTTCCTATGTCCTGAAAGCCATTGGTCTTAACAAAAACTTCCTAAATAGTAATATCCGTTTTTCTTTTGGGCGCTTTAATACTAAGGCTGAGGTTGATTATGTAATTAAAGCCTTAAAAGGGACAGTTAAGCGCCTACGTAGTTTTTCCCCAATAAATTGACAAATAGCTAATTTTTAACTATTATTTAATAAGAATTTAATTAATAAATATATGGCACTTAACTATACTAAGAAAACTTTAGATAATTTTTTGAAGCCTAAAAATATCGGTAAAATTGCTAATCCGGATGGTTATGCCCAAATTGGTAATATGGTTTGTGGTGATCAGTTGGATTTCTTTTTGAAAGTAGAGAAGGGAAAGATTAAGGATGTAAAATTTCTTTCTTTCGGTTGTGCTTCCAATATTGCCACTGCTTCGGTGATGACGGAAAAAGTAAAAGGCATGACTGTTGAACAGGCAAAGAAATACGCTTGGAAAGAAATTGTGAAAGATCTAGGCGGTTTACCTCATCAGAAAGTTCATTGTTCTGTTATGGCAGTTGAAGGTTTGCAGAAAGCAATTACTGATTACGAGAGAAGGTCTGGTGCTCCAACCGCGAATATTAAAAAAGCTCCTGTGAAAAAAATAGCCGTTAAAAAAGCGGTTGTTAAAAAACTGGTTGCTAAAAAGAAAGTTGGTAAATAAATATATCAATTGAGAAAAGAAGAACATTAATAACAAAAACCAAATCATTAAAAAGGGTCCTGGTGACCCAAGGAGGAAAAATTGGAAGCAAACAAAGCCAATCTGATGCTACCTGACACCAATGTCTTGATAAGTGACCGCAGTGCTATCACGAACATGATAGACGGCGGCAACTTGGTGGTAATATCTTTAACTGTTTTGCGCGAACTGGATAAGTTGAAAAATGACAACAGAATCGGTTCGGAGGTTAGAGATGTTATCAAGGATATTAAGGAGATGGTTTTTTCTAACAACGAAAATTTAGTGTTGGAGCGTAATGTGGATTTCGGTGATTTTAATTTAGACAAAGACAAGCCTGACGATCAGATTATGGCCACGTTTAATTATGTGGTCAAACAATCTCGGTACAGCGACTATCAGAAGTTTAAGTTAATAACCGATGATCGCAATATGCGAATTATTGCTTTTGGTCTTTTTGGAGATAATCCCAAGATCTCCATTGAAAAGTATCGAGCCAATCTCGTGCCTTTGAAGAAAATTCAACGCGGATTACCGACTTTTTCTTTGCGAGAAAAAGATGTTAGCATTTCTTATTCACCTGAAGTATTTGGGGAGATGCCGGAAAATGGCGGCGCCTTAATTCAGTTAGGTGAATCTGCAGACAAGAAAGGAATGCAAACCATTCTGACTATTCGCAAGGGTGGTAAGATGGAAATTATTCCACCTGATTTAAGGTTGTGTGGCCTGCGCGCAGTAATTAAGAAAGAGGATAGAGATGAAATTAACTGGGGCCAGCTTCTTACTTTTCATCAGTTAATGGACAAAGGAATTCATTGTGTAGCGATTCAGGGACCAGCCGGGACTGGTAAGACCTTGATGGCAATTGCGGCTGCTCTTGAGCAGCGTGAACGCTTTACCGAGCGGATATTAATTAATCCGATGGTGCCGCTTAGTAATCAGCAAAAAATGGGTTTTCTTCCTGGAGACATTAATGAAAAATCTGCTCCCTGGCTAAAGCCGTTTGAACAGAACATTCATTTTCTGGAAAAGAAGCAGTATGAAGAAATGCGTGAAATTTTTCAGGAAAAAAAGAAGACTGAAAAAAATGACAAAAAGTCTAAGAATGGATTTTCTGAAAACAGCGCTGCCTCCGAGAACCTTTGGGAAAAGTATGACTTTGTTTGTCAGCCCCTGGACTATATTAGAGGACAAACAATTGTCAACGCTTTCATTATTATTGAAGAAGCTCAGAATTTAACTCAGCATGAAGTAAAATCTATCATTACTCGAGCTGGAGAGGGGGCAAAAATTGTCCTGTGTGGAGACTTAAGTCAGATAGACTTGCCTTATCTCTCTGCTCAGAATTCGGGGCTTACTTATCTGATTGATAAGATGAGTGGCAATGAACATCGCAATAAGATGTTTGCCGCTTCTGTCTTAACTGAAACTGTTCGTTCTAAACTGGCTGCTTTTGCGGCCGATGTTTTGAAATGATTCTGAAATGATTTAACATGATTAGAGAGCGCTTCTTAAAGAGGCGCTTTTTTTATAACAAAAAACACCCCGCCTTGCGGCGAGGTGTTTTGTCTATTGTTGTAAAAACAGAGGGAAGACGCTTAGAATCTCTTTTCAAGAGGGCGTGCTTCGTTAACTACGACTCTGCGGCCATCTAACTCCTGATTGTTGTACATCTGGATAGCTGCCTCAGCTTCATCATCGTTTTCCATTTCAACGAAACCGAAACCCTTTGAACGTTGGGTCATGCGGTCCATGATAATGGTAGCGGATAAAACAGTACCGGCCTTAGAAAAGGCTTCGGCGAGAGTCTGATCAGTGGTCTTGAAATTCAAGCCACCAACAAATAACTTTTTCATTTTCGTATCGCTTAACTTAATAAATGGTAAGGCGACCTTTTTAAGCTAAAGAAAGAGCGGACTTTGGGTCCGCTTTTCTTTACAAAATTGCTTACCTACAAGATGTATTATATCCTATTTAGAAAAATAAGTCAAGTGGTTAGGAAATGGCAACTTTTACACCAGCGCTCATTGAAGAAGAAAGGCTGATATTCTTAATGAAACTGCCCTTAGAGGAGCTTGGCTTAGTCTTTTTTACAGTTTCTAGTAATGATTTATAGTTTTCTGTTAGCTTGTTATTATCAAAGCTAACTTTGCCGATAATAGCATGTAAATTGCCAGTATCATCATTCTTAAAGCTGATTTTACCCTTCTTTAATTCCTCAACTGATTTAACTGGGTTTTGAGTGACGGTATCATTTTTTGGAGATGGCATTAAACCTCTAGTACCTAAAATTTTAGCAATCA
Source organism: uncultured Gammaproteobacteria bacterium (assembly GCA_964483295.1). Lineage (GTDB taxonomy): Bacteria > Patescibacteriota > Patescibacteriia > Patescibacteriales > UBA12465 > UBA12465. Next base: position 17,748 of record CAZAAD010000002.1, read on the forward strand.
TGCTTAAATTTTTCATCATCCCTGGTTCAGCAATGGCTACTTGAAAATCAGTCTTTTCCGTTTTCTTGATTTCAGCAATCAATTCTTCGCCGCCGACTAAATCAGCCCCAGCCGCTTTAACGGCTGCTTCATTTTCCGGAGAAACAAAAGCAGCAATCTTGATAGTTTTGCCAGTGCCGTGAGGCAAGTTGGCCGCACCTCTTACTTGTTGATCACTTTTCTTGTTGTTGATACCGAGACGGAAGTGAACTTCAACGGAAGCATCAAATTTGGTCTTGGTTAATTTCTTAACAATCTCTAAAGCCTCTTCAATGCTGTAGGTCTTGTTTTTGTCGTAGATAGTAGAGTTATCTACTTTCTTTTTAGTAACTTTCTTTTCAGTTTTCATAGTCGTGGTCAGGCGTTTATTTATAATCAAGTGATTAAAACTAAACTCCCACAATTAAATTAATAAATTATTTGATTTCAACACCCATCTGACGAGCAGTGCCGGCAATAATTTTCTTGGCGGCTTCAATATCGTTAGCGTTTAGGTCCGGTCTTTTGATAGTAGCGATTTCTTCTAATTGCTTATCAGTAATGCTACCAACTTTTTCGGTTAAAGGCTTGCTTGAACCACCTTTGATGCCAGCTGCCTTCTTAATTAATTCACTAGCAGGCGGAGTTTTTAGGATGAAGGTATAAGTTCTATCTTCATAGACAGTAATTTCCACTGGAGTGATTTCACCCATTTTATCTTTAGTCTTGTCGTTGAACTGTTTGCAGAATTCAGCGATATTAAGGCCATGCTGACCTAAAGCTGGACCGACTGGAGGAGCTGGATTAGCTTGTCCGCCAGCGATTTGCAACTTAATTTTTGTTTTTATTTTTTTTGCCATAAAATTTTACTAAGGACGTAGAAGCCCGCCCGTTATCTTTAATTATCAATATTTATAATATTTACGCCTTTTTAATTTGTAAGAAATCTAATTCTACCGGAGTCTCACGGCCGAAGAGGGAAACAGAAACTTTAACCTTTCCTTTCGCCTCATCAACAGCAGTAACTTTTCCTTCCATATTTTTGAATGGTCCTTCATTAATCTTGACCGGAGAACCGACCACGACATCAATCTGAAATTTAGGATCTTCCACGCCCATTCTTTTCTGTAGAGCCTTAACTTCGGCGTCGCCAATTGGAGTTGGAATTGTGCCGGTGCCAATGAAACCGGTAACATTCGGAGTGTTTCTGACAATATACCAAGATTCATCAGTTACTACCATTTCTACTAAAATGTACCCAGGGAATATTTTTTCTTCAACGACTTTGCGTTTGCCATTTTTGATTTTAATCTTCTTTTCGGTAGGAATCAGAATATTGAAGATTTTATCTTCCATGTCCAAAGATTCTACTCTTTGTTTCAGGTTCTGGGCAACGTTTTCTTCGTAGCCAGAATAAGTATGGATGACGTACCAGCGTCGGCCTTGGTTTAAAAGTTGCTTGGCCATAAAATTTAAGAACTATTTTAATTTTTTATTGATAGATTTTTTTAGACGACGAATTGTAGTCCGTAGTTGAAAATGAAATCCAGGGCCCCTAAGAAAGCGGCAGTAATTAAACTGAGGGCGATAACTAGAATAGTATAATTTCTAGTTTCTTTCTTTGTCGGCCAAGTAACCTTTTTCATTTCGGCAATTGACTCCTTGATGTAGTTGATTAATTTGTTCATAAAAGCACAAAAATAGGTAATTAAAAATAGCCTTGTGGCCACCTTTTTATCTAACTAAATAATACATAATAGCGCTTTCCGTGTCAAGACTTCAGGTGGGCTCAGTTGGTTGCCTTTTCGCTATAAACAGGCTAAAATAGAAGCAAAGAGTCGTATTATACGCTAAAATTTAGCTATAGCTAAGATATTTTACTATGGTTAGCCCAAATTTAATGAAAAGACAGGCCTCTGAAAAGCCGGTCGAACTGAATGACAACACCAAAAAGCTCTTCCAGGTCATTTATAGTGAAGAAAACAGAAAGGAAGAGGAAAGTGACAATGAAGCTAAAATTAAAGTTTCGGAACTAGTATCGCGACTCGCCTTTTTTTATGAAAAGGTGAGAAACGCGGTTGACTACGATGAAGATCATTTGCTGCGCAAGAATGCGATTGCTCGTATTTTGCGTCGCCAAGTAGTAATTGAAGGGGTTGTAAAAGATGTTGATAGTATCGGTTTATCAACTCATCTTTTAACCGAACTTATTCGTGGCAGCTATTTGCCAAATAATAAAATTCCGGAAACTAAAATTGGTGAAGTCGCGCGGCTACTAGAAAAATATTTAAAACTAAAAGATTATTTTGTTGAAAGTATTAACTCTTCTCTCGGATTACAGAGCGACATTAGTGAGATGAAGAATTTAATCAGTGATAAAAATAATGTAATTTCCTGGCTGTTGAATATGGCCGCTTGTGAAATTGAAGAAAACTTAGCCCCGGGACGCGTCAAACAGATGATTGTTAACAACATGTTTGATGTTTTAAGTCGCGATGTTGTCCTGCCCAAGGAAATGCCTTATGAGGGTGACCGGGAAATTCAAATCTATTTAAGTATTGGTAGGCGCTTTTTAAAGCTTGATGAAGACATGCTTAATTTCGTCTTATTTAAATACTATAATGACGGTTGGTTAGCGATTGGCTCAAAAACCGGTTTTTCCGCTGAGGACGAAAATCATTTAAAGAAGATTGCTGTTCAGATTAAAACAGTGAGAAGTAAGGTCAAAGAACAGTTAGAACACCCTTTAACTAGACAGTTGGATAAATTAGTCCGCCGTTATTCTTTATACTTTAATGTTTTGTCGGAAACCATTAGTGATGATCCGGTTAAGGCTTATGCCGAGAGTCAGAAAGGTGAGAAGGGTTTTTTAACGATGGTGCGTAAGACTTGCGAAAAGAAATATAAGAAAGCCAAGTCTAGACTTTGGCGGGCAGCCATGCGCAGTATTATTTATATTTTCTTAACCAAGTCAATTTTTGTTTTCTTAATTGAAGTACCGGCGATTAAATGGTTTAATGAACCACTTAATCCCATGTCTCTAGCCATTAATGTCGCTTTCCCGGCAATATTGCTGTTCTTTATTGTTTTAATGACACAAAAGCCAGGCGAGGCGAACACTGATAAGATTGTTTCCGGCATCAAACAGATTGCATTTTTTGGCCAGAACGATAAACAGCCGATAACTTTAAGACCAGAGCGTAAGCGAGGTCTAGCGGTGCGGGGCACCTTCAATTTTATTTATGCGGCGTCTTTCTTGGTCTCAGTTTATTTCATTATCAGATTACTAGCTCTAATGGGCTTTAATTGGGTGAGCATGATAATTTTCTTGTTCTTTTTAGCCTTTGTTAGTTTCTTCAGTATCATTGTTACTAGAGGTATTAAGGAATTAATGATTATTGAGCGCAAAGAAAATCTGGTAACTTTTTTAATAGACCTGTTCTATATGCCGATTATTTTAGTTGGCCGTTGGCTATCTAATAATATGTCGCGCGTTAATGTCTTCATCTTTATTTTTGACTTTATTATTGAAGCACCTTTTAAGATTTTAGTTGACGTGGCTGAAGATTGGACTAAGTATGTCCGCGAACGCCGCGACAACATGGAGTAACTGACTGCTTATGGCTCAAGTGATTAAACAGGGAAAACTAAGCGTCGTTGGTACACCAATTGGCAATTTAGAAGATATTTCTTTGCGTGCTTTGCGGATTTTAAAGGAAGCTGATTTTATTTTGTGTGAGGATACACGGGTGACTAAAAAATTATTATCTCACCACGGTATTACAACAGCCACTATTTCCTATCATCAGCATTCAGGTGCGCCTAAAGTTGATAAAATAATTTCTTTGTTAGCGTCGGGAAAAAATTTAGCGCTCGTCACTGATGCGGGAACGCCGGGTATTTCTGACCCAGGCGGATATTTGGTGACAGCAGTTCGCGAAGCTTTGGCTAGTCAAGTCTTGATTGAAAGTATTCCTGGTCCAACCGCACTCACAGCCGCTATTTCCTTGGCCGGTATTGGTTTTGACCGTTTCTTTTTCCTTGGTTTTCCACCGCACAAAAAGGGCCGACAGACAATGATGAAAGAGATTGTGGCTAGTAATTATCCGGTAATTGTTTATGAATCAAAGCATCGGGCTATTCGCTTCTTAGAAGAATTGTCAGCGGCTGCTAAGGAGAAGGGTCGGGAAGTAATTGTCGCGGTCGCTCGGGAATTAACCAAGCTGCACGAAAGTTTTTATGAAGGTCAGCCAGAAGAAATCCTTGCCGAAATAAAAAGTGATGCTAATAATTTAAAAGGTGAATTTGTTATCTTAATTAGACCTAAGAAATAATTTGCAACAAGCTAAATATGGCAGCAGAAAAATTTTACATTACTACGACTTTACCGTATATCAATTCCGATCCGCACATTGGTTTTGCCGCGGAAATAATTAAGGCTGATGTGATTGCCCGCTACTATCGCCAGCGTGGTCGGGAAGTATTTTTTAATACTGGGACTGATGAGCATGGCTTGAAGATATTTTTGAAAGCCCAAGAGATGAGCCTACCTGTACAGGAATATTGTGATTTATATTCGGCTAAATTTAAACCTTTAAAAGAATCGTTAAATTTGTCTTACGATAAGTTTATTAGAACCACTGACGCCTCTCATATGGCCGCGGCTCAGGAGTTTTGGCGCCGCTGCGAAGCTAAAGGCGATATCTATAAAAAAAACTATCAAGTTAAATATTGCGTCGGCTGTGAGATGGAAAAAACTGATTCAGAGCTAATTGACGGGCGCTGTCCTTTGCACCCCAATCGCGATTTAGAAATTATTGACGAGGAGAATTATTTTTTCCGCTTTTCTAATTACCAGGAAAAGCTTTTAGAATTATATAAAAATAATTCTGATTTTGTTTTGCCGGCTGGTCGCTTGAAAGAAATTACGATTTTTGTGGCTGCTGGTCTTCAAGACTTTAGTATTTCCCGCCAGAAAGATAAAATGCCTCATGGCGTGCCGGTGCCTGGTGATGCTAGTCAGGTAATGTATGTTTGGTTTGATGCGCTTGTTAATTATGTTTCTACTTTAGGTTGGCCGCAGAATTTAGACAATTTTTCCCAGTTTTGGCCGGGTTTACAAGTTTGCGGCAAGGATAATCTTCGTCCGCAAGCAGCGATGTGGCAGGCGATGCTAATGTCGGCTGACTTGCCGGCGTCGCGCCAAGTTTTAGTTTTTGGTTTTTTAACCGCTAACGGCGAGAAGATGAGTAAGAGTTTGGGTAATGTGGTTGACCCCTATGCTTTGGTTGAAAAATATGGGGCCGATGCGGTACGTTATTATCTTTTGGCCGAAATTTCTACCTTTGAAGACGGCGATTATTCGGAAGAGAAGTTTCGCTTGCGCTACAATGCGGATTTAGCTAATGGTTTAGGTAATTTATCGGCTCGCATTTCTAATCTTTTAGAAAAAAACGAAATAATTACTAACTTGTCTCCAATTGTAGATTCTCCTGAATTTAAAGAAACTAATGATAAATTTGAGCAAGCGATGTCGGGCTATCGTTTTAATGAAGCTCTACAAGCTCTCTGGGAAAAGATTAAAACCAGTGATGAATCTTTGAGTCGTCAGGCGCCATGGAAAATGACTGATAAAACTGAGATAGAGCGTGCTCTAAAACCCTTAGCTCAAGACGTTTTAAATATCGCTTATTTATTGGAACCATTTTTACCGGCCACTAGCTTGAAAATTCAAGAGCAATTTAGCGCTTCGCAAATTAAAAAAGGCGAATCTTTATTTCCGCGTTTATAAAGTTTAAATAAATATTTATGGGAATTTTGGACATCGTCCTCTTGGCCCTGCTGGCATTTTTTACCTTTAGCGGCTTAAGAAAAGGACTAATCCGTTCTTTAGGAAATTTAGTCGGCCTGATTATTGGCGCCTATGTCGCTAGTCATTTTTATTTGCAAGTTTTTGAATGGGGTAGAGATTGGGCGGGCGACCACGAATCATTAGGCAAGGTAATTGCTTTTATTGTTTTATTTGTCGCTGCCACTAGCCTGACTAATTTTATTTTCTTTTTAATTGAAAAACTCTTTAATCTCTTAGCCTTTATTCCTGGCAGTAAGTATATTAATAATCTTTTGGGTGGAATATTGGGCCTACTAGAAGGTTCTTTATTTTTAGGATTAATTCTTTATGTGGCTTCGCGTTATGCGTTTTTAGCTGGTTCTTTTGGCGAGAAGTTAACTGAGTCATTAGTTGCTCCTTGGCTAATTAAAATCTCCGGCTTAATTGTTCCGGTCTTACCAGAAGCTCTTAAGGCGCTACAATCATTGATTTAATTTTTTAATAATATGGACGACTGTATTTTTTGTAAGATTGTCCGCGGTGAAATTCCGGCCTATAAAATCTATGAAAATGAAGATTTTTTAGCCTTCCTGGATATTGCCCAGTTTACCGAAGGTCATACTATTATTATTCCTAAAAAACATTTTCGTTTTATTTGGGATATCGAAAATGTCGGCGCTTTTTATGAGTTTGCGGTTGAAGTAGCTAACCACTATCGTGGTTTAGGCTATGAGTTTATTGATTCGGCTTCTTTCGGTCGTTTAATCCCACATGCTCATTATCATCTCATTCCGAATAAAGGCGGTGGTAATGATTGGGAAAAAGCAATAGACATTGTCGGCGTAATGCAAAGAGATTTAGATCGCCGTTTACAACCTGAGCAAGCTAAAGAGGTTTTAGCTAAATTTAAACTTCCGGCGTCCTTATAATTTGAGCATCGGTTTTCTATCAACTTTTAATATTTCACGACCTTCTAACCAATAGTTTCTATTGGTTATGTTGTAATAGGCGGCAATACCAATCATGCCGGCGTTATCACTGCGGAATCTTATTTCCGGGATGAAGAATTTTTTTCCGAGTTTTCTTGATAGGTTCCCAATATCGCGTACCAGGTAAAGATTGTTGCTAACGCCCCCGCCCATAATAACCGCTTTTATTTCTGGATGAAGCTTGATGGCCTTATTAAGTTTGGTAGATAGGGATTTAGAAATGGCGCTAATAAATTCGCGTGCTAATTCGTAAGACCAGGCACTATCATTTTTATATTTTTCCCGTAGACTATTAATTTTATAAAGGCAAGCAGTCTTTAAACCAGAGAAACTGAAATTTAAATCTCCGGAACGCATCATGGGCACAGGTAAGCCTAAGCGACCAGCTACTCCGGCTAAGGGTTTGCGTTCATTTCTTTCTGCTAGACCAGCTTTAACATTGGACCATTTTTTGTCAGCGCGACCAGCTAGTAAAGTTATAATTGGTCCGCCCGGATAGCCGATATTCATCATTCTGGCGACTTTATCAAAGGCTTCGCCAGCGGCATCATCTAGAGTTTCGCCGAGAATTTTGTAGTCATGAAAATTTTTAACATAAACAATTTCCGTGTGGTTACCGGACACAAGCAAGGCTAAGGCAGGGAAGATATTTGCCTCTTTAGCGGATTTAATTTGTCCTTGGCCGTTTTTATTGAGAATAAAAGACGCCAGGAGATGCCCCTCCATATGATTAATTGGCACTAGCTTCTTTTTTTTGTTGTAGGCTAAATTCTTGGCAAATTCTAGGCCGACCTCTAAAGCGATAGCTAGGCCTGGCCCATAAGTGACGGCGACAAATTCAATATCCTCTTCTTTAATACGGGCGCGTTTTAGAGCTTCAAGATAGACCTTGGCAATATTTTCTTGATGGGCGCGGCGAGCAATGTCTGGTACAACACCGCCCCATTTTTTATGGATTTCTACTTGAGACGAGATAACGCTAGAAAGAACCTGGCGCCCGCGTAAAACCGCCACCGAAGTGTCGTCACAGCTAGTGTCAATTGCGAGAATTACTGGTTTATTCATAAGTTTCTATGGTTCTAGTGTTTTCATCAATATAGCGGAAAACTACGTTGATTACGCGTCCACCGCTGAGCTCAATTTTCTTTTTTAGTTTAATTAAAAATTTGTCCGCCCATTCAACCGCAATAACATTGCCGGCTACCAGGTATTGATTGAGTCCAATGCTTTCCAGGTCTTTAATATTTTCAATTCGCCAAGTATCAACGTGGATAAATTTTCCCCGGCGCGCGCCGAGCTTATAGTCATACTCATTGAGAATGGTAAAAGTTGGAGATTTAATTATTTCCTTGATGTTTAATTTTTCGCCTAAGCCTTTGGAAAATTGTGTTTTGCCGCTACCCATTTCGCCACTTAAGAAAAAGACCAGTGGCTTATCAATTGGCTCATCAATATATTTAAGCATATTCAGACCGCCAAAATTTACTGTCTCTTTATCGGTAGTAGTTTTAGCAGACAAGACCGGAGCTTTTTTGCTGAGCTGCTTTTTTAAATTTATTTGTCCTGGTCGCATGATATTTAAATTATTCATGGTGGTATCAACGACCGTTGAAGCTTCGCGGTGTGGTAATTCGCCAGCATCAATTATCAAATCTATTAATTCTCGGCTCTTTAGGGGCGTATCTTTAAGTAGAGATTTAATACTGTAGGGCTTAGGCAAATAAGAAGCATTAGCTGAGGTGGCGGTAAAAGGTTTGCCAAAATTCTTGATAATTTCTAAAACCAAATCATAATCAGGGATGCGAATTCCTAATGTTCCATATTCAGACTCTACTCCTGGCGCTAGATTGCCACGACTCTGAGAAACAACTGTAATTGGTCCAGGTAAATAATTATTATAAAGATTAGTCGCCATTTCGTTTATTTCCACATATTTCGCTGCCATTTTTATATCAGAAACAGCAATGGAAAGTGGCTTGCCTTCGCGGCGGGCTTTATAGCGATAAAGTTTAGCAATTGCTTTTGGGTTAGTGGCATCAGCGCCAAGCCCGTAGCAGGTTTCGGTGGGAAATACAAAAATACCGCCTTTTTTTAAGACTTTTATGGCTTCGGCTATGATGATTGCCTTGTTTTTTTCACTATATTTTAGAATCTTCATATTTCTCTTTAATACTAAGATAAAAACGGAAATTAGACAATGCTGCCGCTAGTAACATAATTAACGTGTTTGCTTAAATCAAATTTATTGATTAAAATAGTATCATATGACTAAATTTCATTATAAGAAAATCGGCTTTTGGCTGATAAGCATCGTTTTAATTGGTGCAATATTTTTAGCTGGTTTTTATTTCGGTGGCGGGTCAACTAAAGCTGGCAATTTAGCCTATTCAGAGGAGGCACGCGAAGCGGCGATGAATGGGGACAAGGAAAGCTTTGATTTTAATCTTTATTTCGAAGTTTGGAATACTTTAAAGAGTAATCATGTTGATAAGAATAAAATTAAAGACATTGATTTATTTTACGGCTCTCTGGAAGGTTTAGCGGGGGCAACTGGTGATCCTTATACAACTTTCATGACGCCGACTTTAACTAAAGAATTTTTTGAAGATTTATCGGGGACTTTTGAGGGTATTGGCGCTGAGATTGGTCTACGTGATGATTTTGTAACAGTAGTAGCGCCTTTAGATGGTATGCCGGCTCAGAAAGCTGGCTTAAGAGCTGGTGACAAAATTTATGCAATCAATGGCGAGTCGGCTTTAGGATTGACTGTAACTGAAGCGGTTAAAAAAATTAGAGGCCCGAAAGATACAGAGGTTACCTTAACTATTATCCGCGGTACTGATAAACCTTTTGATATTAAGATTACGCGTGGTCAGATTTTTGTCGCCAGTGTTAAAACAGAAATGAAGGACGGTATTTATATTATTCGCATTAGTAATTTTAATGAAGATACTGAAGCTTTATTTAATAAAGCAGTTCTTGAGGCGGTGACTAAAAATCCCAAGGGTATTGTTTTAGATTTAAGAAATAATCCTGGCGGCTATTTGGAGACAGCGGTTAATATCGCAAGTGATTGGATTAAAGAGGGGCCAATTGTAGCCGAGCAGTATGGCGAGAATCGTCGCTCCGAGCACCCTTCAACTGGTAAGGCGCGTTTAGCTAGTTTTCCAACGGTTGTCCTGATTAATGAAGGTAGTGCTTCAGCTTCAGAAATCGTAGCCGGTGCCCTTAGGGACTATAAAAAAGCTACCATTGTTGGCGCCCAAAGTTTTGGTAAGGGCTCGGTGCAAACAATTGCTGATTTAAGTGATGGTTCCTCACTCAAGGTAACTATAGCTCATTGGTTGACTCCGGCGGGCGACTTTATCAACGAAAAGGGAATAGAGCCAAATGTTATTGTAGAGATAACAGAAGATGATATTAAGGCGGAACGAGACCCGCAACTAGATAAAGCTTTTGAATTGTTAAAAAAGAAATAAAAAAAGAAGCGATGATTTTGTCATCGCTTTTTTTGGCAACCAAGTCCAGTGTTCATTCGTCGTCTTGGAAGAACATTGCCCCATTTTCTTTAAAATGCAGTATTTTTAACTGCTCTTTAAAGTCAACTTCGTCATCCGGGTGAAGGTCAATTTCCGCTTCGCCATCATTTATGGCGTAGTGCTCAACTTCTTCCGGTGCCTCCAGAAAGACGGCTTCTGCGAGGCGCAAAATGTTTGCAGATCTGGCTATTTCTTGGCCGTCAACATGAGCCAAATAGCCTTTGCTTTTGAGAGAGGATACTTTCAGCATGAAATAAAGTTTTTAAATTACTACGATTATAATTATATCACGAAATATTAAAAAAGTCAAATATTATGTCTATGGAACGAAAAAAACTAGAGAAAACTAAAGAAAAAGATAAAAATACTAAATTTATCTTCGTTGTCGGCGGCGTAATGTCTGGCGTCGGTAAAGGTGTAACCACTGCTTCAATCGGGCAGATACTCCAAGCGCGTGGTTATAAAGTTAGTGCCATAAAAATGGATCCTTATATTAACGTTGATGCGGGAACGATGAATCCAATTGAGCACGGGGAAGTATTTGTGACCGAAGATGGTGATGAAACTGACCAGGATATTGGTAACTACGAACGCTTCTTGAATAAAAATATTTATAAGGAAAATTACATGACAACTGGTCGAGTGTATCAGTCAGTCATTGCTCGGGAAAGAAATTTAGAATACAAAGGGAAGTGTGTTCAAGTTGTGCCCCATATCCCGATGGAAATTCGCAGTCGTATTGAAAAAGCGGTTGAAAAGACTGGCGCTGAGGTGATGATTATTGAGGTTGGCGGCACGGTTGGTGAATATGAAAATCTTTTGTTTTTAGAAGCAGCTCGCGTGATGAAGCTGTACAATCCGAAAGATGTTTTATTTGTTATGGTTTCTTATTTACCTATTCCGAACAAAATTGGTGAGATGAAAACTAAGCCTACACAACATGCTGTTCGGGCTTTGCAGAGCGCCGGTATTCAGCCGGATTTTTTAGTGGCGCGCAGTGAACGGCCGATTGATATGGCCCGCCGCGAAAAACTGTCAATAAATTGCAATGTTGCTCTTGATAGTGTTATTGCTGCTCCGGATGCTGATTCTATTTATGATATTCCTTTGAATTTTGAAAAAGATAATTTAAGCGCTCGTATTCTTGAGAAGTTTAGCTTACCGCTGAAAAAGAGTAATAACGAGGCTTGGAAGAAGATGGTGCAAGCAACTAAGACAACTAGCCCCGAGGTGCATATTGGCATTGTTGGTAAATACTTTGCTAGCGGCGACTTTGAGCTCGGGGACTCCTATATCTCTGTTCTAGAGGCAATTAAGCACGCTGGTGCTCATAATCATTGCAAGGTTAAAGTAAAATGGTTAGGAGCTGAGGATGTTGAGAAAGAAGGTGCTAAAGCCTTTAAAGGTCTTAATGGTTTAATTATTCCACAGGGTTGGGGTAGTCGTGGGGCGGAAGGAAAAATTGAGGCCATTAAATATTGCCGTGAGAAGAAAATTCCATATTTTGGTCTTTGCTATGGCATGCAAATGGCGGTAATTGAATTTGCCCGCAATGTTGCCGGCTTAAAAGAAGCGAATTCGGCCGAAGTTAACCCTAAAACCCCTGATCCAGTTATTCATATTATGCCGGAGCAGGAAAAATTAATTAAAGAAAAGGGCTATGGCGGCACAATTCGTTTAGGTGGCTGGCCTTGTCAGTTGTTACCGGGAACAAAATTAGCGACTGCTTATGCTAAATTTACTAAAAATAAAACTGTTTCTGAGCGTCATCGTCATCGTTATGAGTTTAACAATGATTATCGCACCCGTTTTGAAGAACTTGGCTTAAAAATTGCCGGCACCTCGCCTGATGGCCATATCGTTGAGGCAGTAGAAATTAAGGACCACCCTTTCTTTGTCGGCGTCCAATTTCATCCCGAATATATTTCTCGCCCCTTAGCGCCGCATCCTTTATTTGTAGAGTTTATTAAAGTTTGTAAGCAGGGAGGAAAAAATAATTTTTATTGATTAAAATAAAAAATAGCCCCGGTTGGGGCTATTTTTTGATATTCAAGCTAAGAAGTTTTTATTTTTTAGCAACGGCTGCTTTCACCGGAGCTTCTTTTAAGATAACATTAACGATTTTAGTCGTTTTCAGGCTGCCATCGTATTTCTTAAGTTTCTTAGTAGAAAACTTAACAAATCCGCCCTTAAGAGCGAATAGAGTATCATCTGTGCCTTTGTCTACATTAAGACCAGGGTGATATTTGGTACCGCGTTGTCTAATGATGATGGCGCCGGCCTTAGCCCACTGGCCATCAGTTAATTTTACGCCGAGACGCTTACTCTCTGACTCGCGGCCTAGGGAGGTTGAACCGGCGGCTTTCTTATGTGCCATATTGGTTTCTTTACACGCAAAATGCTAGCCAAGAAGCTCGCATCTATTAGTAGTATCTTATAATTTTATTTAACTAATATAACAAAAGGTTCTTAAATTGTCAAATATGAAGCTTTTTTTGCTTTTTTAAGGCCTAAAAATGGTTTTAATTTTTTTATAATATGCTATAATAAACACATAAAATAATTAAAAAATTAATTATAAATTTTATGGTAAAAGTAGACCAAAATAAATGTATCGGCTGCGGCCTGTGTGCTGGACTTTGCCCAGACACTTTTCAGATGAATGCTGATGGAAAATCAGAGGTAATTAATCCGGAAGTAACAGAGTGCGCGAAGAACGCGGCTGCTAATTGCCCGGTTGAAGCTATTACTATCTAATTTTTCAATATGGCTATTGGCAATATTCCAGAGAGTAAAGCTGATTTAGAAAAGGGAATGGTCAAAAAAATTGAGGTGGCCGTCTCTTCGCCTATTTTAGAAGGAGAAAAGAATGTTTCTTTGGAAAAAATACCAGCCACTGCGGAAAAAGAAGCTATAAAAGCCGAGGTTGCCCCAGTGGAAAAAAATATTCAAAAAATAGCCGAAACGGTTGCCCCCATGACGGTCACCCCTAATCCGAATCAAGCGCGCGCGCGGGCAATTGATAGTATCTTGTCCGATGGCTTACATGAGGTTTTTTTACAAATGGACCCAGCTAAGCAGAAAGAATTTAAGCGTGTCGGCGAAGAAACAACGGCCAAAATAAATATTTTATTAGATAAGGCTAAAGTTAAGGTTGATAAAATCATTGATTTAATTCGGCGCTGGTTAAGATTGATTCCGCGAGTTAATCATTTTTTCTTAGAACAGGAGGTTAAGATTAAAGCTGATAAAATAATTAAGTTAAAAGATTTAAAATAGCGTTTTGCTTATGCCAGCTTTTGCATCCCTTAGTTTTGCGAGCATTCTGCCGTACTTACTGGGCGCCATTATTCTACTAGTGGCCGTCTTTTTTATTTTACGCACCATAAAATCATTTCTTTCCCGGAGACATTATGCGCCTCATCATGTTTTTTCTATCCGCATTCCCAAGGAAAGACCAGATGATAATAATAACGCCAATCATTCCGTACAAAGCATAAAAGAAGAGATTGCTAAAGGTGAGGCAATTTTTGCCGGCTTGGGCGGCTTGCGTGCTCAACGTGGTTTTTCAGCTTGGCTAAGTGGCCGTAATGATCATGTTTCTTTTGAAATTGTCGCTAGCGCTAAGCAGATTGCTTTTTATTTTGCGGCCCAGCGCGAAGCAGTACGCTACCTAGAACAACACATTCATGCCCATTACCCAGAGGCGGTTATTGAAGAAATTGAGGACTATAATTGTTTTGGGGCAACTGGACAAATTTCCGCCGCTTATTTAAAAACAGTGAAAAGTTTTATTTTTCCCCTTAAGACTTATCAGGAAATGGAAGTTGACCCGATGAATTCCTTGGTTAGTGTTTTATCTAAATTAGAAAAAGGGGAGAGCTTAGCTATTCAATATTTAGTGCGCAGCGCTAAAGGTTCTTGGCATCGCACAGTTAGAGAGGTGGTGGAGCGAATACAGCAGAAAAATTCCGTGGCCGAGGGGACGCGTTCTGGTTTTTTAGATTCAGTTTTTTCTTTTGTTTCTCCAACCAAGAAAAAAGATCCTAATCAAGAAGATAAAAAAGAAAAACGTTTAAGCGCTGTTGAGGAGGAAATGTTAAAAAAGATTGAAGAAAAAAATCTGAAGGCTGGACTTGATGTGAACTTGCGTGTACTCAGTTTTGCTCCGACAAAAGCTAAGGCAGATATGTACTTGGAAAATATTGCTAGTGCTTTTGCGGAATATAATAATTTTAGCTACGGCAATTCTTTTTCTCGTCCTAAGAAGGGTAGTCAAGATAAAATTATTAAAGATTTTATTTATCGCTATTTTCGGGAAAGCGATAGCTTTTTGTTAAATAGTGAAGAATTGGCTGGTATTTTTCATTTGCCGCTTAGCACGACCGAAACCCCTAATATTTTGTGGCTAACTGCTAAATCAGCCCCTGCGCCAGCTGAAGTGCCTGATGAAGGCATACTTTTAGGAAACAATGTTTATCGCGGTGTAAAGAAAGATATTAGAATAAAACGAGCTGATAGAAGGCGACATACCTATATCATTGGTAAATCAGGTGTTGGTAAATCCGTCTTGCTTGCAAACATGGCGATTCAGGATATTCAAAACGGTGAAGGTGTGTGTGTTTTAGATCCGCATGGTGATTTGATTCAGGATATTTTAGAGCGCATCCCGCCAGAAAGAGCTGAAGATGTTATTATTTTTTCGCCAGCTGATATTGAGCGTCCTTTGGCTTTGAATTTATTAGAATTTGATGAGCGTTATCCAGAGCAAAAAAGTTTTGTCATTAATGAAATGATTGGCATCTTTGATAAATTGTATGACCTAAAGGCAACGGGTGGACCGATGTTTGAGCAGTATATGCGTAACGCGATGCTGTTAATCATGGATGACCCAGAATCAGGTTCTACCTTAATGGAAATACCAAAAGTTTTAGCTGATGAAAAATTCCGTCGCTTGAAAGTGGAGCGTTGTCGCAATAAAACCGTGGTTGATTTTTGGACTAATGAAGCAGAGAAGGCTGGTGGCGAAGCCGCTTTAGCCAATATCGTGCCCTATATAACCTCCAAGTTAACCTCTTTCATTTCTAATGACATGATGCGCCCGATTATTGGTCAGCAAAAGAGCGCCTTTAATTTGCGTGAAGTGATGGATAAGCAAAAAATATTATTAGTTGACTTACCGAAGGGAACAGTGGGTGAAGCTAATGCTTATCTGCTCGGCATGATTTTAGTAGGAAAAATTTTAATGGCGGCGCTGTCTCGTACCGATATGCCGACTGAGCAGCGTAAAGATTTTTATCTTTATATTGATGAGTTTCAAAATTTTACCACTAATTCTATTTGTCAGATTTTATCGGAAGCTAGAAAATATGCTTTGAATTTAGTGATTGCCCATCAGTATATTGGTCAGTTAGCCAAAAATGGCAACACGGAAATTAAGGATGCGGTTTTTGGCAACGTGGGCACAATGGTTAGTTTTAAAATTGGCTCTGAAGATGCGGATTTTCTGGTCAAAGAATTTAACCCGGTTTTCAATCAGTATGATTTGATAAACATTGACAAGGGAACTGCTTATATTAAACTGCTAATTGATAACAGTGCGGCTCGCCCCTTTTCTTTACGAACTACCTGGCCTTTGGTTGGGGTTAAGCATGAGGGCATTGCTGATAAAATTAGGTCGCTTTCCCGTTTAAAATACGGGCAGAGCGTGCGTTTAGTTGAAGCGGAAATTGCTCGCCGCAGCGAAATAAAAAAATAAATCTATGAGGACGCTTTATCGCGATTACCGGCCACAGAACTTTACTGATATTCTTGGCCAGAAACATATTAAAATAACTTTGCAAAACGAAATTAGCGCTGGTAAGACGGCGCAAGCTTTTTTGTTTTGCGGTCCAAGAGCTGTTGGCAAGACGACGATGGCGCGTGTTTTGGCTAAGGCGGTCAATTGCTTAAAGCTTAAACCAGGAGAGTATGAACCTTGTGGCCAGTGTACTAGCTGTCAGTCAATTACCGAAGGGAATAATTTAGATGTAATTGAAATTGACGCCGCTTCTAATACTGGTGTTGATAATGTCAGAGAAAACATTATTTCTTTTTCTCGGCTAGTCCCAAGTAAAATAAAATATAAAGTTTTTATCATTGATGAAGTTCACATGCTGTCACCTTCGGCCTTTAACGCTTTGTTAAAAATTATTGAAGAGCCGCCGACTTATGTTATTTTTATTCTTTGCACAACAGAAATTCATAAAGTTCCGGCGACTATTATTTCGCGCTGTGAACGTTTTGATTTTAAGCGCATCGGCATTAGTGATATCGTTGGTAAATTACGCCGCATTTCTATTCAGGAAAGTGTAGAAATTGATGATGAGGTGTTAGAAGCGGTCGCTCGTCGGAGTGGCGGACATTTGCGCGATGCCGAAAGTTTATTAGGACAAATTTTTTCTTTAGGGGAAAAACGTATTACTTTAGAGCAAGCCGAATTAGTAATTCCTCATTACAATAGCAGCGAGGCCGTTGATTTGTTAGAGCATTTAAATAAAAAGGATGCGGCTAAGGCAATCGCTTTGGTTAACCAGCTCGCTGATAGTGGCGCTAATTTGCGCAATTTTAATAGCGAACTCGTGGCGCTACTTCGGAAACTAATTATTTCTAAAGTTAGTCCGGAGTTATCTAATAGTCTCGGTTTGAACTTAGGAGATAATTTAGAATTAAGACTTAATACGATTGCCGCTAATTCTCCAATTACTTTATTAATCGCTTATCTGCGCCGGTTATTAGATGCTTATAATGAAAAAAATCTATTAATTGCCCAACTACCCTTAGAGTTAGCGGTTATTGAAATTTGTTCCGGTTTGAGTGGACAGTCCTCAGTAACGCCCGTTTCATCACGTCCTGTTTCTACGCCCTCAACTACAGCACCAGCAGTTTCCAAGTCCGCACCGGCTGCACCTTCCTCCGCCGTAGTGGCGGCAACATCTGAACACAAACAGCCAGCTGGCAATATTTTACCCGCTTCTGACTTGCGAGAAAATGAAGTAGCGGAAAAATGGCCGGAATTCCTGGTTAAAATAAAAAAACACAACCATTCCTTATCCTTCGTTTTGCAAAATTGCGAACCGCAAGCCTTGCAATCAGGCAAGCTAAATCTGGTTTTCAAATATAAATTTCATCAAGATAGAGTAAATGATGCTAATATCCGTAGCTTAATTGAAGCTACTTTGGCCGAGGTGTTTGGTTCTGGGGTTAGCATTGAATCTCGTTTAGATGAAAATTTAGAATTAAAGAAACATTCTACTAATCAAGTTGTAGAAGAGGAAACTTTAGCGGCCACACCAATCACTACCGATGAGCCTAAGGCTGGCGGAGCGATGATGGATAATCTATTAGCTGCTTTTGGCGGGGAAGTGATTGGCTAAAATAAATAATCGTGAATTAATATAAAAATTATGTTAGACATAAAATTCATCCGGGACAATTTAGAAGAAGTAAAACAAGGTCTTCTCAAGCGCCTGGATCCGGAAAAATTAAATTTAGAGCAAGTTTTAGCGCTTGACGATAAACGTCGTGAATTAATTGCTAAAACTGAAGAATTAAAAGCGGAGCGTAATAAAAATTCTAAAGTTAAGCCAACACCGGAAATTATTGCGGCTATGAAAGATTTAGGTGAGCGCATTAAGCAGTTAGATGAAGAACTAGCGGCTACTGAAAAAGAATTTTCAGAACAAATGGCTGAACTGCCTAATATCCCGGCGCCCGATGTGATTGCTGGTGGCAAGGAAAATAATGAAGTGATTTATACTTATGGCAAGCAGCCAGAATTTTCTTTCCAGCCGAAAGATCATGTTGAATTAGCAACTTCTCTAGGTTTAATTGATTACGAGAGAGCTGCTAAAATGTCTGGCTCGGGATTCTGGTGCTACACCGGCATGGGTGCTTTATTAGAGTGGGCTTTATTATCATATTTTATTGATTTTCATTCTCGTAATGGTTACGAATTTATGATGCCACCCTTTTTGCTAAGTGAAAAGTCGGCTTATACTTCTGGTCATTTGCCTAAATTCCGCGATGATTTATTTTGGAATCAAGATGGTCTTTGTTTAAACGCGACCAGTGAAATGATGCTGGGTAATTATTATCGTGATGAAATCCTACGTGAAGAAGATTTGCCGAAAAAATATTTTGCTTATTCCGCTTGTTTCCGTCGCGAGGCCGGTAGTTATCGCCAAGAAGAACGCGGCATGATTCGGGGTCATCAATTTAATAAAGTAGAAATGTTTATTTTTTCTCGTCCCGAGGAAAGTTGGAAGATGTTTGCCGAGATGGTTAACAATGCGCAAAAATTAATTGAAGGATTGGGTCTGCATTTTCAAATTTCTAAATTAGCGGCCGGAGATTGTAGTTCAGCGATGGCAAAAACTTATGATTTAGAAGTTTATATTCCGAGCATGGGTATTTATAAAGAAGTCAGCAGTGTTTCTAATGCTTTAGAATATCAAGCACGCCGCGGCCAGATTAGATATAAAAATATTTCAAGTGGCAAAAATGAATTTCTCCATACTCTTAATGGTTCTGGTTTAGCGACCAGCCGTTTATTGCCAGCTATCCTAGAACAGAATCAGCAAGCCGACGGTTCAATTATTATTCCTAAGGTCTTGCGTCAGTATCTGCCAAAGCGCATGAAAGTTATTAAGATGAACGCTAACTAAAATTAAGCAATGAAGCCACGCTTTTACCTGATTATTTTATTGTTTCTATTTTGCTTACTTCCGCTGGCAGTTAAGGCGGCTTCGCTTAAGGCGTCTTATCCTCGTTTAGCTAATTATTATCTGCGCTGGGAATTAAGTGCCGAAGAAGCGAGGCAACTCGCTAAATGGGATTTATTAGTGCTTGATATGGAAGTTCAGGAAAATAGTCCAACCTCCTTACGTCTAATTCGGGAACTTAATCCTGATGTTATTATTCTTGCCTATATAACTTCTCAAGAAATTATTGATGATGTTAATTTGGCAGCCGGAAATACCGGAGCAACTTTAAGACGAGACTTGCGTTCACAAATTTCTGATTCTTGGTGGCTAAAAGATCCGGCCGGTAATCGAATATCCAACTGGCCGGGAACTTATATGTTGAACTTAACCGATGGCGCGGGCGAGAATGTTAGTGGATATAAATTCAATAAATTTTTACCAGAGTTTGTTTATCAAAATATTTACAAGCCAGGTTATTTTGATGGTGTTTTTTATGATAATACCTGGGGTGATGTCACCTGGATTAATGGCGCTAATTTAGATTTGGATCGCGATGGGCTCAAGGACACAGTAAATAAAGCTGACACCGCTTGGTCGGAAGGCTTTAAAAAAATGCTCACCGAAAGTCGTCGTCTATTCGGAGATAAATTTATCATTGTTGGCAATGGCCGTGTTTTCCAGGGTTATCAGGGTTTGCTAAACGGGATGATGTTAGAATCGTTTCCTTCTTCTTGGGAAAATGGCGGTACCTGGTCAGGTTCAATGACAACCTATTTGAATCTACCTAAAACTAATCGTTATCCGCAAACATCTATTATTAATGCTAGCCGCACTCAACAAACTGATTTTCAGGGATTGCGCTTTGGTTTAACCAGCGCCTTACTAGGCGATGGTTTTTATAGTTTTGATTATGGGCCGACTAATCACACTCAGACTTGGTGGTATGATGAATACGAAGTTAATCTTGGTCCGGCGCGCAGCGCGGCTTATAATTTATTAAACCCTAAATCGCCAACCATCATACAACCGGGATTATGGCGTCGGGATTTTAAGTTTGGCAGCGTTATAGTAAATTCAAGTATTAAAGAGCAGGTTCATATTTTTTCCCAAGAGAATTTTGAAAAAATTAAAGGAACTCAAGACATTAAATTTAATAACGGCGAAAGAATAAATTTTATTAAGCTTGCTTCTAAGGATGGTATTATTCTTCTTAAGCAAGCTGATGAAATTTATAATGCCCCATTTGTAAATGGGTATTTCTATCGGGTTTTTAATATTAAAGGCGAGCAACTGAGAAATGGTTTCTTTTCTTTCTCTAATACTTATCCGGCTAGTGCGGCGGTTATTATCACTAATGGTAATAATAGCGGGGAAGAGTATGTTAACTTAATAGCTGATAAAGGCTCTATTAAACTTAATAAGAATGGCCAGCAGTTAGCTCTTTTTTATCCTTACGATAAGTTATTTTTAAAAAATTTAAACGTCTCGGCGCAAATTAATAATGGCTTTATTAATACGGTGGCCGTTGGTCCCAGTGAAGGCGGTGGTCCACAGGTGCGTATTTTTACTGCTACGGGGCGCTTGCTAGGCAGTTTTTTTGCTTACGATAAAAATATGCGCGGCGGCGTAAGCGTGGCCTTGGGTGATTTAAATAATGACGGGGAATTAGAAATTGTGACCGGACCCGGTAAAGGCAGTGAGCCGCTTGTTAAAATTTTTGATATTGCCGGTAATTTAAAAAATAGCTTTTTAGCTTATGATAAGAAATTCACAGGCGGAGTTGAGGTTTCTTTAGGTGATATAAATAATAATGGTGATTTAGATATTTTAACTGTGCCGGGGCCGGGTGGTGGTCCACAGGTGCGTATTTTTACGGCTCAAGGAAAAGTGTTAGGCCAATTTTTTGCTTACGACCAGAATTATCGCGCTGGCCTAAAAATTTCTGTTAGTGATTTAGATAAGGATGGGCAAGTGGAAATTTTAGTTGGTGCTAAGAATTTTTATTAAATATCTATATGTTTAAAAAACTTGGCAATTATTTCCGAAAAAGTTTTAATCGTTTTTATCAGCAAAGACGCTCACGTTTGATTTTAGATATTAGTTTAATTGTCGTTATTTTACTATTAACCTTAGCTGTCCTTAGTCTCCATTTTTATAATCCTAAAATCAGTGAACTTGGTACTTGGTTAAAACCAAGTCCGAAAAAAGAGGCGGCGACAGTAATAACGGAACCGCCAATTGAAGTGACTTTTGCTTGGGAAGATAAAATTATTAAAAAAGAGGAAACAGCTAAAATTTTAGTAACTGTTAAAAATACCGCCGAGACAGCAATCTTTAATTATAATTTAAAAATTTCCTCCCGTGATAATAATTTTTCTGCGCTCGGCGAATTAAGCTTGTCGGAGCTAGCGGCTAAGTCAGAACAAATATTACCATTAGAAATAAAGATTTCTGAAAATATTGTCTTATCGGAGAAATCAGTCTTGCTGCGAGCAATGCAAAGCTACCAAGCGGGTGCTCAAACCTTTAAGGAGGGCTATGATTTACCGGTTATAAAAATTATTTCTGATTTAACAGTAGCAGCAGCAGCTTATTATAATAGTCCGCAAGGCGATCAGCTTGGTTCTGGGCCATTACCACCAGTAGCTGGCTTGCCAACAAATTTTTGGATATTTCTCAAAGCAGAAGCAAATGGTAATTTTACAAATTTTTCTCTCAGCGCTAAGTTGCCAAAAAATGTTGAGCTAACCGACAACTCTTCTTTATTAGCAGGAGAATTAAATTATAATGCCTCGGCGCGCCAAGTTGTCTGGCGGGTTGATAAAATTGAAGCTCAGTCTAGTGAATATCGGGCCGGTTTTGAGGTCCAGTTAATCCCTGATGGTTCTCAGGTTGATAACTTGGCCGTGCTAGCAAGTCAGTTGCGATTCCAGGGCGAAGACGCTTTTACAGGTATAAAAGTAGAACAGTCATTATCTGAGATTAATACTGATTTAGAAGCTGATGCTTTAAATCGGGGTCAGGGCAAAGTTTTGCCGCTAGATGAGTAAATAAGCCGATAAATATGATGCACATCATCAGGAGGCTATTTAAGCCAAAATACGAAACATTAAACCGCATTGAGATTGATGCTGCTAAAATAGTGGCTAATTTTAATTATCTCAAAGAGTTACAGAAAGGAGCGGAAATATTTCCGGTTTTAAAAGCCAATGCTTATGGCCACGGACTAAAGGAGGTCGCACAAATTTTAAATAAAACCTCAGCAAAAATGATAGTAGTTGATTCCTATCCAGAGGCACAGATAGTTTATCGTTTTTTTAAAGGCAAAGTTTTGATATTAGGCGAAATGCCACTAGGAGCTTATCGTTATACTAAGTTAAGACGAACGGAGTTTGTCGTGTATAACGAAACAACCCTCCGCTTCTTAGCTCGTTTTGGGAAAAAAGCTAAAGTCCATCTTTTCATTAACTCGGGCATGAATCGCGAGGGTATTAAGGATATAAGTAAATTTATTACCGAAAATAGCAATTATTTAAATAAGGTAGAAGTAGCCGGCCTTTGTTCTCACCTGGCTTCGGCTGATAGTCGTTCAATTATGAATTCGGCGCAAGAAAATAATTTTTTAAGTGCGCTTGATGCCTTAAGGACAGCTGGTTATTTTCCGCGCTGGATTCACTTAGGAAATTCTGCTTCAGTTTTTTGGTCGGATAATAAGTTATTAACCGCTTTTCGCCCCGGACTAGCTCTTTACGGCTATGATCCTTTTATTGATGGGGAAGAGACGGCTCTGCCGTTACGGCCGGCGCTAGAAGTCTTTTCTAAAATTGTATCGGTTCAAGATTTAATGCCTAATGAAAGTGTTTCGTATAATGAAACTTACCGCGCTGCTAAAAATGTCCGCATTGCTTCTATGCCGTTTGGTTATTATGAAGGTCTTGATCGACGTTTATCAAATAGAGCAGAGTTTTTAGTTTCCGGACATGATCGTTTTTGGGCTAAAGTAGCTGGTAGGATTTGTATGAATTTAACGTCATTAGACGTTGAACAACACAATATTCAGGTTGGAGATGAGGTTCAGGTCGTCTCTAGTAACCCAGGAGCGCCTAATTCTGTGCCAAATTTGGCTAATATTATGGAAACTATCCCGTATGAATTCTTAGTAAAATTACAACCCAATATTCGTCGTTTAGTAATAAACGAGGATAAGATTAAATAACATGAGTAAATGGACCGTTAAAAGAAAAATTAAAAAAGACTATCAAGCCAAAGATTTAAAGAATCCTTTTTTTCGACAGAAGCAAACAGCTAACAAGAGTAAGCGTTTGCGTCGTTGGCCTTTTATTGCAGTTCCAGCTTTGATAGGAATTTTAGCTTGGTTCTTTTGGGCCGCCCCAATATGGCAGCTAAAAACCATTGATATCCAAGGCTTAACTAGAATAGACAAAGCCGAGCTAGAAAATATTGCTAGAAGCAGGGAAGCTAATTCCCGTTGGTTATTCTTTAAAGAAAGTAATATCTTTTTATTTCAAGAAAAGGAATTGTACAGCGAAATAATAGATAAATATAATTTCGCTCAACTAGAAATTAGAAAACTACTACCGAATAAGTTGGAGATTAAAATTAGTGAGCGCCCCTACGCTTTTATTTTTCAACAGGGAAGCGAGTATAATTATGCTTCAGGTGATGGTTATATAATTAAAGAGGTGCCGGTATCAGAAGAAGATAAAGGGAAGTATTTTATTTTGGAAAATAAAAGTCAGGTTGTGTCTGTTGGTAATAAAAATAAATTAAGCTTGAAACAGGAATACTTAGATTTTTTCTTTGCTCTGAGTGGTAAGTTAGCAGAACATGCTGACCTGCCCGTTGAACGCTTTATTATTGACCAAGAACTCAACTCTTTAACTGTTAAATTTAAAGATGGACCCGCTGCCCTGTTTAATGTGAAAAATGGTGCCGGGGAACAGGTCGCTGATTTAGCTCTTGTCAAAAAAGAAAAAATAAGGGATAATTTCAGTAAGACTAATTATATTGATCTGCGCTACGGCAATCGGATTTTTATAAATTAAACTACCTTATGGAAGGACTATTTAAATTTTTATTTGGATTAGCCATCTTTGTTTACGGCTTAGTATCTGCCGGCATCTTCCTAATAATTATTAAAATTATCCTAATGTTTAATCCTGAAGTCAGATTCATGGGCCTTACATTCACTTATTAAGTTTTTTTATAAGATAAAAGGTACTGGAGTTCGTCTTTGGTTGAAAGTTTAAAGGTAGTTCTTTTTTAACAATTGTTTTCATTTTTTCATGGATTGTTTTTTGGTTATACTGATTGATTGATGATTGATTATGCGTTTCTTTGTTCATGTTTTCTTTGTATTTGTTCTGATTTTCTCTAGTACCCGGGGGTTGCGTTAAAACAACCCCCATTTTTTTATCTTACTATACGTGTATTAATATACATTATGCGAAGTATTGTTATGCGAAAAATAAGGGCTTTTTGCGCTATTCTCCTTGTCACCCTTTAGTTATAACTGCTATAATAAGGATGTCTTATAACTCTCCCCTGTTAGTTTAAATAATTTTTTCTTATAAATGATGTCTACTAAGCCTATTATAAAATATTTATCAGATTTCCTAGATTTCTGTGAAATAGAAAAAGGACTTTCTGTCAAGACCCAGGAGAACTACACTCGTTTCTTAAAAAAGTTCTTTGTCTGGCTAGAAGAGGTAAAGCTTACTTCCCTGACGCCTGAAGCTTTAACGCCTGACCATATCTGGAAATATAAAGTTTTTTTATCACGTCGAGTTGATCCTCGGACCAAAAAAACTTTAAAAAAAATAACCCAGAACTCATACTTAATTGCCTTGCGTTCGCTTTTAGAA
Source organism: uncultured Gammaproteobacteria bacterium (assembly GCA_964483295.1). Lineage (GTDB taxonomy): Bacteria > Patescibacteriota > Patescibacteriia > Patescibacteriales > UBA12465 > UBA12465. The sequence goes on from CAZAAD010000002.1 coordinate 42,753, forward strand.
TTTTTTGTGGAAAAAGACATTGCTTCCCTGCCGCCCTCAAAAATTAAATTAGCTAAAGATAAGGGTGATAAAGAAATAAAATTTTTAAAACTTGAACAATTATCACGCCTAATGTCGGCGCCTGACACGGCCACTATTATTGGTTTGCGTGATCAAGCTCTCCTGGAGACCTTATTTTCTACTGGCTTGCGCGTGGCTGAGCTCGCCGCCTTAAATCGTGATCAGGTTAAAATAAAAGATGGGATGGAAGATTTGGAAATTGCCGTGGTCGGTAAAGGTGCCAAGATTAGAACGGTATATTTCTCTAAGCGGGCCGTAGAAGCTCTGCGCGACTATTTAAACAAGCGCCAGGACTTAGACGAAGCTTTGTTTATTAATTATCGCCGTGGCGCCGGTAAAAGCCTAGGTAATGATTCACGCCGTTTAACCGTTAAAAGCATTGAAGATATTGTTAAAAAATATGTTCTCATTGCCGGTCTGCCGGTAATGGCAACACCTCACACTTTGCGTCATTCATTTGCCACGGACTTACTTAATCAGGGTGTTGATTTAAGGACGGTTCAAGAATTTTTAGGCCATAGTAATATTGCCACCACCCAGATATATACCCATGTCACTAATAAGCAATTACGAGATATCCATCGACAGGTTCACGACAAACGCAAGTTTTAAAAAAAGCCCCAAGTCGGGGCTTTTTTTAATAATATTTAATCAAGAGATTTGTTTATGGTAGGTAGTTAGCCGGATTGACCGGTAGGCCGTTTTTTCTGACTTCAAAATGTAAATGCGGGCCGCTAGAGAAGCTTCCGGAGCCAGGTGTGCCCGGTGTGCCGCCAGTTTTACCAATTACTTCCCCTCTAGTAACATATTGATCAACTTCCACGTAAGCGGCTGATACGTGCCCGTAAACAGTGGCTAAATTATCACCATGAATAATCATGATATAAGCATAAGCCTTGGACCCATCAGATTTAACCTTAGCAACGTAGCCGTCAGCGGCTGCATATAAGGTTGAGCCTTGAGCGGCACGGATATCAACTCCAGAGTGTTCACCAATAATCTTGCGATAAGGATAATCAGGATCATGGAAAGTAGCCGTAATATAATTCTTCTTTACCGGCCAACCGATAGTACTATCGCCGCTCTCTAACCGCTGTTTATCTTTTTCCGACATCTTCTTTCTAATCAAATTTTCCGCGCCCGCAATTTCTGCCTGAGCTTGATTTTGTTCCGCTTTAGCGCGTGCTAGTAAAGCCTGGAATTCTTTTTCTGAAGATTTTGTTTCCTCTAAGACAGCAGCTTTTTGGTCCTGTTCATAGACTAAACCATCCTTTTTTTCTTCTAGTTTTTTCTTCATCTCCTCCATCTCCGCACTTTTATCAGCGAGTAAACCCTTATTCTTAGCTAACTGGTCTTTTTGTTTTTTTAGTTCCTTTACTCCTTCGCCAATGCGATTATTAGTATCACCTAGATATTTCACTTGACTTAAAAAGTCGAACAAAGAGTCGTTAAGTAGCAAAGCTTCGAGTGTAGTAGTCTGTTCTTGGCGGTACATAATCTGCAAGAGGTGCGAAATATGTTCTTTTTGAGCTTCAATTTTTTTATCAAGATTCGTACTATCAACTTCTATTTTTCTAATTTCTAAGGCAGTTTTATCAATTTCTAATTCAACTTCTTCAATGTCTAAGGCAATTTTACCTAGCCTGTTTTCAATAATTGCTAACTGATTGTTAAGACTAACCTGCTCATTACGTTTAGCGGCAATTTGTGATTGATATTCTTTTTGGCGGGCCTGTAAACTTTCAATTTGCTTCTTTTGCAACTGGATTTTAAGATTTAAAGCTTCAATTTCTTGATCAATATCAACATTAAGAGCCGCTCCAGACTGATTCCTGGCGGCTAGTATTACTATAAATATAATTAATAGGGCTAATGACTTGAAAATTTTTCTCATGATATAGCTGTTACTCTGCCATTATACCATATTTTAGGAGACGCGTAAATTATTTGTTTAAATAATCGTAAGTTTTAGTAGATAGGGATCGGATTATTTCTGTGAGATGTTCAAAGCTCGCTCCATTCTCTAAATTAGCCCTAGTCATAATACAGAGTAGATAGGGACCTTTAGGCGCATAGATTATGCCACAATCATGTAGCTGTCTTTGATCTTCTAATACTCTTTCTCCAAATTTATTAGCCACGGCAACTTCTTTAGGCACCCCGCCCTCAATCCCGAAGTCGAATTTAGAGGCGGCTAATATTTCCAAAGCCTTTTCTGACATTTCTTTATTTAAGTAGGAGGCATTATAAAGAATTTCAAAAAAAGCAGAATATTCAAACACTGACATAAAATTTTCCGGATTTTCCTGACTTGGCGGTTCAAGGCCGATATCCTGATAGGTCTTTTGCATATCAGCTAAAGAAATATTTTCTAACAAGGTATTAGTCGCTAAGTTATCAGAATAATTAACAGCGTATTTAATTAGTTCTTCAACTGTATAAGTTTTTCCTTGCTCCACTCTTTTTTCTGGAATGATGTTTGGTTTAATTTGGCTCGCCGGCTGCGTAATAATTATTTCTTGTTTTAAGATATCTGGGTTACTTTCAGCCAATTTAAAATAAGCAATCATGATTGGTACTTTCAGTAAGCTGGCTGGAGAAAATTTATCGGCACGATTTATAGCAATCCAGGAGCCGTTATCAAGATCATGAAAAAAGAGAGATAAGTTAGTAATATGTTGTATTTCTGTTTCTTTATTAATAAGTTCCCGTAATTCCTTTTCTAATGATTCAGCTTTTTTATAGTCTCTTAATTCTAACGAACAGGTCAGTAGTGGTTTAATATATTTATAGCCGGACTGATGTTTGTCTTGCCCCAAATCAGACTCAATGTGTTCTGACTCATTACTATTTTTACCAATTAAATAACTAGCGATCATTAAAATAATTAAGCCGCCAAGATAAAGATAAGTTTTTTTATTTTCTAATTTCATTTTTTTTGATAGCAATTTTTAAGCGCGCTAGAGTTTCTTCTTTCCCTAAAGCCCAGGCAAGTTCAAACGGGCTAGGACTATTTTTTAGGCCCGATAAAGCAACCCGCAACGGCCAAAGGTAGTCACCGTTCTTCCCCGCTTTTTCTTTAATCCAGCCAATTATTTCTTCTTCTAACTTTTTAACTTCCCAGTTATTTTCAGAAATTTCCGATAGTTTTTCCAATAGCTCAGTTAAATTCTTAAAAATGTCTGCCCCAGTTAATTCCTTCCATAGTAAGAGTGAAGGCTCGTATTCGCCAAGCGATAATAAAGGGGTAGATAATTCTGTTATATCCTCTAATTTTTTCATTCTTTCCTGCGCTAACACCACATATTTTTCTAGTTTATCTAAGGCAATATCAAGATAAGGCTTACAGAGCATAACTAATTCGGCTGTTGATTTTTGGCGGATATAATAACCATTAAGATAGTCTAATTTTTCCAAATCAAAAACTGCCGGACTAGTTCCTAAGCCAGAAAGAGAAAATTCTTGTTTAACTTCAGACATAGTTAACATTTCTTTGTCGCCTTTTGGATGCCAACCAAGCAAAACGCAAAAATTAAGTATTGCTTCCGGTAAATAACCCTTCTCTCGATATTGTTCCACAAAAACATCGCCCTGGCGCTTACTTAATTTCCCGCCAGTCTTATTGAGAATCAAGGGGAAATGAATAAACTTAGGTGGCGTCCAGCCGAAAGCCTGATATAAAAGAATATTTTTTGGAAAAGATGGTAGCCACTCATCGCCGCGCGTAACGTGGGAAATTTCCATTAAGTGATCATCAACTACGCTAGCAAATTGATAAGTCGGGATGCCATTAGACTTGATTAAAACATGGTCATCTAAGTCGGCCGCAGGAAATTTAATATCGCCTCTTAATTCATCGTGGACTAAAATTTCTCCTTCTAGAGGCATTTTTTGGCGAATCACATAACTTTCACCAGCTGCTACTTTTTTAGCAACTTCTTCTTGACTCAAGTTTCGACAAAGACGATCATAGCGGGGTGGCATCTTTCTGGCTTCTTGCTCAGCGCGCATACTTGCTAATCTGTCTTCAGTACAGAAACAGCGATAAGCCTTCCCTTCTTTTAATAGTTTATCCGCTTGCTCCTTATAAATTTCTAAACGCTCAGTTTGAATATAGGGACCATAATTACCGCCCATTTTTGGCCCTTCATCAAACTCTATGCTCATCCAAGAGCAAATTGAAATCAGGCTATCAATCGCGCCCGCAACTTCCCTTTTTTGGTCAGTATCTTCAATGCGTAAAATAAATTGACCACCTTGGCTCTTGGCTAAAAGATAGCCAAATAAAGCTGAGCGTAAATTTCCGACATGCAAGAAACCAGTCGGCGAGGGGGCAAAGCGAAAACGAATAGATTTATTAGCTGACATATATTACAGATTTAATGATAAAAATTTATCTAAGAATTTCTGCGCCCCCGCTTGACGTACCGGGTGCAAGACTTCCAACAATTTTTCAACTGGCACAAAGCGCCAAGCAACATGATCCCAAAATTTTATTTTAATTTCTGATTCATCACCAGTAAAGCGGGCAATATATAAACTTTGTGTCTGCCCCTTAAAATCAAATTTATATTTTTTAGTTTCAAAATTTTCTAGCCTTTCTGATTCTTGAAGCAGTTGTTTTCTAAGCGCCCCCTGGAAATCATAACGATGGACATTTCTGAACACCGCTTTAGTTTCAAGTGAGGTCACGTTAATCTCTTCCCATAACTCGCGCTTGCCGGCGATTTCAACATCCTCACCATCGGTTCCGCCTTGTGGTAGTTGCCAATGACCAGGACTATCTTCTCTCTCCACAATTAAAACCTCTTTACCGGCTGGCGTATCACGATATAACCAACAAGCAACATTCGGTCGATAGCGAAAACGATTTATAAAACGTGCCCGGATAACTTTAATAGCAAAAACCATCGTAGCGCGAAAAATCCGGCGATATCTTTTAGGCTGAATAATTAAGCGCCAAAGCCATTCTAGGCCTAAGTGCCGCCAAAGAGAAGGTGCGCGCCTGGCTTTACCAGTTAAAAAATCAAAAGAACCCCCGATTCCTAAAGCAACTTTTACACTCGGTAATTTTTTTAAATTATGATAAATAACTTTCTCCTGATAAGGAAAACCTAAGCCACAAAAAAGTAGCTGAGGTGACAAGTCATTAATATTTTTTATGAGACTAGGAGCTAGCTCTAAATTTCGCGGGGCGTCAAAGGCAGTAGCGTCTAATCCAGGAAATTTTTTACTGATTGCTTGTAAAATTTCTTCTTTTGTTGAAAGACCGTTTTCCCAATTAATTATTGCTATTTTAACATTGTTTCTCGCAGCATAACCTAACAACGCAAAAGTAGTGTCAGCGCCGGTGACGCGTTGTACTTTTACGCCTAATAACTTACCAGCAATTTTTAAACCAAAACCATCAGCAAGAGATAGATCGGCTTTGTTTAAAATATAAAAAAACTCCTCATCTTCATGAGCAGATAAGATAATTTCCGGATTCGGGGTGACGATATAATGTTGTTTGTCGTCTTGTAAAAATCCTTCAATCTTATTAAGCGTTTCTGGAGCCGATAATTCGCTTAATTTTATTCCCAAAATATTAGCCATATGTTATAATTCGGATATACTGATTTTATTATAAAAAAAGGCTTTAGTCAAAGATTTTACTATGCAATATTATCGGAAAATATCCGACCGGGTAGAGGTTATTAAAATAGATAATCCACGCAACCAAAGCTCAGGCGTTCAGTGGGTTAATATTATTAATTCTGGTAAGACAGAAATTAATTATTTACGTAAGAATTTTAATTTTGATTTGTCTCATTTACGAGCTACAGCTGCGTCTATGACGGCCCAAAGACCAGCCGTTTTCAAGACTCCTAAGTATCTTTTTTTAATTCTACATTTTCCCACCACTAAAGATGAGCGAGTTATCCCGGGAGAGGTTGATTTCTTTGTTGGTCACGGATTTTTAGTAACTTCCCATAACAATAACTTACCCGCGTTAAGCAGTTTTTTTAATCTCGGGAAAAAAGACCCTGATTCCCTGTTGTCATTTTCTCTAGAATCATCCGCTATTTTATTATATGAAATTTTAGAAAGATTAATTAATGATTGCTACCGCCTGCTCGATAACAATAGCGTTGAAATCCAACATGTGGAGGAGTTGATTTTTTCCGGAAAACAGAAAGAAGCTGTTGAGCGAATTTTACTGTTACGCCGCAATATTATCAATATTCGCAAGATAATGCAGAACCATAAGAATATTCTCAAAGAGTTAACAACCATGAAGAGTAGCCTAGTTGATCCTGTGGCAATTAAAAAATATTATACTATTCTCGTAGAAGATTCAAAAAGACTCTGGGAAAATTTAGATAATCAAAAGGAGATGGTTGAAGTTTTAAATGGCACGAACGAGTCCCTCTTAAACAATCAGATGAATGCCGTCATGAAAACTTTGACTATTTTTTCGGTAATTGTCTTTCCTTTAACTTTATTAGCCGCTATTTTTGGCATGAATGCTATTAATATGCCACTAGTTAATATGGAACATGGTTTCTGGATTATTGTTGCTATTATGCTTCTTGGCAGTATTGGCATGATTATAATTTTCCGTCATAAGCGTTGGCTGTAATTTCCCGCTTATTATTTTACCAAAGAAAAAACCGCCCTCAATTGAGAAGCGGTTTTTATGAACCTATTTTTTAGGTCAGAATTTAAAACTTACAAAGAACTTTTTACACTTTCAGGATGGAAATCCTGACGTTTTTGAAATAAGAGTCGTAAAAGAAACTCTTACTCATATTACCGGAATAAGTGGTCGGCGCGGCGCTATTTGGCCCGTAGCGGAAACCAGAGACCTTACCAAGCATTTCCGTAACGGGTAATTCAATTTGTCCCCATTCAGGAAAATTTGGTACTGAGTACATCGTAATCGGTGAGCCATACGTGCCGCCAGCTAGCTCTCTAACAACGAAGGCGGCGGTAGTAAAATTTCCATCAAGACGGAAATAGAGCGTTACCTTGCCGGTAGTAGCGTCACCTGTTTGATTAAAACGGAAGTAGCCATCACCAGAGGCGCCGGGAAGATTATCCGCAATGTAAGAATCTCCGCGAGGGGTAATCGTTCCAGCGTCAAACCAGAAAATAGCTAGTCCTGGTTCAGCGGTTTTAACAAAACTCGAGCCACTGTAGTCAGCCCAGATGTTACCAGAATGAACCAAGGCGATACTGTACTCCTCTTTAATCTTTAGATTCAATTTGACTCCGACATATTTACCAACATCAGTGGTAGTGGCCGGTTTACCATCAGTGCCGATGACATAGTTTTTTTCAGCGTCAAGGATAACTGTTTTCTGCCAACCAGTAACTGAGCCGGTAAAATAGAGAACGTTATCAGTCGCATAGCGAAGCCTTTCTTTGGCAAATAGGAATAAAACATCCCAAGAACCATCAGTCTTCGCTGTTACAAAGTAACGAATCGGGTCTGATTTACTAATATCAGCAACAGACTGGACCGTAAACGTCCTAGTTTCAGTGCTGTTATCCGCAAATTTCGCAACGACCTTAACCGATACGGCGCCGAGCGTAGTAAATTTATGAGTGACCTGTACTGCTTTGTAAGTAGTACTTTCAATCGTCCACTCAGCTTCCGTAACAGCAGAAGTGGTTTTCGATTCAACTTTCATCCCTGTGCCTATGCCCTGTTGGACATAAATAGCACCAACTTCAGAATTGAAACCACTGGCAGATTTTAAAACGAGCTTAGACTCGCTTGCAACCTGTTCCTCGTCAGTAATAGGTGGTTCGAATTCTTCAAATTCACAACTGGCAGCCATAATGGCTACAAAAACTACAATGAAAAAAAATCTTAACTTTTTCATGATTAACGGGCCTCCATACCCGAGTTTTTATTTGTTATTATTTAGTTTTTAAAGTTCCAGCTAACTATATTTTAATTTAAGCTGCTGCCTGATTGATAAACCGCTAAAGTCTTGTCGGCAATTTTACGCCAATCAAAGACTTCTTCGGCTCGTTTTTTACCCTTAACTCCAAGTTCGGCCATTTCTGTCGGATTATCTAGGGCGTAAGCTAAACGCTTGCTTAGCATCTCTACATTCTTGGATTCAAAATATAAAGCCGTATCATTAGCTGCCTGCCGGTTAGCACTAATCTCACTGACAATGCACGGTAGGCCATGTGCTAAAGCTTCCAATAAGGAAATTGATAAACCCTCCATCTCAGACGACTGCACAAACAAAGCGGCATTACTATAAAGCTGATCCAGTGCTTCACCTGATTGATTGCCCGTAAAAATTACACGCGGATCACTAGCGGCTAGTTTTTCCAATTCTTCTTTATACTCACCTTCGCCAACAATTGCTAACTTGATTTTCGCGTCTGGTAAATTTTTTAAAGCTTCAATTAAATACTGAATACCTTTTAAACGAATGATTCGAGAAACACTGATAATATATTTGCCTGGCTCTAAACCAAATGGTAATAAGTGGGCAGTGCCTTCATGGCGATGAATAAAAGCGCCATTAGGAATAATAATGCTTTCACGGTTATATCTCTGCCACAAGTAATCACGCATCACATCAGTCAAAACAATTACCTCATGGGCATATTTACACATAATTTTTTCACCCAAACGCAACATCGCTTTGGCAAAGCCGCTCCATTTATCATTGCCATAGTCAAAACTATGTAAAGTCGCAACTACCTTAATCTTAGGTGCAAATACTCGAGGAAGCCAAGATAGTAAAGATGGTCCAATACCGTGGAAATGAATAATGTCAACTTTTTTTCTCATTGCATCAATCGTGGCTAAAAAGCCATGAGTGATAGCGGCTAAATTTTTATTATCAATAAATGGTAAATGTACTAAGCGCACACCTTTCCATTCACTAATTTTTTCCGGTAGATAACCATTGCGATTATATACGATAACCTCTTCCCCTTTCATAGCCAAAAACATCGCCAAACTCTCAACGTGACGATCAACGCCGCCACTTTTAGTAGGGATACCTTTTTGTCCAACGAAAGCTGTTTTCATATATTGTTTTTGGAAACCTTATATTATACTTAATATATTATTATTTGTCAATAAATTATATCATATATTTTTAATTTTGTCAATAAAAAGACCCCTGGAACTTGGTAGTATCCAGGGGTTTGATTTCTTGGCTGATTTTAGCCATTTTACCTTTGGGTCGCAAAGACCCAATAATTACCGGATTTAGTCATTGTTTTTAATGCCCAGCCGGTATAAGGGCATTTGATTTCAACCTGGTTGTTAAAGGAAAGTCCGCCAGCTTGAAGAGATTTTTGTATCATTTCATCAGATACATAAAATACCCCGTCAAGCGTGACCCCATAATCACCTTCATAGAATTCAGTAGGCTCAACCTTCCAGTTGTAGCCTTTAACTTGATTATCCGTTGGCGCTTTGGAAAACATAACACCCTGATTCATGGCGTAATGTGGGAAATAACAGTCTTCCCTTCCATTTGCCCTAACGCAGAAAATAATTTCTCCACCTTGGCGAAGATAATCGAGATTCGCTGTACCAGGGGTACCAGATTTTAAATTTCCAGTTGACGGTGGCGTTGGCGCAACTGCTGATTTACTAGCAGTAGGCGCAGTCACTGTAGTTGGAGCTTTAGTCGTTGTTGTTGTCGGTTTTCTTACCGTAGTTGTGCTACTGCTGTTTGTAACCGGAATTTTTGATTCCAGACAATCAATTAATTTAGCATTAGCCACGGCTAGTTCAGAATTTAAGCGATTAACTTCCGCTTCCAGTTGTGCAATACGGACTGCTTCGGCACAAGGATCTGCACCGACAGTCTGACTCGATGAGGACTTTTGTCCTCCGCCTTTTTGGCCATCACAGCTATAAAAGCCGTAAACGCCAAGGATAATGACAACCGCCACCACTCCAATCCAAGTAAGTAATCTTCTGTCCATTTTTCTTTCTTTTTGGTGATACAATATTTTTTTAGAATGTTTTCCCTTACCTGATATTAAAGGGCATAAAGTTTAGACCGATAACGAATTGCCGGTCATTAGCGTGCGGAATAAAATCTCCAGTTTGCATTTTATATAATGCGTAAACTGATAAGAAATCATCCCAACCACGTTTTTTTAAGGCCAGTTCTGGACCAATCGCTAACCAATTACTTTTGTCGCCCACATAATGATAGCGGCCAACATAAATCTTTGGTTCTAGTAAGGTATTCATTCGCCCAATTTGGACAATGCTCTGCTTTAGTTCAACACCATAAGCAGACTTGTTCCACATAACCGATTCTTTAATCGGAGAATTATTCCAAAAGGAAGTCTTCTCTGAGTTGAGTGGTCTTTGGGCTGTTAAGCGTAATTGTGTCCGTGGTAATAAATTTTCTCTAAACCCGAAGGTCTTTAAAAAATTTAAATTTAATTCGCCAGACAACATCAGGTCTTTCTGTTTAGCGTCATAATAACCAATTTGGTTTTTAAAGCTAACAGATTCTCCTTCGCCAATATCCTGACTTTTCTTGAGCATCAAGTTAAGTCCAAAGTATCCGCTATGAGATTGAGTTAAGACCTCAACGTATTTACCAGCTGCTAAGCCGGCACCAAAATCAGTGCTTGAGCCTTTATAAAACTCATTTTTGCTTTCGGTTTTAAAGCCTACTTGCGAAGCAACTGCACAGAACCCAATGTTGAGTCCGTCAGCAGTTTTTATGGGCATGTACTCAGCGTACATTCCATACCAGCCACCGTTGTTATTCCCGTTCTTCTGAGCAGCATAGCCACCGGCGAAAAAGGAAATATTAACGTTGTCCCGGAATTGGGCAAAGCTTGGCATTGCCAAAGCTAATACCAAAAACAAAAACACCAGTTTTTTCATGTCTTATTTATTTTTTTGTTAATGTTCGTTTATCAATAACCCAAAAAGATTATCTTAGCATTATACACTATTTCTTAAAATATGTCAATATGTACCAATGTCTGTCTAGTTTTTAATAAAGAAAAAACCCTGAAGAAAAATCATCTTCAGGGTTCTTGGCTAATAATAAATTAATAGCCGTTAAAAATTGGGAAGCTTGTAAACAAGCGCTGGTTGACCGTCGATATTGGCTTCGCTCATTTTTATTGGTACCCAGGCTGGGTTGCCAATATATTCAGCGAATTGGGTCATGCCATTTGCGGTCAGAAAACTGACTTTACAGAACACAGTTCCGTCAGGCATAACACCATAATCTTCGCTACCAGTAGCCGTTGGCATTAACCCCCAGTTAAAGCCAGCCGGATGACCGTTGCCATAAGCATCGGGACCACCACCGATTAAAGCGGGCAAATGACCATTCTGACGTCCGTCTAAACGGATGCAAAATAATACACTGCCACTTGGGGCGGCTTCGGCTAAACCTGTGTTACTTTGTAGTAAAGCTGCTGGTGCCGGAGCATTCATCACGTCGTTGCTTACCGTCTCGCTATTGCGAGAAAAATACATAATTGCCATCACGAGCAACGCTACAGCCAGTAATAAAACCAGCCAACTCTTTTTTACAAAATCAAGGATTGCATTCATTTTTATTGGGCCTCCATTCCCGTTTGTTTATTAAATTGTTAAAGAAATTACTAACTAACTAACTTATATTTAATTACTAAGTTATCGATTAATAATATTGCGCATATTGCCGCTTAAATTTTTCGGTTCAGTCATTTCTGGGGATACTGTAAAATTATTTTCCGCCTCGTATCCCTGTTGGAATTCGCGCGTACCATAATATTCTAATTCTGGCGCTACTGGTGTTCTAGAAATTCTAGATTGCTTCAAAGTCTTATTTTTCTTAATAGATTTACCAAATAAATAAACGCTATATCGTTCTTCCGGTAAAACATAAATATAGAACAAAGAAAAAACTAAGAAACCAATCAAGGCAAGTAAGCCATTAACTAGCAAATTTGGTTTAACCGGATAGCTAGAGGCTAAAGGCTGATCAATAATATTAATTTGCACGTTTTCACCACCATGATAATTCTGATTACTGGTAATCAAAATATCATTAATCGCCAAGGCAATTTTTTTAGCCTCAGATACTTGAGGATGATAAACCGCTACTTCAATAATACCAGTATCACCATCAGTCATAGTACTAACTGTTTTCTGCCATTTTTTTAACTGCTGGCTATATTCACCGGTAAAATAATTTTTATCAACACCGTATTTAGATCCACTGACCTGGTCATAGAAAGATCCGGACGTGACAACCTTAGACAATAATCCGCCTAAATATTCGTTAGAGCGTGATAAAGAATAAGCATCAGCTGAGGACGCATTCTGAACGACTAGTAATCTGGATTTAACCCGATAGCTCAGGGGTTGAACCAAGGAAACTAAGAGCACAACCATTACACCAACTAAAGTAATCGTGAAGATGGTTTGTGCCTTTTTTTGGATGAGTTTTAAGAATTCGTGAAATTCCATAAATTATATAATCAAAATTTTATCTTGCTAGTATACTACAATTAATTTTATTTGTCAATACCCAGCCCCAAAATAAGCATTGACAAATTTTGAAATATACTGTACAATAAGATGATATTTAATAAAATAAAATCTATAAAAAATTAAAATATAGTTTAAATTTATCTAAAAAAAGCAAAAAATATGAAAAAATGGATAATCTCTGCGGTTGTCCTAGTTTCCCTCGTTTCACTTTTCTTAATTGTTACTCCGGGAAAAAGCCGCTTAAAATCTTATTACTCTGGCGATGCTATTGCCTACCAAAGTAAAGTCTATGTAGCCACAACTAATAGTGGTAGCTTAGAAATCTTTCGTTTAGAAGGTCAAAATTTGGAATTAATTTCTAAGACGAAGCCTTATAATGCTCGCTTTAATAAGTATGAAGAGTTTTTTGATGTAAAATTATCAGTTGAAAGCGATAAACTTTATGCTTACGCGGTTAGTCATTACACTATCTATAAGTACCAGGTTTCTGGCAGCGTCCTCACTTTAGACAAACAAACTACCAATAGTTATTGGGAATGGTATAACCGAGTTGATAAATTTGGTGATAAGATGGTAACCGTTAGTGCTAAAGGCGTTAAAACTTTAAATTCTGATTTAAACGTAATTATCGCTCATGACTTTAAAAACGAAGCTGCTCCTTATAATCTTTCCGGAGACTATGGTCGTTTCTTTTTAAACGTTGACGAAGCTGATGGCTCTCTTAAAGTTTATGATAGTGAATCTCGTTCTCTAGTTAAAACTATTCCTTTAAACTTCAAGTTTGATAAAGGCAACCGCCGCGCCTATCAAGACGCTTCTGGTTCTATTTATGTGGTTGATGATTACTACGCCAAAAAATTTGATATGTCAGGCAAGCTTTTAGGTAGTTTCCAGCATTTAGATTTTCAGGGCTTTGATATTTCAGCTAGCGGCCATACTGACTACGTTTATTTTTCTAACGGAGTTGGCGTGGTAAAGCTTGATAAGAACATGAAGCTAGTTGATCATGCTTGGACCGGTAATCTTGGTGGTTATGCTGGTTGGGCCATGGGTCTTAAGGTTGTCCATAATAACGGTGACAAGGTTGTTGTCTTCAATAATACCAATATCTTGGTTTTAGATGATAAGCTGAATAAGATTGCTTCAGTTGCCTCTACCGAGGAAGCTGAAGACTACCCTGTAGAAAATATGTATCTCCGGCTTGATAAGCCAAGCGCAGCTGCTAATTCTGATATTATGCTGTCTGGCGGTGGTTTCCTGTCTTATGAACAGCTTGATATTACCTTTGATGGCAAAGCAGTTTCTACTGTTACTTCGGATGCTAACGGCCGCTTCTCGGTTGTCTTAAAGGTGCCAACCCAAAGAGCTGGCAGTTATGATATTAAGGCCACTGGCGCTAATTCCAAGCTACACTACAGCATTTCCTTCAGAATTCAATAATCATAAATATTTCTTCTAAACAGGCCTTTCTCTAGCAGATTGGCCTGTTTTTTATTGCTACTGTAACAAAATATCAGATTTTACGTATATTTTAGTATAAATATATGAACCAGATAATGCAGTACAACCAGAATAACTGGCAGCCGACCAAGACTTTAGTCATCGGCTCTTTTGCCTATGTCGTGCTCGGCAACGATTGCCGCGCCGATGGCGTTATCACTGGTGAAGCTAGGGTTCGTGGTAATTATTTAATAATTACTCCCTAAATAAACGGAATATAAAATTTCTTAACCAGTAAATAGCGCCCTCGGCCAAAACAGCCGGGGGCGTTTTGTGTCTATATGTTTAAATCTCAAAATTTGAAAATTGAAATATATCCTAATTTACGAACTTTAAAAATTTAATATTATGAAAAAGCTTTTATTTAATCCGATTGTTGCTGCCTATCTCGGAATTGAGATTAGTGCGGCCGCCGCTGTCTCCTGCACTTTTGCGACTTATGTTCCCTTTCTGGCAGAAAGAGGGATGAATCTTTGGCAAATTAATGCCATTAACGCTTTCTACATGGCTATGGTCTTTTTCTCAGAATTGCCAACCGGCAGCTTTGCGGACAAATTTGGTCGGCATCGCAGTCTAGTTATCAGTTTCGCTTTAATGATTATTGGTCATTTAGTTTATTTTTCCGCTCCCTCATTTCTCTTCTTTATTATTGCTGAATTAATCTTGGCGGCTGGTATTACCTTCTACTCCGGCGCGGCTGAATCTTGGATGGTAGACTCTTTAAAAGCTCGGCAGGAACATCATCTCCAGGTCCAAGTTTTTCGTTTTACCCCGCTTTTAAAAACAGGGGGTACTATCTTTGGAGTTGTTTTCGGGGCTTTCCTAGGAAACTTTAATCTAACCTGGCCTTGGCTCGCTGCCGCTCTCCTAACTGTTGTTACTCTTTTATTAGCTTTGCGCCTTAAAGAAAATTATCGCGACAAACTAGAGCCTAGCCCGCCAGGCGGAGTAAAAAAACAATTTCACTATGCCTGGAATTATGGCATAAGAAATCGTAGTCTGTTTCTAGTTATGGCGTTTAGTGCTTTTATGGGATTAATTACTTCCGGATTAATTGCCGAAGCGACTTCAATTAGAACAACCTGGTTTTTTTCTGGACTATTATTAATGATTGGCGTGATTACTTTCTTAACAATCATTAAATTAAAAACCAGAAAAACAGTTCTGGCCTAAAAACCAAAAACACCCCTGGAAACAAGGGTGTTTTTTCTTTTTTAGCTATTTCATTTTTTTAACTCTTGATAAACTTGCAAGACGGCCGCTAGGTTCTCTCCTGGACCAAAATTAGCCACGCTAGACACCGCATTATGCTTTAAGTGCTCATAATCAGCTTCAGCTAATAATTTTATTTTAGACGCCAAATCTTGAGCATCGCCCGGCTTGAATAGCCAACCATTTTTACAATTAACCACCACTTCCGGCATGCCGCCAATTTCGGAGACAATTACCGGTTTACCTAGACTCAAGGCCTCTAGTAAGCTTAAGGGCATATTCTCATACCAAATTGAAGGGAGGATAACCGCCCTGGCGCCCATAATAATTTCTTTTAATTCTCTACCCTCCTTGAACCCTAAAAATTCCGCGCTCACGCCCTTACTCTCCGCCAGATGGCGTAAATCATTTTCCTCTGAACCAACGCCGGCAAATTTTAATTTGCTGTTAGTTAGGGCCGCGGCCTCAATTAAAGTCTTTAGACCCTTTTCTGTAGACAAGCGTCCAAAATACAAAAGATGGTCGGAAGTAGCCGCTTCACCAGTAATATTTTTTAAGACACTAGAAAATGGATTGTAAATAACCTTTATTTTATCCGCCGACCAGCCAAATTCAACAACCTTATTTTTCATAAAAGCGCTTGGCGCAATAAACTTAGTGATACTGCGGGCGTATATTTTTAACCAGCGATGATGAATATTCATCTCAAGTGCTGCTAGCAAACTCTTAGAAAATGAATTTTTAAAACAACGCTTCTTTACGCAGGCGCAGTAATGATTAGGTTTACAAGCTTCACAAATTTGACCATGAGCAAACAACTGATAGTTAGGACAAATAAGTTTATAATCATGTAAGTGCATCACTACTGGAATCTTGGCTGTCCTAGCCACATCCAGAATAGACGGGGATAGTTGATGATAAATATTATGAATGTGGATAATATCTGGCTTAAAATCGGCAACTAGTTTTTTAAATTTCCGCTTAGCTTCTAAACTATAAATCATTCTACCAGGCACTAATAATTTATCCCTTAAGCCGCCTTCGTTAAAACTAAGGCGAGAAACAAAATATTTTTCATAAGTGCTCGACACGTTTTTAGGATGATGCATCGAAAAATAAGCCACTTCGTGCCCTACTTGTGCAAGAGCGGCGCCAAGATCAAGATAATATTTATCGGCTCCGCCCCGCGGATAATGGAACTTGTTAACCTGAAGAATACGCATAATTTTCTAATTGTTAAACGCTTAGTCTTTCGTACCAAGCCGCGTAATCTGTTTGCATTTTATTTAGTGAGAAACTATTTTTTACCTTTGTTTGTAAGGCTAGAGATTTTTTAATAACTACTTCTGACTCTAAATTATCTAAAATAAAATCTAATTGCTGAGCTAATTCCCCGGCTTGGCTACTGGGAAATAAGAAGCCAGTCTGCTCATCAATAATTTCTCTAATCCCATCAATATCAGACGCTAAAACCGGTTTAGCTAAGGCGCCCGCCTCTAAAACAACCAGACCAAGACCTTCCCAAAGCGAAGGGGCGACAAACACATCAGCGCTATTTAGAAATTCAACTGGCTCAACTAAACCAACCAGTTGAACCTTGGATTCTAAATTTAATTTGGTTATCTGTTTTTTAAGAGAGCTCTCTAGTTCTCCCTGACCAGCAATTTTAATAATAACATCATTATTTTTTAACAGACTAGCGGCTTCTATTAAAACACTAAATCCTTTCTGTGTTGTTAGGCGCCCTAAGGCACCAATAACATAAGGCTTAGTAATAACCTTCGGTTTAGCCTGAAAACGATTTAAATCAATCCCATTATAAATAACTTCAACTTTTTCTAAAGGTAAATGGTAGCGCAAAATCGCATCATCTTTTACGGCCTCAGAAACGGCAAAAAATTTTTCCGCAAACCGCGCCGTAACTCTCTTTAAATAGGTAGCAACTTTTTTTTCACTGACATTAAGATTATGCTCGGTAGAAATAATTACCGGTACTTTTGCGAGCCTAGCAGCTAGGCGGCCATAAATGTCTCCGCCTAAATGAGTATGGACTATATCCGGAGAAAACTTCTTAATCTGGCGATAAATTTGCCAAAAATTTATCGGATCAAATAAGTAACGCTTGCGTAGAGCAAAAATTTCTACTCCTTTATTATTTAATTCTAAACGCCAGTCCTGCCCAGCGCCATTATCTTTAAATAACAAAATACCAGAGTGGAATTTATCATTTTCCAGACCGAAGGATAAATCATAAACGACTCGTTCTGCCCCCGCTCTAACTAAGCTTGGCAGGATGTGCAATATTTTTATGCTTTTTGGCATAGCGTTCATCAGAAAATTTAACTGCTAAAATAAATAAGATAATTGGAAACCAAACCTTTCCCTTGTAGTATGAGGTATTAAATAATTGAAAAAATAGACCGCCAAGTGAGGCGAGAGCAAATGGTAAAACCCATTTAATTCTTGGATAATATTTTTTAATGGCCAAAACACTAAAACGAACCAGGTAGACAAATAAAAATAGCCAGGACAATAAACCGAAAATACCATTTTCCGCGGCGACTTTTTGTAAGACTCCATGGGAATCAACCGGCGGTCCATACTTAGCCCGAAAACGAATATTATCATTAACTAAGGAGACGAATTCCCCGCTGCCATAACCGAATATTGGGCGTTCATTAAAAGCTTCACGGGCAATCTCGGTTAATAGTAATCTATTTTCAGTGGAACTAGTATTGCTGTCTTGAAGGACGCTCATCTTCCAAAATAGTGGCGACAGGAAGCCAATCATTAGCAAGACAACAATGACGATAGCCATCTTGTCTCTGTTGTTATGATGCAAGCGATAAAAAAGATAAACCGAAGATTGTAAAAATAAAATAATCCAACCAGTGCGAGAAAAGGTTAAAATTATTCCCAGAGCGGTAACTAAAAATAAAATATCAGCTAAACGCTTTGCCCGAGCATCTTTAAGAAATTCCTTAATTAGGAGTACAAAAAAGGCGCCAATATTTAAAAACTCCGCAATTAAATTATGGTTTTCTCCAAAGGGATAACTCTTTAAAAAGTACAATGATTTCATCCGAAAAAAAGCATCTTGCCAATCCTGACTCATCAACGACAGATAACCGGAGACTAAGACGGCCATTGAACTAAGAAAAACTAAAATGACGGCCCGTTTCAAAACCTTAGTATCCTGAATAATATTAGCAGGCACAAAAATATAAGCGAAATATAAGAATACCGGCCAACGCAAAAAGTAATATAAAGAGTCTGTGACATGATTAGACAAAAAAACAGAAATAATACTAGCTAGCAAAAAAAGGAAAAATGGGAAAAAAAGAGGCCAGGAAATTTTAATTTTTACCTGAGGAGCAAAAAAAGAACGAGCAATTAAATTAATTAAAAAGCCCAGCAGTGTTAAAAGCGCCGCCAAATCAGCGATTGGGATAATTAAACCGTAAATATAAACATCCCGACCAATTACTGGCAGGCTGGCAGCGATTAAATAAACGCCTATTTTGGGATTAACAGTAATTAAGGCCAGACCCAGAAGACTGGCGACGACAATAATAATATCCATATATCTTAATTTAATCATAGCGTAAAAAACAAAATAAAAAAAGGCCGAGAATCAATATCCCCGGCCAAACTATTCTATGAAAAAGGCGCTGTTTTTAACGGGTCTAGCTCCCGTTTTAAGGTACTGCGATTTCCGCCCTCATTTCTAGGGGCCAAACTTTGACAGTTCCGCGTGTAAACTTGCGAAAATAAGCTTGACCATCATGGCTCATTTGCCCTAGCGGTTGTCCCAGGTTAATTGATTCTAGTTCAGGAAAAATTCCCGAATCATCTTGACCAATTGCTAAATAAACATTATCAAGCAATAGACTGCTCGCTAAGACAAAGTTGATATTAGAGCGATTGCTCTGGAAAATGGTGTAAGAACCCGTTCTTTTGGCATTACTCACACATTGTCTCCAGCCATTTGCCCATTTATCACCTAAGTAGTCATTAGGAAATCCCTCAAAGAATTTACCATCAACTCGATTTAAGAAATGCATGTCTCCCTTATTGGAAACGATAATAAAATCATTTTGCTTTTTCTTAAATAAACGTGAGAAAAATCCATAACGTTCGCTGCCGTGCCTAATAATTGACAGATACCGGTCAACTCCTTTAGTCCAATAACGATCAACAATTTCGTCACGGTCCGGTTTTTTATCACCGTTGATGTCAATTTTCTCGTTGTTATTTGGATAAATCCAGGAAACATTCCAAGTGCCGTTATCTTGAAAATAACCGTCCCAAATTGGGTCGGACAAGATGTCTTGGCGGAACATTTTAGCCATCCATTCGCTATAGATTTCCCCTTTAATTTGCGGACAAGCTGAAGACATATTCAGCATTGTCATCGGATTAGCCGGTTCTTTCCAAAATTGAGCATAGCGTTCTTCGCGCTGATTCTTGTTATTAAGAAAAATGGTTTTTAGCAGCCACTGCTGACGGTTATTAACGATTTCGTTAATAACTTTATTTTGCCAAGGACGATTATTGTACGTAGACAAAAATATTTCCATGGGATTGCTATAGACCAATAACTTAATATCAGGATTTAAGAGCTTAAGCTCAAGTAGACGCTCGCGATTATTAAACTTATTTTCTAAATCAATAATCACAATATCATGCTTGGCTAAACGTTCCACTTCACTCCTCTGCATTGTTGGACTAGTCCAATAGGCAGCGGTTTTTACTGGGTATGGCCTAACTCTGGCAACGCCTTGTTGGGCGGCAAACCATTGTTTGTCATGCTCAGTTTGAGTTTGCTGTTTCTTGCGGAAGTTTATTTCTTCTTCCAATACCCAGCTCACTCCTAAAAAGGCAAAGCCAAGGGCTAAGAAAACGATGAAGGTTTTTTTCATTGTTGCTATTTTTTTATTGTTAATGTACTTGTTTGCTAGTCTTTTGGGCAAAAAAATCCAGAGGGTCAACTCCGGAATTCAAAGCTTAGTTGACAATAAATTGTATAACTATTTCTATTTTTTGTCAACTTTATAGAAATGTAAAACAGTGTGCCCCATTAAACCTGGGATATTGGCAATATTTAACAAAGCATCGTAAGCCCTGCTTAATATATTAATTAGGGGCCAGCGGTATAAATAGCTATAAGTAGCAGGCAAATTTCTTCGCTCTCTCAGTTCCCAGCCGGCCGCTGCCATTAATTTAATAAAGTTATTAATACTCTTATAGGCATATTTAACCGGATAAGCTTCATCATGATCTTCTTGGCGAAATAGTTGATGAAAGGAAGTTGGTGTTAGGCTAGCTAAAATAAATTCTGGTGCTTTAGGATTAGATAAACTTAAAACTAATTCCCCGCCCGGCTTGACAATCCGTACCATTTCTTTAGCGGCTCGTTCCGGATTTTGTACGTGTTCTAAAACAAAATTAGCAAAAGCAATATCATAAGTATTACTAGTTAGTGGTGACATATCTTCTAAGGGACAAACAAAACTAGCACCAGCATAAGGCTTATCTACGGAACATTCTTGAATATCAGAGCGATCGCAGGAAAAATCGCCAGCGGTAACAATAGAATCTTCAATAATTGTGCTTTTAGCCGCCCCTAAATTAATCATTTTTGGTTTCACGCCTTTTAGAGAAAATGATTTTAAGATTTTGCGCAAAATTAAAATTAAATATTTTTCTGCTTCCGTCTGCATGATAGTAAAAAATTATTTCTTACTTACTAATAATAACATCACTGGTTAAATCACGATTATACGTTTCTCCTGACAAAATAGCCCGAAAACTTTCGGTACGACGTCCCGCCTGTTTTTGAGTTAATAAAGAATAAGTGTTTTGTTTCCAGGTAGCCAATACTTGACTAGGCAATTTATATTCTAATTGCAAGGCACCCGTAGTTCCTGGTTCAACACTGAAAAAGAAGCCAAAAACTGTTTTATCTAAGGCTAAGTCATCATAAGAAACAATCGATGCTTCTTCTAGGTTTGCCTTTTCTAAAGCCTTAATAGACACTAATTCGCTGCCACGGGGCACAAAAACTCTAGTATAACTACGGTAACGAGTAGTGCGCCAGTCAAAGCCACCTTCATGCTTATAATCTAAACGCAAATTTGCTTGCAAGGCGCCGCTAGTTTCGTTAACCTCATAAACAATTTTTTTCTTAACAACCGCATCACTCTTAAAGGCAGCTAAATTAGCATCCACCACCAAAAGATAATCACTCGTGGTTAACTTAACGGCACCATCAGCGCCAAGCGTGTACACTAAAGATTGCCAGCTAGAATTATTAAAGTAAATCTGCACATCTTTAGTTGTCATATTAGCACTAAAGATATCTAAAAGTTCTGGTAAGCGCGCAGTATCCAGGGAAAATAAACGTAATTTTAGTTCCGCCAGCAACTCATTAATTACTTCTTTTCTGTCCCAAGAAGCAATATCTTGCTCCATATAAGCAACTTCAACATTATACTGTAAGAGTGGTTGCAGATTTTCTGGAGTATAGGTTTCACCTCTAATCTCAATTGGACCGACTAAGGCTAGGAGATCGGAAACAAAATCGGGAGTAATGCCAATAACCCCGGTAAAATCTGGTGCAGTCAAACCAACAGCTTCAGTTTCACCCTTAAATATTTCTTGGATTTGCCTGGCTGAAGTTGGCCAATCAGGTGACCAGTTAGCATCACGCAGATACCAATTTTCCACCTTCATGTATTTTTGAATCGGTGCGGGTGGTTCTAGCTTCCACTTACCAACCGCTGGCATATCAAGATGATAACTATCAGAGGTTTCTAAAGAAATTATGTCGCCATCCTTGCTTTTTAACAAACCAAACACGCCAATAAAGCCACCACTCGGTCGCAGTTCGTCGTTATTATGCATGATAATTAAAAACTCACTTTGACTCGGGTAGCCAGCCAAGGCTGGCAACAAACTAGCAATCGGGGCAGTTTGCGATAATAGCTTAGAAGCTTGCTCTAAATTTTCACGCAAATCACTAATTTCATTATAAATCGGATAAAAGATACCGATTTTTTTAATTTTGCCTAAATTTAATTTAGCTAGCTCTAAGTTAGCGCGTAGTCCATTTATTTCTGGTTCTGATTCATAAATTAATTTAAAAAACTCCGCCTTCTCCTCAGTGGAGAGCGAAGCGAAACGATGGTTTTCCTTACCAGCGTAAAGATTATCAAATTTTTCAACTATCGGTAGCCCACTATCTAACGAACGACTAATAATATCAGCTGTTTTCAAAAGATACTCTAAATCTGAAACTTGATTGCGTAAAGCAGGAATGCGACTAAAAACAGCCCTACTCTTAACTTTTTCTAAACTACTTAGGGCTTCGCTAATACTTTTTTGCGCCTGATTATTCTGAGTCTCGGCCTCTGTCCAATTACGAGCATAGGCGGCGTTAGCCGCTGCCTCTAGAGAGTTCTTGCCCGCTAAAGCACTGGCGCCAGCTGACTTTAAGTCAGAAAAAGAAGAGCTTGCTGTTAAAATCACCACCAAAAGCACTAATAAGGCGGTAAGAAAAGTATATTTAACAATTTTAACTATTACCTTCATCGCTGTCATCTTCGTATTGTTTAAAATTCGCACTCTGCTTAGCTTCACGATTATCAACTAAAACTATAGTTTTACCGGCTAAAATATTATATAAAAAAATATCCATTACTTCTTGGCGATAATAAAATTCCGTTTCATCCATGACGGTAAAATTAATTTCCCGACCCAAATCTTTTTCCAAATCAGAAACCAATTTTAACATTGCCCGCTTTTTGACTGGCCCGACTAGTAAAATATCAGTTTTAACTAAAGAATCACCAGTAAAAATACCGGTCATCGCTAGGAAAATCGGTTCTGATATCTTTTTTAAGCCGTCAAGAAATCTTTGGCTAGAGAGGACTTGCGCTTTAGCAACCAAGGCGCGCAATTCAGGGAAGATAATAAAATCTTTATCAGCGCTCCACAATTCTCCGTCTTCCTTAGCCAAGCCAAAATCACGCAAACTAAGCATCTCTTTGCGCAAAGCTACCGCGGTAAGGCCGATTTCCTTGGCTATTTGACGCAGGGTATATTTTTTTTCAGAATCAAGCAAAAGTAGATTTAAAATCTTAGCCCTAGCTTCTGACCCGAAGAGCGCGTTTAACATATTTCTTTATTTATGTTTTTATAGTATAATATATCACGTAAACAGTCAAACAGAATAAGCCCGGCTACAGGCTTGTTATTTTGCTTATGTATAATAAAATTGCCCCAATAATTTTAAACTCAGGTAAAACCTCTGGAGCTAGTGTTGTTTTTATTTCCCAACCAGAGGCCCAGAAAGAAAAAATCGCTGGCAAGCTCTTCGTTTTAGCTGAAATAGCTATTAAAAAAAGCGAAGGTGAAAAAATTATCAACTTCCTCATTTCAGAACTAGAAGACAATTATTACAATGACGAAAAAGTTTTATTAGTCGGAAAAATTGAAGGCTTAAAAGCAGAAAATATTTTTGAGGCAGCTCTAGCAAAAACTAATAAAAATCTCAACGAGTTTCTAGCTCAAAATAAAATTAAACTCAATACCGGCACAGCTAGCATTACTCTCGGTTTAGTTCATGGCAACCAACTACATTTTGCTAGTTATGGTAAAAACCGTTCCCTACTTATCTACCGCCGCCAAGACGGCTATGAAATTATTAATGTTGAGGCTGATGCTAAAAACGCTGACCAGGCTGATGATGAAAAATATATTAGTAAAAACGCTAATTTATTTGCCTCAGTTGTAAGCGGCGAAGTCCCCTTAGGTTCATATTTTGTCTTTGCTGGTGAATCGCTACCAGAATATCTCAGTAGCCAAGACATGGTATCAATTATCACTAAGCTACCGCCAATAGTGGCCGCTGAACAAATCAAGAATGTTCTTGGTAAAATCAATAATTTTGTTCCCTTTTTAGGAATCATTATTAAAAATACCACTGGCAGCGATGGCCAAGAAATTCGTGAAGCGGCTGAATTACCCCGCTCGGCGCAAACCTCAATTTCTTCTCTTAACCATACTGAACAAAGAACCGAAACAATGTTAGCTCCAGCTGGCTTAATTAGCTTATCTAAAGCGAGTAAATCAATTAAAGCTTTCCTGATTAACTTAAAACCAAAAGCTAAGCCCGCCAAACGTTTTGCTAACCCTGATCACGCTGACAGAAATACAGATATTAAAACCGAAGTTCCAAAGAAACCGCTCTTAAATTTACCTAGCGCCAATTCTTTTTTACATTCACAAAAAATTACTCTTAAACACGGTCCGCGCCATTTATTACAAAGTGCGACTAAAGTTTTTGGAGTGATTCTAAATATTTTAAACCCAAAAAATTGGCTGTCGCTACCAGCTAAACTTATCGGCTGGCTGCGCTCCTTAAATAAAAAAAATCTCATCCTCTTTGCCGGATTAATAATTATTGTTTTAACTCTTATAACTAGCTTACTGCTTGCTAAAACAAATAAAGCAAAGGAGGAGGCGCAGAAAAATTTTGATAATCTCATAACAGAAATTGAATCTAAAGAAGCATTAATTGATTCTCATCTTCTCTATAATGACGAAGATGGCGCTTCCCGCGTTTTAAATGATGTTAAAAATTTAATTTCTACCATGCCAAGGCAAAAAGATTTTGAAATTGCCGCTTACGACCGCCTAACCGCCTCAATCGTGCCACTGGAAGAAAAAATCATGAAAATAACAAGATTAGAAAAACTGGAAGAAGTGCGTGATATAAGCGGCCTAGGTGTAAATAATATTGTTTTTGCTGATGGTAAAATATATGGCGCCGCTAATTCAGGGATTCAGGTTTTACCGCTTGACGGTAGCGAGACTGTCGCTGTC
Source organism: uncultured Gammaproteobacteria bacterium (assembly GCA_964483295.1). Taxonomy (GTDB): domain Bacteria; phylum Patescibacteriota; class Patescibacteriia; order Patescibacteriales; family UBA12465; genus UBA12465. The sequence continues at coordinate 67,903 of CAZAAD010000002.1, forward strand.
AACATAGAAGAGGCAAGCAATTTAACTAATGGTAAAGGCGATGGCAAGGGCGCAGTCTTCTATCAAGCTGCTGACAAAATTTTCAAGCTAACAACTAGTGACAATAAAATAACGACCTATACTTTAAAAGACCACAACGAAGCTGATGGCTATTCTGGGTTCAGTATTTACAACAATAAACTTTATCTAGCCGCCCGCACGCAAAATCAAATTTATTCTTTTAACGCCACCATGTCAGCCAGAACTAACTGGCTCAAAGAGGCGGCCGACGTCTCTCAGGCAGCTGATGTCTACGTTGATGGTCGTGTCTATGTTCTTAATGCTGATGGCAGTGTTAAACATCTATACGTCGGCAAGAATGAACCCTATGCTAGCCAAGCATTAGAACCGACCACAAGCGCCAGTAAACTTTTAGGGGACGACAAGCAACTCTATATCTTAGATAAAAACAGCCAGCGTCTAGCAATTATCGCGAAAGATGATGGCCACTTAATGAACCAATACGTCTTCTCTTCTCTGGCTAGTTTAGATGACTTTGCTTTAGATTCTGCTGGCCGCACGATTTATTTATTGTCCGGAGAAAAAATTTATAAGTTTGGTTTATAGTTGCCAAAAGTAAAGATATGATTAGCGCCGAGAAGAATTCAATCCCAAATAAACACGAGGAAGAAATTATTAACGACTCTCCTGAACAGTTTGATTCAGGAGAGTATTTTGAAAAATTAGATAAAGAATTCGGACTCGCTTCTGATATTCTTGCTAAATACTACAAAAGTATTGGACAAGAAACAACTCCAGAAGAAGTAATTACTAAGTGGCAACAAGAATTGATTGATACCCGAGCACAATATCAAGAAGTCCCTATCTCCAACCCAGAGCAAGATATCGCTGACTTAAAAGACCTGCTTACTTTAAAACTTAAGGAAGCGATGCTAGCCGAAGATGCTACCCGTGATTCCGTCCACGCCTCCCGCAAAGCGCTCTTAGCTATGGGCTGTGATGAGGATATTAAAAAAACACACAAACCAGACAACGAAGTAGACCAGGAAGATATTTTAGATGTTGCGGTAAACGAAAATCGTAAAGAGCTGTATTATCAAGAACTAAAAAATTATCTAAAAAGTAAAGGAAATTATTATTTATATAACCATAAAGATTGCCAAGATTTAACTTACTACAACGACTTTGACGCAGACACTATCGAGGTTTATCGAAAACTAGATGTAATGGAAGAATTCTATAAAAAAAGAGATTACTACAACTTCTCTTCTCTTCCCGCCTCGGTCGCGGATGAAATGCTGGAACACGGTGCTAGTAGCGACGCCTATTATTCCCAAATTTTTCCTAAATTCGAAAGTCTGAGCAACAATTTTCTTAAAGACATGTTCCCGCGCGATGTTACCGGCACACTCAAAAAATTTGAAAAATTTACCGAAGCTGATCCAATCAAACTCCTAGAGCGCGCCGCCCTAACTATCGAGCCAAGTGGCGGGTACCTCCTAAAGAATTTCGTCGACAAAAATATCCATGACGAAGTCGCCCTAGCTAAAGCTTACGATTTAATGCTCAAAAGCGGCAATAATTGGAGCGATCAAAATATTAACCCCGAGATGTCTGCCGAAACTCAAGAAACATACAAACAAAAAAGAGATAAGCTTACCAACGATTTAGAAACGGCTATTCCCTACGGACAGGGTCGACAAATTGATGAGAAAAAAACTTTTGAGCTTATAAAATCAGGCTATGCTATGGCTGCGATGGACAGACTTCCTTACGAACAAAGGTGGCTACTAGACCGCGATAAACTAAGAGAAGAATTAGCCAAACAAAACAAAACCTGTCTTTTGCTGCAAAGAAATTACCGCTCAGAAGTCAGACCGGAAGATTACGTCCAAATGATTAATGAGGGCAATGCTGACATCCTCGCCAGCCATCTCAAACATTTACATATCCCAGCTAGCGAGAAAGCAGCCGAACTTCTAATCAAAGAGGGGTACCATGAATTAGTTTTTGAAAATTTAGGAAAATTCAGCGATCTAGGATCAAAATTTTTAGATGTTTTAGTGGATAAAGATAAAATTTATTTAGCTGCTAAAAATATTAGGAGCTTTGATTTAGAACCGGCCCAAGTTGATTTCATTATTGAAAACGAGTTTCCCACTTTTGCCAACAACATTCCTACTAAATTTATTATTGAAAAAGGTTATTTAGACTCTTTTATTAAATCGGGACTCAAAAACCCAGTTTCTTTAATGGATAACATAAGCCATGATCCAAATTTACTTACAAAAGAAGATCAAACAATAGTTATTAATAAACTAATTAATAACGGACTTGGCAAAGAGGCTTTAGTCAAGCTGTATTTTATTCTTGAGAATGTAGATGTTAGTTTTCCGGGACCAGATTTTGATGGCGCTATTGAAGACGGTCGGGAAAATATTGACCAACATTTATTCCAAAAAGTAAAAAATTTACCAGCCGATTCTTTCTACGTGCAAAATTTTGATAAGTTACAAATCGGACAAAATAACAATCATAATTTAAAATTATTTATTGATCTTTATAAAAAAGGAGAAATTAGCCGCACTCAAGAACATTTAGATATCTTCTGCGAATCATTGAATCAACTCGGTAACCAAGTCGACGACAAAAAATTTTTTACTCTCTTTCTAAAACGCGCCTTAAACTTATCGCCGGACAAAAGAACGGAGCTGCTCCAAGAAATAAAAAATCAAGCTAAGACAATGGCCGAGAATATTCCCCAAGACCCTGACTCGCCTAATTATGAAGCATCCTTGCGCCTAGTCTATCCAGAAAGAAACTATAATGCCTACGAGAATCTAGATAAAGTTGCCGACCGCAGCACTGATTTACAAGATTTGAAATTTAACCGTGCTGGAGAAAAAATAACCGTTGATGGGCTCACCGGCTATAAACTCAAGGAAGGTGAAGTAGTTAACCAAGAACTGTTAACTGAATACTCGCAACGAATAGCCGACATCAAAGCGATTGCCAGTGAGAGCCAGTTAGAAAAGTTTTTGGATGAAAAGTTGAGCGATAGCCAACGCACAACATTAGAAGGTAAAATTTTAGACTACCTGGATAAAAATGGTTACGACAGCAACACAATGAATGTTGTCATGGCTTATCAGCTAATCGACTCCTACGACCAATTTGTGGCCGCTAGCACCGACAGAGTAAAAGAATCGGAAGACCAGGACACAAAAAATTATGTCATGCTAGACGAGCTTTTAGAGAGATACGGCGATAACCTGAAAGAAACAATAAAAAAAATCCAAAACGGTGTCCAAAATTCTTTAGATAGTGATTTGCTGCGCCCCGAACAAGATGCGTCTGCTTTTCAAAAATTTCAAACCCTAGGCGCTAAAATTATGGCGGATCTAAAACAAATTCCTCGTGAAAAACTAAGTGACAGCGTTATTCGGAAAAAAGTTAAAAAAAGTTTGGAAAACACTTTTCAAGGCAATGAGTTCATTAATGCAAATTCTACTGAATTTGCCGCCGATTTCTCTGAGGCCGAATTTGATAATTTCGCTACTACTTGGGGTAAAATTTCTTCTGAACTAGCACCAGCTATTGGCAAGCAAAGCCAGTTGGTTAATTTAGAAAAAGCACAATCTAAAATCTACCAGGAAATTCAACAAGAAGCGACAAAATATGAGGAAGTATTTGAAGTAGATAGTGATCGTAGCGAGAAAAAAATGAAGAAAGAAAGAGAAATTCATGCTCATTTCAGTAAAAACAAAGAAAACTTCTTGGCTCGCATGGTGGGCGATGTCTGCCTTGCCCCCAATCAAGATATGTGGAATGAAAAGGAATATTTTGAACTAGTTCTATTTGATGAGGAGCGCAGCCGCTGCGTTGGTACCACTATGCTTAAAACCCTAAATGAACCCGATGGCAAAAAATTCCTACTCTTCGCACCCAACCCTTCAGTTGGCTTAGTTTCTGAAGTCTCAGCAAAAAAACTCTACAACAAAATAAAAGACCTGGTTAATAATTTTGCCCAAGCAAACAACTATGACGGCGTTGTTTTTGATAAGACGCACGGCAAGGCGACAAATCGCGCCGGCTTGTTCCAAAAAACCCTAGAAACCTCGGGAATAAAAAATGAAAACCAAGAAGAGATTATTATTAATCTTAAACAAGAACATAAACTCAGTAGCTATGGATACAAAGAAAACCTGAGGGCAACTTACCTAAAAGAATAGAGGAATATAAAATAAGTTTGACATTAATCTCAGAGAATACTAAAATGCCTACAGTTTTTTAAAAAATAAGCAAAAGATGAAAAAGTTACTTAACTTCGTAATCTATAGCTTCACTTATCTATTCATCTTAATTTTTTCACCAGTCATCGTTGCTATTGTTCTAACAATCTTCTTGTTTCGCAATAAAGTCTCAATCTACTTTTTACGCCTGATAATGTACCTGATTATTTTTCTAATCTTTAGGGTTGGTAATAAAATAGAAATTATCGGACGCAAAAATATTCCCAAAGGAAAAGGAATTTTATTTCTTTCCAATCACCAAACACTGATTGATTCTTTTCTAATCGCCCTCGGCACCGTAACTCCCTGGGATGCTTTTTTCCATCAGGAAAAACTCGCCTACAATTTGCCGGAAATAAAAAATTTTTATTACAATGGTTTCTTAAAAACTTTTTTCCGAGCTCTCAAAACCGTTCCGGTTTCTCGTACTGGCACAAGTCGGCGCAAAATAGAATGGCAAGTCAGTCTATTTGGCCGATTGCTGCGTAACGATAACCTGGTTATCTTTTTTGAAGGAACAAGGACAAGAAATGGCTCAATCAATGAATGTCGAATCGGACCAGCGCTGACAATAATTAAAGAACGACCGCATTATGTGGTACCAATCCTTCTTGAAGGCATTCAACCGATTATGCCGATAAGCCATGGTTCAAAAATCAATTTAAGAATAAACATGGGACATAAAGGACGAAT
>CAZAAD010000002.1:72897-86575 GCA_964483295.1 uncultured Gammaproteobacteria bacterium
GATTATTGGTAAACCTTTAAATTTAGATGAATTTTATAAAGAAAGCTATAGCTGGGAAAGCGCAACCCGACAGAGCGTTGAACTGCGCAAACTGATAAAAGAATCAGTTGAGAACCTAAAGGACTATAATAAAAAATTATAAGTCGTAGCACTTTTACAAAAAGGACCACCCTCACAGGCGGTCCTTTTTTCTTACCCAAACTATCTAAAGATGTAAAATCTTATTTCAAAGTTACCTTGCCACCAGCTTCTTCAAGCTTCTTCTTCATGGCTTCAGCTTCTTCTTTCTTAACGCCTTCCTTGATAACCTTAGGAGCGCCATCAACTAAATCTTTAGCTTCCTTAAGACCCATCTCAGTTAACTCACGAACAACTTTAATAACGGCAATCTTATTTGCACCGCCTTCAGTTAATTCAACATCAAAGCTATCTTTCTCTTCAACAGCAGCAGCCGCAGCGGCTGGAGCCATCATCATAGCTGGAGCAGATGCAGAAACACCAAACTTCTCTTCTAGAATCTTAACTAATTCAGCTAAGTCTAAAACACTCATCTGTTCGATTTCGCTAACTAACTTTTGGAATTTCTCCGGGACGATAACGTCCTTTTTTTCTTCACTCATAGTTTTAAAATTAAATTTATTTATTTTAATTACTTATTTCTTTTCACTAATTGCCTTAAGGACGCCAACAATATTACGTAGGTTACCGGCTAAAGCATTAACGAAACCAGAAACTGGAGCATTAATGGAGCCAACTAATTTAGCATAAAGCTCTTGCTTGCTTGGTAACTGAGACAAAGCCTCAACTTGTTCCTTGGAAATTAATTTATTTTCCAAGACTCCTCCTAGGAAGAAAATCTTATCAGCTTTTTCTTTATCTTTACGGAATTCTCCTAAAATCTTAGCTGGTGCTACTTCATCTTCATAAGAAAAAATAGTAGCAATCTTCCCATCGAAACCGCGAGCGTTCAAGCCCTCGATATTGCTGTCTTTAAAGGCGCGATTTAAAAGAGTCTTCTTAGCGACATAATATTCGCTATTCTCTGCCCTTAACTTAGCTCTTAAAGCCTCGTTATCCTTAACACCGAAAGCGTTAAAGCCCGCAAAGACAACTGATTTTGACTTCTTAACTTTTTCAGTTAAGCTGGCCAAAATATCTTGTTTTTGGATCTTACTTTTTGGCATATAATAAAAAAATCTGTGCTACCACAGATGTAAAAAACGCGAAAATCGCGGATGTTACCTAGGCGAGTCTTATGACCGGGAACCGGCTGCTTGCTGTCTGCGGTATCTTTAGTTATGCGTATATATTAGCAAAGCCTCAGAATTTGTCAAGAGTATTATTGACATAAGCAAGTTTTCAGGTTAATATAAAAAACTTACAAGAAAATAGTAAATTAACAATAAAATAAAACATCATGAAAGAAAAAAAGTTCTTTATTTTTGATCTAGATGGGACTCTATTGAATAATACTCATCTTGGTTTCGCGCGAGTAAATAGCAATTTAACTACGCTTGGCCTACCAACTATTAGCGAGGATTTTCTTCGCCAACACTGGGGTATGCCAGCAAAAAATCTCTGGGAACTTATCTGCAAAGAAGTCGGAGCTACCAATGAACAGCAACACAACTTCCAAACTAGCGATGTTTATCTGTCTAAGGAAAAGCTACATTCTCCCGAACTATCCGCCCCTCTTATCAATGCAATTATTCGCTTGAAAGACTTTGGATTATTTACCGGTATCCTCACGAGTCGAACTGGCCTAAGCTTAGAAGCGGTTGTGCGTCAAACCGGATTACCAATTGAGATGTTTGACTTTGTTCAAACCATAACCCACTTCCCTCACCACAAGCCAAGTGGTCGTGTCTTCGGTCCCGTATTTAATTGGGCTAGGACTAAAAAATTAACCCCAAAAAATATAATTTATTTTGGCGACACAATTAAATATGACTACGCTGCTACTTTAAACGCCGACCCAATTATTGATTTTGTTGGTGTTGCTTCCGGCGTAAATACAGCCGAGGAGTTTATGGCCACTGGTTTACCGACCTGCCGGATAACTACTTTTGAAAAATTCCCCGACTTCCTTCATTATGCTATCAGGGGCTTAGTGGAAGCATAAAAAAAATTAAACGTTCATTACAAAAAGCCGCCTCATTAAAGAGAGCGGCTTTTTTATTTTATAGTACGTTTTCTTATTGGTTTTAAAATGGTTTTAGCTCTTAGTCCCGCCTTCCGCCCGCGATTAGCAAACCGATGAGCCTCTTCGCGCAGCTTAAGTAAAGTCGCCTTAATATTTTCCGCTAACTCCCGCTGCTCTTTCTTAGTTTTAGCAGCAAAAACTAGTTTATCGCCACCAAATTTAGAAATACCAACAAGCTGAAGATTGATATTAAGCTTAGCTAATTCGCGCACTAAAAAACTAATCTGCGGTGACCCACCATCTATCATGACCAAATCAGGCAAAGGCCATTCCGTATGCCTAAAACGACGTACCAAGATTTCTAATAAAGCCCTCTCATCATCTCCGGCTGGCGCTTCTTTTATTTTAAATAAGCGATACTCAGAAGTATTTGACTCACCATTTTCAAAGACAACCATAGAACCGTAACTTTCTTTACCAGCATGATGGGAAATGTCATAACCCTCTAAACGGCTAACTTTTTTCTCTTGCAAATCTTCATCACGAGTTAAAAGCGAAACGTCTTGCAAATGCTGAAGTGCCTTAGCCTGTTCTGGGTTGTATTTTTTAAGCTTGGCCATTAATTTCTTTCTTTCACCCTTAAGAAGAAAAATTATATTATCAATGTTTTTTTTATAATTACGCGCACTTATTTTTCCAACACACCCCCCAGGACAAAGCCCGATTTGATAATCAAAACAGGCCCGACCACTATTTGCCTGACAAGTGCCATAAGGAAAAACGCGACGAATCAAGCGTAAGGCGTTTTGTAGAAGATAAAAAGATTGATAAGGACCAAAGACTTGGGCTGTACCCGAGGGAAATTTCTTTAATTCGTGTCCGCGAATAATTATCGGTCGGGTAAAATCTTTCTTTGGAATTACAACATAGATAAATGAACGGTCATCGCGATCAACAATATTATATTTCGGCCAATATTTTTTAATATTAGTTGCCTCTAAAATAATCGCCTCCAATAAGGTTTCTGTTTCTTCATAACGAACATTGCTCGCCAGAGAAACCATTTCAGCAATACGTGGCGCTATTCCCTTTTGCAGATACTGGCCTAGACGCGAACGCAGGCTTGTCGCCCGACCGACATATAAAACATTTTTATTTTTATCTAGCCAAAAATAAACACCAGGCCGTTTGGGCGACGCTTTTATTACATCTTTAATTTTGCTTAATTTTTTATTCATTATTAGCTTAATTTTATTTTATTTTTTGCTTGTGGATAACTAAATTGACAAATATCAGACAAAATCCTAATATATAAGAAATTCTTACAAAGTAAGTTCTATAAATAAAGCCCGGATAAAACCGGAAAAACGCTGCAAGGCTAAAACCAGGAGAGCATATCCTCTCGAGAACAACCGCAGAAAGGCAAATAATTTTGTTTTGCCATAACTTTACGACTTGTCCTTTCTCGACTCCAGATCGCCTCTCGCGCAACAACAACAGCATCGCAGCAAACAAACCAAAAAAGTAGTCAAACCTCTGAACTTCGGTTCGGAGGTTTTTCTTTTATTTCTTCTTTTTTAAGTACTCTTTAAGATATTCTCCGGTCAAACTATTATCCGCTCGCACAATATCTTCTGGTGCTCCAGCGGCTACCAAGCGTCCACCCTTCTCACCACCATCGGGCCCAAGGTCGATAATATAATCCATCGATTTAAGCATGTGCATATTATGCTCAATCACTAAAACAGAATTTCCTTTCTCTACTAATTTATTTAACACTGCCAGGAGCATATCAATATCATGATAATGCAAACCGGTAGTCGGCTCATCTAATAAATACAAAGTCCGTTTACCAAGAGTGTGAGTTAACTCTTTGCCAATTTTAACCCGCTGGGCTTCGCCGCCGGACAACGTCGTCGCGCTTTGTCCGATTTTAACATAACCTAAACCGACGGATTGTAAAACACGCAACTTATCAGTAATAAAATAATTGCCTTCAAAATGTTCAACCGCTTCGTCAATCGTCATATCTAAAACATCGGCAATATTCTTCCCTTTATATTTTACCTGCAAAGTTTCCCGATTAAAACGCTTGCCCCGACAAACTTCGCATTCAACTAAAACTGGCGGCAAGAAATGCATCTCAATCAAATTAGCCCCCGCCCCCTGGCAAGATTCACAGCGACCACCAGGACGATTAAAGGAAAAACGGCCAATGCCATAACCCCGTTCTTTAGCTTCCGGTAAGCTCGCAAAGAAATCACGAATCGGCGTGAAAATACCCGTATAGGTCGCGGGATTAGAGCGCGGCGTCCGGCCAATCGGTGACTGGTCAATCACAATAACTTTATTAATATAGTCTGTGCCTTTAATATCATCAACATCCTCCAAGCGCGCCCGGCCACCAGGGCGATTTTTAATCCGGGTAACATTTTTATATAACACGTCATACAAGAAAGATGACTTGCCACTTCCGGAAACACCGCTAATACCAACCAGGCGACCCAAAGGAATTTCAACATTAATATTTTTCAGATTGTTTGCCTTGGCGCCGATAACTTTCAGGGCGCCATGATTTTGTTCGCGACGTTTTTCCGGTAAAGATATTTCCCGATGACCAGTAAGATACTGCAGGGTCAGTGATTTTTTTATCGCCTCCTTATCCTTGCCAGCTAATAATGATTTGGTTTCACCGCTCGCCGTAATCTCGCCGCCGTGCACGCCAGCCAAGGGACCAAGGTCAACTAAGTAATCAGATTCTAAAATAGTCCGCTCATCATGTTCGACAATAATTACCGTATTATCTTTATCGCGCAGCTTTTTTAAAGTATCAATTAATTTTTCCGTGTCACGCTCATGCAAGCCAATAGTCGGTTCATCGAGAACATACATTGTTCGCGAAAGGTGCGAACCGATTTGTGAAGACAGGCGAATACGCTGCGCCTCGCCGCCGGATAAAGTGTGCGCTTCGCGATCCAAAGAAAGATAATCAAGGCCGACTTTTAGTAAAAATTCTAAGCGGCTGATAATCTGGATAATCACATTTTCTGCAATCGTTAGTTCCCGCTTGGTCATTTTTTCATAATAACCATTAAAAAAAGCTAAAGATTTTTCTAAAGACAAAGCTGAGGCTTCGGCAATATTCTTGCCAGCTAGACGGACAGATAAAGCCTCCGGCCGCAAGCGCGCCCCCCGACAGACTTCGCAATTTTCATTGCCAAAAAAATTCTTCTTGCCTAAACCATTGCATTCCGGACAAGCGCCCTGCGGTGAATTAAAAGAAAATAAGCGCGGCTCAACCTCCGGAAAAGAAAAATTATCATTCGGGCAAGTCCAGTTAGCTGAAAGTAAAAATTCCCGACCCTTATTTTTTCCGTTATCCGGATACTGAGCAACTACTAAACCCTTGCTATATTCCAAGGCATTTTCGACGGCTTCCGCTAAGCGAGAAATGTCATCCAGCATCACTTTATCAATCACAATATCAATACTATGCTTAGCTTTCGGCGCTAAATCAACTTTATCGCGCAAAGAGTGCATTGTGCCATCAACCCTGGCCTCGGCATAACCTAAGCCCAGGTAGTTATATAAAAGCTGATAATATTCACCTTTACGGTCACGCACTACTGGCGACATAATTACTACATATTTAGAGCCATCCTCAGCACCGCGGTTTTTAATAATATCAACCATTTCATCGGCGCTGAGCTTTTCAATCTTGTGTCCGCATAAAGGACAAAAAACTTCACCAATGCGGGCATAAAGAACACGTAGATAGTCATAGATTTCCGTCAGTGTGCCAACAGTTGAACGCGGATTATGAGATAAAGCCTTCTGGTCAATGGAAATAGAGGGCGCTAAACCAATTATTTCATCAACATCGGCCGGTTTTTTCTGACCCAAAAATTGACGCATATAGGGCGACAGGGACTCAACATACTGCCGCTGCCCTTCGGCAAAAATCGTATCAAAAGCGAGCGAGGACTTACCGCTCCCGGAAACACCAGAAATAACCGTCAATTTATTATGCGGTATTTCTAGATTTATATTTTTTAAATTATGCATCCGCGCACCGCGGATAATGAGCTTATTGTTATTTGCCATAATTAATTTATTTCAATAAACGGATTTGGGTCAGTAAAGGTTATTAGTTTTGTGTGATGATTAATGATTTCAATCGGTATTCTGTATTTTTTGTTATACAAATAATCTACCGAACAAAATAATGCCTTATCATAATCAAAGCCAATCCTCTTACTAATATCTTTAACCACCTCTTCGTTATTTCCTTCAACCTCGACATAAGGCTCAAGGTAGGGCCATTCATCAATAGTTATCTCTACACCGTCAAGCAACCATAACTCACGACGACTCTCCTGATAAGATTTCCTTTCGGCTCCTAAATTTTCTAGCAAAGCAACGCCTTCATTAAAGTTATCAATTACTAACTGCACTTCTTTTTGATTTTCAATTTTATCACCATCAACAACTTTTAGACTCATAGTTATTTTATCGCCTTCATCTCTAACTCTTAACCAACCGCCAGGAATCTCGTGGCCAATTGGCAATTCAAAAACAATGCGCTTCATTAAAAATTCCGGCTTTACTAAAATAGCTCCAACCTCTTTTAAGCGAGCACGAACCTCGTCCTTATTAATATTAGTAAATGTTGCTTCGTATTCTATTTTCATACTTTTATTCTTCTACCATATCTAAAAACTCTTCAATCTTCTTAGAGATATTGGTTGGGGTAATGTTGTGTTCTTTATTATATTTTAACTGCTTCTTGCGGCGCCTATCGGCTTCGCTAATAGCTTTTTTAATTGAAACGGTAATCGTATCAGCATAAAGAATAATTTTACCCTTAACATTGCGCGCCGCCCGCCCCATGGTTTGCATGAGTGATGTCTGGCTTCTTAAAAACCCTTCTCTATCAGCATCTAAAATTGCGACCAGAGTTACTTCCGGCAAATCCAAGCCTTCACGAAGTAAATTAACACCAATCAAAACATCAAATTTCCCTAAACGAAAATCTTTTAAAATTTCCGTACGCTCTAAAGTTTTAATATCACTATGTAAATAATTAGACTTAAAACCTTGGCTATTTAAATAAGTATTTAAATCTTCTGCCTGCTTTTTAGTTAAAGTATTAATAATTGCCCGCTCACCTAAAGCGGCAATACTCCTAATTTCTTCCATGACATCATTAATCTGACTGTAGTTTGTTTCCTTATTAAACACAGGACGAATTTCAATTTCTGGATCAACTAAGCCGGTTGGCCTAATCACCTGCTCAACAATCTGGCTAGATTTTTCTAATTCAAATTCGGCCGGAGTGGCCGTCGTAAATATTGCCTGGCCGATTCGCGCTTCAAACTCATTAAACTTCAAAGGTCTATTATCAAGTGCTGACGGTAAACGCCAACCATACTGCGTTAAAGTTTTCTTGCGCGCCTGGTCACCATTATACATTCCTCTAATTTGCGGAATAGCAATATGCGATTCATCAATTACTAAAAGAAAATCTGGCTTACCATCTTTCCAGGGAAAATAAGCTAGCAAAGAATCAGGTGCTTCACCGGCTAACTTGCCGGTCAAATGACGGGAATAATTTTCAATGCCATGACAATAACCAAGACTGCGCAACATCTCAATATCATATTTAGTCCGTCGCTCTAAGCGTTCTGCTTCCAATAACAAGCCCTCTTTCTTAAAATACGCTAAACGGTCCTTTAGTTCAGCTTGAATATTTTTAATAGCAGCGGCAATCTGCGGTTGCGTTGAAACAAAATGCTTAGGTGGAAAAATGGCAATCTCTTCTAAATTTTCTAGAATATTTTTTGTAACATTATCAATCACATCAATACTAGATATTTCCTGGCCGCCTAATTCTAAACGATAAACAATATTTTCCGACATCGGCCGAATTTCAAAAACATCACCGCGTACCCGAAATTGTCCGCGATTAACATTGCCCGTTGTTCGTTCAAATTGAATCGTAATTAATTGTTTAATCAAGTCATTCCTAGTTAAAGGTTTTCCCTTTTCCAAAACTAAACAAGACTCTAAATAGGAAGACGGTACGCCTAAGTTATAAATACAAGAAACAGAGGCCACAATAATTACATCCCGCCGAGAAACTAGCGCCGAGGTGGCCGCATGGCGCAAACGATCAATTTCCTGATTAATCATCGCCTCTTTATCAATGTAAGTATCAGTAATCGGTAAATAAGCCTCAGGCTGATAATAGTCGTAATAAGAAACAAAATAATGAACCGCGTTTTCTGGAAAGAAATTTTTATACTCACGGTAAAGCTGAGCCGCTAAAGCTTTATTAGGAGCGATAACTAACGTCGGTTTATCCTGACTGACGATAATATTAGCAACAGTAAAAGTCTTACCACTGCCAGTCACGCCTAAAAGCGTCTGATATCTATCTCCAGACGCTAAGCCGGCCTTAAGCTTGGCGATCGCTTGTGGCTGGTCGCCGGCTGGTAAAAAATCTGATTTTAACTTAAAAATACCTGACATAATACGTAAATAACCGGCAGATATGAAAAATGCCGGAAACTGGTTCCTTTAGCGGATATAAATAAATTGTAAAGGAATTATAACATAAATATCAAAAAATGACCAGACCATGAGGCCCGCCATTTTTAACTAAAAACTCCTAAAATAAAAACCCCCGATTATTGCTAATCGGGGGCGAGTAGAGAAAACACAAATTGAGTACCACAGGTAAATCTCTTTACCTGTTTTTCTTAAAAGAACTTATTAACGAAAGGCTCTTTTGACTTTGCCTTTGTTATTTTTTTCATCATAATATTCCGCTTCCCACATCTTCCCCATTGCTAAGAGAAAAAAACCAGAAAGTAGAGCTGGTAGAGAAAAAACTACCAAGAGATGTCCGGAATAAATTTCTTCCAGGCGGAAATCACTTCCTAACCAGGAAAACAATAAATTCAGAAACCAGAACAAAATAGCCAAAATCCAGACCGCAAAAATAGCTAATAGCAAAAAGCCTAGATAGGTTAAAAGCTTAGCTCCGGCCAAAGAGATTTTATTGTATTTATCCAAGAGGAGCATCAGAATATCAGCCAAAGCGGCAGAACAAGCCATTAATAAAAGCGAGTGTTCTAACCAAGCAACTTCTTTAGGAATTAGGCTGATTATAAATATAGCCACACTAATAAGAAGCAGGTGACAGAATGTAGTTATTGATTTACTTATTTTACCCATCAGAATTCCCTCCTAAACATTTTTTTACGCGAACCAGGAAACAATCCCTGATACCATTCGTGATACTGGGCATTATTTTCCCAAAGCGCGCCGCTGATAATTAAAACAACACCGGCAAGCAAGCTAGGAACGGAAAAAACGTATTGGTATATGCCAGTAAATAGGCTGCCAATTTGAAATTCCCACGCCGCGAGATTAAACAAAGGGTTTAGCATTTCTTTAATTACCAGATTACCAAGCCAAATCAGAAACAAAACTTCAAACAAACAGCCCGTATAAAATAAAATATAGGCCCCGCTCAAAGAATGTTTTGTACCAATTAAAACAAGCTTCAGAAAGTCTATAAAGAAATAAACTCCCCAAACCATAAACAAAGTTGCCTTAATCCAAGGATGCCCTCCTGACAACAAATAAATCAAGAGAAAAATAACTGAAGCCATAAATAGATGACCCAGTATTTTAAAAGTGCTGGCTGGTTTTTTCATAAGATAACCTCCTTTCCCTTAAGACTAAGGTCAACTTCATTTTCAAGTTGATTTTCAGTGAACAATCCCAATGCTCTTTCCATGTCAATTTCATCGCGATAATACGTAAACATAATCTCGCTAAAAAGCCACAATATATTACCAGAAAGAAAAGCCGGCCAAGAACAAGCCGCTTGCTTTAAATTTTCTGGCAACAAAGGATAAAAATTTCCTTGTTCTAGGCCAGGAAAGTATCCCAGGACTCTTCCTAAAGATACTCCTAACCAGTATGCGCAGCCAATCCATAAAGCAATTGCCATGACTAATAATAGTCGTGCGGCCACTAACGTAATAATCCCTTTTTCCGTGAAGAATCCAAAAAAAATATCAGCTATAAGCACTGACAAAAAAATCAGAACAAAACTGTACTTGAAAGCAGACAACCAACTTGGACCAGCAGAAATAAGAACTATCAATACCCAGAATAAAAGGGCATGTAAAATAATATTTACAATAGCATCTTTCATGGCTTAATTGTTTTTAGTCAATTCTTTGAAAAAAATATATAGCTGACTTCAAGATATGATACTTAATGTCGCTGTTCCAGAGCACGCCAATAACGGCTAGAGATATTCCGCAAACCAGTGCCGGCAAGGAAAGGGCGTAATTCCAAGCCTCAGGAAATAGGTTACCAATCTTGAAATTCCAATCCACTAAAGAAAAAAGTGGATTTAAAATAAGCTTCAAGGCGGTATTACCCAACCAGATAAAGAAAGCTGTTATCATTAGACAACCAAAGTAGAACATCAAAAATGATACTGGTGTTAAATAGTCACTTTCAAACAAGAAAGCTCTTACTAACACCAACACAGCAATACTTGTCCAAAACACTAGCAAAGAAGATTGCAGCCAAAGCAAATTGCCCGGCAAGGCCAGAATGGCAACAAGAACAAGTCCGAGTCCTGTTAACCAAAGCAGGCGCCATAAGAGAGGATGGTTTGTTTCCATTTTTTATTGATTTTAAGTTGTTAAGTTACGATTTATCTAAACATTTAACCATTTCTTTAAATATTAGTCAATAAAAAAGAATCTGGCCTATTTCGGACAGATTCTTGAAAAATATTTAATTATACACAAGCAAAAATTAGGAAAAAATTTGGGTTAGCTCATCAAGTTCTAAAGTTTGTTGCTCGCCGCTAACCATATCCTTAACCGTAAGCGACTTTGCTTCTATTTCATCTTCACCAATAATAATTACTTTGTGCACGCCAATTTTATTAGCATAGGATAATTTATTCTTAAACTTATCCTCTTCAAAATAAATCTCGTTAGGAATTCCCTGCTGACGCAAATAACGGCTAACCTCAATCGCCCGTGGCTCCATTCTATCATCAAACGGGATAATTAAAGCCCGAGCTGGCGTCGCGCCGTCCGCCTTGATTAAACCTAAATCTTTAAGCTGAGCGAATAATCTGGTTAGGCCAATAGAAATGCCAACGCCGGGTAATTTCTGACTAGTATAATTCTGAGCGAGATTATCATAGCGCCCGCCAGAACAAATCGAGCCGAGACTAGGATAGTCTTGTAATTTAGTTTCGTAAACCGTGCCAGTATAATAATCTAAGCCTCGGACAATTGATAAATCAATGCCATAGGAATCTGGTTCTAAACCAAAAGATACTAAATGCGCAATTACTTCCTTTAGCTCATTTAAACCGAGAACGAAATTATCATTCTTAATCCTGAGTGTGCTAAGGGCATTTAAAATATCCGCTGCTTCACCCTTAATGCTAACGAAATCTAAAATCTTTTGCGCCGCTTCTTGGCTTAATTTTAAATCTAAAAGCGCACTCTTAGTTTCCTCAAGAGTAACTTTTTCAATCTTATCAATAATGCGCATGACCTCAACTGCCTCGTCCTTAACACCTAATTCTTCAAGCAAGCCAATAATTAATTTACGGTTATTGATTCTAATAATAAATTTAGGCAAACCTAAACGACTAAAGACTTCAGAAATAACCGCCATCACCTCAGCATCACTCGCTAGACTTAAAGACTCGCGGCCGATAATATCAATATCGCATTGATAGAATTCTCGGAAACGGCCTTTCTGGGGACGTTCGCCCCGATAAACTTTACCAATATGATAGAAACGAGCGGGAAAAGTTAGGTCATTAAGATGGTCGCTGACATAGCGCGCTAAAGGGACGGTCAAATCAAAACGCAAAGACAAATCATTATCGCCCTTAGTAAAACGATAAATTTGCTTCTCGGTTTCACCGCCGGCTTTAGCTAAGAGAATTTCTGAGCGTTCAATTGTTGGCGTATCAAGCGGCACAAAACCGAAGCTTTCGTAAGTCGCCTGAATAGTCGCTTTCATTTTATTAAAAAGAAGCTGATCGGCTGGCAAAAGCTCTAGAAAACCGGTCAGAACGCTAGTCGACAATTTTGGTTTATTTTCTTGTTTAGACATATTTTATCGGGCTATTATATAGCTAATTGTAGCACAAGAAGCCCTGATAGCAAACCAAGGTGGTTAAACCCGCTGGAAATCTCGAATAATTTTTACGACAATACCTCTAATCTCAACCTCTTTACGAAAAATTGGGTCAAAGGTTGGATTAGCTGGCTGTAACCTGATTCTGCCCTTTTCTTTATAATATTTCTTAAGGGTCGCCTCATTATCATCAACAATCGCTACAGCCGTGTCGCCATTATCGGCCCAAGACTGCTTTTTGATAATCGCAAAGTCGCCGTCAAAGATACCGTCGCCAATCATTGAGTTCCCGCGGACGCGCAAGGCATAGAGTTCACCCTCTTGAAAACGACGGTCTTTAGCAATCTCAATTACTTCATCCGGAACCTCAATTGCTTCAATTGGTTTACCGGCCGTAATTACGCCCACCAAGGGCACAGACATTGTTTCCGTTAAACTCTTCAGGTTAACAAGTTCCAGGCTCCTAGCGACCCCTTTGAGGCGTTTAATCACCCCTTTCTCCACGAGGTTGGAAAGATGCTCGTGAACGGTTGAAATTGTCGAAATCCCGAACTCGTCGCGGATTTCCGATAAGGAGGGCGCGTAGCCGTGTTCCCGGCTATAGCGTTCAATAAAGTCCTTTATCAGGGCTTGTTTTTTTGTGAGTGTGGTCATATTTTTAAGTATTATTATTTTTAAGTATTATTTTTAAGGACCATATCGAGAATATCCTCGAAATGGCTGTGTATAACTTATATCTTAATTATACCCGAAACAAAACCGAATGACAAGAGAAAAATAAAAAACCTGACCTTATTAGGCCAGGATCAATTATTAACTAACTATTAAGCTATCTTAATTCCAGTCAATTTTACTTCATGCGCTAAAGGCGGGTAACCTTCTTTAAAGTCATCAGGGGCAAAAGCGTGAATTTCTATTCTATCATCCATTTCAAAACTTATTTTAATAAGACGATCTAAATTCTTTTCATAATTACGGCTCATTTTTTTAGAAACAACTGCGACATCAATATCGCTATATTTGGTAGCCTTGCCTTTTGCGTGTGAGCCAAACAAAAAAATATCAGAAAAATCAAACTTATTTTCCTTTAACTTCAAGGCTAGCTCTTTTACAATATTTTTTGCTTCAAGCTGAGACATAGCTTTTTATATAAACCATTTATCTTGTTTAAATAATGACGAGAGTACTGATAATCACATTTCTTATAAAAATTAAACTTATGATCTGGATAGCGTGCTCTAATATTAAAATTATTAATGTTTTTTAGCAAATATGCATCCTTATTGGAAAACACTTCACCAGACAACCGAGCAAGTACATTTAAATCATGAACGA
>CAZAAD010000003.1:0-9698 GCA_964483295.1 uncultured Gammaproteobacteria bacterium
ACAGGGGGGTTGGCCGGTCAACTATGTTTACCTCCAAAGGAAAAGAGGTTTTTAGGCCCGACGACAAAGGCCACTCGGCCAAACAAAAAACACAAGCAGTATATCCGGATATATTGCTCGTGCTTATTTTGAATTGGCAAAGATTTAGACTTTGCTTATATTTATTATTTTATTTGAAGACAGCTATTTTTATATATATGTCCATAATCTGACTAGCCTTAGCTAGGTTCGTCTCCCTGCTTATAGATTATTTATTAATTTTATAAGTCTATGAGAGTATTATAGCAGATTTTGAGGGGTAAATCAATGGGCAGATTTATTAGCATTAAACAGATAAAGATTCTTTGTGTAATTTATTATTTTTTAAAATCGATATCCCATTCTTAATATAAAATTTTACTTTTCTTCTTTGATTAGCAGACAAGCTTATGTAATTACCAGACTCAAAAACTAAAAAACTTATAATATCTAATATATCTATAGCCATTCTAGGGCATCCATGGATTTCTATACTCCAATTAGAAGGCACATAATGGATAAAATTATTTCTTAAAATATCTTTTAAAACTCTTATTGATTCTTTTTGCCCATCGCTTAAAACAAGTGCCTTGCTATCTATAGTCATTTTTACATATTCAGATTTCTGGCATCTTTTTACTGCTTCATCAAAACTGATTAATCGACCAATCCCTTTTTTATTTTTTTCCAACACTCTTTCGTAATTAGTTCCCTTTAATACGCATACAGCAAAACCATACAAAGCCCCGTGCAGTGCTATTGATACCCATTTCCAGTCTAACGGTTTGACTTTGCGTTGAGAAATATAAAAATAAGATTTTTCTAGAAAATCAAAAGAATTTATTTCTTCTGTTATTTCTAAATATTTACCTTTTGTTGGTTTTTTTATACAACTCCTAATGCCCATATAGTCTACTTTAATGGTTAAATAGAAAATAATATAAAAATTACAGTATAATCAGTTCATTTACTTTTTATTACTCTTTTTAAAAAATTTGAAAAATAGCCCATTATTATTGGCAATTATACTGTTTTATTAATGAAAAATAATCATCCATAATTGACATGTAGTAAGTATCTGTATAACCAAACGAGTCGTTAGAGCTTTTTAGTACGGTTAAATTTTGGACCAACATATCTGATAACTGATTTCTATAATAGTCGTCCCAATATACATTATTTACCGCCCAATGAAGAGAATTAACCGATAAATCATAATACGATTTCAACCCAACGGATGCAGAAATAAAGCTTTTAGATAATTTATCCATCTTGCTTTCATCGGCATTAGCAAAGATTAAATCATGGACAATGTTATCTTGTAAAATAGTTGATTCAGTTAATATTTTGTCATGAATATTTAATAAAGAGTTATACCAACCTTTAAAAAAGTCTATCCCAGAAAATGATTCATTAGACTTTTTAGCGTTTTTGAGTAAATTGTCGATATTTGTATATTTATTCGATAATTCAGTGTATTTTTTACTAAAAGAGTTTGCTTCGCTTTTTATTTCATTACAAAATTTTAAAGAATCAATTTGTTTACTTTCTGTTACGCTTGTTACACTTCTGCCATTCTTTAAATCATTCAGGACGTCTTTAGCAATATTAATTGGGATGGCAAGTTTTATTGTTTCGCCAATTATTATTCCATTTATAGAATTCCCGAAACCAGCAGAATTTATTCCTATAACATTCCCAAATCTATCTACTAGTGGGCCTCCACTATTTCCGGGATGAATCTCTGCTGATGTTTCTAAATATGAGCCAGAGGAGCTATCTATTTTTCTTGAAATAGTCCCTTCTTTAAAACTTACATCTCCTTTAATCCCAAAGGGGAACCCTAAAGAAAATACTTCTTCGCCTTGCGTTGCTTTATCCGAATCCCCTAGAACAACGAAATTTTTTAATTGCTCTTTAGTTTGCAATAAAGCTAAATCTAAATTTTCATCAATACCTTTTAATTCTGCAGATATTGATTTTCCGTCTGACAAATAAACTAAAATTCGCGTTGCCCCCGAAACAACATGTGCATTTGTTAGTATATTGAAATTATCTATTATCATCCCGCTTCCAGAGCCATTATTTGTTTCAATATAAACTGTAGATGGCTTTAATTTTTTTATAATCTCTTGGTTGGTTAATTTTTTCTCATTTATATGTACTGATTGACTTGATAAGGCATAAAAATCCGAATTTTTAATACCTAAGCCTAGTTTACGCATTAAATTATAAGCATCACTTCCGGAGCCTAAAAAATAAGGCTTAAGATCTACTGGGTTAACATAATAAGCTTTGCCACTATCTTGTACTTTTAGAAAAATTTTTCCAGCATACTTACTAGGAAACTTATTTTTCATTAAATCAAAGTCCCTATTAGTGATTCCTAGCCCAAAACGACGCATTAAATTGAAGGCATCATCTCCATTTGCCATGTAATACGGTTGCAAATCATCAGGATTTATATACCAAGCTTCACCATGGGATTCTACTTGAAGTAAAATTCTTCCTTTTAATTTTTGATTTAAAGTAGTCGCATTTACTGGAATTATTGCGATAAAGCAAAAGAAAAATGCAACTAAAAATATTTTTTGTAATTTCATAAACACAAAAGGTCTCCCGACACGATTAACACACCCTTTCGGATATGCGCCTAGAAAGCGAAAACCGGTCAGAAGACCATCTCTGCTTTCTAGGACTTAAGCCATGCCTTTTTCAAGGTTTAGGCCAATTTTATTGTTATAATTATAATAGCATAATTTAAATAAATAATAAACCTAAATAATAGCCAAAATAGGACTGAATAAGGGCATATTGACTTATTTATCTGTTATGATATACTAATAAATATAAAACAAAGTAATCAAACTATACATATGAACCAAAATGCCTTAAATTACATAAAAAACCAGATAACTGAAGCTAAATATATTTTAGACGGTCACATTAAAGATGCTAATGGAACATTTTATCGTCCCAGAAATATCTTCATAAAGATACAAAAATATATTAATGATTTTTTAACTAACTCCGATAGCGAAAGATGGATAATAATGCCCGGTCTGAGAGGTGTTGGAAAGACTACTATTTTAGCTCAAACCTATAGTCAGCTTGTGAAATCAATAGATAATAGATATTTATTATACATATCTATGGATGAAGCGTATGGGACATTAGGTTTATCATTAAAAGATATTTTGGAGACATATGAATATTTTTTGGGAGAAAAGTTTGGCGAGCAAAAACATAAAATATTTATATTTATAGACGAAGTCCAGGCAGATAAAAATTGGAGTCAAACAATTAAAACTCTTCTTTATAATAAAACGAAGAATGTTTTTATAATTACAACCGGATCCTCTGCTGTTTCGTTGCAGATAGACGCTGATGTTTCTAGACGTGCTGTTTTTGAAAAACTTTATCCCATGAATTTTTGTGAATTAGAACTAATTAAAAATAATATATATCCAGAAAAAGGACTAAAAGAAAAAATTAAAAATGCTCTTTATTATTCTGCTTCCGCTGAAGAAGCCTATAAAAGAGTAACAGAACAAAACAAACCAATATCTGACTATTTTTCAAAAATAACCGTTACAGAAATTGAAAAATATATAACACTTGAAAATTTGCCATTTACCGTGAACCGAGAAAAAAATAAAACTTACGAAAAAATAAGGCTTTTGATTGACAAGGTTATTAATGCCGACATTAGAGACCTGGCTAAATTCGATGTCGATACTTTAGGCTCTATTAAGCGTTTATTATATATTTTAGCAGATAGTTTAGATGCTCCTAGCATTAATACATTAACTTCGAACACCGGAATAAAACGCTTAACCATGATGAATGTTCTTGAGGTTCTAGAAAAAGCAGAGCTTTTAATAAAAGTTCCTCCTTACGGTTCAAATCTTACGAAATCAAAAAAACCATCAAAATATTTATTTATGAGCCCAACCTATAGGATGTCTCTTTTAAACATTACCGGGGATAAATCTACTTATTTAGCTAGGCAAGGGAAATTAATGGAAGATGTTGTTTCAGCTTATTTATTTAGAGATTTTGTATCCCCCGGAAAAGGTTCTATTAGTTATGATCCATCCGAGGGTGGCGCGGATTTTATTTTAGAAGTTGAAAATCAAAGAAAGATAATTTTAGAAGTCGGTCGAGGCGAAAAGAACAATAAACAAATTCATAAAACATCAGAAAAAATAAAAAGTGATTATGGAATAATAATTTCTTACACAAACGATGTTATTGAAGTCAAGGATAATATTCTTAAAATACCTTTTAAATTATTTTTAATAAGTTAATAAAAAATATATGTTTAAAACTGCCAAATGCCCTCATTGTAATACTATAATAATGAATATTCATTTTGAGGAATATGAACCCAGCATACTAAAAGGTGGGTCAACTTCTTTTGTGGCTGTAGCCTCGCCTTGCGGTCATGCTATTGGATCGGTGCCAACTAGCTGGGAATATAAAATAAATTCAATTTTGGAAATATCTAACAAGCAGAATCAACAGATTCAAAGTATTCAGTATCAAATGTCAAATTTAGAGAACTTAATACAGAGACTTATCCAATCGCAGAGATAAAGCAACTATTAACGATTCCACAAACTCAAATATTTCCATCAGTTATTTTGAGAAGTGAACCCTAAAATGATTTAAAGCGACTAACTGTTAATCATTATCACAAATATATGAAGCTAAGTAGTGTTAAAATTAAAAATTATAGATCAATTGAAAATCTGGAAATTGATTTTAGTTATTCATGTAGAGTGCTTGTCGGCATAAATGAATCAGGCAAAACAAATATTCTTAAAGCTTTGCAACTTTTAGATGAAGATTTAAAACCGTCGCCGGAAGATATTAGAAATGTTGCTACAAATGAACCTGAAATAAAAGAGGCTTATGTTAAATACTATTTTGATTTTGATCAAGAAAATATAGATAACATATACGAAGAGTTTAAAGACACTTTCTTGGGTCTAAATAAAACGGAAATAATACTTAAAAAGGATAGTAAAAATATATCCGTTAAACAATTTTGCGCCAAATTTAATAAAGGAATTTATCATATCGACATACTTAATGGAACTAAAAATGCAAGATACATGACAGTCATCGGTTATCAAATATTAGATAATTGGAAAAAAATTGCCGACACTTGCCCGGAGAATTATAAAATAAAAATTGCTGACGGAACGGAAGTTCCACTAAAATATTATAAATTTGTAAATATAAATGAATACAAGGATATTCCGTCAGAATATCTGCAAATTATAAAATCTGAAGACATATCTAAAATATATGGGGGGATTATCTGCGATGAAGTTTCTGAAAATCTTATTAACGTTTTATTTTGGAAACACAGTGAAGACAACCTTCTTCCATCAAAAATAAACTTAGAATCTTTCAAAAATTCTCCAGAATCATGCAAACCTCTAAAAAACATGTTCGAGCTTGCTGGGATTGATAATATTAAAGAAAAAATTGATGAAGAACTAGCAAAACCAAAGGGTTTAAAAAATTTACTCAGCAGAATAGCTAAAAAATGTTCTGATCACCTGCACTCGGTTTGGAAAGAATACAATCAAGTAAATTTTGACTTAACTCCAAACGGAACGGATATAGATATAAGTATTAAAGATATCTATAATAATTTTGATCTTGCCCAAAGAAGTGATGGTTTTAAAAAATTTGTAACCTTTTTATTGATGGTTTCAGTCAAAGTAAAAACTAATTCATTTGAAAATGTGCTTATTTTAATTGATGAGCCTGATGTTAGTCTACACCCAAAAGGAGCTCGGTATTTAAGGGATGAACTTATTAAAATAGCACAAAAAAATTATGTTGTTTACAGCACCCATTCAATATTTATGATAGATAGAAAGGAAATTCAGAGACATATTATTGTAAGTAAGAAAAAAGAAAAAACAGAAATTGAAACGGCTAAAGAACATAATATTGTAAAAGAAGAAGTGATATGTAATGCGCTTGGTTTCTCATATTTTGAAAGTTTAAAGGACAAAAATATACTTTTTGAAGGATGGAAGGATGAAAAACTTTTTAATACAGCCATGGTAAAAATTCCGACAAGTTATTCCGTTATTAAAAATGCTTTTAAAGATGTAGGCATATGTAATGCAAAAGGCGTAAAAGGTATGAGGCCAATAACGGCTTTACTGGAGTTGGCTGGAAGAAAAGTAATAATTGTGAGTGATTGCGATAAAATTGCTTCAGATTTTAAAAAAGCCTTTGTTGAAGAACATGGTTATGGAGAATGGCTTCTTTATAGTGATATCGACAAAGATTTAACAGTAACGACTGGAGAAGATTTTATAAAAAATAATGTTGTTATTGATATAGCAAATAAATTAAAATCTGAAAAAAATTTTTCCATTGAATTGTCAGAATCTGATTTTATAAATAAGTCCAAAATTACGGCTCTAAAAAAATGGCTAAATGATAATGGTGTTAACGACGAAAAAAACAAAGAAATGCTTGAAAATATAAAAAACGACATATTTGTTAATTTAAAAGTTTCGGATATAGAAGATTGTTATTATGGATTTTTAGAAAAATTAGCTATCCATATTTAATCTAAAATTTCCCTCCACTTCTCAATTTCCCTAACAATTCCGTCAAAGTTTTGGGAAATCTCATTTTTAAAGACTACAAACAAAAACTCTAACAAATGTTAGAGTTTTTAATTTGCTATTTGTCTAGCAATTTGTTAAGTTTTAAAAATAAGCAACACATATGAAAATAACAATTTGCGGTAGCATCGCTTTCTATCAAGAGATGGAAGAAAATAAAAAATTATTAGAGGCTAGTGGCCACGAGGTTTTTATTCCCTTGCTCAGCAATGAGGCGCCAGCAGAAATGGGCGGCGGCAAGACAATTTATTTTGGTAAATATATTGAAGATAACGGCGGCACGGACGCTTTTCCAGCTGAACATAAGATTTGGGATTTAAAAGAAAAAGCAATTCGTGATCATTACGAGAAAATAGAATGGTGTGACGCAATTTTCGTTGCTAATTATGAAAAAAAAGGTATCGCTGGATATATTGGCGGAAACACCTTAATTGAAATTGGTGTCGCTTTCTTTTTAAAAAAGAACGTCTACATTTTAAATCCTATTTCTTCGGAACTTTCTTATAAACAAGAAATTTACGGCATGAAACCAATTTTACTTAATGGTAATATAAATAAAATAGATGAAAAAAATAACTAAAAAAATAATTCTCGCCTCAACCTCGCCCCGTCGCCAAGAATTATTTAGCAAATTAAAGCTACCATTTGTCATTGAAGCTCCGGATTACGAAGAGGATATGACCTTAAAAATGCCACCGCAAAAACTAGCCAAGGTCTTAGCTAACGGTAAAGCTCTTTCGGTCGCTAAAAAACATAAAAGCGGGATTGTCATTAGTGCTGATACTTTTGTCGTTTTAAATAACAAGTTGCTTGGTAAACCAAAAAGTGAAGCCGAAGCTCGCAAAATGTTAGCCAGTTTAAGTGGTAAGCGCGTCGATGTTCTAACTGGTTTAGCAATAATTGATATTGCTAAAAATAAAAAAGTAAGTTTTATAGATATTACTAAAATTTACTTTAAAAAGTTAAGCCCTCAAGAAATAAATAATTATATTGCCTCTGGAGAACCCATGGATAAAGCTGGTGCTTTTGCTATCCAAGAATTAGGCGCCGTGCTGATTAAAAGAATCGAGGGGGATTTTATGGGCTCTATGGGCCTACCCTTATTTACCCTGGCTAAAGAATTAAAGAAGATGGGCGTAACGGTTTTATAGATTATAAAATATATATCTAATTATTAGACATATACAAAAAAGACGTATAGCAATTACGTCTTTTTTTATAGAAGCAATCTTTAAATCAATAACTAGTCTACTTCAACTGACCCAAATCTAACTCTTCAGTAATTCTGATACTGGAAACAAATTCTGGCATATGGCTAACCATGATAATCCCTCCCTGAAAATTGTTAATTGCCTCGGCAATCACAGGAATATGACGAAAGTTAATATGGTTAGTTGGTTCATCAAGAATTAATAAACCAGGCTCCATTAAAACTAAGCGGGCAAATGACAATAATCCTTTTTGCCCCTCAGATAAATCACCGACTTTATTATTCATCAGTTCTCCAGTAATTAAAAACCCGGCCGCTACTGAACGCAAACTCTGCTCATCGTGCCCATCGGCCATCACGCTCTTTAAAGAATCAAACACCTGTTGATTAAAATCTAAAGTAGAAAAATCCTGACTATAATAGCCAACTCTAACGCCAGATGCAATACTCTGTCCTTCTTGCTTACCAGAAACGAGTGAGCGTAAAAGCGTACTCTTCCCAATGCCATTGGGGCCAACAACCAGAAGACGATCTTTCTTGCGAATTATTTTATCTATATCTTTAAAAATCGGTTCATGATTAACTACGACTTTAACTTTTTTTAAATGAGCTAACTCACCGGTAATCTCTTGAACCGGGATATCAAACTCTCTAATGGTTTTATCCTCGCGCCGAACATCAACTTTATTATCTTCTAGCTCCTCAGTTTCATCTTTTAACTTCTTAGCTAATTTACGCATCTTCCCACCTTTATGAGCAAAAAAATTAACTTTTTCTTTTCTGTCTAGAATCTGTTTTTCAAGCTGAGCATTCTCGCGACGTTCTCTTTCCACCCGCTTCTCAATTTCTTCCACCACAGAATAATAATCGCCAACATACATTTCCGTTTTGTGGGTGAAATTATTTAAATAAATAACTCCTTCAGTAAAACAATTTAAAAAATCAGCATCATGAGAAATTACTAACACAGTTTTATCGTACATAACCAAGAAAGTAATCAAATGATCAATGCCGTCTTTATCAAGATTATTAGTCGGCTCATCTAAAAGCAAAATATCGGGATTCTGAATAAGAGCATAGGCTAATAATAAGCGCGCCTGCTGACCGCCAGATAAATCACCGACTATCCTATCATAAGGAATTTCAAAATTAACCGCCTCTAAAGCTTTGGCAATGCGGCTTTTTAAATTTCCTGGAACCTCACTGAAGGCGGTGGCAAAATAATCAACAATTGATAAAGAGAGGTATTCACGAGCCATCGTCTGACTGGCTGTGCCAATAGTCGCGTCGCTAGAAATAGAAATCTTACCACTTCTCGGTTCCAATTCTTTTTTTATCAACCCGAAAATTGTACTTTTCCCGGCACCATTCTGTCCCATTAAAGTTATTTTGGCTCCGCGCCTAACATTAAAACAGGCCTCGTCTAGCACGGGTCTTTTTGGTAAATATTCAAATTTCACTTCATCAAAACGAAGGATTACTTCTTCCGCCATATTTTCTTATTTTTATTTTTTTAGCTTGAGATTAAAAACGATTATTAATTCATAACATAACCCCAATAGATTAGCAGATTATCCAGAAAAAGCTAGTCCTCATAAAAAGTAAAAGCCCGACTCTAGTTCGGGCTCTTGCTTATCTAAGTGATATTGCTTGCGGGATTATTGCTTAAGCAACATCGGCTCAACAGCTGGCATTATTTCTATCGTCCCGGCTTCGCCTGCCTCAACGGCTGGCATTGGCTGGACGACATCTTCCCTTAGCATCGGCATGAATTCTGGCTGCTTACTAAGCTCAGCAATCATTTC
>CAZAAD010000003.1:9798-80747 GCA_964483295.1 uncultured Gammaproteobacteria bacterium
TTAAGAAACGATCAGACAGCGCAATAACGGTATTATCAGCCGGAACATCATTAATCTTTAAGCGAAATCTATCCCAACAAGCCTGGTCACCACCGCAGGCTTCTCTTTCAGCATAGCCCCAGCGATTCCAATTCTCATAAATATTTACTAAATCCTCTTGGAGATCAAAAGAAATTATTAAACCCATTTCTTTATCTTCGGTAACAGAGAAATTAGCCATCTTCAAATTCTGAAAAGTATCTAAGCTTAAATCAGATAAACCAAAAGAACCTAAAGTTCTCGCCATGCTTGTAGCAATCTCGCCTCTTCCTTTAAGACGGCGATAAACTGAAGCACTCTCGTCAGTTAATTCAAGCGGGTCACCGGCATAAACATACTTAAAGCCGTAGAAAGGAGGCATAACCATCTTAGCTATACCACCACCACCCATGCCGACGGCAACTGCTTGGTCAACCATGGCAACATCAACTTCGGCCGATTCAGCGCTCACAACACTAAAATTAGCTGTTGCCGACGCATCGGCTGCTCCCATCCCTTGAGGTGCGACGGCTGAGCGTTCCTGACCGCCACCGCTTTGAGCAGCGACGCTAGCCAAGCTACCAAAAGCGCCAGCAGCAACTTTAGTAATCCCCTCTCCTTGGCTAACTTTATTCAAGCTTAAATTTCCACTGGAACGATTGTTCATGCCAGAGAAATTTATGAAAGCGAGAAACAATAAACTAGCTACCGCTAGCGACCCAGCGGCGAGATAAATTTTCTTATTCATAAAATTAAAGTTAAATATCTTATCAAGTTTTAACACTTTTTTATTTCCGACTTGTGCCTCAGCCATAATCTGCGATTTCAATCTCGCGGCAAACTCTTGATCAAACTTAGTATCAGGACGAATGTCTTCCATTTGAGAAATAAGTTTAATCAGTCCAGCCTCATGAGCCCGCAAACTCTCATCAAGTGCGTACAATTCAGCTAATATATTTTTCAATTCATTTTCCTGCATATATTTTAATAATTACGGGGGCGATAATAATTAAGGAAACAGGAATTTGAGTGCGCATTTCTTTTAAAGCACGACTCAGCGCCATTTTTACTGCCCCTTCTTTTTTGTTCAGACTAGCCGCAATCTCCTGAAAGCTTAGTCCTAACCAGAAACGCATAATTATAATTTCCCGATCTTGGCTACTTAGCTTTTGCAATTCTTCCTTAATTATTTCCATTTGCAAATTATTTTCTATATTCATCAGCACATCAACCGGATCAGCTAAGTCCCAACAATCATCAATATCAATATTTTCTTTCTTCTGACGGTAGTAATCACTGACGGCGCGACGAGCAATAGCGTAGAGCCAGGCAGAAAAACTTTCCACCTGACACTGGGCAATATTTTTCCAAGCCTTCATGAAAACTGTACTAGTAATATCTTCCGCGATTTCCTTATTTAATGTCTTGTAAAAGATAAAGTCGTAAATCGGCTTAATGTGGCCATCATAAAGCCGGCCGAATGATTCGGCGTCGCCTTGCTTGGCGGCAGAAACTAACTGCAGCTTGTCT
The DNA here is from genome assembly GCA_964483295.1 of uncultured Gammaproteobacteria bacterium. Lineage (GTDB taxonomy): Bacteria > Patescibacteriota > Patescibacteriia > Patescibacteriales > UBA12465 > UBA12465. Next base: position 11,347 of record CAZAAD010000003.1, read on the forward strand.
GGTAAAAGAGAAGTTATGGCCATATTATCTACTTCTATTATACTAGACGCCAGATAATATAAAAAGTAACAACTGACGCCGGAATCAGTTTTCCAGGCGCTAACCTTGACAAAATAATATAAATATGCTATAATATGCTCATAAAATAATGATAAAAACAACTATGAAAAAGTTAATTTTTTTCGCAATATTACTCATTTTTTCTTTTAGTCTACTTCCCTCTAGCCCAGCTAAGGCCAGCGGTCTGATTTATAATATCCAACAGAGTAAACTAGAAAACGGACATATTACCGTTAGCTGGATGAGTGAAAAAGAAACAACTGGTCACCTAGTATTTGGAACCGCCCAAGACAACTTACCTTTTTATGTTGGCAGCATCACTCCCGGGCGCTATCACAGCGCTGATTTAACCGGTCTTAAAAATGGCCAGGCTTATTATTTTAAAATCTATGCTCAAGGCGTATCTGGCGGACAAAGCGAATCATTTCTTGGCTACGTCAGTGCTAAAAGTATTAAAGATGAAAATGGCGCGGAAATAAATAACTTAAAAAAAATCCAAGCAACCGATAAGGCGGTGGCAATTTCCTTTACTACCAACGAGACTTCAAAAACAGAAATCCGTTACGGAACTTCACTTGATAATTTAAACAAGGTCTGGCGCGATTCAACTTACCGCACCGAGCATTTCCCTGTTATCACTGGACTGCAAGCAGATACTAGATATTGGCTGACTATCATATCAATTGATAAAGATGGTAACCGCCGTGAACAGACAGAAGACTTTAAAACCTCGGCTTATCCGATAGCGGAAATAAAAATTAATAACTTAACGCCGGAAAGTTATGGGCAGGCGCCACTGATGCCAGAGAATGCTTTTATTTCTTGGGAAAGTAACGTTATAGCGACTGCCGAAATAAAATACGGCAAGGACGCTACCAAGCTTGATAAAACTATCAAATCTACTTACGCTCCCACGACTGACCATCAGCTAGTCTTAAGTAAATTAGAACCAAATACTACCTACTTCTACAAAATAACTCTAAAAAGCCCACTACTTAGCAAATCTTTTTCTAGTCAGATTTATTCCTTTAAAACCGCTCCTCTAACTTCAGCCTATCTAAGCAGGCAGTTTCAAAGTGGTGAACTAGTAAAATACAAAACTACTACCTACTTATTATATAATGATCAAAAAATTGCTCTTTATAGTTCTGAGAAGGCTAAAACCATTACCGACACTAGCGCGCGCAGTATTGAAAAAAAATATATTGACGAATACGAAGAGTCGGCTCCCTACTGGGGCGTATTTCATGACGGCCAAGTGGTAAAAGAGGCAAAGAAAAACACCATATATCTAATAGACGGCAAATACCGTCGCCCAATTGCCAACTGGCAAGTTTTTTCCTACTTGAATTATCAGGCAAAAGATATAGTCGTGGCCACTAAAACCCAATTGAACAGGTATGAACTCGGCGCAAAAATTAACCATTCCAAAGAAATCACCGGTTCTTGTGCCTGGAATAATACTTTAGTTAAGTCCACCAATGATTCAACTGTTTATCTAATTGTAAATGGTAAAAAATTACCATTCCTAGATGAGACTGCTTTCAAACGCCAAGGATATAACTTCTCACAAGTTAAAACTATAAATGAAGCCGTTCTCAACGGCTTGCCCGATGGACAAGTTATTATCTAAATAATGTGCCCTTGCCAAATAAAATATCTTTTGTTATCATCAAAACATAAATAATTGGCTTTAAACAGCCATTATTTGGTTGCGCCTATAGCTCAGCTGGTAGAGCAGCTCCCTTTTAAGGAGACGGTCGCAGGTTCGAATCCTGCTGGGCGCACTGGAAATTTAGCCGACTTAGCTCAGCTGGTAGAGCAGCTGTCTTGTAAACAGCAGGTCGTCGGTTCAAGCCCGACAGTCGGCTCAAAGGAAATCGCTTGCTAAAGGCGGTTTTTTTGTTGCTCTGTGGAAATTAAGCGGAAAAACTGTGCTCAAGTCAACTTGAAAAAAAGCTCCCCTTCAGCTAAGATGAAGTAACGAAAGATATCAAGCAAAGATATCAGCTATTTAAAGAAGCCCCCTATGGATAGCAATAAAAACCTACTCGATAAAATTCCACCACACAGCCCAGAAGCCGAGGAATCGCTTTTAGGCTCTCTTTTGATAGACAAAGACGCTATCATTAAAATTGCCGACAACTTATCAGCTGAAGACTTTTACCGAGATGCTCATAAAATTATTTTTGAATCGGTTAAAGAGTTATACAGCAATCAGGAACCGATTGATATTATTACTCTCTCCAACAAGTTAAGCGACAAAAATAAACTAGATAAAATTGGTGGCCGCAGTTATTTAGCGAAACTATCTGGCTCCGTGGCTACTTCCGGCAACATTGTTCAATACGCCAACATCATCCAAAAAAAAGCAACCTTACGCCGCTTACAACAAGCGGCGGCTGATATTGCTAGCAGTAGTTTTAATGAGGACCAAGATATTGATAACACTCTTGATGAGGCGGAAAGTAAAATTTTCGGCGTCTCCCGCAAATATCTAAAAAACAATTTCACTTCCATTGATAATTTATTGACCGATGCTTTTGAGCGTATTGACGATTTACATAAATACAGCGGCAAACTCCGCGGACTGCCAACTGGCTTTGGTGATTTAGATAATTTACTAGCTGGTTTACAAAAATCTGATTTAATAATTTTAGCAGCTCGCCCCAGCGTCGGCAAAACTTCTTTTGCTCTTGATATCGCTCGGCAAGCAGCTATTAAAAGTAAAGAAGGGGTGGGCATCTTCTCGCTAGAAATGAGTAAAGAACAATTAGTTGACCGTATGCTCTGCTCCCAAGCTAATGTTAATCTTTGGAAAATGCGCACTGGTAATTTATCTGATAAAGATGAAGATAATGATTTTGCCAAAATCGGCGAAGCAATGGGTAAATTAGCCGAGGCGCCAATTTATATTGATGATTCCGGAACTTTATCTATCATGGAAATCAGAACTAAGGCCCGCCGCTTACAGATGGAAAAAGGTCTAGGCTTAATCGTTATTGATTACTTACAGTTAATGGAAGGGCGAGGCAAATATGGCGATAACCGCGTTCAAGAAATTGCTGAAATCAGCCGCGGTTTGAAATCAATCGCGCGTGAATTAAATATTCCGGTTTTAGCTCTAGCTCAGCTATCCCGTGCCGTTGAACAAACTAGCCCAGCCATTCCTAAGCTATCTCACTTACGTGATTCAGGCTCAATTGAACAAGATGCTGATATCGTAATGTTTATCTACCGTAAAGCCGCTGATCGTAATTTTAATCCGCAGGATTTACCGGTAGAAGAAAGACACAAAGCAGAAATCCATATTGCTAAACACCGTAACGGACCAACTGGAAAAATAGATTTATTCTTTGATGAAAATACGGCCAGTTTCCGCAATCTCAATAAAGCTAATATTGACCCCGGGCCAACTCAATTCTAATTATAATAAAATAAATTTTAATACTTATGTTCAGCAAATTAAAACAATTTAAGGATTTACGCAGTCAGGCAAAATTAATGCAGGATGCGCTCGCGCAAGAAACTGTGACCGAAGAAAAGAATGGCGTTAAATTAGTCTTAAATGGTAACATGGAAGTAATTAGCATTTCTCTTGGTGAAGGTCTAAGCAAACAAGCTCAAGAAGAGGCTTTAAAGACTTGCTTTAACGATGCCGTCAAAAGAGCTCAACGCTTAATGGCTAAAAAACTTCAAGACATGGGCGGACTTCCCGGCTTAAGCTAATTGCCTGATTAAAAATAAAAAAAATGCGTTATCCTAAAGCCATTCAAAATTTGATTGACAGACTCTCTCTACTACCTAGCGTCGGTCCAAAAACGGCTGAACGATACGCCTTTTTTTTATTCAATCAAGACGAAACTAGATTAACTGAACTAGCCGCTGCAATTAATGCCGTGAAGCGCGAGACAGCTTTATGTCAATCATGCTTAGCCATCGCCGAATCTAGTCCCTGTAATATTTGTGCTGATATAAATCGTAATCAAGCTACTGTCTGTGTAGTAGAAAATATCCAAGACCTCATAGCGATTGAATCCACTAAACAATATAACGGACGTTACTTTGTGCTCGGCGGGCTAATAGATACAATCAACAGCGTTGGCCCAGAAAATTTAAACACCGCCAAATTAGCCAAGCTTATTCAAGGCGGACAAATCAAAGAATTAATTCTCGCCTTAAATTTTACGATTGAAGGAGAGACGACTGCGCTATATCTCAATAAAACATTTAAAGAAAAAATAAAAATAACCCGCTTAGCCAAGGGCTTGCCGGCCGGATCAGATTTAGAATATGCCGACCAGACAACTCTATCTAGCGCTTTAACAAACAGAGGAGAAATAAATTAACCATTAATTAAAAGGAGGAAGGAAAATGCTTACCGCTTTCATTGTTTTACTGATTGTTTGTTCCCTGCTCTTCCTCGCCTTAGTCATCGGTTCGATGTACGTAATTGGACTTTTCAAACCCAAGATTGCCAGACGAGTCGAATTAATCTTATTACCATTGCTAACCTCAGACCTAGCCACAGAAATGCGCGCCGCGTCCCCAAACAGTTAGCTAAATTAGCTAAAATCCTAATTTTTAAAAGAAGGCTATTCGCTAATAAGATAAGAGCTCGTCGCCTGAGAAAGAAAGTGACCGAACAAAAAACCCGCCCCTATTAACAGGTGCGGGTTTTAAATTTTTAAAAGTTGTGAACTAAATGATGCTTAGGCAATACTCTTAATCTTTAAAGCGGTAAAAGGTTGGCGATGTCCCAAAGTTCTCTTGTAACGAGTTTTATTCTTATACTTTACAACAGTAATTTTATCATGCTTACCGTTTTCTAGTACTTCAGCTTCAACTCTATCGCCTAAAGAAGGCTGACCGATTTCAACCTGAGCCCCATCGGCAACAAAAAGAGTGTCGAACTTAAGAGTTGATCCTTGCTCGGCTTCTAATTTCTCTACCTTAATAGTTTCACCTTCTGCGACTTTATACTGTTTGCCGCCAGTTTTGATTACTGCAATTTTTGACATATTCCTTGGAAATTTTATAATAAAAAATCAGAGGTATTTCTGAACAAGTAATATAATATACAAATATTTGAAAAATGTCAACAAATGATTTATAGTGTGGTTAGCGACTATCCTTTATTAGTGTATTATCCAAGAAACCGCGCTAACAATAAATTATCTTAAATTTGTCAATATCTATGCCTAAATTCATTATTCAGGGAGGAAAACCACTTTCTGGCCAGATTACAGTCAGTGGCGCTAAGAATTCTGCCCTTAAAATCATCCCTGCTTCACTGTTATCCCAAGAAACAATCCAAATTACAAATTTGCCAAATATTGAGGACGTTGACCGGTCTCTCGAGGTTTTGGCTGATTTAGGCGCAAAAATAGAAAGAACAGCTAATAGTGTTTCCATAAACACAGCTGGTATTGTTAAAACTGAATTAAGTCGCGTGATGGCTGATAAGTTCCGAGGCTCAATTATGTTTGTTGGTCCATTACTTGCTAGATTTAAAAAGGTTAGTTTCCCTCATCCTGGAGGCTGTGTTATCGGTGCTGCCGGACGACCGATTGATTTATTTTTGGAAGGCTATAAAGCTTTTGGCGCCGAAATTGAAGAAGACCATGGTCACGCTTATAAAATAACGGCCAAGGAGCTAAAAGCAACTGAATACTTTTTCCCTTTAATCAGTGTTACGGCCACCGAAAGCATGATGATGACCGCGGCGATTATTCCCGGCACAACAACCTTACGTAACTGCGCCATGGAACCAGAAATTGAAGCGCTAGCAGATTATTTAAATAGCCAAGGTGCAGATATTAAAGGGGCGGGCACGCCAACCATGGTAATAAACGGCCAAGAATCTCTTAAGGCTGGGACTTTTCAAGTTATTCCTGACCGCATAGAGACCGGTTCGTTTGCTATTTTAGCAGCCGCCGCTAAAGCTGACTTAGAAATAACTAACTGCAATCCAGACCACATCATGACTCTGTTAAAAATCTTTGAAGCGATTGGCATTAAATTTACTAAAGGAAAAGATTGGCTAAAAATCATGGCCAAAAATCAAACATTTAAACCGCGCGATATAAAAACCCATGAATATCCAGGATTTGCTACCGATTTGCAATCTCCTTACGTCGTTCTTATGACCCAAGCTACAGGCACCTCGCTAATTCATGAAACAATTTATGACCGGCGTTTGCTTTGGACCGATATGCTCTCCCAAATGGGCGCGAATATAACTATGTGCGATCCGCATCGCATTGTTGTTCAAGGGCCGACAAAATTATATGGTAAACGCCTAGTCAGCCCAGACTTGCGGGCTGGCATTGCCTTAGTTATTGCTGCCCTAATTGCTGAAGGAAAAACTGAAATCGATAACATTTATCAAATAGACCGTGGTTACGAAAATCTCGACGAACGTCTCCGCCTCATTGGCGCCGATATTACGCGCGCCAACTAAAATCTGATTATGTCCAAAAAATTACGTGATTGGCTTTTTTTAGCCTTCATCTTTCTCTTTATTATCATGAGCGTTGTTACTAGCCTGTTTGCTTCCGGCTATCGTTTTAATTTAAGCTGGCCCCTAAAATTTGATCGCCTCCTGCAAAAGACTGGAACACTCGCCGTGGCCACCTCCCCGAAAGATGCTTACATATTTCTAGATAACCGCCCCCAGAAAAAGACCGCTTTTAGTTTAATGAAAAAGGATTATATTTCCACGCCAGCAAAAATTAAAAATCTTTTGCCCGGAGAATATGTCCTACGTTTTGAAAAAGAAAACTACTGGCCACTAGAGCGACGCATTAAAATAGAATCTGGACAAACAACTTTTGCTGAAAATATTAATTTATTTCGCTCCGACCTACCCATTCTTATTCAGGCCTCCACTTCTACGACCATCAGCCTCAGCATGGATAAAAATTATTTATATCTACAGAACTCCGGAAAAGTTATTGACTTAAAAAGCGGACTAGAATCACCCCTATCAGCGACTTCCGGGGCCGCCGCTTATTGGTTGGGAAATGGGGGGCGCCTATTTACTAACGGTTTTATTATTGATTTAAACAAAGGAACTAGCCTAGATATTGCGACAGCAATCGGTTCCGATATTTCTGACTGGCAATATAGCTCCTATGACGACCGAATTTATTATTCGCGGCCAGGATCAATCAGCCGTCTAGAAACAGACAATAAAACCAGTAAAATCATCGTTCAAGGAGAAAACTATCTTACTTACGAGCCAAGAAATGATAAAATATTTTTTGTTGTCACAAATAATAATAAAGTCTGGTTACGCGGGCAAACAATTAGTAGCGGCGAAAAAGCGGGTGAATTAGAATTGCCAGCAGCTGGTAAATATCAATTCTGTTCGGGCAATGGAAAATATTTATGTCTTTACGATAATAGTAATACTACTCTTTATTTAATTAATCCCAGCGACTGGCAAGATGCGGCAGTTATTAAAAATGCTAAAAACTGGTCCTGGATTAACGATAGCGAATTGATTTACAATGATGACTGGGAAATTAGCATCTTCAAATTAAATAACAAAAACTCAAGCCTGCTTACTCGCTTTGGCGAACCAATCTCAGAGGTAATCTGGCATAAAAATGGTGACTACTTTATTTTCTCCACCGATAAAAGTATCCACATCGGAGATCCGAAAAATTTTGAAACAATTACTATTTTCAAAACGGAAAAAGTCGGGACAATGGCACTGGATGAAAAAAATAATCTCTTATACTTCTACGCTAAAATCGGTCAACAAGAGGGTATTCATAAATTGCAGCTACAATAACACATTTCTTATTGTTACTTATCAAAAAAAGACCCGATCAATAAAGAAGCGGGTCTTTTTTTTGATAGTAAAAAATTATCTACTTTTCATTTAGTTCGTTAATCAGACTCTGTAATTTATCTTGAACTTCAACATTTTTAAGGCCAAGCTTAAGGGTGGCTTTTATTAAACCAAACTTATCACCAGTATCAAGCCATTCTCCCTCTATTTTTTTGCCATATATCTTCTGGCCTTGATCAAGCATTAAATCAAAAGCATCAGCTAGGCGAATCTCGCCAGACTTACCGGAATTCATGCCTTTTAAAATTTTCATGACATCCGGAGTAATAATATAAAGACCAACAGCCACTAAGTTAGAAGGCGCTTCCTCTGTTTTTGGCTTTTCGACAAATTTTTTAATTTCATAATTTCCCCCTCCCAAATCCTCACCATCAATCACTCCGAATTTACTCACATCCTTATGATCAACTTCGGAAAGACCAACAACTGTCTGGCCGTATTTATTATAAGTTTTGATTAACTGTGTTACTGGGGAAATATCAGAATCATATAAGGTATCACCGAACATAATTAATGTTGGCTCATCTTCTGCGACCAGATGGGCAGCACAATTGATTGCATGGCCATCTCCTAGAGGAATTGGCTGTCGGACATAAGAGAATTTAGCCAACCGCTCTATCTCTTGCACTTTTTTTACTAAGTCTAATTTATTCTTTTCTACTAAAGTTTTTTCTAGTTCAAAAGAATAATCAAAGTGGTCCTCAATTGCCCGCTTACCGCGACCAGTAACAAAAATTACCTCCTCAATTCCCGCAGCCGAAGCTTGTTCTACTAAATACTGAATAACCGGCTTATCAACTACCGGGAGCATTTCTTTTGGCTGCGCTTTAGTGGCTGGCAAAAATCTAGTACCGAAACCGGCTACTGGCAAAATTGCTTTCTTAATCGTTTTCATATGACTATTTCTTAACCTGAGGATTCAATCCCCATTTTATAAAATATTTAAACCAGGAAATTATATGTATCCAAGTAATTTTGTCGCGAAACAAAGCAATATACCAAGGATTCTTGGCACTCTCCCGGGCATGATCATGAATGACAACAGCCTGAGGATAATACATAACCTTATAACCAGCCGATTTAATAGAACGGCATAAATCTGTATCTTCAAAATACATAAAATAACGCTCGTCAAACCTTGGTTGCATTATCTCTCCGGAGGCTAGTTGCAAATTGCGCTTGAACATTAAACACGACCCCATCACCCAATCAACCTCTCTAACCTCATCATGGCTGAAATCAGTCATCATAAAATCATTTCTGATTTTTGCAAAATAATCTCCTAAAAAAGTGCGCCGTAGTATTGGTACAAAAAAACTAGGAAAACGAGAACAGGATAATTGCAATTTGCCATCAGGATATAATAACTTTGGCGCCACTAGACCAACCTCGTCATTCTCGTTTAAATATGAAAATATTTTTTTAATTGCATCTTCTTTAACTACTGTATCCGGATTTAAAACTAAAATATTTTTACCGCTAGCTGATTTAATTCCCAAATTATTACCACCCCCCATGCCTAAATTACGAGCGCTAATAATAAGGTTGATGTTTGACTGACGAGCAATTAATTCAGATAAATCATCCCCGGAATGATTTTCTACCACAATAATTTCATAACTCAAACCGTTTAAATCAGCCCTATTTAAAGAGTCTAAACAATTAGCTAGCTTGGTCTTACTTTTATAGTTAACAATAATGATTGATAAATCTAAATGGTCCATAAAAACAGAATAATTAATTGGTTACTTTCTTAATCAGGCGCCAATAAAAACTAAGAATCGGATTGGCAACATAACGTAAAAGCGGATTATCTATTTCCGAAAACTCTAATTTCCCCGCCATATCATCCATAATAATCCGAAAAGACTGGCGACGCAAATTTTTAATATCACGACGCGTCTTTACAATTAAGCGCCAAGAACTAGGCCGACAAAAATAAAATACCGAACGACACCAAGCAGAAAACCAGCCTTTAATTAAAGAGAACCCTAATAAACCTAGGCTCATGACTATAAACGCTGGCAACAACAAAAATATTACACTCACGGGATAGAAACTAAAAGCTAACAGATAACGGTTGCGCTCCATGTAATAAAGCATGCGTACACTGCGAGAAAACTCATACTTATGAAAAATGACTGATAGGGGCGCGAGTACAATTTTATAGCCCGCTAAGCGTGCTTTTAAACTAAATTCAATATCATCATGATACATGTAATATTCTTCATTCCAACCACCAATTGCCTGATAAACTTCTCGACGGGTAATAAAAGAGCAACCACTCGCATAACCATTAATTTCTGGATAACCTTTAATATCATGGTCAGGTGTATTATAAGCAGAGGTGGTTCCAAAACCTAAAAAATGTAGAGAGTTACCAAGAGTATTTATTTTATCTTCGTGCTTCTCTGAATCATTCTTAGAAAATAACAAAATTTTTGATTGGGCAATTCCCACATCTTCATCATCTAAAACCCGCGCCAACTCTTCCAGCCAAGCAGGAGACATCTCTGTATCCATATTAACAGTAACTAGGTACTCGCAGCCGTCCTTGATGGCCGTCTGAAAACCGAGATTATTAGCGGCGCAGTAATTACCATCGTCGCGTTTTAATATTTTTGCTTCAGGGTAAGTTGACGCTAAATAATTATAACTCTGCTCCGAAGAGGCGTTATCAACAATATAAACTTGAGTTAAGTCGGGAGGATAAGTCTGGAGGCGCAAAGAATCACGACAAGGCGCCAAAAAGCGCTCGGCGTAATCTTTATAATTAACTAAAATAATGCCAACTTTTTTTGCCATATCAATAACTAAATAAATACTCCTAGCCAACGCCAAACATAGGTTAATATCTGCGCTTGCCACTTGGGCTCCCATTTACGAAAATAAACAAGCATAGAATCACGAAAATATTTCTGCTTACCTTGGCGCTTAACCTGCTTAAAGCTTTGACCAATATAATCTAAACAAGCCGCTCCTGGTTGATACCAAACCTCGCCACCTAATTTATAAACCTGACGACAAAAATCAACCTCCTCAAACCAAATAAAATACTGCTCATCTAATAAAAGTGGCGCTCCCTGACTGATTTTCTGATAGGCTTCAGTGTTAATTAAGAAAAAAGCTCCACGGACCGAATCTACTTTAGCCGCTTTAGTATAATCGAAATTTGTATATAAATAATGGGAATTAATTTTGGGAAAAATATGGGGCAATTTTAAGATAATTGCTAGTTGATCTAAAAATTTAGGAAAACGCCGTACATGCTTAATTAAATTTCCCTGTTCATTCTCTAAGCGGCAACTACTAACAACTGCTTGCGGATTAGCTTGCGCCCAAGCTAAAGATTTCAACAAAGTATCAGGATAAACGCGCATGTCGGGATTTAATAATAAAACATAGCGGCCACACGCCAACTTTAAGGCTTGATTATTTGCTTTAGCAAAGCCAAGATTTTCTTGATTAACAATTAGCTTCACCTCGGGAAATTCACGCGCCACCATTTCAGCACTTCCATCTTGCGAAAAATTATCAATCACAAAAATCTCCCGCTGAAAATCTCCCTGAGATTCTAAGAGGGCCTTTAAATTAGCACGTAATTTTTCTTTGACGTTCCAAGAAACGATAATGATGCTTAAATCCATAAACGCACAGTTTTATGACGATCCATTTGGCCACTAATAATTTCTATCTGATATTTCTTGATTTTACAGGTCTTGGCCAAAAATTTTATTAACTCTAAGTTAGCTTTTCCGTCCTCAGGCGGAGCCGAGATGGCTATTTTAAGCCAACCATCAGCCGTCTCCCCTTTGATAAGATTTTGACTGGCGCCGGGAAAAACCTTAATTTTCAAAATTATTTCTTTATTATTAGCTAATTTTTCTAATAAATCCGGCAATTTTTCCATAAAATACTCATAAACTTACTGCCCAAAATAGGCCTTAAAACCACATCCCTATTTTATTACCTTTTCCAGCTTTTTAAAAGGGCTGCAAGAGACATAAAAGGTCTTCTGTCAAGATTTATTTTATCGTAATAATATACTAAAATATAAGGACAAGTGAGTCTATTTTTTCATCTTATAAAACTATATGGAAACCGAAAAATACCAACGTCCTTCTTGGGACGAATATTTCATGAACATAGTAGAAATGGTAGCAAGTCGTGGTTCCTGCGACCGAGGGCGCACTGGCTGTGTTATTACTCGCGACAGACGCATTGTTTCCACTGGTTATGTTGGCTCGCCTGTTGGCACACCGCATTGCGATGATGTCGGACACGAAATGCACACCGTAACTCACGCTGATGGTTCTCAGACTAACCACTGCATTCGCACCGCTCACGCCGAACAGAACGCAATCTGTGAAGCAGCCCGCATGGGTATTGCCCTTGAGGGCGGAACTTTATACTGCAAAATGTCTCCCTGCTATACTTGTGCTAAAATGATTATTAACGCCGGCATCAAACGCGTAGTTTGTGCCCAAGACTACCAAACTGGAGCCAGAAGCCGAGAAATTTTTAAAGAAGCCGGAATAGAGTACGTTCTCTTATCAAACGAGGTTACTAAATATTAACTGCCGGCGATTGTTGACTTTTAATTCTGCTGCGCTAAGATGACGGCAGAACTTTAAAACAGAAAATTATGAAAACTTATCTAGATTTACTGAGCGACGTTAGAGATAATGGCGAAGGCAAAGACGACCGTACTGGTACTGGCACCCGTAGCGTTTTTGGACGCCAAGTACGTTTTGATTTATCTCAGGGCTTCCCTTTGTTAACAACCAAAAAGGTCCATCTTAAATCAATTATCTACGAATTAATCTGGTTTCTCAGTGGTGACACCAATATTAAGTATCTTAATGATAACGGAGTCACTATCTGGGATGAATGGGCCGATGAAAATGGCGAGCTAGGCCCAGTTTACGGCAAACAGTGGCGCGCCTGGGAAGGAAAAAAGGGCGAGACAATCGATCAAATTGCTAATGCAATTCGTGATTTAAAAAACAACCCTAGTTCGCGCCGAATTATTGTGAGCGGCTGGAACGTAGCCGACTTACAAGGCTTAATCGGTGGCAAAAAAACTGCCCCGCCTCCCTGCCATACCTTATTTCAGTTTTACGTTTCTAAAAGTGGAAAATTATCCTGCCAGCTATACCAACGTAGCGCAGATATTTTCTTAGGCGTTCCTTTTAATATCGCGTCTTACGCCCTGCTAACCATGATGATGGCTCAGGTCTGCGATTTAGAGCTAGGTGAGTTTATTCATACTTTCGGTGACTTACATATTTATAATAACCACATCGAACAAGTTGAACTCCAGCTTTCCCGCGACCCACGCCCTCTGCCTAAAATGATTATTAATCCTGAAGTAAAAGATCTCTTTGCCTTTAAATTTGAGGACTTCCAACTTGAAGGCTACGATCCTCATCCAGGAATTAAAGCACCGATTGCAATTTAGACAACTAAATAGGCCGTCCTTAAAACGGCCTTTTTAATAAAAATATGATACCAGTAACTCTCATGATGGCGATAACAGTTGACGGTAAAATTGCTAAGGACAGCACGCAATTTGCCGACTGGACTAGTCGTGAAGATAAAAAACTATTTGTCGAAATCTCAAAAGCTCATGGGGTTATTATGATGGGCGAAAATACCTTTAAAACTTTTCCTGCCCCACTCAAAGAACGCTTAAACGTTGTTTTCTCTGAACAAGAAAATCCAACAGAAATTCCAGGAGTTCTCTGGGTAAAAGGAAAACCGGAAGATACTCTGCTTGAGCTAGAAAAGCGTGGATACAAATCCGCCCTTTTGGGTGGCGGCGCTTTTTTAAATTATTTATTTTTAGAGCACCAATTAATTTCCGAAATAATCTTAACCGTTGAACCAAAAATATTCGGAAGTGGTCTATCTCTTTTTAATCGCGACCTAGACGCTGATCTAGAATTACTAGAATATAGACCACTAAACAACAATACTTTAATGTTAAGATATAAAGTTATCTATCGGTCATAATTTAATCATCATGCCAAAAATTATCATTGCTCTCGCCGGTCCGATTGCCAGCGGTAAAGAAGTTGTTAAAAAATACCTTGAAGAAAAGTATGGCGCTTCTAGTTACAAATTTTCCAATCCGCTACGTGATATTTTAAAAAGACTATACCTACCAATTAGCCGGGAAAACCTGCAAGATACCTCAACCTGGTTGCGCGAGTACTTTGGTAACGACTTGTTGGCTAAAGTAATTGCTGAAGACGCAAAAAACGATAAGGCCGAAATTGTTATTATTGACGGAGTCCGGCGCCTAGACGATGTCGCTCACCTGAAAGCCTTACCAGAATTTAAACTAGTTGGCGTTGATGCTAATATTAAAACCCGCTACGAACGCCTAGTTAAAAGAAATGAAAACGAAGGTGATGCTGATAAAACCTTTGAACAATTCTTGATTGATTCTGATAAAGAAACCGAAAGAGAAATCCCACGCGTTTTAAAAGAAGCTGATTATTTGATTGATAATAATGGTGATTTTGCCAGTCTTTACCAGCAAGCAGATAAACTAATTACTGATTTAAAATAATGACCTATGGAAAACCCTCAAGGAAAATTTATTGTCATTGATGGCACTGACGGCTCTGGAAAAACCACCCAGCTGAATCTCCTAAAAGCAAAATTAGAAGATGCAGGCTACGGCGTAGCGGTTGCCGACTTTCCACAATACAATACCAAGTCAGCCGGTATGGTTGAGGAATATTTATCTGGTAAATATGGCTCAGCCAAAGAAGTTGATCCTTACAAGGCTTCCATTTTTTATGCCGTTGATCGCTTTGATGCTAGCAGTCAGATTAAAAACTGGCTAGCGGAAGGAAAAATCGTGCTTGCCAACCGCTACACTAGTGCCAGTCTCGGTCACCAAGGCGGAAAAATTAATAATCCTCTAGAGAGGAAGATTTTTTTCAACTGGCTCTATGATTTAGAATATAAAATTTTTGAAATTCCCAAACCAGACCTAACCATTATTCTTCAAGTTGAACCAGAAATATCTTTTCAGTTAGCCCGTAATCGCGCTCGCGAAGACTGGAAAGGAAAAACTAAGGACATTCATGAAAATGATTTTGAGCACTTAAAACAAGCCGAGCAAACCTATTTAGAAATTGCCTCTAGTTTACCAGGGTTTAGATTAATTAAATGCACGCACAACGGCGAAATTCTCAGCCCAGAAGCAATTCATTTTCTCGTCTGGCTAGCTACTAGCCAACTAGTCGTTCATCAAGTGAAGACAAACAGCGGTTTCCAAGCGATTGGTAATATCATGGGTTCAAACCAACAAATTGTAAAAAACCGTGACCTGATTTTAAATGGCAACGGTAACAATAAGAAAATAGATGTTCCCCTTAACCTACCTATCGCTCAAGAAGAAATTAAACCAGTAGCCACACCAGAACAAGTGGTTGTCGAGCAAAGAGATGCCAACATCGCACCCGCAGTTATTGTTAAGCCAAAATTATTAGCGGAAAAAATTTCACCCGACGCTAAGTTACCACAACAAGCTCATACTGGCGATGCTGGTTATGATTTATTTGCCGCTGATTACTATTCTATTACGCCTTACGGCCAAGCTTTAGTAGCAACTGGCATTAAATTAGCGATTCCTGATAACCATGTCGGTCTGATTTGGGATAAAAGCGGCTTAGCTAATCAAGGTATTACTACCATGGGCGGAGTAATCGATTCTGGTTATCGTGGCGAGATAAAAATCGTAGTTAAAAATTTAAGTGAGGATATTTTTAATATCGTTCCCGGACAAAAGATTGCCCAAATTCTTATCCAACCAGTTATCTTTCCTGAGCTAGAAGAAAAAATAATCACTGATGAAACTTCTCGCCAAACAAGCGCTTTTGGCTCTTCAGGAAACTTTTAAAGAAAAATTAAAATACGCATATGGCTTATCAAACAATTATTGGCCTAGAAATCCATGCCGAGCTCAAAACAAAAAGCAAAATGTTTTGCGCTTGCGATAATGACGCCAGTGGCAAGGCCCCAAATACCACGGTCTGCCCAATTTGTCTTGGCCACCCCGGCACTTTACCCGTACCTAACAAAAAAGCAATTGAAGCGGTTATCGCTGCTGGTCTAGCGCTTAACTGCCAAATAAGCCGCTTCTCTAAATTTGATCGTAAAAATTATTTCTATCCTGACCTACCTAAAGGCTACCAGATTTCTCAATACGATATGCCCTTAGCTTTTAAGGGCTTTCTGGAAATAGATGGCGAAGAAATAGAAATTACCCGTATTCATCTAGAAGAGGACACCGGTAAATCATTTCACCCTAAAGGCTCAGAGCATACTCTGATAGATTTTAACCGGGCCGGCACACCACTAATGGAACTCGTCACTGAGCCAGTAATCAAAGATTCAACTCAGGCCAAAAAATTCTGCCAAAAATACCAACAACTTCTCCGCTATCTAGAAATTAGTAATGCGGAAATGGAAAAAGGAGAAATGCGTTGCGAGGCTAACATCAGCATTCAAGAAGACGGCGCTTTTGAATACAAGGATGGCGAGATAAAGCCACTCGGTAAAAAAATTCTCAATAAAAAAGTTGAGGTCAAAAATATTAATTCTTTCCGTGCCCTAGAAAAAGCGATTAATTTTGAAATTAAACGCCAGACTGAATTAATAGAAAAAGGCGAAGAGGTAAAAGGAGAAACTAGAGGCTGGGATGATAAAAAAAATGAAACCGTTAGTCAAAGAACCAAAGAAAGTTCCGCTGACTATCGCTACTTCCCAGAACCAGATATTCCTCCCCTAGAAATAGATGGTGAATGGCTCGCCGATATTAAAGCTAGTCTGCCAGAATTACCAGTTAAAAAGAGTAAACGCTTCCAACAGGAGTACGGCTTAAGTGAAGATATTGCCGAGGTAATTACGACTGATAAAGACTTGGCCAACTGGAGCGAGCAGGTTATTTCCGAACTAAGTGCCTGGATAGAAGCAAATGGCGATGATGCTGACCGTCAGGATAAAAAACTAGCCAAGACGGCGGGTAACTGGATTAGCGGCGAACTCTTAAAACATTTGAAAGCCAATAACGATAAAATTGATAACCTGAAAATGACTCCGGAAAATTTTGCCGAACTAATCTGCTTAATCTACCAGGGAAAGATTAATTCCTCTGCCGGGCAAACTATCCTGGAATTTATGTATAACAACGGCGGCGACCCGACAGATATTATGAAAGAAATGGGCCTAGAACAATTAGACGATAGAGCAGAATTAGAAAAAGCAGCTAAAAAAATAATCACCGAAAATCCTGGACAAGCAGAGCAATACAAAAAAGGCAAAACTAATATTATCCAGTTCCTGCTGGGTAAACTCATGGCGGCAACTAGCGGCAAAGCTAACCCGAAAACTGCTAAAGAACTACTAGAAAAAAATCTCAAATAAATACTAGACTCATAAACTACAAAAAAAATACCAATAAAAAATCCCCTGACAATACCAGGGGATTTTTTAAATAAATTTCTTTATTTCTGCTTGAGCTTCTGTAAAATCTTTAATCCAGACAATACTCTTCCCTTGTTTTTCCCAGCGCTTAAACCAAGTTTTTTGTCGCTTCGCAAAACGATAAATAGCGGTAGCTAATTTCTCACGCATCTCTACACGGCTGAGTTTACCTTGCAAAAAATTAGAAATAAATTTATATTCCAAGCCAAAAGAAATCAGGCGTGGGTAAGAAACGCCTTCCTGATGGAGGCGCTTTACTTCCTCAATTAACCCTTCTTTTTCTAAACGTACATCTAGACGCTTCTCTATTTTTTCACGCATCTTCTCGTCACTAATATCAAGACCTAAAATTAAAAAATCATAAGGGGCATCGCCACGACTAGCAGAAAAATTATTATCCTGGGAAGCAATTTCTAAATAACGAACCAGGCGTCTTTTATTATTCTTATCACTATTATTTAACTTAGCAGCAAATTCGGGCTTTAATTCAAAAAGCATAGTAAATAGTTCAATAACACTCAGTTTCTCAAGCTCTTTTCTTTTTTCTTTATCTTCCTTAACGGCCGCTAAAACATAATTATCAGCTAAGGCCTGCAAATATAAACCACTACCGCCGACCACTAACGGTAAATGCCCACGCGCCGCCACCTCGCCAATCGCTTTATACGCTAACTTCTGATAACGCGCCAAATTAAACTTAGTATTGGGGCTAATAATATCAATGAGATGATAGGGAATTTTCTTGCGGCCAACTTGATACTCGGCTAAATCCTTGCCTGTACCAATATCCATGCCGCGATAAACCTGACGACTATCAGCACTGATAATTTCGCCAGAAAATTCCGCTGCTAAACGTACACCAAGAGACGTCTTGCCGCTCGCGGTTGGCCCAAGAATTATTATTGCCTTTAGTTTTATGCGCGACTTTTGCTTTACCATAAAAATTAACCAGCCAACTTACCATATAATTTAAAAGCGGTTGCCTTATAAATAGACACGGCTGCAAACATACCAATTTTTTTCTTGCTCGCCAAGCCGTCAATCACAACCACCTTATAAGAACCGGTTTTACCATAGTAAAAACCACTCTTATTGATTCCCTCAATCAAAACTTTCTCAATACGACCAACATATTCCCTACTATTAACCAGCGCTGTCTGTTTAATTACTTTTTCAATGGCCGCTTCCCTTCTTTTCTTTTCTTCAACACTGACATCGTCTTTTAGATTATAGGAAGCCGTACCAGGACGCGGGCTGTACCGAGAGACATAAGCTAAATCAAAATTAACCTTTTTAAATAATTTAACAGAATTATTAAATTGGCTTTTTCTTTCTCCTGGGAAGCCAACAATAACATCAGTCGTGACTGCAATTCCAGGGCGTGCCTGTCTAACTCTAGAAACAACATCCAAAAAATGAGCAACTGTATATTTTCGATTCATCGCCTGTAAAATCTGATCGTCTCCTGATTGTAAGGCTAAATGTAGATGTGGACAAACTTTTCTGCTTTCACCAATAACTTTAATCAACTCAGCACTTACATCTTTAGGGTGGCTTGAAGAAAATCTAATCCAAAAATCCCCTTTAATGGCTGCCAATTTTCTCAAGAGCTCAGGAAAACGAACCATTTTATCATGATAGCTATTAACATTTTGAGCAATTAAAATGATTTCTCTGTAACCATTAGCGATAAGTGCTTTTACCTCAGAAATTATCTCCTGAGAAGGGCGATAAACTTCCCGACCGCGGGCATAAGGCACCACACAATAAGAACAAAAATTATTACAGCCGTTGCCGATCGGCACAAGAGCGCTAATTTTATTCTGATACCTAGGAATAATCCCTAAATATTTTTCTCCTTGCAATAAACGGACCTCATCAAGACTAAGTTTAGTTTTAATTTCACGCTTAGCAAGTAAATTAAGAATATTCGGTGTTTCATTAATCGGCATAAAGAGGTCAACTCTTTCTTCCAGTCGCTTCAGCACATCCGGACGCTTGCTTAAACAGCCCGTAACCACAATTTTAGCAATTAAATTATCTTTTTTAATCTGATTTACTAAACCATAAAGGCGATCTTCTGCTGACTGACGAATGCCACAGGTATTAATAATTACCAATCCCGTGCCACTTTGAAAATTAGGCTTACTCTTAAAACCTTGTCCTTCTAAAAAAGCGCTTAAGCGCTCGCTATCGGCTTTATTCATCTGGCAACCGATAGTAATCAAGTGGTATGTTTTTTTCATAATCATTTTTTTGTCTCCGCTTTAACTTGTTCGGTAATATCAACAATAGTAAAGAAAGGCTCTAGTTCGTATAAACCAAAATTATGACGAACCTGCTTAATTAGAGTCATCTTCAGACCATAAAACGGCAATTTTCTTTCATTTAGATAAGCCACGTCCTTATCATTTAAGAAAAAATTATAATAGTAAACTGGATAATGCTGCACTAATTTATAAGCTGCGCGCAAAACCTCATCATCCGGTAATGTGCCCATAATGACGCGACGTTCAGGAAATAAAAACTTATCGTAGTACCTAGTAATTATTACTGCCTCTGGTTCAGTCAAAGAAAAAATCATTTCGGCTGCTTGGCGCTCGGCTAAATTATTATAATACAGATGAGACAGCCCCTCTTCAGAACCGAAGAGAACAAAATCAAGACTGATAACTGCTAAAACTAAAACCATCACCAACTGTGCACCACTGGCAGCCATTTTCTGCCAACGACGGGACGAGTTTTTAACCGCAAGAAACAAAGCATTCCCGATTCTGGTAATTGCCAGGGCGGCGACAGGCATCATCATTAAATAAATCGGCAACCAATAACGAGTGTAGGAATTGCCAATAGTAAAACGATTAGGGTCAGGATTATCATTGAATTTCCAGCTACCATAATAGAAAATTAAAACAGCGCTTAAGGCTACGAAAGCTAAAAGATAGGAAAAATATTTTTTGCGCGGTTTACGAAAACTAGAAACAATAATAAACAATAAACCAAGTAAAAACAAAATGCTTAGTGGCTTAAACATCTCCCAAATATAATGATTAGCCATGTCTAATGACTGCTCTGGCTTGAAGCCAAAGTAAAAAATATTATGATAAATGCTTTTTAAATACTCAATAGCCTGCTCTTTATCGGAAAAAATTGATTTTACCACTCCAGAACCTGCCTGGGAAATATCATCAATCGAGCGATTCATCTCATTATAACCACCGTAAATAGGCGCCGAATAAAGCAGTTGATTAAAATAGATATTAGGAATAACTGCTAGAAAAAACCCGCAGGCCGCCAGGGATAACTTAATTAGACCAAATTGACGAACGTAAAAAAGCCAAATTAGGCCCAGGGCCGGAAGTAACCAGATTAATTCCGAAGTTCTAGTAATCGCTGCCAGTCCTAAAGAAATGCCCCCAAAAAAAGCTAAAATAAAACCGAGCCAACGACGCGGCACAAAGCGCCAAGAAAAAAACTTAGGCCAATCAACCCGCAGACTAGCTTCAACTCGTTGCTTTTTTGGAGCCGAAGAAATTAAAAAATAGGCAGCAATAATTAGCAAAACAATGAAAAGAACATTATGGAACATGCTGCGAACTGTATAATAAATATAGACCGGAAAAAAAGCTAAAAGAAAAGTAGAAATCAAACCGATGCGTTCCGAAAATATCTTTCTAATAACCAGAAAAAAGAAAATTATTCCCAAGGCGGCAAAAAATGGAGTTAAAAAAGGAATGGCCGAAGCTCCTAATACTGAACCTAGGCTACCGTAAATTAAAATAATACCTAAAAAGCTAACGGGCTTAAGCCAACCAGCATCGCTGCGAAAACTACGAGGCATAACCATATTATCGCCAACGACAGCAGCTGGATCAAAAAAAGCCAACTCTTCTCCTAGGCTGAAGCGCTTAGCAAAAAAATAGTTGGCGGTTTCATCGGGAGATGACCACTTCGTATAATTCTCATCCTGAGTCAAATAGTTAAAACTGGCTGTGGCCGCAAAAAAAACGACGGCCAAAAGACAGACCAGGAGAAAATTAAGATTAGGAGAAAATTTAAGCTTCATCATTAAAATATTAGCCGAAATTACCAATTTTAGCAAGAATTTGCTATGATAAGAATAATATGAAAATATTGAAAAATAAGAAGAAAATAAGCCTAGCGCTTTCTAATTTGCCAACTTTTTTGGCTGTTTTTATGACTGTAAGTGCTATCGTTTATTATTGCTACGCCCTAAACTGGGGAGGCCTAATATTTTCAATTATTTTATCTATTATTAGCATAATAATTCTTAAAAAATTTAATTTAATTACCTCTGGCCAGGTACCGAACGACAATGCTCCGCCTAACGCCCAGCTAAAAAATAGGCGCCCAGCAAAAATAATTATCCTCAGTTACTTAATTTTTCTCAGTGTAGCTCTACTTGAACTCATTACTGCCCAAAGTGGAAGACCATTAATATCACCCTGGGAAGTAGTAAATAAACTTTTCTTTTTCTTTTACCTATTAGCCACGATACTGCTAATTATTATCACCACAAAATCAGAAATTAAACGACAGACTAAACTAATCCTCATTAGCCTTCATTATCTTGTCAGTCTACTGGTGGCCGCAATTGTTTATCGGATTGGTTATGGTTTTGATCCCTTCATTCACGAAGCCGCCATGGAAATCATTGCCCAGCAAGGTTTCATTTCCCCAAAAACGCCCTACTATCTAGGACAATACGGACTAGTTATCGGTTTAAACAAAATATTTGGACTTTCAATTTCTTTTTTAAACACTATTCTTGTGCCCGTAATGGCAGCCTGCTTGTTGCCGACTGCTATGTTCCGCTTCATTAACAAGATTAAGAAAAAGAGCTCACCAGAGAAAGAACTGTCAGGTAAATCAGAAGAAAATATTAACTTACTCACCACCCTAATACTCCTGACTTTTAGCTGGCCACTTTTTATTGTCACAACCCCTCAGAATTTAAGCTACATTTTCATTATTCTTTCCGTGCTCTCTGGGCTAATTGAACAGCAACCAGGAAAAACTGCCATCTTGGCCGCTGCGGCCGCCTCTATTCATCCTATTGCCGGTATACCAGCTCTCATCTGGGGTGCTTGGCTAGTTTTTAGAAAACGACTGGGAAAAATTGGCTCGGCAATAATTCTATCGACTGGTGCTTTGATTCTTCCTCTTGCTCTTTTTATTCGTAGCGGCGCAAAAACTATAAATTTAAATTTGTCCTGGAAAAATGTTTACTCGCCTCTAGAAAAAGTTTGGCAAGTTGCTTCATCCGGCCAAGAAGATTTAATCCTTAATCTAGTCTATTTTATAGAACGAAATCAAGCTGCGCTCCTAATTATTATTATCGGGGTTGGCGCCGGAACTTTCTATCATCATTACCGCCGCTTACTATCAGAAAACCTGGTTCACGCTTGGCAAGGATTAACTACAATTAGCGCTTCTTTGTTTATTGCTTTTTTATTAAGTACGCAAATTTCCTTTGCCGAGTTAATCACTTACGAACAAGGAGATTATGCTGGCAGAATTCTAATTATTATCATTATCTTTCTATTCCCTTTCGCCGGGCTAACTATCAAAAAATTAATTAATGCTATCTACCAACAAGAAAGCGCCAGTCGTTTTATTTGGTTAACAATTGGCGCTATCTTTATAACTATTTCTTTATATCTGGCTTATCCGCGCTTTGATAAATATTTCAATGCGCGCGGTTATAGTACTAGTGACTTTGATTTAGCGGCTGTTAAATTAACTGATAGTCTAGCCTCGGATAAATATATCGTCCTCGCTAACCAACAGGTAGCAGCTGCTGCTCTAAACACTTTCGGCTTCAATAATTATTTAACTACTCCCAGCGGAGCAATGTATTTCTACCCGATTCCAACTGGCGGCCCTTTATACCAACACTATCTCAGAATGGTTTATGAAGAACCTAGCCGAGAAACAATGCTTCAAGCCATGGATTTAGCACAAGTCAACGAAGGCTTCTTGATTATCAATAAATACTGGAAAGATAGCGGCAAGATAATCAAGGCTGCTAAGTTAAGTGCTAATGACTGGCAAAAAATCGGCCAGGAAGAGGTTTTTATCTTCCATTATCAACGTTAAAATTATTCTGTAAGCCGAAACTCTGGACCAACAAAATGCATCATATCAAATAACGTTCCTGTTTCCGGTACTATGCCCGCTACCACAACATCGTTTCCAAAAAAATCTTCAATAATGTCACCAGTTTTTTCCAGCAACTTCGCCTCAATCATCATATTCGCCTCTTGCCTGCCAATATAAATCGGCAGGTATTTTTTATTATCAATAATAATGGGCTCTAAAGATTCAATTGAAGCGCTAATTTTTTCCGGAACGTCATTAATCTCAACAAAATAAAAATATTTCATTACTTCATTTTCCGCCACTAATCTTAAACGGCTAGTCGCGGTTAACTGCGAAAAGTCTTCATCAGCTAACAAATGAAAATTATCAAGAGCTGTACCAGTTGGCTTAATTATACCTGCCACTATAACTTGATTTAATCCGAAAAAATTTTCTAGTTTGTCGCCAGCGGCAGAAATTAATTTTTCTTCCTTCATCATCATCGCTTCTTCATAGCCAAGCACCATTTCGCCGGGCAAAGCTAACAAGCTTCCTTCTTCGGCTTTTAGCCAAACAGGCAGAACGCTAACCGACATAAATAATTTAGGATCACCCGCCAACAAGCCTATTTTTAAAGACTGTTGGGCCACTAAATTATTTACTTCAGTCGCTTCAGTAATGGACACTTTTAAACTGCTCATCCCGGAGGCCTCCATACTGGAGCTTAGTTTAGCAAACTCAAAAAAACCAAAAGCAAAAACTATTACCATTAAAATCGGCGCGACCAAAGAAACAATATTCTTTTTCCCTGGCCGGAAACGCTTAAGCAATAAAGAATTAGAAACAACTGAAATCGAGCTTAAAGCCATTGCTAATCCAGCTAACTCCGGGCGTAAAACCAAACCAAGAGAAGTTAGAGCTCGCGCAGCAATCGGAATACCAATCACATTATAAAATAAAGCAAAAAACATATTCTGCTTAATCTTCCCCATAGTTTCTCGGCTCAATTCAAAAGCAGTAACCACATCATGCAAATCATTCTTCATGAGAATAATGCCACCCGCCTCCATAGCGACATCCGTACCTGAGCCCATGGCAATTCCTAAATCAGCCTGAGCTAAAGCGGGGGCATCATTAATGCCATCCCCCACCATTGCCACTTTTTTACCCTGCGCCTGCAATTTTTTTACCTCCTCGGCTTTTTGCTCAGGTAATACTTCGGACAAGACATTACTAATGCCAACTTGAGCAGCGATTGCCTTAGCCGTTTTAGCATTATCACCAGTAATCATCCAAATATCTAATCCTAAAGACTTTAATTTTGCTATCGCCGCTACTGAAGAAGGTTTTATCGTATCGGCCACTGCGATAGCTCCTAAAATATTTTGTTTATTAGCTAAAAGCATGACGGTTTTACCTTGGTCCTCTAAAGAATTCAAGACCGTATCATGTTCCAATAAATCAGCACCTAAGATTTCCTTCATCAAACGACGATTACCAAAATAATATTCAGCGTCATCAATCTTGCCCATCACCCCTTTACCTGGTAGTGCAGAAAAACCAAACACTTCCCGACTATTAATCTGTTGACTGGCAGCATAATTACTAATCGCTTCAGCTAAAGGATGCTCTGATAATTTTTCCAAACTAGCAGAGATTTCTAAAATTTGTTTTTGACTAAAATCTTGCCAGGAAATTACCTCAGTAACTTCTGGGCGTCCATTAGTTAGTGTTCCAGTTTTATCAAAAATAATTGCTTGGACATGACAGGCCGCTTCTAATGGTTCGCCTCCCTTAATGAGGACGCCATACTCGGCCCCCTTGCCTGTGCCCACCATGAGAGCCGTGGGCGTCGCTAGACCTAAAGCACAGGGGCAAGCAATAACAATAACGGCAGTAAAAGCCATTAAAGCAAAGGAAATAGTAGACCCTAAAAAGAAAAACCAAACAATAAAAGTAAGAGCGGCTAAGCCAATAACCGCTGGCACAAACCAAGCAGAAATCCTGTCCGCAAAACCCTGAATAGGCGCCTTAGAACTCTGTGCTTCCTCGATTAAACGGATAATCTGAGCTAAAGCCGTCTCGGCACCAATTTTAGTCGCCTTAAATTCAAAACTACCTGACTTATTAATCGTCGCACTAAAAACTTTATCACCCGTAGTTTTGTCCACTGGCAAACTTTCGCCAGTTAACATTGACTCATCTAGGGCTGACGAGCCTTTAATTATTTCACCGTCAACTGGCAATCTTTCACCAGGGCGAACTAAAATAATATCACCAGCGACCACTTCTGCCACCGGAACATCAACAAACTCACCTGCTCGTAAAACACGAGCTGTTTTTGGTTGTAGTCCAATCAGTTTTTTAATAGCGTCACTAGTGCGCCCCTTGGTTCTATTTTCCAACCATTTTCCCAAGACAACAAAAGTGATTAAGAAAGCGGCCGTCTCAAAATATAATTCTTCAACCCGTCCGCCATTAATCCCTAAAACCGATCCAGTATTAACAACGTGGGAAATAAAATTAACCAAACTATAAACAAAAGCCGTGGTTGTGCCAATTGCAATCAAGCTATCCATATTAAAAGTCTTCATGCGCAAAGCTGACCAAAAGCCACGGTAGAAACCAGCCCCGATAATAAACTGAATGGGGGTTGTTAAAATTAAAGACACTATTCCCATATAAGCCATCAACTCCACCTTGCCTGGCACCGGAAAAAAGTCCATGAGCATGAAATAAAGCAAAGGCAAACTCAGCCAAAAACTATACCAGAATTTACGGGCATAGGATTTCACTTCTTGCGCACGCTTACGCTCTTCGTAGCCCTGGTCATTAGTATCAACAACCTCCGCTTTATATCCCGCTTTGGCCACAGCCGATAAAACAGCCGGGATATCGCCTTGGCCTTCCTCAAAATAAACCAGGGCCTTCTCTGAAGAAAAATTAACGCTGGCGCGCTTTACTCCCGGAACTTTATTTAATGAGCGCTCAATTAAATTAGCGCAAGAAGCGCAATGCATGCCAGATAAAGACAAACTGGCAGGAGGACTGCCAGCGAAAGTTGTCTTAGCTGTTTTATTTAGTGAAGTCTTTATCTGATTGGAAAAATTATTTTCAGTCATAAAAAATCAATTATTAGTTAGCTGCTCCCGCGGCGGCCGCGACCACATTAAATGCCCCGGAATACATCCCCATAGAACAAGAGAATCTAATTGGTCCGACTTCTTTTGGGGTAAATTCAATAATATTTTCACCAGCCACTAAAAATTCTCTCACTCCTAACTGAGGAACTACCAAGGCAGCGGCACAAGAGTTTGGCGCCTGCGCATCAATAATCCACTTAACAGGAATGCCTTGGCGAATAGTAAACTTATTCGGCGAATAACCACGATTATGTTCAACCATACGCACCACCTGAATACCATCTTCCATCACCACATTAGGATCTGAGACGACTACTTTTTCACTAGCCGACATTGGTAAAAAAGAAAATGAAGCGGACAATAAACGAGAACCATTGGCTAAATTAAAGAAGCTAAGAGCAATAATAGCCAAACCGGCCGTCTTAAAAAATAAACCTTTACTAGAACTTTTAATAGTTGAGGTTAAGGTTCCAATGCCTAATAGGCCTGGAGCAGTGCCAACAGCAAACAGGCCCATGATTATTGCTCCTTCCCAAAAACTACCACGACTAACTGCATAAACTTGCATTGCCTGCGTAAAACCACAAGGTAAAAAGAAAGTCAAAGCCCCTAAAAACATTGCTTGCTTATGGCTATAACTATCCTTTTTTTTATTAATACCAAGTTTTTTTGCTACGCTAGTCGGTAAAGAAAAGCTAACGTTGCTCAAGCGCGGAAAAATATTAGTTAACTGCAAACCAATAAACAACATAAGAGCGGCTACTAGCAGCGTTAAAATAGCATTAGCGGCGTTTGAAAATCGAAACACGGAACCAATGGCTCCCAAAATACCACCTAGTAAGGCATAACCAAAAATACGACCGCCATTAAAAAATAAGTGGGGACGTAATTTTTCTACGGTTGAGGCTTGAGGATGTTTAGAAACAAACTTAGCCGATAATCCTAAAACTAAACTGCCAGTTACCGCCATGCAAGTTGAAATTCCCGCTACTAAGCCGGTCAAAAGCACTAGGCCTAATCCTGGACTCGAAATATTTTGGTTAGCACTGATATCGGTAATACCAAAGAAACGTAATAAAAGATAAATAGCCAACAATATCGCTGTGCCAATAATTAACTGGGAAATTGTATTAATATCTAGCTTGAGCCAAGGAACCTTCGCCTCTTGGCCAACTTCATAGCCCGCCTCCTTAACGGCCGCAACTAATTCCTTGGCGCTCGGTTCTGCACCAGTATAATGAACGACTGCTTGACCCTTAGCGTGGTCAACCTCAACCTTACAAACACCACTAATCTCTTTGAGGTTTTCTTCAACTAGTAGCTCACATGAACGACAGTGCATCCCCTTAATAGGCAGGACTGTATTTTTCATATATTATAAATTATCTAATTCTTTTAAAAACTTGCTCTAGCTCCTTAATAGCACGATTACCATCTTTTGAGCGAAAGGCATCAACTACACAATGATTTAAATGGCTTACGATTAAAGCATCTTCTGCTTTTTTAATTGCGCTTCTTACTGCCGCCATCTGCTGAATAACATCAATACAATAAACTCCGCCGTCAACCATTTCAATAACCTTATGCAAATGGCCGGAGGCTATTTTTAAACGACGTGACACATCCTGTCTTGAATTATTAGTTTTTTTTACTGCTTTCATAAAAATTATTTTTTATTACCCTCCCAGGGAGGGTGTCTAATAAGTATAGCCCTCTCAATAAAAAGCGTCAAGCAACAAAAAAGCCGGCAAATTGCCGGCTTTGTTAAAAACATGCGCGAACTACTAACTAACGACTTTCCTTATAATCCCAGACGGGTCCAGCCGCCATCACCTTATTTTCTCCAGATTGATAAACTACAACTATTAATTTCAAGCGGCTCAAGTCTTCTTTCAAGCTTGACCGCCCCTTTAAAGACGGCAGTAATAAAATCTTATCATCATCGTTTTTATCAACTTTCACATACCTTCTGGCAAAATCAATTAATGCCTCACTGTCTTTATCGTCAAACTCTTGTCCGGCTAGTTCTTTTTCGATTAGACGCTTAATAAGCTGTAAATCAGTATCAATCGCCTTAACGCTATAAGCAGCTAAATTAATGTCATCCTGCAAACGCAAAGCAGTAAACATCTTAGCCATCATGTTATTAGTCGCAATCAGTTCGTTAATGAGTGGCAAATTCGGTTCAATATAAATATTTTCATTACGCCTTGAATAATCACTTAATCCATACTCACTTACCTGAGGCGCTAAAGTAATTTGCTCCCAAGGAAGCTGAAAATTTATCCAGGCAGCGATGCCTGTTCTTAGGCCGCGCTCACGCCAATCTTCAGAACCAGCAAAGGCCGGCATCTTTTCTTTTTCCGGAGATAGAATTGACTTCATTAAACTAATAGTCGACCAATAATTAGCGGTATGCCAGAGCCCGTCACGATTAAATTGGTTAACTAAAAAATCTGATTGTTGCTGATAATTTAAATAATTAGCATTACGATCAAACAATTCATTACCAGACATTGGTGTTACCAAATTAGCAATATCAAGAGACGTTCCGTTACAACGTACATACGCCCCATTTATATCACAGGTTGTTAAATTATTAGGATATTTTTCAGAGCCAAGATACCGCCCAACCTTAGGATGAGTTAAGGTGCCAAAAATATAATCATTAGGCCAATATGGTTCCGTTAACAATTTAAAACCTATCTTTTTCTTAGCCTCCGGGTCGGCCTTATTTAAAGCTCCTCTAATTTCAGCAAATTCATATTTAGCCAGCCTATCTTTAAGCTTTTCTAAATTAACCATTGCTTCGGAATTATCATCATCAAACAAATTATTTACATTATAATCTGAACCAAATTCCAAAGATAAGGCATCCCGAAAATCAACATAGTCAATTTCTTCTCGCAGACCCTTAAAAAAAGCCATTAGCTTATAAATACGCGCCCAACGTCCCTTTAAATCTTCGCGCTCCGAAAAATCAGTAGCAATTAAACTAGCGGCAATCATATTTAGACGCCAATCTTCTCGATCAAGCCAACAATCCGGACAAGCATCATCCTTATAGTAAAGCGGGAAAGAAGAATTTAACCAACGCGAAGCGAGATAAAAGTTATTTAACTTAGCGTCTGTATTATATTCTTTAGGAACAGTAAATTCCGCGTAGTCTCTTATATAAAGCAAATTAGGAGATTTAGCTTGCCCCTTGCTAGCACGAATCATCTGTGCCTCTCTAATAATATCATCACGTAAATAAACTGGTGGGTTAAAATAAAAACGCTCTGCATCACTTTCACTGAACTTATTAGGATCATCAAGAGCCCCTTTAGAAGAAACCTGTCCTGGTGCCGGTTTTAGAAGCTCAAGGGCGACCGAAAAAAAAGCTAATTCCATGCGCTGCCCTTCTAAAATAGAATCGTTGATATTGCCGATTTCAGATAATCTGGTTTCATAACGACTTTTTGCCATCTCATACATTTCTTTATTAATAACCCAAAGATTATCATAAAAAACATGCTCTTCAATATCTTTAAACACTTTTTTTAAAGAGTTTTGATAATAGTAAATTAAAAAATCAGAGGTAATTAGAAAAGGTATTTGATTGGTTTCTAATTTTTCGTAAAAAGAATAAAAATTATTGGCGTCATTTGGCCAAGGATTTTCTAAAACTGCGAAACCTTTGCCATTTAAATCAGTAATCACTGAATCTAAATTTATCTTGCGCGCTAAATCATAATAATTCATGCCATCTATCTTAATATTGATAGGTAGCTCATAATTACTAAACTTGGCTTCATAAGAATTATCTGGAGCTTGGTAAAAATCATTAAAAGATAAATATTCAACATCGAGACCATTAACGCCAAGCGGGTCAGTTGTTGTCGCCGTATCAGGCAAAGTATCAGTCGGTAGGCCGCCGCTATTTATTACCTCTTCATTATTTTCTGTTACCGGCTCAACTACAACTGGCTGATTATTATTTCCTCCATAGCGCTTAGCAATTAAAACTACGGCAAAAATAAAAGCGGCCACAGACAAAGCTAAGGCTGCGGCTAACAGCATTTTTTTCGCCTGTTGGCTTTTTGGTGAAGGCGGCTCTTCGTAGTGCGGCTGTTCAGGGCCAGCCGGAATAACGGCCGATTCGTCAAACATAATTTATTTCAAATATTTATATTTATTCTGCAAATGTTCTTCGTAAGTACGCGCGTAATAAATATCGCGACCATTAAGGCTAGTTAAAAAATAATTGTAATTAGTCGCTATCGGGTAAATAGCCGCTTCAATTGCTCTAATACCTGGGTTGCAAATCGGGGTTGGTGGTAAACCACGATACTTATAACTATTATAAGGAGAATCAATCTCTAAGTCTTTGCCACTATGCGCCGGATTATTATCATCTAATAAATACGAGAGTGTGGCATCGGACTGTAAGGCTTGGCCAATCTTTAATCTGCCCCAAAAAATATCAGAAACAATACGAGCAGCGCGATTTTCGGGATCACTATAATCTATTGGCGCTTCTTTTTCAATTAACGACGCCATAATGACAATCTCGTAAATAGTTTTTCCTTGGCGCGCTATTTCAGTGCGCATCTCCTCAGTTAACTGACGATCAAAATTAGTTAACATCTTCAAAACCACCTCTTCGGCCGAAGCATCGACAAAAACACGGTAGGTATCAGGGAATAAAAATCCTTCTAGGCTATAGTACTTTGGCTTGTCGCCTAAAAAAGAAAACTTTTCTGAAAAATCAGGCGGCAAAGCTAACTCCGCCTCATCACGGTAATCAATTTTTGCCTGTCCAGTAACTTTTTCCAAGTCAACCTGAGGCAAACCAGTCTCCGCTTCTAAATAATTATTAATATCGCCCAAATCCCAACCTTCTAATATTTTTAAGGTTTTTTCTTCTTTATAGGTTACTGGGGTTGGCGTCTGACGACTATCTCTAGCTTCAATTAATTTAGCAATGAAACCCGGAAAAACATCTTTATTCGGTTTAATAACGCTACGATAAAAAGGACGAGCAAACAACCCTAAAAAAATAATGAAAACTAAAACCCCTGACAAAACATATATTTTCTTAATAGCCATTTATTTCGTTTTTACTGATTTATTTTTCAAAACTACTGCCTGTCCGCTAATTACTTTCAGAGCCGCGGCCTTAGCAATCATTTCCGAGCTAGCTCGAATTTTCTTACCTAAGCCATCAACCATTTTAATGCCTAACTTCTGACAAACAGGATATTCGGGAACATCACCGATACTTTTTCTATCTCCACCGTTAGCAAAAATCTCTGGCTTTACTTTAGTTAATGATTGGCAAACTGTTTTGTCCTTATCTACTGATAAGAAGACCTGATCAACATCACGCAGGGCGGAAATTACCCTTACTCTATCTTTCTCTGACATAAAAGGCACGCTGCCCTTTAGCTTAACCTGCTTATCATTATTTACAATCACCACCAGCTTATCACCTAATTTTTTAGCACGTTCTATCATTTCTAAATGACCAACGTGAAGCGGGTTAAAATAACCGGAAACTGCTACAACCACAGCCTTCCTCTTGGCTCTGGGCGGTTTTTGACAACAAGACATATATATTTCCTGGACTAATTATTAATATGCCTATATTATAACAGAAAAAACTAGCACAACCAAGCAACCATATCCAGTTACCGGTTTTATTAAAGCATAAATTTATGTTAAAATAAGGCCATAATACAAACATATGACTATTGTCCAATCAATAATTCTCGGCATCATTGAAGGTGTGACCGAATTTTTACCAATCTCATCAACAGCGCATTTAATTATCACTGCTGATTGGTTAAAAATACCAGACACTGCTACTCTAAAAAGTTTTTTAATTGCCATTCAGCTAGGGGCTATTTTATCAGTCGCTGTGCTCTACACTCAAAAAATAATTAAGGAACCAAAATTAATCCTTAAAATTGGGGCGGCTTTTATTCCTACCGCCATTATTGGCTTAATCGCCTATAAGCTAGTGAAAAACTTTCTTATGGACAGCCTGCCACTAATTGCGACTGCTTTAATTATCGGCGGAGTGATATTAATTATTTTAGAAAAACACTTTTCCAAAAAAACAATCGAAACCGGTAGCCAAATATCACTAGCCGAATTACCGTACAAAAAAGCTGTGTTAATCGGAGTTTTTCAAACTCTAGCGATTGTACCGGGAGTGTCCCGCTCAGCTGCTACTATTATGGGCGGGCTATCTTTAGGGGTTTCCCGTAAAAATATCGTAGAATTTTCTTTTTTGTTGGCCTTGCCCACGATGGCCGCGGCAACTTTTTTAGACCTCTACCAAGAACCGCCAATGCTTAGCGGACAAGAATTAATAGTCTGGATTATTGGACTACTAACTGCATTTGTTACTGCTGTTTTAGGCATAAAATTTTTCCTCCGCTTTATTCAAAAAAATGACTTCCAGATTTTCGGCTGGTATCGCATTATTGCCGGCTGCGCTATTCTTGCAATTCTTTTATTATAAATAAACAATAACAATAGGCTAATTTTGAATTTAGCATATTAATAAATTTATAAAAAACAGCCTCGAATTGTTTACACAACTCGAGGCTAAAAATTCAAAGGGCAAAAAACTAAAGTCTAAAAACTCAAAGAATCAAAAAACTAAGAGTTAGAAACTTGCGAAATGACGAAAGCAAAACCATTACTACGACGCCACTTGCTATCAGGATAGTCAAAGCGCATGCTCAACCATGAACCATTGTCACTGCGATCAGCGCCCAAGAGCAAAGGGTCGCCGCGAGAATCTTTAATTGGTTCGTGCATAACAACAATCCAATATAAGCCCATAGCTTCAAGCTCTTTGTCAGAAAATTTTTCCCTAATAAGGCAAGCTACTTCGGCATTCGGTGTTGTTAGCTCACGGTTCTTAGCGTCCTTGCGGATATTTTTAGTGATACGTTCGTTGTCACTGAAAATTTCGCCTTTTAAGACGGCAATTTCATAAGTGATGCCAGTTGTTGGTTTAAAACTTTTGGAGCGAAGTACGCTCTTAGCATAATCTCCGACACGAAAACTCTTGCTTTCCAAACGGGCAATCCATTGTTCACCAATTATACCATCTGAAGTGGCGGGGAAACAAATAACGTTGTCTTTTTCGGTCCAACTTTTAATTGGTCCTGAAACAATAAGTTCGCCGCGTAAAAATTTACTTACTCCATCCATTCCGCCTAGTTTGTTAACTACTGCCTCAATTTGTCCAAGATTTAATTCTCCATATTTCATGATAAAAATATTTTACAGACTGTTTGCCTATGTTGCCTGCTGTCCGCAGTAGGAACTATAACCATCTTTTGGCTGTGACCAATTTCGCAAATTAGTTTTTAAAGTCCTAAACATCCGCCTTTCCGGCGGATTTTTTATTTTCAATTTTATAACTATTTACCAGGATTGATATTCTTAAGCTTTCTCCAGCGATGCAAGGCTCTTTCGCGCGCTAATTCGGTTTCCAATTTAGCAGCCACGGCTGATAAATCGTAGTGATCATCACTAGCCGCTTTTTCTTTCGCTTCCTCAGCGGTTTTACGAGCCGTAATGATACGTGACTCATCTAACTCAGCTGCTCTTTCCGCTTTATCAGCCAAAATAATAATCTTGTCTTTTAAGACTTCAATAAAGCCGCCAGAAATAGACATGATTTCCATATCACCATTAGCTGATTTTACCTCAATTACCCCTGGCTTCAAAACAGAAACCAAAGGAATGTGGTCTGGCAAAACGGTAATTTCCCCAGCCTGAGTTGGTGCTGTTACCTGCAAGATATCTTGCTTTAAGACAACCCGATCTAAGGTAACAATTTCAAATTTTATGGTCTTTTTCTCTGCCATAATGACAAACTAGTTATTAAGCCTTGGCTACCTCCTCAATATTACCACACATGTAAAAATCATCTTCTGATTTATCATCATGAACGCCATCAAGAATTTCTTTAAAGCCTTTTATCGTATCTACTAATTTAACATATTTACCAGAACGGCCAGTAAAAGCTTCCGCTACAAAGAATGGCTGTGATAAGAATTTCTGCACCTTACGAGCACGCGCAACAATAACCTTATCTTCTTGCGATAATTCTTCCATGCCTAAAATAGCAATAATATCTTGTAAATCTTTATATCTCTGTAAAATTTTCTGCACGCCGCGGGCAACTTCATAATGCTCAGCGCCAACCACCTTAGGATCAAGAATAATAGAAGAAGAATCAAGTGGATCAACGGCTGGATAAATACCTAGCTCTGATAAAGAACGAGATAAAACTACGGTTGAATCTAAGTGAGCAAAGGTAGTAGCAGGAGCCGGGTCGGTTAAATCATCAGCCGGAACATAAACAGCCTGAATAGAGGTAATGGAACCATTCTTATTGGAAGTGATACGTTCCTGAAGTTCTCCCATTTCGGTAGATAAGGTCGGTTGATAACCTACCGCTGAAGGCATGCGTCCCAATAAGGCGGATACCTCAGAACCAGCTTGGGTAAAGCGGAAAATATTATCAACAAAGAAAAGAACGTCCTGTTTTTTTTCATCACGAAAATATTCAGCAATAGAAAGACCGGTCAAAGCAACGCGAGCACGTGAACCTGGTGGTTCGTTCATTTGACCAAAAACCATAGATACCTTATCAATAACGCCACTATCTTTAAATTCATGATATAAATCATTACCTTCACGAGTTCTTTCGCCGACACCAGCAAATACTGAATAACCGCCGTGCTCCGAGGCAATATTATGAATCAATTCTTGAATAACAACTGTTTTACCAACACCAGCACCACCAAACATGCCGACTTTCCCGCCTTTAACAATCGGGCAAATTAAGTCAATAACTTTAATACCAGTTTCTAAAATTTCTACACTATCAGATTGATCAACAAATTTAGGAGCCGGGCGATGAATGCCGTATTTCTTAGCTGTCTTAGGAGTTTCGCCGCCATCAACCGCTTCGCCTAAAACGTTAAAGATTCTGCCTAAAGTTTCTTCCCCAACCGGAACACTAATCGGTGAGCCAGTGTCAACAACACTGTCGCCACGACGCAAGCCATCAGTTGAGCCCATGGCAACCGTACGAACAACATTAGAACCGATATGTTGTTCTACCTCTAAGACCAGTTTATGGTCACTGAGTGATATTTCTAGAGCATTATAAATCTCTGGCAAGCGATGTTCAAAATAAACGTCAACGACGACGCCGATAACCTGCTTGACCTGCCCCAGATTGCTTTTTTTGTCAGTCATATTTTTAAATTCTTATTAATCAAGAAGTGCGTTAGCGCCAGCGCTGATTTCCGCAATTTCTGCGGTAATACCAGCTTGTCTAGCTTTGTTATAGAATAATGTTAATTCCTTAACCATATCATTAGCGGCCTCGGTGGCTTGATGCATGGCGCTCATGCGAGCACTATGCTCCGAAGCATTGGCCTCGAGCATGGCTTGATAAACCTGAACTTCGAGTAAGCGCGGAATCATTTTATCTAAAACCTCTTCCGGACTTGGTTCAAATAAATATTCATAACCCACCTCTTTAACAATATGCTTTTTAGTTTTTTCCTCTATCAACTGTTTATTAACACTAATTTTTGGATCGGCTACAATACCTAAATATCGTTCTTCAGAACTGATATCTACTGGCAAAAGCTGTTTAATGCGCGGTACTTGTTT
Source organism: uncultured Gammaproteobacteria bacterium (assembly GCA_964483295.1). GTDB lineage: Bacteria > Patescibacteriota > Patescibacteriia > Patescibacteriales > UBA12465 > UBA12465. The sequence continues at coordinate 47,716 of CAZAAD010000003.1, forward strand.
TGCGGCATTAATAAAATCGGTATAGGCTACAAAAACTTTATCATAACTACCCTCTAAAAAATCTTTAATTGCTAAACTAACAACCGGCACAACTTCCTTAGGGTCACTGAGTAAATCGCTTTTAGCAAACTCAGCAGCGATGGTGTGATTTTGGTTATATAAAACAGCACCCTTTTTACCTACTAAAATAAAATCAACTGGCACATCGATATGTTTCTTAATTGAGTCTTTAACTTTATTGATAATAGCCGAGTTGTAGCCGCCACACATGCCGCGATTGGAAGTAATTAAAATAATAGCCGCCTTCTTAATCGCAAGGCGCTTAGTCAAAAGCGGGTGCAGTGAACGATTTCCTTGATTACTAACTGCCTCGGAAAGATTAAGAATAGTTTCCCAACTCAAATTAGCGTAGGTTCTCGTGCGTAAAACCGCCTCAATTGCTCTTCTCATTTTAGCCGCCGCGACCATTTCCATTGCTTTGGTAATTTTTTTAATATTACCGATGGATTTGATGCGCCGGGATATTTCCTTGGTCTGCGCCATATTAGCTCAAATAGTCCAAAGTTTCTTTAAAATTGGCAATAACTTTTCTCATCTGAGACTCAACTTCTTCGTCGATGTCTTTCTTCTCATTAATAAGTTTCGCTAATTCACTATTAGTATCAGCGTACTTATATAAACTAGCTTCAAATTCACGAACTTTTTCAACTGGAACATTATCAACATAACCATTGATAAGCGCGAAATAAATTAAAACCTGCTTATCTACAGACAAGGGTTGATATTGGTCCTGTTTAAATACTTCATACAAACGCTTGCCGCGCTCTAATTTACGATTAGTTTCCTCATCAAGGTCAGAACCAAATTGAGCAAAAGCGGCTAATTCACGAAATTGAGCAGCCTCAAGACGCATCTTGCCGGCTACTTTTTTCATGGCTTTAATCTGAGCGCTGGAACCGACGCGAGAAACTGATAAACCGGCATTAATCGCGGGACGATTACCCTTATAGAACATATCCGGCTCCAAGAAAATCTGACCATCAGTAATAGAAATAACATTAGTCGGAATATAAGCAGAGATATCACCGGCTTGAGTTTCAATAATCGGCAAAGCAGTAATAGAACCGCCACCAAAATCTTTGTTTAACTTACAAGCTCTTTCTAATAAGCGGGAGTGGAGATAAAAAACATCACCCGGATAGGCCTCACGTCCTGGTGGACGGCGGAGTAATAAAGAAATTTCACGATAAGAAACGGCGTGCTTAGATAAATCATCATACACAATCAACACATCCTCACCTTTATCTAAAAAATATTCAGCCATCGCGCAACCAGCATAAGGAGCAATATAAAGCATGGAAGCAGAGCTGGAAGCACCAGCTAAAACAACGGTGGTATATTCCATAGCACCAGCGTCTTCCAATTTACGTACAATCGTCGCAATTTTAGATTCCTTCTGACCAATGGCAACATAGATACACTTCATGTTTTGACCCTTCTGATTGATAATAGCATCAATCGCAATCGCGGTTTTACCAATTTGACGGTCACCAATAATAAGCTCTCTTTGACCACGACCAATCGGCACCATCGCGTCAATCGCTTTAATACCAGTTTGGACAGGCTGTTTAACTGATTCACGAGTAATAACACCAGGGGCAATCTTTTCTACCGGATAAAAATCTTTAGTCGCCGGCTTGCCTTTGCCATCCATTGCCTCGCCCAGAGGATTAACCACACGGCCAACCATCGCCTCGCCAACCGGAACACTTAAAATTCTTTTCGTGCAAACCACTTCATCACCCTCTTTAATAACGGAGTGTTCTCCTAAAATAATAGCGCCAACTAGATTTTCTTCTAGATTAAGAGCAACACCGGAAATCTCGCCCGCACTAGATTTAAAAGTTAAAATTTCACTCATCATCGCCTCTTTTAAGCCAGAGATAAGCGCAATACCATCAGAAATTTTGAGAACGCGGCCAACGCTGCTTTCTTCAATTTCTGCTTTGAATCCAGAAATCTGGCTCTTGAGCTGTTCGACGATGAAATCTTTTGTATTCGACATATTTTTATTAATTACTAAGCTGTCTGCTAAACTGGACTAAACTGCTCTTCAAACTACTATCTACAACCTTATCATTATAACGAGCAATAAAGCCGCCAATTATTTCTGGGTCTATCTTTTCCAAGAAAGAAACGTCACGCGCACCAGATTTTTTTTCTAAATAAGCCTTGAGCGCGTCTTTGGCCGTCTTGGATAATTTGCGAGCGGTTACTACTTCAATATTTAATTCCCCGCTTTCTTCTTTAAATAAAGCCTCTAATTCATTAACAACTTGATCAGCTCGAGCTAAATCATTATTCTGATGCAAAAATTTTACAAACTCAAAAATCATGTGTTCTGCCTCAGCTTTATTCTTGTTAGCCACGAGTTCATACAAACCGCGGGCGTATTGTTTAGGAGTAATCTTCATAAATAATTAGGATAGTTCCTTAACTACTCGGTCAATAATTTTTTTATCCTTTTCTTCATCCATCGCTTCGCCTAAAACTTTCTTTAAACTAGTTACAATCAAAGCGGACAATTCAGATTTAACTTGACCAACAATCGCTTCTTTTTCTTGTGTGATTTTTTCCTTCTCTTTTTCCATAACAACCCTGATATCCTCTTTAGCCTTATTAACAACCTCCTGATATCTTACTTCAGCTCGAGCCTGAGCCTCTTCAACAATCGCATTAGCTTCCTGGCGAGCCTTAGTAATAACTTCCTTACTCTCTTTAATAGATCCTTCAAGTTTAATAGTTGCTTCTTCAGAATCTTTTAAGCCTTGCGCAATTTTTTCACGTCTTTCTTCTAAAATCTTAAAAACTGGCTTATAAGCAAAGCGCCAAAGGACAAAAACAAGAATGCCGAAATTGAAGAACTGGGCTAATAGTACTCGCCAGTCCAAACCCAGGGCCTGTATTAAACTGTTCATAGATGTCAAAAATGATTAAAAAACAAAGAAATCCACCCCTAATTTTCCAAGAGGTGGACAGTCTTTATTCTCTACGCAAATAGAATAATTAAAGCGACTACTAAGGCGTAAATACCGGTAGATTCGGTAATAGCCATCGCGACGAACATCAAAGGAGCAATCTTGCCGCTTGCTTCCGGATTGCGGCCAATAGATTCGAGCGCCTTAGAGGCGGCGATACCTTCACCGATAGCCGGACCAATAGCTCCGAGACCCATTGCTAGGCCGGCGCCGATATACTTTGCTGCTTCCATTTCCATACTTTTGGTATTTATTAAATTATTTATTATTAATTTATCAATTTATCTATTTAAGCATTTGCTTCCGCTTCTTCAACTTCCGAGGCCATAGAAATAAACACTAGGGTTAAAACGGCGAAAACAAAAGGCTGAACCACGGCAGTCAGTAAACCAAGAAATAAGAATGGTAGTGGTAAGAAAAAAGGAAATAAAAATAACATCACCGCTCCCAAAACTTCACCGGCAAAAATATTACCAAACAAACGGAAAGACAGTGACATAACTTTCGCCAACTCACCAACCAAATCCATTAAACCAAGAAACAATTTTAACGGGCTCTTAAAATTAATGAACTTACCAATATAACCGAGCGGACCAACCGTAGCGATGGCTACTATCTGAATCAAAATAACAGACACCATTGTCATCATGAACACCAAGCTGTAGTCAGAAATAATCGCTCTAAACAAAGGCACTACGCCACCGGCAGTTTTTAAAGTAACCGCGGCCTGGCCCGGAATAAAAGTTAAAAGATTACAAAAGAAAACAAAAAAGAACATAGTAAAGATAAGCGGGAAAAGTCTCTTGGCTTTTGTCTTGCTACCGGCGATTGATTCCACAAAATCATAAGCACCATCAATCATCATCTCCATGACATTCTGAAATTTACCAGGCACAAGCTTTAGGCTGCGGCGAAAAAAGAATGACCAAACAACTAAAAAAACAAAAACGAGTAACGACCAAAAAAAGGCATTCGTCACCGGGAAAGTGCCAATGTAAAAAAATATTTCTGGTGCCAGGGAGATGTTTAAACCCATACTAATCTTTATTTTTATTTATTTCTTCTGTCTCTACTTTACCTGTCGGGTTATCGGCTTTATTTTTCTGACCGTGCATTTCAATCAGCCGATTAATTTTAGCGACTTTCTTATATAACAGAACGTTTGTCGTCACAAAAGCAGCAAAAACGCCTAAAATTAAGAGTGTAGGGCTGGTTGAAAAAAAATTATCGGCTAGATAACCCAATCCACCAAAAACGAGCAAAGGACCAAAAATAGAACCGCTCGCGTAGTAGAAAACGGCTAAAGCCATTCCTCTTACGCCTTTAAAATCAGTAATTTTTTTAAAATCCATATATATTTTAGCTTTATGTTAGAAAAAGTCAAGACTGCCGATTTCCAAAAATTTGGGTCGGCGCTGATATTTTTCTATCTTTAAATCTTAAACAGGTTTCGCGCTGTTGCCGTAGTAATTTCTGCGACCTTCTCAATTTTCATTCCCTTAATTTCGGCGATTCTGGCGGCCACCAACTGAACCAATAGGGGCTCATTACGCTGACCACGGTAAGGGTCAGGCGTCATATAGGGAGAATCAGTTTCAACCATTATTTTTTCAATCGGGGTTTTTCGGATTAAATCGTCCCAATTTTGGCTAAAAGTAATTAAACCAGTAAAAGAAATCAGTAAACCGAGGTTAAAATACTGCCAGGCCAAGTCCTCGTCGCCAGAAAAACAATGAACAACTCCCCAGGGCTGACTAGCAGGCAATAAATGCCCATATTCCTTCTTAAAATCCTTTAAAATAGTTAAAAGATCATCATGTGCTTGGCGACAATGAATAATAACCGGTAAATCTAAGCTCCTAGCCAATAACAGTTGTGCCATAAAGGCTTCCTGTTGCTTCTTTTTAACCGCTGGAACATCCGAAGTCGGATCAAGGTGGTAATAATCTAAACCAATTTCACCAATTGCGACTACTTTTTCAAATTTTGCCATTTTTTCATAACTGCCATAATCGAACTCTTCAGCCTGAGGTTTAAAGCTATAGCTACCATTATCACCGCTATCTTCAACCAAGCCCTCCTGTAAATGAATAGGATGCAAACCAACTGCCGCATATACACCCTTTTCGTAACGATTAGCGTAGTTAAGAGCGCGATTTGAAGTTTTCAGCTCTGAACCGACTAAAATCATCCAAGTATCATTATCAAGCGCACGCCTAATCGTCTCTTCGGCGTCATCGCGAAAAGCGGCAAAATTTACATGGGCATGAGTATCAATTAACATAGTTCCTAAAAAAATTAATTGGACATTTAAAAAACGCGAATTTCGCGTTTTTTATTTTTTCTATTAAAACATTATTCAGTTTTTTCCGCAGCATCCTCGGTCTTCACATCTTCAGTTGAGGTCTTTTCAGTTTCAACCATAGTATTGGCCGGCGTGGTAGGCTGAACGCTATCAGCCGCTTTTTTATCCTGGCAACAATCATCGCCATGATGACAACAATTTTCTTCGTGATGACCGCAGCATTCGCCGTGGTGACTGCAGCACTCCTTAGCTCCAAAAAGCTTGGAAAACCAGTTTCCCATAGTATTTAGTGATTAGTTTATAACTACTGATATAGTATCACTTTATCCTAAAAAGTCAATTAAAAACGGCTATTTTGGCCCTAAATATCTAACTCTGCCAACAAATCTCTTTTCTTTTTATTTAATCCAGCCGGAATCTTGACATTTACCCGCACAAAATGGTCCCCGTGACCGCCCCCATGTAACTTAGGGACTCCTCTATCTTTAACTTTAAAAATAGTACCAGACTGTGTACCTTCAGGTATCTTAAGTTTAACCGAACCACTAACAGTCTCTATTTCAATTTTATCTCCTAAAATAGCCTGACTAACTGAAACAACTTCTTCCGTTCTAATATCATAACCATCACGAACAAATTTTTTATGAGCTTGAACCCTAATACGTAAATATAAATCTCCGGCCCCCATTCCTTTTTGACCAGCTTCGCCCTGACCGCTTAAACGGATAGACTCGCCCGTGGCAATGCCCGCTGGAACCTTAACCTTAAGCTTGGCCTGAACGCGATTAACGCCTGCCCCAGAACAAACTGAACATTTTTGACTATAAGTTTGTCCTTCTCCCTGGCAATAAGGACAAGGACTTTTTGTCTGGATATTCCCTAAAATTGTCCGTTGCAATTTAGCAATTGTCCCCGTGCCATGACAACGGCCACAAGTCGTTACTTTTGTTCCCGGTTCCGCACCTACGCCCTGGCAATGACGGCAAGTTTCTTGCCGAGGAAAATTAATTTCTTTCTCTATACCAAAGACTGCTTCTAAAAATTCTAATTTTAATTCCATTTCCAAATCACGCCCTCTAGTTTGTCGTTTACTGCCACCACGATTAGCGCCACCAAAACCAAAAATATCACCAAAGCCGCCAAACATTTCGCTTAAGTCTTCTAAATCAAAATCCATGCCGGCGCCATTTTGAAAACCAGAAAATCCTTGACCACCCCAACCGCCGCCGCCTTGTTGAAAAGCCGCGGAACCAAACTGATCATATTTCTGACGCTTTTCTGGATTACCAAGAATCTGATAAGCCTCATTGTACTCTTTAAATTTTTCCGCATCGCCGCCTTTGTCGGGATGGTGCTCGTGCGCTTTTTTACGAAAAGCTGTCTTGATTTCATCCTGACTAGCTGACTTGGATACTCCTAAAATATCGTAGTAATCTTTAGACATAATTTATTTTTTCAACAACTTGCCCCTCTTTAAAAAACAAAGAGAGGCAAGCAAGGAAAAAACGAATTACTTATTTTCTTCAACTTCACCTTCAACAACTTCATCCTTATCGGTCTTTTCGCCTGAGGTGCCGGCTTCTGTTCCGTCCGCTGCTGCTCCCGCAGCGTCAGCTGGATTAGCGCCGGGCTGTTGATACATCGCAGCGCCAATGCGTTGAGCAACCGTATTTACTTCTTCTAGCTTACTCTTAATTTCAGCCGCATTATTGCTTTCTTTGGCCTTCTTTAAAGCCTCGTTCTTCTCTTCCAACTCTTTCTTATCTTCAGGTTTCATCTTATCGCCAGATTCTTTAATCATTTTTTCAATGGTAAAAATAACAGCATCCGCCTGATTTTTAATTTCTACTTCTTCTTTCTTTTTCTTATCTTCTTCCGCGTGCATTTCCGCTTCTTTCTTCATCTTTTCAATTTCTTCTTTTGATAAACCAGAAGAGGCAGTAATAGTAATTTTCTGCTGCTTATTAGTCGCCTTATCGGTCGCGGAAACATTTAAAATACCGTTGGCATCCAAATCAAATTTAACTTCAACCTGCGGTACGCCACGTGGCGCCGAAGGAATCCCGTCTAAAATAAAGCGTCCTAACGTCTTATTGTCAGCCGCCATCGGTCTTTCACCTTGAACAATGTGAATTTCCACACTAGTCTGACCATCAGCCGCTGTTGAAAAGACTTGAGACTTAGAAGTCGGGATAGTGGTATTTTTTTCAATGAGTGGAGTAGCCACGCCACCAAGCGTTTCAATGCCTAAAGTTAAAGGAGTGACGTCAAGTAATAAAACATCTTTAACATCTCCCTGTAAAACACCAGCCTGAACAGCTGCTCCCATCGCGACAACTTCGTCCGGGTTAACGCTCAGATTAGGCTCCTTGCCAAAAAATTCCTTAACTTTCTGGAGAACTAAAGGCATGCGGGTCATACCACCAACCATCAAGACTTCATTAATATCACTCAACTGAAAACCAGAATCTTTAAGTGCCTGACGGCAAGGCTCAATCGTCTTATCAACTAAATCAGAAACTAATGATTCTAATTTCGCTCGTGATAATTTCATCACTAAATGTTTCGGGCCATTAGCGTCAGTCGTAATAAATGGCTGATTGATTTCTGTCTCCTGAGCAGTTGATAATTCAATTTTTGCCTTTTCGGCTGATTCTTTAATGCGCTGCAAAGCGAGAGTATCATTAGATAAATCAATCCCTTGATCACGTTTAAATTCATCAATAATCCAATTAATAATTCTCTGGTCAAAATCTTCTCCACCAAGATGAGTATCCCCATTAGTTGATTTTACCTCAACAGTGTCAGCTGATATATCAAGCACCGAAACATCAAAAGTTCCGCCGCCTAAATCGTAGACGACAATCTTTTGACCATTCTTCTTATCAAAACCATAAGCTAAAGCGGCCGCGGTTGGCTCATTAATAATACGCTTCACTTCTAAACCCGCAATTTGACCAGCGTCCTTAGTCGCCTGACGTTGCGAATCATTAAAATAAGCGGGAACAGTAATAATTGCTTCTGTAATTTTCTCTCCCAATTTAGCCTCAGCATCAGCCTTTAGTTTAGATAAAATCATGGCTGATATTTCTTGCGGTGTATAATCTTTATCACCCATGGTTACCTTTACGCCCTCGCCGGCTTGAACAATCTTATACGGCGCGGTTTTTAAATCACGCTGTACCTCTTCCTCGCCAAAATGACGACCGATTAAGCGTTTTACCGCATAAACCGTATTACCTGGATTAATTACCGCTTGTCTTTTAGCAGAAGCACCAACAATGCGTTCATTATTCTTAGAAATAGCCGCAATTGATGGCGTTGTACGATTCCCTTCAATGTTTTCCACAATCTTAGGAGCGCCGCCTTCCATGATTGCCATGGCTGAATTGGTTGTTCCTAGATCGATTCCTAAAATCTTTCCCATATAATATTATTATTTTTTAGTCTGTATCTTAATTGATTTTGGCTTTACTTCCGCTGCTTTCGGAATGCTTATTTTCAAGATTCCACCCTCAGTTAAAGCTTCAGCCTGGTCGCCATCAACCTTAGTTGGTAGGGGAATTGAGCGGTAAAAAGAACCACGACGAATTTCTTTACGATAATAATTCTTATCCTCAACTTCACTCTTCTTCTCGCTCTCACCTTTAATACAAAGAACGTTATTTTCGATAGAAATATCAACTTTTTCCGGATCAATACCGGCTAGCTGCGTCTCGACGATGATATTGTCTTTATCTTCATACATATCAACGGCGGGCGTAAAACCAAATTGATTGCCGCGTACGGCTGGTAACATGGATTCCATCATCTTATCCATGTCGTCGAACTCCGAAAAGAATGGGGTCCACTTAATGAGTGACATAGATTTATACCTTCTTCCGACAAAACTTATAAACACGATAAGTAGATGGCAGAAGAAATAAATTAATTATTTTTATTTACTAACAATTACTTTAGCAGGGCGGATAACGCGACCATTAAGTTTATATCCCGGCATAATTTCTTGTTTAACCACAGTACCTTCACCATCTATTGCTTCCATTGTGTTGTGGTCAAACTGTTCGCCCACGGTTTTAATTTCCAGAACGCCCCGCGCTTCCAAGACATCCTTAAATTGCTTTAAAACATGAGCTACGCCAACTGCCCAGGGATTTTTAAGCTCTTCGGAACTAAGGCCTAATAAAGACAGTTTCAAATGATCATATACCGGCAACAAATCTTGCAAGAAATCACTAACCGCATATTTCACAAAATCCTCTCTATCTTTAGCTGACTGCTTCAACAGGTTTTGGTAATCAGCGAGCGCGCGCAGATATTTATTTTCCCAAGTCTCATCATCTGATTCGCGCAAGAATTCAAATCTTGGCCTCTTGCCATCCTTAGTCTCCACCTCTTCGATAAACATTGTTTTCGGCCGAGCCCAGATTTTTTCCGGATGCTTCAGGTCCTGATAAACAACCAGCGCTTCCTTATTTTCTGAGTTTAAAACCTCATGTAAAACTTTATATTCCGTTCCTTTATAGTGACGGTAAATTCCTTTTTTAACTGCTTCCATAGTTTTATTTATCAAATTGCTTTTTAATAAATCCGACCAGTGCTAAATTGCGTCCATAGTCCATCCGCATCGGTCCCAAAATTCCAAACACTCCGTGTGAATCGGCGTTTCTATATTTAACAAGCACGGTGCTTAAAAAATTTCCAAAAGGATTATCAGCTCCTACCAGTACTTTTTCGCCTTCATTTAAATCTTCAAAAATCTCATCGATAATATCTTCCATGCGATCAATAATGCCAGAGACATCGCAAACAGCGTTCGCTTGCTTAAATTCCGGCTGAGCAAAAAGATTAGATAGGCCAGTGTGATACAAATCATTTTTATGAAAAGCCCAAAACACTGCTCCACCGGCTATTTCTGCGATTGCCTTAGCGGTCTGACGAAAAGCGATTTCATCATGTCGAAAAAGTCCGGTTAATAATCTCTCCTCCGCTTCTTTTAGGGTCCGAGCTTTTTTATTTTCTTGTAACCCCAAAAGATATAAGCGATAAGCTTCTTCAGTTGGCACGCGGCCAGCTGAAGTATGCGGTTGATAAATATAACCCTCATCCTCAAGCTCCATCATTTCATTGCGCACCGTGGCCGGGGAAATATCTAATTTATATTTCTGTACCAAAACACCGGAAGAGACTGGCTGAGCAGTCTTAACATATTCTTTAATTATTGTTTCTAATAAGAAATGCTTGCGTTCTGAAATCATATAATTTTATTTCCCACAAAATCATTATAAACAAAATTAGCACTCAAGTCAATAGAGTGCTAAAATATACTATTTTTTATTTAAAAAAAGCTAAATTCCTAATTCTTGGCGATAGTCTAAATTACGCTGATATTGTTCACTACTCAGAAGCTGTGGCGCAGAAAAATTATGCTGATAACGATATGTGATTGAATAATATCGAAAATAATATTGATTAATAAAAACATCAGAAATTAAATGAATACTACCAGCAAAAGCCAGGGTAACCAGAACTAATTTAACCCGCTGATAGGATTTAAAAACCCAAGCTAATAGAAGTAAGATCGGCGCATATTCCCAGGCATGAAAATAAAGCCGAATCTGTTCACTAATTAAAAACTGCCGACTCTCAATAAAATATTGAAAATTAAAAGTTGGTCCGAAAACTAAAAAATATTCCAGAATGTGATCTAGATCAATTAAAAATCCTCCCAGAATGCCAACGATTATTCCTAGGCGAACCTGCTTAAAAAAGCGACCACACAAATAGCCAGTCAAAACGGCTAATAAAAAATGAATCGACAAATGAATATACAAAGGCATAATTATTGTTCATTAATAACTTCTCCGGTTGTTTCAGTAGGGCGAAAATACCAATTTAAAATATCATAAGCAATCGCCGCGCCAATTGAACTACCCTCGCCACCTTCTTCTACGAGAATAGTAATAGATACTTCTGGATTATCATAGGGAGCAAAACCAATAAACCAAGCATGGGTATTCTTTTGGCTAGACCATTGCGCTGTTCCAGTTTTGCCGGCAGATGTGACTGGCAAGGAATTAAGGAGTCGACCGCTACCAACCGTGATAGTTTGACGCATGCCTTCGCGCACTATTTCCATATTGCCCGGACTAATAAAATTTTCCCTAATTACTTTCGGCTCTACGGTTCTTACTGCTTGATTATTACTATCCATTACCTTCGCTACTAAATAAGGTTGGTATAATTTGCCACCATTAGCGATGGCGGCGGTGTAGTTAGCCACTTGCAGGGGCGTAACAAGCACATCTCCCTGGCCAATGGCAAAATGATAGGTGTCACCAATATACCAGGGCTCATTCTTGGCCTGCTCCTTCCAGGCGCGCGTTGGCACAAAACCAGCGACTTCGCCACTAATATCAATACCGGTTTTTTCGCCTAAGCCAAATAGTCGAGAATACTTAACCAAGCCATCCAGGCCCATGCCCTGGAAATCACCAAAACCACCACCAATATAGTAAAAGAAGGTGTTAACGGAAAAAGCAATGGCGCGCCGTACATCAGTTAAGCCGTGTCCACCTGCTCGCCAATCAGGAAAAAACCATTGGCCAATACGTAGTCCGCCATTACTTAAAAAAGTTGTCTTATCGGTAATTACTCCATCCTGTAAAGCACCGGCCGCAAAGATTGGTTTAATCGTTGAACCAGAAGGAAATTCGCCACTAATAGCTCGATTAAATAATGGCCGATTAGTATTATTAATCAACTCTTCATACTCGCCCTGCTTAATCCCGCGAGCGAAAATATTGTTATCGTACGCCGGCCAGCTAACTAAAGACAGAATTGCACCAGTTCTTGGATCCATCACAATAACTGAAGCGCGCTTCGGCTCATCTCCGGATAACTTGTCCTGCAAAATACTCTCTATTTTCTGCTGTAGTTTTAAATCTAGAGATAATTGTAAATTATAGCCATCTTGGGCCAACGTTTCGCTGACAACTTTTTTCTGACGACCAAGGGCATCAACTTCAATATTTTTTCTGCCCGTTAAACCGCGTAATTCTTTTTCCCAAGAATATTCTAAGCCGACCTTGCCGACATAATCAATTAATGAATAACCTACCCGTAAATCCGCCAACTCTTTTTCACTAATTTTGCCGGTATAACCTAAAATATGTGACAAGCTGGTTGTGGTCGCCACCTCGGAATCATTCTCTCCGGCGACTAAATATTCCCGCCTAATCTTATTAGTTAAAAATACGCCCGGCCAATCCGGTAGCTTTAAACTAATTAGCATGGCTGTTTCGTAGTCAATGCCGTCCTGGATAAACAGCGGCTGATATGACTGCAGCGAGCCAATTTTTACAGCTGATAACAACTCCTTAATCTTATAAAAATAACTGCTATCAGCCACTAGGTCTAATTCGCGGCCATTAAGAGAAATCTGACTAGAGGTAGCTTGTGATAAAGAGGTGCTCTGCTCTTTTGTCTCTAAAATAGTACTTATCTCTCTAATTAAAGAGTCACGCTCTAATTCGGCTTTAGGTAATTCTATTGGGCGCAAATAAAGAACAAAATTAGCTTTATTTCTAACTAGCGGTAACAGATTGCGATCATAAACTATTCCCCGCTTCGGTTCAATAATTTCGGCACGTAACCGGTTATCTTCTGACAATAAATAATAATGTTCGCCTTTAACAACTTGGAGCCAAGCGGTGCGGGCAATTAAAACGGACAGGGCAAGTACGGCGATTAAAACTAGGTATTTCAACTTAGCGAAGTTAAAACTGCGTGTCACCATGCCCTTGTGACTATTATCGGAAAGAAAAGACTCTTCGGTCCAATCAGAATAATAAACCGAGTCTTTTAGCTGGCCAAAACGAAAACGCCCTTCTTGGATAGAAAAAGGATTAGACGTTGCCTCCCTTAAGATGTCTAGTAAACGCCCCTGGCGACTATGTTTTGACATTTTTTCCTATTTATTTGGTTACCTTAAATATTAACGCTTCCGGACGGGAAAGGCAACCTTTAAAAAAGTTTATTTTTTGTTCATGCCTTTTATTCTATAATAAAGAAGAGATTTAAATTAGCCTAAAAATATATGAGACTACTAATCATAGAAGACGACGTAGAAATTGCTAAATCTTTGGTTTCTTTTTTAAAAGCTAAAAATGTCGTTACAGACTTAGCTGATGATGGCGAACACGGCTTAAGACTTGCTTTAACTAACCAGTACGCCGCTATTTTATTGGATTACAATCTGCCTAAATTAAGCGGCCGGGAAATTATTGAAAAAATACGACAGGAAAATAATATGACGCCAATAATTATGATTACTGTCCGTTCGGAGCTAAACGATAAGATAAGTCTTCTTGATGCCGGGGCCGATGATTATTTAATAAAACCATTTTCAATCTGTGAGCTTTGGTCCAGAATTAAGGCAGTCACCAGAAGACCGGCGGAAATTAAATCTAGCTGTTTAAAAATAAAAAACATTGAGTTATATCCGGATAAATTTATCGTTAAAAAGAATAATCACTCCATTAAGCTGCGCGCTAAAGAATTTGCCCTACTTACTTATCTTTTAGAAAACCGAGGCAGCTTTGTTTCTCGTCAAGATATCATGGAACACGTCTGGGATGCTAACGCTAACCCTTTCTCTAATACTATTGAGGTTCATATTATGAAACTAAGAAAAAAATTAGAAAACAGCCGAGAAAAATTTATTTTTACCCTCTCTAATCGCGGCTATAAAATTGATGAGCGAGAATAAAAAATATTAACCACTAATTAATTAACCATATCGTATGAAAAAGAAATCTAAAAAACCAAACCGAGGAACACAAACCCTCGCCCGCCTAGCGCCACTAGCGCTAATTATGTCCCAATTGTTAAACCCTGGGACTCCTTGGCGCGACTAAACGAATTAGGCATCTCTATTTTAGGGATGCCTAAATTTATTTCTCAAATGAAATTCTAATTATATGTCTATCTTAAAAACCGCCTATCACCAAGCGGGGTCTTTTTGGCAATTTTTAGTGAGGCCAAAAAATCTAAATTCCGACCGTGGACGCCGAGAATTAATCCTTAATATTTTATTATTGCTCTCTATCATTGTTTTTACCCTGTTAAATATTATCCGCTTAATTGATATTATTGGCAACGAAAAAGATAGAGGGCTGCCCATCATTTATACCTTAGCAATTTTGCTATTTTTTATTTTTTTAAGATGGTTATCTCATCGTGGCTGGTCACGCTTAGCATCTTGGTTTCTCATCGGCACCTATTCTATTCCTATGCTTTATTGTTTTATTAACTGGGGCGCTGATTTGCCGGCCGCCTTATTGCTAGGAGTTTTAATAATCGCTTTTTTAGGAGTCCTAATCAGTGCTGCTGCCGCTCTTTGGGGTTCTTTAGTTCTAAATACATTTTTAATTTACTTAACCCATCTTCACAGCACTGGCGCTATAACAGCTATTAACTATTGGCGTTTAGAAAAACATGAGATAGGCGATGCTATAACTTACGCCCTCCTGTTTTTAATCATTACTTCTTTAGTTTTTATTTTTGAACGAGAAATCAGACTATCTTTAAGGCGCGCTGAAACGAGTGAAAGAGCCCTGCTGGCCGAAAGAGATGCTCTTGAAGAAAGAGTTATTGAAAGAACAAAAGTTATTCGGGAAATGGAAGCAGAAAAAATTAGCCAACTATACCGCCTAGCTGAATTCGGTCGCATCTCCTCGGGGATATTCCATGATTTAATAAATCCCCTGACGGCTGTTTCTCTTAATTTAGAACAAATCAGCAATACTGAAAACAAAATTACTAATGCCAAAGATTCTCTTTCTCAAGCCATCGCCGCTTCGCGCAAAATGGAAGACTTAATAGCTTGCATCAAACGCTCAATTCGTAAAGAAAATCGTCAAGAAATTTTTTCCCTCAACGAAGAAATTAATACCGTAATTAAAATTCTATCTTATAAAGCCAGGCAGGCCAACGTGCAAGTTATTTTTCAAGAAACCAATCAAATTAATTACTTTGGTGATCCGGCCAAATTTGGACAAGTAATTGCTAATCTTATTTCTAATAGCATTGAGGCGAGTACTGATTTAACTGATATAAACAATAAACTAGTTCATATTAATCTAAGTAAAGAAAGCAATATTTTTAAAATTTCTGTCCAAGATAATGGCGTTGGCATTCCTACAGAAAACACCCAGAAAATCTTTGAACCGTTTTTTAGCACTAAACCAGGTTGTGGCTTCGGCATTGGTCTGTCTTCGGCAAAAAGTATTATTGAGAAAGATTTTACTGGAAAACTAGAGGTTCAAAGCCAAATTAATAATGGCACAATTTTCACTATCAGTCTCCCTATAAAATAAAAACTATGAAACGTTCGCCCGCCTATAACTGGCCAGACTGGTTAGTTCATTCTCTAGTTGATAAAAAAATATCTCCACAAGATATAAAAAAATTTAAAAGCGCTCAAGAAAATTTATGGAAAGCCTTAAATATTTATGACGACTTTCTTGATGGCGAAGGTCAGCCGGTTAAGTTGCCGGAAGCTAACCGTTGTTATCGAAATTTTTTAAAAACTATCTATATATCTAGCCCTTCTTCCTCTCTACAAAGAATAGGCGATAAAATTCTTAATGATTTAGATTTAGCCAATCAACAAGAAATATTACATCATAAAATAATTTGGAAAAATGGCATTCCCTGCTTACCAAAAAATATTACCAATCTATCACCATTAACAAACTTATCTAAAAAATCTCTAGCCCTAGCCCTGGCTCCGATAGCGGCGGTACTGGCTTATAAAAAAGTAGACGAAACTAAACTAATTAATTTCTTCCGGTACGCTCTTGCCGCTAAACAACTATCAGATGACGCTAAGGATTGGCTCGAAGATTTGCGCTCAGGGAAGCTAACAATCGTCACTAACCGCGTCGTCCAAGAAGGCTTAAACAGAAAAATTAAAAAAGACCTATACCAAAAAACAGAGATTTTGCACCTGTTATTTGCCTACGGTGCCGCTGTTCCCACCTGCCTAGATATTATAAATTTATGCCAACAAGCTAGAATTGAGGCAAAAAAATTAAAAATAAGTGATAAAGCGCCAATACTCACAAGGCTGTTAAAACTATTGGAAAAAGCCGCGAAAAAAGCTTTGCGTTTTGAACAGCTTTTGTCCTCATAACCACTTGCTGATATAATAAAAATATATCTATGCAACAACAGCCAAAACTCTCAATCATTGTTCCCGTCTTCAACGAGGAACACTTAATAGCTCGGTCTTTGCCGGTTATCTGTGATCTTAATATTGCCAAAGAAGTAATAGTGATAGACGATGGTTCTAGCGATAAAACGCCAGAAATACTATTAGGCCTACAAAAAGCCCACAACTTTACCTTGATTCGCCAAGAAAAAAACCAAGGCAAGGGCGCCGCTGTGAAAAAAGGCTTAGAGAAAATTAATGGCGATTACTTTATTGTCTGCGATGCGGACTTAGAATACAATCCCCAAGATATTATTAATCTTTTTAAAGCCGCTCTGGAAACTGAACCGACTCAGCAACCAGTTGCCATTTATGGTTCACGCTTTAAAAACAATTACCCTATCTCATTTCATTATTTTGTTAACCGCTTTCTTACCTCTTTAACTAATTTATTATTTGGCGGCCACTTAACCGATATGGAAACTTGTTTCAAACTAATTCCCCGTTCGGCTCTTAATCATATCCGCCTGGACGGTAAGCGTTTTGAAATTGAACCAGAAATAACTGCCCGCCTGCTAAAAAAGGGCTATAAAATAAAAGAACTGCCGATCGGTTATAACCGCCGCAGTTATCGTGATGGTAAAAAAATTACCCCCAAAGATGGCTTTTTAGCCGTGACTACTCTCTTTAAAGAGCGGCTATTTAGATAACAAGCCGCGCCTCTTTAAATCTTCAATCTGTGCCAGGTAGCTAGCGGCCGCCTGGTCATTTTGTTTAGCCTGAGCTTGCTGCCAATAATTTTCTGCCTGGCCGTAATCTGCTAGGTGCCAATAAACTAAACCTATCTGACTGTAAATTCCCGGCGTTTTAGGTTCTTTTTTTAAGCCGCGTTTAAAATAGTCAATTGCTTGATAAAGACTAGCGGTGTCATTAGACGCAGCGTAAAGAGAGGCGCGCGACAGAATGGCCCGCACATTACTGGGATGATTAAGCATGACTTGGCGATAAATTTCTTCGGCTAAATCCGGCTGACCCGCGGCTTGAGCAAAGTCTGCTAAATTAAATTTTGCTTTCAAGTCAGCTAAGCTGGCAAGTAAACGAAACTCCTGGCGAAATAACTGATCACTTATTGCTATTTTTTCTATTTTTTCCGCAGCGTAGGCATCAGTCCTAACTAAAATAACATAATAGTTATCAAAATAAACTAACTGCCAATTCGGATTACGTAAAATAGAATGAAGAAAGGACCTCCCCCAAGGCGTGGTGTCGGTATGAGCGAAAAATATTGTTTTAAAACCATGCTCTTTTTCTTGCTGTTGCCAAAAAGTCTGATCAGTTTGCATTGGTAAATAAATTTTCTGAAAAAAATCAACACTGTAGGCCTCGGGACGATTATCAACAAAAACCTTTTCTGTTTCTGGTAAACCAAAAATTAAAGCGCTGCCCGCATCATAATTATTAAAAATTGGCCCGGCTAATTCTTGCTCTGTAAAAAATTTAAACGCTTCTTCGCTGCCAAAACTAAGCCCCAGTCCTGGTTCATTTTTTAAAAATACCTGACGATTATTAATATCTGTTAATAAAAATATACCAGAAAAAATTATTAGCCCGGCTAAACTAAGAAAATAAGTTGGGCGCCAAAGTAATTTTTTAAAATAAGAAAACTTGGCAACAAGAACCTCATAAGCTGGTAGAATTGATTCGCTAATTAAAACTAGCGCCACCAAACCAAATATCGCCAAATTGCGAGAGGCAAATAAGCCTAAAATAGAAATAAAAATTCCAAAAAACCAAGCAGCGTAGCAACGACGACCATTAATTAAATAAGCGGCGATAAAACTTACTAGCAATAGTACTAACAATAACTTAAAAATCTGAAAGTTATGATTAAGCATCATGTCGTCTAAAAAAAAGATACTTTTATTCTCGGCAACCTGATAACCATAGCTCCTGAAAATATTAAAGGGATATAGTAGACCGCGAATATGATTAGGGTTAACTAAACAGGCTAATACTATTAGCCCAAAATCCATGACCGGTTGAGAAATTTTTTCCCAAACAAAAGAAAAGTTAAAATTAGGATATAAATCAGACAAAGCTAAATTTCTTAAAACCTGACTAGCCGCATAACAACCAACTAAAGCTAAACCCAGAAAAAAATAAATATGAACATTGGCCCACAAAATAAACAAAGGCATTAAAATTAAAAGACGTTTTTTTCTTGTCAGACGCTGGCTCTCTAAAACCAACCAAACAATAGCTAGAAAAAGATAACTAAACATTTCCGGGCGAATCTCAATTCTTTCAGTCATCAAAAAAATGACTGGCAAAGAAATAAGCGCCGCAATATAAAAATTGGAACGTTTGTAAGCTAAATAAAAAAATGCCAAAAAAATGGCGAGGGCTAAAATGATATTAAAAATGGATAGAGCCTTAAAACCGCCAAACAGATAAAGGCTATAAAATATAACACCCGCTAACCAGTGATGATTAATAAAACGGAGACTTGGTTCAGTAAAAGAATAAAAATTACGAAATAATATATCTTTATTTGCAAAAACCAGTCGGCCATTTTCTAAATGCCGTCCTAAATCACTAGAGGAAAACTCAACCCTTTGGCAAAAGATAATCACTACTAGGCAGCTTAAACCTAAAAACAACCAAGTGGGCCAAAATTGTTCTGACCGATACCAAGCGGCCATTTTTCTTTTTAATCTCTCCATGGACTTTAATTATGCCTTTATTATAGCATTTTTCAAGATTTTTTAATAAAACGGGCCCAATTACGGGCCCGGTTTTTATGAACTAGTGACTTTTACTTCAATGGCTCGGAGGGTTTAGGTTTTTTGAGCCAAAAGTAGCGCCAATGCCAAATGACATGAATAGTAGATAATACCGCCATAGCGATACCGAATTCAACATGAAGCCAAAAAAATTGGCGATACCAAGCAACTGACAAACGAAAATCGATTAAAATTGCTAATAGTAACCCTAGCAAACCAGAAACTAGAAAACTGATAAGTAATAAATAGTTCCAAAAACGACGATGCTTGAATAATGGCACTCTTTTGGTTTTAACTAAACTAGCGCTCACCGCGTAGGCTGATAAAATAACCAAAATGATGATGATTATATGGTAACTATCAAGCATATTATTTTAAAGCGATTGCTCTATCCTGACAAGCAGAGATAGCAAAACGTAAATTATCAGATTCTAAATTATCTTGAGAAATTACTACTGCCTTACGCGCTACCGAGTCAAAAGAAAAGTGTTCCGGATCAAACCGGGAACATTTTCCGCAACCAGTACAACGTTGACCGTCAACAACGACAGTCTTATTAGCAGCTGGTTGTTCTAATAATGACTTATCATCCCCGTTGTCTATCTTGGTCCCAGAAGTCGCTAATCCGGAATCACCCCGGGAACAGCCAGTTGTTAAAAACAAAACTGGCAAAAAGAACAATAAACGAGTAAAACGTCCGCGCGATATTAAATATCTAAACATGTTATCGTAATTTAAATAATTATTTAAGACTATGACCTTTATACCATAATTATACGATGATTTAAATAATCTTCTTCCTTATTGACAGATATTTGACATATTTTAATAAAAGCAGTAATATATTAGGTCTAGGTGGGGGCAACCCCACGGGGGTAGCCCCTAAACTAGATCGTACATTTTAAAAATATAAAACTAGAGGGGAGGTGAAAAATGCTATGAAAAAAGCTTATTTAGTCGCGATTGCGACTTTAGGCCTATTAGCCTCAGCTCTCGCTGTTCAAGCAATCGGAAATGGCGCCATTAGTGGTAGTCATTATAATTTGAATTTAATTGGAGTTCCTAAGGGAAAAACGGCGGTCATGACCGAAAACAACGGTCATCGTATCTTCGTCAACCTGTCCGGCAAGACCTCCATCAAGCTGATTCAAGGAACCGAGTTCAAAGTCATTGATGCCAATGGCACCGACGGCAACGGAGCCTCTTTCCAGTTACCAAATCCTGATCCGGATAATGACGGCACTACCGTTTATCGAGTTTATGCTCGTGCACTGGGTAAACCAGGTGGTGGTGCTAAATTAGTAACCTGTGCGATGAGCGCTGGTTTGGATGGGATTCTAGGAACCACTGACGATGAAGAGGTTTGCTCGCTTGCAACCTTAACCTTGTCCAGAACAACTGGAAAAAGTAAATTCATCGATGTCAGCAAGGAATTGCTCTATGTTTATGCCGATTTGAATAGCGACGGTACTCAAGAAAGGTATCCACTTTTCTCCGAAGTACTCCAAGATTATTTCTGGAGCTACGATAACAACGGACTTAAAGTGGTACAACTTCGTTTTTACGAAGTTCCAACCGTAGTACCAGCTAGTGCTAACTAGCGACAGCGCGCGAAACTTAACAGTTTCGTGCCTGGACCACCCGTCTAAGTTATGGGGGGAGGAGCTTTATCCGTCCCCCTTTTTTATTTTTTATGATATAATATAGCAATAATGAATAAATTTAAAAAATATGGCCATCATAACTTGGAACCAAGAATACTCAGTTGGCGTCGAGGAGCTTGATAAGCAGCATCAAAGACTTATAAGTCTTATCAACAAACTCTTTGCTTTATACACTGAAAAACATTTTGCTCAAACTGATGTTGAACCGATTTTTAAAGAATTAATGGATTATGCTGATGAGCATTTTAGTACCGAGGAACATTACTTCAGTCTTTATAATTATGACAAAAAAGATTCGCATATTGCCATGCATGAAACCTATCGCGAAAAAATAGATAATCTAAAAAAGGAATATGATGCGGCTAATAGCGAAACAACTCTTTATGCTATTAATAATTTTCTAAACGACTGGTGGATCTGGCACATCAATAATGTTGATAAAGAATATACTGACTACTTTAACGCTAACGGCTTAAAATAAAAACAAAAAACACGTCGACCGACGTGTTTTTTAATACAAAAATTAATATTAATCATTTTTTCTCATCATCTTTAATTACTCCCTCCATTATCCAAGTGACAACCGAGAGCACGAGACTAAATAACACTGCTATCCAAAAATTAGCAATACTAAAACCAGATAACAGGGCAGCTGTTAGGCCAACCATGCCCGCATTAATAACTAAAGTAAATAAGCCAAGGGTTAAAATATTGATAGGCAAGGTTAAAATTATAAGGAGTGGTCTAATAACTGCATTAACTGCCCCCAAAATTAAGGCGGCAAGCAAAGCGGCACCAAAACCACTAATTTCTGCCCCAGGAATAAGCCAGGCACTAATACCAATCGCCAAAGCGCTCAGGAGCCAGGTAATTATAATTTTCATAAATTTAATTATTAATTTTTCTTAATTAAAATTTGCACATCATTAATATAACCAGTCTCAAAACCTACTTCACAGTAAATAAAATAATATAACCATTTTCTATAAAAATCTTCATTAAAACCTAACTGCATAATTTCTTTTTTTTGAGAAATAAAATTTTTCCGCCACTGGCGCAAAGTCTTAGCATAATCCTGACCAATATAATGGATATCGAGAATATTTAATTCTAATCTTGCAACTTCTGTCTTAATCTGTTTTAAAGATAATAACTCGCCACCAGGAAAGATATATTTTTTAATAAAATTTGGGTCACGTAAATATTTTCGAAAGTACTCATCAGGATAGGTAATACATTGTAAACACATTAAACCGTCTTTCTTAACTAGACTATGGCATTTGCTTAGAAATATGGGAACATAATCATGGCCCAAAGCTTCCATCATTTCAATAGAAACAATCTTATCAAAACTGCCAACTAAATCGCGGTAGTCCTGTTTAATCAATTTAATATGATTAGTTAAATTTTCTTTTTTAATTAACTCTTCAGTATAAGCAAATTGTTCATCAGAAATGGTAGCAATAGTTAAATTGCAACCATAGTTTTTAGCAGCAAAGACTGCAAAACCACCCCAGCCACAACCTATTTCTAAAACATGGTCATCCTGATTAAGTTTAATTTGTTCACAAATTCGGCGATATTTATTTTCCTGAGCAATCCTTAAGTTCGCTTGGCCATCAAATATAGCCGAGGAATATGTCATGGTCTCATCTAACCATAATTTATAAAAATCATTAGAAACATCATAATGAGCTTTTATATTCTTCTTGCTGCCGATTTTGGTATTTTTATTGCGTGAGTGTTCTAATTGTAAACCTATATTGGCCCACTTAAATAAACCGGACAAAATATTTTTATCTCTGAATCCTGGCAATAAATCTTTATTTTGCACAAACCAAAGTAAAACCTGTTTCAAGTCAGGCGTTGAAAATTCTCCCAAGAAAAAGGATTCACCAAAACCCGTATCACCAAATAGAATTACTCTCTTAAAAAAATTATTATCCTTAACCTCAATCTTAGCCGTGGAAATAATTTTTCGACTATCATCGCCCGACAACTCCTGGCCAAATATATATTTATGACTCCCGAAATACAACTCTAAAGTGCCTCTAAATTTTTTATTTTTAAAAAATGTCAAAAATATTGTCTTGTACATATCTTTACTAATCTTTTTTGGTAATTTTTTCTATAATTTTTTTATCAGTTTCTTCCTTACGATAAAATCTTATTTTCTTAATAAACAATTTTAAAGCCTGATAATGAATTAAAATAATCGCCATTAAAGTTACCATGGGGTATCTTAATATAACCCATAATAAATTAAAATTGTTTAACGCTTTTCTGCTCCCAGTAACTAAAGTTTTTAGCTCTATTCTATCATTTTTAATAGAATCGATCGCCATCATTATTTTATCTCCAGGAATCTTAAACTGCCAGTGAAGATTATTGTCATAACTAATAAAGGGGGAAATATAATAATTTTTTCTCTGTGTATCAGAAAATAATTCGGCTTCTGGATTGTCAATTTTGCAATAATACATTTTTTGATCACCAAAAGTATTATTAACTTCACTAAACATCGCTCTAAATTTACCAGCGCTGTCAAAACAATAATAAAAACTTACGGGATTAAATATATAACCAAAGTTTCTTAAGTTTGTTAAAACATAAACCTTTTCTAAATCAAACCCGAATTGCAACTCACTAATTAAAATCTTTAGGCGCTCTTTAGTATTTTTGTTTAAATATTTCTCAGCCTCAAAACTAACCATTTCTCGAGCAATAATCTCAGCATTCTGGCTTTTTTGCGAAACAAACTTAAAATGATCTTTATCAAAAAAACTAAGCGCATTCCATTTATTATAACTAAATAGAAATAATTTTTTAGACGCTTCCTCTAACTCATCTAAATCCAAATACACCATATAGATTGAGTATTGGAAAAAATTCCGCTTTGGCTCCTTGCGATCATGAACTAGTTTCAAAGTATAAATACAAGAGTTCATCTTCTTTATTTATTATTTTTTAAAATCTCAACTACTTTTAGGCCAGCCTTGATACCGTCCTCATGAAAACCATAACTGAAATAGGCGCCGGCAAAAAATATTTTTGTATTTTTATTCAATTCCTGCAATCTCGTCTGCAGGGCAAAGTTTTCCACTGTAAACAGGGGGTGATAATAAATCAAATCTTTAACAATTTTACTTTTATCTATTTCCTGAAAAGGATTAATAGAGACAAAGTAGTTAGTGTTCGTATTTGGCTTCTGTAATTCATTCATCCAATAAACTGTTGAAGATTGTCCATTTTCCTTATTAATCACATGATTCCATGAAGCCCAAGCACTCCTAATAGTCGGCATTAACGCTGTATCAGTATGTAAAACAGCACGATTACGACTATAGCTAAACTTTTCTAGTAACTGTCTTTTTTCAGAAGAAAGCTCGGTGGCTATTTTCAGGCTCTCATCAGAATGACTGGCCAAAATCACATAATCAAATTCGTAATTACCCTTTTCCGTAGTAAGCCGCACTCCCTGCTCCGATTCGACAGCCTCTAAAGCGGCTTCATTTAGATTAATAGAGAGATTGCCCTTATCTACTATCTTTTTTACATAGTCATTTGAGCCGCCTTTAACAGTATACCACTGGAATTGACGATTAACTCCCAACAAGCCATGGTTATAGAAAAATGGAATAATTAAAGAAATCGGCAAATCATAAGCGCTTTGGTGAGGAGTAGACCAAACTGCTGAAGACATCGGTGCTAAGTAATTATCTAAAAAATAATTAGATAAATTTTTCCGCTGACAATACTGACTAATAGTCTCTTCGCTGCCCTTAATAACTTCCCTGTCCTCTAGGGCCATCTTAAAAAACTTATTTATTTCTAACAAAAATTTCCAATATTTTAAAGAAAGTAAATTTTTCTTCTGAGAAAAAAGATTAATCAGATTGCTGCCAGAATATTGCAGACCCGTCTTCTGATTATAAACTGCAAAAGACATGCTACTTTTTTGCTTTTCAACACCTAACTCGCTAAATAATTTAAGTAAATTGCTATAAGTATGAAGATTAAAAACAATAAAACCAGTATCAATTGTAAACTTATGACCAGCTTCTGTAAATTCATGGGTATGGGTATGCCCCCCTAAATAATCATTCTTTTCAAAAATAGAAACCTCATACTCATCCCGCAGATAATGCGCACAAGTCATAGCTGAGATTCCGGAGCCAACAATGGCTACTTTCTTTTTCATATAAAAGATTATTTAATAAAAAAGTTAGGAAATAGCGGCGGAGTTTTAGCGGCATACTCTTGAAATTCAAGATTTTCCCGATATCTTTCTTCGGCCAAAGGAACACCAGAAACAAAACGCAGTAATAACGTTATGGTAACCGGACCAATCAAACCAAGATAAAAATAATTAGCTCCCCAAGTCGTCAACCAAAGACCCCACCATAAAACGGCTTCGCCAAAATAATTAGGATGACGCGTATATTTCCATAAACCACTAGTCATGATTCTATCTTTATTTTCTGCTCTACCAATAAATTGCTTTAGCTGCTGATCGCCAATAATTTCAAAAATTAAACCAAACAGCCAAATAACAATACCGAGCACATTAACCGGCACAAAGCCTTGCTTATCGAAATTGGTAACAATAATAATACTAGCGGCCACTAATAACAAAGTCACCCCCTGAAGAAAAAAAACTCTTAACCAAGAATTAAAAACTATAGAACCTTTCCAACCAGCCCGCATTTTCTGATAACGTTTATCCTCTTCACTATGTTTTAAAAACCTCCTGCCAATATGATAAGCCAACCTGGTCCCCCAGAATAAAACCATTAATAACACCAAAGAAACTCTCAGAGTTGGGTTAAATAACCAACCAATTAGCGCCAACAAAACAAAACCAAGACCCCAGGCCACATCAGCAATATCGTTTCTTTTTTTTATTATCGCGAAAATAAACCAAAAATTAATAAAAACAAATAAAGCGATCGCCTGTAGCCAAAAAATATTCATATCCTTTAAATAATATTTTTAGCAATAAAATAAGCTGCTACTGATACCGAAGATGATAAAACCACTCCCCAAATAATATCAATAATTACGATTTTCCAAGGCCAATCCTTCAAAACAGCTAAACTCGTTAAGTCAAAAGTCATATAAGTAAAGAAGCCAAAGAGGGCACCATACAAAAGCGCGTATGACCAAGAATTGTTTCTAATGGCTGGAGAAATAGCAAAAATAACTAAACCAATAATAAACAAGAGATAAAAAATAACCGCCACTGACCAATTCGGAGTAGATCTCATTAAGTGGCCCATATGTTTTTGATACAAATCTTTAGCAATGACTCCTAGCCAAGTTAAATCAATAATAAAGAAAATTGGCACGGCAATGAAATATAGCTTTAAAAAATTAATAATTGTCATAAAATTAGTTTTACTTATGTTAATTGTTTTAATATCTTATTATTAACTAAATATTTTTCAATTTCTTCAGGAGTTTCAGCAGGCGCAAAACGTTTCAGGGGGCTACCCTCGCGATCAATTAAAAACTTGGTAAAATTCCACTTAATACGCCCACTTAATAATTCGGGGAGTTCTTTTTTTAAATAAACAAAAAGTGGGTGCGCCTCTGCGCCATTAACTTTTATTTTTTTAAAAATTGGAAAACTAATGCCATAATTAAGCTGGCAAAAAGAAACAATTTCCGCCTCACTACCTGGCTCTTGGCCGGCAAATTGATTACAAGGAAAAGCTAAAATAACAAAACCTTGATTCCTATAATCTTGATAAAGTTTTTCTAAACCAGCATATTGCTTAGTGAAACCACACTTACTGGCAGTATTAACAACTAAAACTACTTGGTCACGATAGTCGGACATTTTAATAATCTGGCCATTAGTAGCCTCGGCTTCAAAATTATAAAAATTAGACATAGAATTATAATTTTCTAGTTTTTCTAATAACCGATATTAAGCCAATTAAAAAACCTAAGATACAAACGCCCACGGTAATAATAACTCCTTGATACTGTCCCGCAAAACCATCCGCTGATAAATGTTTTAATAGAATGCCAGAATAGGCCCAAACTAAAACTAAACCATAAGCCACATTTTTATCTTTCCACATTCTCAGTGTGCCAATTAATAGTCCGGCTAATAAAACGACTATTGTCCAAATCTGATCAGAAATACCAAAACCATTCCAATTTAAACTCACTAAAAAGACGGTTATGTTAGCAATAGCGGCGACAGTAATCCAACCAAAATAAATACTAAAAGGGGTGCGGATAAAAATCTTTTCTTGTAGTGATAATTTTTCTTTATTTAAGATATCAGCAATCTTAATTAAAGAAAATAAAATCACACCCATAATCAAAACCGAAATACCTATAAAATCATAGTGCCAAGAAAAAATCCAAGCGATGTTAGCTAAGGAGCTGAGAATAAAGTAAAGTCCAACTTTTTTGAAAAGCTCTATCCGACCTTTACCTTTGTCACTTTGAAAAAGGCCGAACTGATACAAAGTATAGCCGGCCAAAAGTAAATAGATTAAACCCCAGATGGAAAACGTCAACCCAGCGGGCGCAAATAAATTCGGGTAAGCATCAGAAATAGCGCCGGTCGATCGATTATTAATAGGCAGAGAGTTAGCTAGACCATTAACGGTTATCATAACCAGATAGGTAACGGCGGCTATAATTTTAACTATCACATGTTTATCGCGCATATTTTTATTTTTTAAGACTAAATATTTTTTCGAACTATTATAACTTTAATTAAGGTTACTAAACCGAAGAGAAAAATCACTAATCCTAAAAGCTGCCCGCCCGGGCTATCATCAGCCCCGCCATAGACAAACATAAATACACCAAGCACCATTGAGAGAAAAGCGTATCCTATTTTAAAATAACTCATACATATCTTTTTAACTTAAAAAATTTACTATCAAAATCTACTATCTTCCCAGACCGGCAACAAACTCCTTCACTCTTTAACAGTTTTAGTTTCTTATTTTGCCCAGAGAAAAAACCACCCAGAGAACCGTCACTCTTCACTACCCGATGGCAAGGAACCTGTGGGGCAAACGGATTAACATTCAGGGCGTTGCCAACCGCCCGCACTGCCTTTGGTCAGCCGATGGCTTGAGCAATCTCAAGATAGGTAGAAACCCTGCCCCGAGGTATTTTGCTTGTCACCTGATAAACACTTTTTTGGAAGGCGGTTATGACAATATCCATATCTTTATCTTATCCCCAGGCGCCAGTATGGTCAAGCAATCAAAAGCCGGGCGCCAATTGACCCGGCTAAAATTAATTTCCCTATAATTTACTTCTTTTCTGATAAAAAATCTTGCAAAAGTTTAATATCCTGAAAATCCTTTTCCCTGCCCAGAGCCGTCTTAAACTTTATCGTCTCCGGTATATTTAAAAATGGAAAACCATTTATTATATCAGCCGTTTTAATCGCCTCTTCAACCACTGTCTGATAGGCATCCCAATCAAGCTGCGGGATTATTTCAACATCATCAGCCTGAAGAAACATCATGTTATGTTTTGCAACTTCTTTATAACTACCCGAATCGCGCAATAAAGTAAAAAGTTTACGCGTTACTACAATATCTAAATCATTAGCCTCACGCAAATCCCTAGCAGCCAAGGCGCCACTACCGACTACAACATACTCACCCGATGGAAAATTAAGTTCTTTTAGTTTCTTAAAAATATCCATAAAAATTATTTCTTCTTAAACTTAATCTTGCCTATTTTTTCAAAAATAGGACGGTACAAGTCTTCTTTAATATTAATATCTAATTCGTGGCGATTTATTTTATCCCTAAATTCAACTGGTGCCTCACTAATAACTGCGAGCGGCTGCTTTTCAGAGCCTTCTCCCATGACTAAAACCGCGGCCGTCGCCAAACTATCAACCACGTCAGTTTTGGACAACTTTAAAAGTCTGCCAAAAATATCAGCGCTACCGCGATAATCTCTAATACCTTTTAAACCAGCATACCCCAAAGCAATTCCCACAATTCCCAAGCGCAACGGCAAAAGACGGCTATCAGTTACAATAACACCAATATTTTTAAGTTGATATTTCTTTTTTAGCCAATTTCTAATTTTAGTAGCTGCTAAAAAACTATCACGGGGTAATAAAATTATCTTACCATCAGCATTTGACTCATCAACGCCCGCCGAAGACATCACCATGTTATCCTTAATCGTCAGCCAAGTATATTTCGTTTTCATTGCCCATTGGCTTTCAGCTTTAATAAGACGCTCCCTGGTTTTGTCGTCTTTAATTTCTTCAATCCGACCCTCTGACAAAGATACTATCTTGGAGGTTACCACTAAAATAGAATTTTCTTTCACAACCGGAATATATTCTTCTATAAAAGACTGCAAATTTTCGCCTGGCCTAAAAACACGAGTTTTAATAGCTTGCACCTTCATAATGATATAAAAATTTATTTTAATCCTAGAATTTAGACTATATTATTACTTAAGCAAAAGCAACAGGTCAAGCCATTTTTCTAAATCAGACTCAGCCTTAACGTAACCGGTATAATTAATATCACCACCTTTACTTACCCCAAGATGGAGATGCTTTCTTTCGCCGCTTGTTTCCAAACTATAGCCCTCTCCTAATATACCAATTTTATCTCCTGCTAATAAATTTACACCTTGATTTTTATCAATACTAGACAAATCAAGGTGGCCATAAAGTACTGTTACGGGTTCAGTATTTACTTCACAACTCTGAACAGCAACACCTCCGTAACCACTAACGTTTCTTGTGATAAGTAGCGGACCATCACAAATCGCAAAAATAGCAATATCTAAATCTTGTTCATCTTCCCTTATTTCAAAATCAACCCCAGTATGATAGCCGCTAAATTTTTCCGGACTAACCGGCGAAGTCTGTGGGGTAATATAAATGCCAAATGGTTTTTTAGTAACCCGACTCACGGCATCACTTATCGGCGCAATCATTTTTATATCATCACCCTTTATATTTTCATCATTATCTATAACTTCATCTGAAAAAATAGCTGGTGAGTCTTGGTTATCTTTCACTGGCTCTTCTGAAACAATATCGACAGGTGTAGTTGTAAAAATTATGTCTAATCTAATTAAGACAACGAGGGCTAATAAAAAAATAATAGCGCCAATTATGAACAACTTTGTAAAAATATTAAAATTCTTCATGATATATCACATAAAGCTTTGACTTTAACTTTAATTTTAATAATCCCACTTTACTGGCAAAACGCCGGTAAACGGATAGGCGCCAAATAAGGTGTCAGTAACGCCCTCTCCTTCGCTCCCGGGCAACCAAGCAGCAACTATCTTACTGGGCTTTCGTTTTGTTTTAAAACTCTTAGGCGCTAATCCTTTGGCCGGGTTTACTAACTTTATTTATACACTTAGCTCTCCCTTTGCCTCGCCTTTTCTTAATGTTTTCAAAGCTTCAAGAGTTGAGGGCAGCGTATTTGAATGGACCACAATTCTCGCTATTCTTGTCTACTCACTAGTCGCTTGGGGGATTGTAAAAATATTTTTTATGAGCAAAACAATATCAACACCAGAGGCGGCAACTAAATTAAATGAGGAAGAATAAAAATAATATATAACAAATAAATTTATGGGTATACTTCTTTGGATAATTTTTGGAGGATTAGCTGGCTGGATTGCCTCTTTAATAATGAAAACTGACGCCCAGCAAGGTATTATTTTAAATATTGTTATCGGTATTGTTGGCGCGGTGATTGGCGGTTGGGTTATGAGTCTGCTCGGTCAGGGCGGCGTTGGTGGCTTTAATATTTATAGCTTTCTGGTCGCGATATTAGGAGCAGTGATTCTGATTTGGATTGTTAAGGCTTTAAGAAAATAAAATTAGATTTGGAACTTTTTTGAATAAAAAGAAACCCTGAAACTTTGTTAGCTTCAGGGTTTTTATTTTTTAATATAAGGTGCGGTTGTAAAATTTAAGCTCCAATCTACCATTTTCTCCGGCATTACTATTACAGAAATATTGAGTTATGCCACAATTTTTTGGCTTAAATTTCTCATCAAGTTCAATAAATTCTTCCGGAGACAAACGCTCTAAGTTAGCACGAAAAGATAAAATTGTTAGATGATGAGTAATTAATAACACATGTTTATTTGCAAATTCTCTAATTAACATAACAACTTCATCATGGCACCTTTGTCTAACCTCTGCCACGGACTCTCCTTGTGGAAATTGGTACCAATACGGCCCAAGCAATTCATAAAGTTTTTTTTGCTCTGGATGTAAAACATTAAAAATTCTCCAATCATTATACAATAATGACAACCCATGTTCCTGTTCACGAATTCTTTCGTCAGGAAATTGAGGAACATTTTTAATATCAGGCCACCCTTTAATAATTTGATTCAATGTTTCAACAGTCCTTAAATAAGGCGATACCATAATAACATCTGGCTTATATATTATCTTGGATAAATTTTGACCAGTAACAAAAGACTGATTTTGTCCATTAATAGTTAGCGGGGTTCCATAATCACTAGTCTTTAGCGAATACTTGCTTTCCATTTCTTGTGCCAGCTTAATAGTTATCTTTGATTCATGATCTTTTTCATACTCTTCCTTGAATTTCTGATACGATTCATCTTTATTCTTTGCAAGACTAAGAGCATTATAAGCCGACTCTCCATGTCTAATCAAAGTTACACTTTTTGGCCATTTCATTTTCTTCATTTTTGAATCTCCTATATTTAATTGTTAATATTACTTATTTGTAAAACAAAAATAACACCAAATGTGCTATTTTGTCAACGTGCTCGCTTGGAGGGACTGCTTTCGAACTTTATTTGCGGAAATACTCTAAAAACTATGATATTATATTTAAGTTCTTTAATAATAAAAAAGACCGTTTCCGATTAATCGGGCGTGTCTTTAAAATACATTAAGAGATGATTCTAGCAACCTATCATTCTCGCTACGTAGTGCAACCGAAATCTTTTTACAAAAGGCCTTCTGGCTTCTATCTTTAGCATCATGTCTTTTTTTTCCAAGTCAGGAAGAAAATTTGCAGCTTTAACCGCTTCATCTAAAAGATCTTTGACAAAAAAATTATTAGTAACTTTTTCAATCTTTTCTAATCTTTTGTCAGCAGCCATAGCACTAATGATCTTTTCACAATCATTTTGGGGAAAAATTCCGTGCCACATAGGATGAGCTTCCCAGTAATCGACCTTTAAACAATATTCTCTTATTAAATCGGTCAACAATTTTTCTAATTCATCGGTGCGATTAGGCTCTGAGACCTCGTTAATGAATTTCAGCTTGTAATAAAGAGCGCTATAACCAGCTTGATCCCCATATCCAACGGAGTTTTGGTATATATATAGCATCTCCTTACTACGTTGCGGCTCAATAAGTAGTTGTGCAATTGTAAAGTGCCAACCAAGACAATGTGGTGCTTTTTCTCTTGCTCTTTTTAGTCCTTTTCCCAGTTCATTATTACGAATTGTTAAAGGGACTAAATCGACAACATCTTCTAAGTGACAAGCATAACAGAAATCTATTGCCATTTGAAAAATATTCCTCTTCTCCGTCAGGGTTAATTCATCTGCCTGTTTTTGTTCCAGGCCCAAATCATACAATATTTCTTCCAGATTGTTCATAATATATCAGGTTTTTAAAGTTCAACAATAATTTAACTATCAAAAAAGCATACCATACGTATGCTTTTTTGTCAACTGCTCGGGGATAGGGATTTCCGCCTCATTCGCTCGCCGTCGCTCGCTCATTCGTTGTCGCGGTTGGCGTCCAATATGCCCCCGGCATATTGTCCGACGTTCGCTACGCCTCGGTCTGCTGACCTTCAGCTATGCCCCCGGCATATTGTCCGACGTTCGCTACGCCTCGGTCTGCTGACCTTCAGCTAAGCTCACTTCCAACCTGTTCGAACCCCTCTTAATGCCAGACAAAACAAAAACACCCAAATGGGTGTTTTTGTTTTGCTCGGGGTCGTGGACGAAGTTCGAACTAGTGTGGCTAAGATTAGATGAGAATTT
>CAZAAD010000004.1:0-78999 GCA_964483295.1 uncultured Gammaproteobacteria bacterium
ACCCCAATAGCCAGGACCAAAACCTGGAGTCCTACCGTTAGACGATCCCCGAATATTCAAATATCTATTTTAAACCAAAATATCCTCTTAGAGGATATTATTAAAAATCAGCCTAAAAGTCAAACGCAACTAGCTAATTCCCTTAAACCTTAGCATAACGACTAACAGCAAAAATACTTGCCAGTGCATTAATAAACAAGACGGCTAAAAACTGCAGACCAAAAATCCAAACAAAGTTATCAACAAAATAAGCTAAGATGTTGACATTATAACCCATAAAGAAGACTTCAAGATATGGTTGCAGTACGGATAAAAATGGGTAAAAAATCAAAATGATAATAATTGTACTGACAACCGCATAAATCAAAGCGGAGAAAACGTAGGGCAAATAAACAAAAGCATTAGAGGCACCAACCAGGCGCATAATCTCAATTTCCTGCCTATGCGTATAAATAGCAACTCGAACTGTATTATAAACAACCAATAAACTGGTGAGGATAAAAATAGCGATAACAAACAAGCCAATTTCGTTAACTCGCTTGGTAATATTATTAATCTTTTCTAACACAACCGTATTATCAGAAAAATCACGCGATTCAATAATCGGCGCCTCCAGTGCCTTCAGTTCATTAACTAACATATCTGCCCCTTCAAGCCCCTGAGGAATAATAATTAAACTAGGCGACAAAGGATTGCGCCCTAATTCTTTTAAGGCAGCTAAAATTTCTTGGTTGTTCTTATACTTCTCCCGAAAATCAGCCAGAGCTTGCTCACGAGAAATATAGACAACTTCTTTCACGCGCTCGGAACTAGCAATACTATCTCTTAAAGCAAAGATTTCACTTTCTGGTGCCTCGGATTTAAGATAAAGACTGATATCAACTTTTTCTTGGACAGCTTTCGCGGCACTATCGCTAATCACACTAACCGTCATAAGAATGTTAATAGAAAAAAGCGCCAAGAGCAGAATGGTAATAGTAGCAATAGATAGCCAAACATTGCGGCCGACATCCTGCAGACTAAATTTTATTATCCGATATAAAGATAGCATCGGTTTAAAAATAATTATTTAAAGCAAATATTTACCCTTCTCCTGATCGCTGACAATTTGTCCATGGTCCATAGTAATAACGCGCTTACTCAGACGGTTAACCACCTCTTTATTATGTGTTACTAAAATCACGGTTGTACCAAAACGATTAATACGTAACAAGAGTTCAATAATTTCATTAGTATTTAAAGCGTCAAGATTACCAGTCGGTTCATCGGCTAATAAAATTTTCGGCTGATGCACTAAGGCGCGTGCAATCGCGGCTCTTTGCTTTTCGCCACCAGAAACTTCATGCGGGTAACGTTCTTGTTTATCTTCTAGGCCGACGAGCTTCATAACGCTCGGCACAATGCGTTTAATTTTAGCCGCGCTGCCACCAGAAACCTCTAAAGCAAAGGCGACATTTTCCGCCAGCGTCTTTTTTGGCAGTAATTTAAAATCTTGAAAAATAACACCGATTTGGCGGCGCAAAAAAGGAACTTCCCGCTTAGAAATTTTCGTAATGTCCCAGTCGCCAACAATAACTTGTCCCTTATCAACCCGCTCTTCGCCAATTAAAACTTTTACTAAAGTAGTTTTACCAGCGCCAGACTGACCGACAATCGAAACAAACTCACCCGCTTCAATATCAAGACTGACTCGGTCTAGAACCTTGTTCTTGCGGCTATAAGCCTTAGAAGCATTCTTGATAGTTATCATATTAAAGCGCTTTCAAACCGTAACGAATCAGCTGTTCGTTATCGGCAAAATTATCGGCTTTACTCTTAGAACCAAAATTTATAATAATCATATTACCCTGCGACGTCTTCACTCTGGTCATCAAACAATAGCCAGCTTCGTCTAAATATCCCGTCTTAGAACCAGTAATCGCATACGTCGTACTCTTAAGCAACTGATTGGTATTAGTTAGTTTATGTGGCTGCTTGGTATTGATAGTCGTAAAAGAATAGGTCTTGGTAGTACTAATTTTCTGAATCAAAGGGTTCTTAAAAATCTCTTTAGTTATTATAGCATAATCATAAACAGAACTCACATTATCCGGGGACAAACCACTAGGTTCAATAAACTTGGTCGCAGTCGCACCATAAGATTTTACCGTCTCATTCATCTTATTAATAAAATTTTCACGACTCAAACCGCTCACTCTAACTAGAGTTTCAATTGCATTGTTAGCTGAACCAACTAACGTGCTATAAACTAAATCTTCTATAGTCATTGTCTCGCCTTCAGTCACACGTAGTCGTGCTGATTCCCAAGGCTTACAATATTTATAATTATATTCTTCATCCTGCTTTTTATAAACCACTACTTTTGATAAATCTGGCTTAGTGTCTAAAAAAGTTTTAATGGCTACTAATTTTGTTAAGCTCGCCAAAGGGGCAACCTGACTATCATTCTTGCTAAAAAGCACCTTACCACTGTCCTCTAACATAATAATCGCCGAGGAAGCAGTAACACTAGGAGTGGCTTGTAATTGAGCGGCAGTTTTAGCAGCCGCCGTCGGAACTTCTTTCACTACTTCAACACGAACATTAATAATACCTGCTCCTAAAGAAGCAATTTTTTCAAAGGCTACTTTATCTAAATCAATTACTCTATCAGGGTGCTTAGCCCTATCTGGACCGTAGTCATTAATCGTGACGTCAACAAATTTATTATTGGCCGTATTATGAACACGTAAAACCGTGCCTTTAGGAAAATCGGGAGAGGCGGCAAATAAACCTTCTTTATATTTATACCAACTTGCCTTTCCGGTTGTCATTACTTCCGGCTTAGCTAAAACCACCAACCAAGCCGAAGTGGCGTCAGTTGTCATTGAAACATACTGCTCAGCGGGGTTATCTTTAGTTTCTACCGGACGCCAAACACCAGAAAGAAAATCAAAAGAAAAAATTTGTTTAAATCGGTCACTTTTTTTCGGATAACTGATTTTAATTTCTAACGGACGACTTGGATCGTACAGGCCGCCGTCAATAAAAGAATATTCATAGGCCGGAGTTAAAGTCTCCCATTCCCAAGGAATACGATATTTTTCGTGGTTCTCAGAAATTATTAAAGTCGGCTCGCTAGTAAAAGCGAGCGGCTGTTTTTTAATATCTAAACCAGAACTCGCCGCCGAAACAGACAGGGGCCCAAAAAGAATTAATGATGCTAATATTAAATATTTTCCTTTGATAAACATAAAATAATTGAGTTTGACTTTCCGAGTTTGTTAAGATTATAATGTATTTACAGCTAGAAATAGCGAGATTGTTTCGCGGGTGTTGTATAATGGTTATTACGTCAGCTTCCCAAGCTGAAAACGGCGGTTCGATTCCGCTCACCCGCTCCCGTTAGGCCGAGATAGCTCAGTTGGTAGAGCGGCGGTATCGTAAACCGTAGGTCGTGGGTTC
This sequence comes from uncultured Gammaproteobacteria bacterium, assembly GCA_964483295.1. Lineage (GTDB taxonomy): Bacteria > Patescibacteriota > Patescibacteriia > Patescibacteriales > UBA12465 > UBA12465. Next base: position 3,445 of record CAZAAD010000004.1, read on the forward strand.
GAACCCCATTCTCGGCTCATCTAAAACCTAGAAAGACGAGTTAAGCTCGTCTTTTTAAGTACCGAAAAAATATTCCTGCCATTTTTTCAAATTACTGCGCTTATCCTGATTAGACGTCTGGTTGCTATTTAACTGACTATCAGCGTCTTTTAATCTTTCAATTACTACCACCGACTCCTCTGGCTTCTTTAAATTTAAATTTAACCGTGCCTGTGATTCCAGCGACTGATCCGATTCTAAATATTTTATCATCTCTTGGAGTTCGCTGTTTTCTTGCTCAAACTGAGCAATGCCGGCTTGGAGCTCCGCTAATTCTTTCTCAACTAATTTTTTCTGGCTATAAGTCTTAGCGAGAGGAATAGCAATGATTAATAGTAAAAACAAGCCTATTACCGCTAAAAAACGCTGGCTAGTAACCAGGCGATAAAAAAATCTTTTTTGATTGTCAGGATGGCCAGCACTAAAAGAGCGTGGCTGTATTTGCGATCTTGCCATGTTACTTATTATAACACAGCCTTAGCTTGCTGCCAAAGCCAAGAAAATGAAGTTAGCGTGCCTTAGGAGTAACCCAAAAACCCATATATTTTCCGCGCATTAATCTTAGTTGGGCATCCAGACAAGGAAAAGCACCAAAGATAACAATCACAAACGGAACAAATAGCCATTCAGCTGTCATCTTTATATTTTTCCAAATAGTATATTTTTTCGGGCGCTTAGGTAAAAGCAAAGCAGAAATAACAGCCGATAAAACTAAACCGACCATAGCAACGTTCATCAAATTTTGTGTCACTGTCGGCAAATTAGTAGATAACACAGTCGCATTAAAACGGTCGCCTCCTAAAAGCATGGGCATCCAACCCAAAACACCAATAATCAAAGCATTGGTTGCCCAAGCATGAAAACCATAAAGCTGAATAAAAATATGCTCCGCAATCATGCCGCGCTTAAACCCTGGATTTTTCCAACGCTTCATCGTATTAAAAAGCAGATAAGGAATATTTTCCGCTCCCCAAGCCCAACGTCTTTGTTGTTTATATAAACTTAAAGCAGACTTTGGTAAAGTACTATCGCTTGTTACATCCATGGAAACATCATAATAAATTGGCTCAACGCGATAATCGCCGTTATAATGCATTAAACAATGCCAAAAAATACGTGAATCCTCACTAACGCTTTTTGGTGACCAAAAACCAATCTCAGTAAGCGCGACAAAAGTCATGGAATGTGAAGAATAAGTTACAAGACTTTCTTTGCGCACTTGCATAATCATCTGCCAGAAAGTATTAGACGAAGCGGCTACCCGCGAAAAAAATGGTGCGTTCCAAACATTATTATGATAAACCGGAATTGGCTGATAACTAGTCCGATAAGGCTTAGTGGTTGTTAAAAAACGATGAGTAAGCGCAAAAAAATAACCAGAACGGACAACGGTATCAATATCAAAAACGCTAGCTAGAATTTTTTTATAATCAAAACCTTCTTTATCAATAATATCTTGCTTAACGTGTTTAACACACCAGGCCTGATTAGCGCCCTTACCTTTTAGTTCGCCTTCGATGCCATCCGGATGAAATACAATAGCAAAGCGACCAAACTTATCACCAAACTTTTGACGAATAATGTCGGCTTTTTCCTGAGCACTAGGCCCAGCTCTTTCCTCAATGGCTAAAGCAACAATCATACGCTCAGTCGGGAATCCGTCTTGCTCAATAGCTCGCAAACAATCACTAATAATATCTACACCTTCATTATAAGTAGGCAGAACAATTAGATGCCAAACATCTGACCAATTAATGCCTTGCCGAGCTAAAGAATCTGGAGCGGCTTTCTCTTGATCCCATTTGCCGGCGACCAAATTAAAACAGCGTTCTTTCCAATCAGTTTTTAGACCCTTCTTTAACTGTACATAAGAAGTAATCAAGAAGATGGCCATATAAACAACCAAAAGCAGCCAATAGACATTAAAGGCAATAATAAAATAAGCCACAAAAACTGGCTTAAAATAAGAAAATATTAATAATAAAACTAGGGTTGAAATTGATAAAATACCGGGAATCATCTCGAAAATTCGGTAAATCTTATAATCTCGACCACTTAAATCTGTCGCCTTGCCAACACGTAAATACTTATCGTTTTGATCCATATAGCTTTTATATTAAGCTCCTTCTTTTTAGCTCAAAAAAGCAATCGGCGCAAGCCTTGACATCGAAGGCGGCATCGTGTGCTTCTGGAAAGCCGGTTTGAAAAAGAAAAACATAAAGCTGGGTCAAATTTGGCCATTTATAACCACCGCGCCCATTAGGTAAGCGACAAACATCCGCCGTGCGCTTCATTGTACAAATTTTATTCGCTGACAAAATCGGATTATCTAATTTCAAACGCATTAATTCCGCCCCAACAATTTTTTCATCAAAATCAATATTGTGAGCGACTAAATAAGTTGAATGGCGCACATCTTCTAAAAATTTATTCAAAGCTTCCTGCAAAGGCACGCCCTCCTGTTCCGCTCTTTGTTGAGTGATACGATGAATCTTGGCCACCTCATCAGAAATTACAAAACCATCGGGCTTAATAATAAAACTATGACTATCCCAATGATTGCCATGAAAATCATATAAACTCCAAGCAATTTGTACAATGCGCGGCCAATTAGAAAAATCATCAAGGGGTGCTTGATAATTCTTCGGGAGGCCAGTTGTTTCTGTGTCAAAAAATAAATACATGCTATTAATTCTCAAAATATTTTACTTTGTTTTATTTAAAGAAAAATGTCTTCATTCTCCTCAAGGTTCTGTTCTTGGGCAGGAATATTCTTGTTAACTGTCTCGGAATTAAGCGCTTGGTTTAATTCCTGATTAACCTTTGGCTGTAGCGCTGGCTTACTCTTTATTGCTCTACCCCGAAAATCTACTGGGGCTAAATTATTTAAATCTGCTAAAGACAAGGCTGGGGTTGAATTTTTTGCCATTGTCTCTTCGGCCGTAATTTCTACTAACCGCTTACGCTCAATTTCTTTAGCCTGTTTTCTCATTTCTGTCTCTACGCGCTTCTCTTCCTTTTTTTTACTCAAACAGTCGCGACAGTAAACAGGGCGAACACCATCAGGCACAAAAATAGTTTTAGTTTGTACGCCGCAATTAGAACAAACCGCATCATACCCCGAACTATCTTGATGCTTATTAATATTACGAGTAGGCGCTACTTGAGACGGAGTTACAGGAACAGGCGCAACCGCAACTGGAGCCACGGGAACAGGAGCAGCCACGGAAGTAGGCGAAATGCTTTGCACCGGAGCCTGATTCATTGGTGGGCGATAAGTTTGTTGTTGATATGATGATTGGGGAACGTTCTGAACACTACTCACGACTGGCATTTTTTTTCTATCATCTTCACCATAACTTTCGTGCCATTGCATAATGCGCTCCTCAACTATTTCGCGGGGAGTTGCATATTTCTCCCGAGAATACTCAATAACTTTTTCTGTGTTATTAGTCTTCTCATCAATTCGTAAAGGCGGCAAGCCAAGTGCTGAAAAAGGCGAGGAGGCAATGCCGTCAATCATTAATTTCAAATACATTTCGTACTTAGGAAGATTAACAATATCTTCTTCAGTAAACGTCGGAGTAAATTCTTTGACTAATTCCTCGGCATCGGCAGCACCAACTCTAAATACTACGAGCGTACCGACATTGCCAAAAACCGCCGGCTTAACTTTTTCCGTTAACTGTTCAATATACTGATGCGCTAAAATTAAATTCAAGCGATATTTTCTAGCCTCCGATAAAATATTAGCGAAACTATCAGTTGAGAAATTTTGAAATTCATCAATATATAAGTAAAAATCGCGTCTCTCGTTTTCCGGCAAATCAACTCGACTCATCGCCGCAAGCTGGATTTTAGTAATCATCATTGCCCCTAAAAGCGCGGAATTATCCTCACCAATTCTTCCCTTGGAAAGATTCATGATTAAAATCTTGCCATTATCCATAATATCGCGGATATCAATGGCGGACTTTACTTGGCCAATAATATTTCTCATGAGAGAACTAGACAAAAATTGACCAACTTTATTTTGAATAGGTGACACCGCTTCTGAGGCAAATTTATCAGCATAACCAGAAAATTCCTTCTCCCAGAAAGCTTTAACAACCGGATCTTTAATATTAGCAGTAACCCGCTTGCGATAACCTTTATCAGACAACATGCGAACAACTCCTAAAAGAGTTGAGCCCGGGAAATCAAGAATCGCTAAAATCGCATTACGTAAAATATATTCCAAACGTGGCCCCCAAGAATCAGCCCACAATTTTTGAAAAACGCCAATTAAACCAGAGGCGACTAAATGACTTAAATGTGAATCAACTTGTTCTACAACATTAAAAGCAATCGGGTGATTAATATCTGAAGGGTTAAAATAAACAACATCTTTAATACGATGAGTGGGAATATACTCAATAATTTTCTCCGCTAAGTCGCCGTGAGGATCAACTACTGCTACGCCATAACCAGCTCTAATATCATCCACAATCATATTCTCAAGCACGGTTGACTTGCCCATACCAGTTTTACCAATCAAATACATATGACGGCGGCGGTCGTCAGTCTTGATGCCGAACCTCTTCAGTTCGTTGCGATAATTCGTTTGGGCGAAAACTGTTATGTTGTCGGCCATAGAGCTTATGATTATCTAAAAAGATTATTTAAAGTCCCGGGATCAATCGTGCCAGGGACTTTAGTTCCAATATAACTGTTCATTCCTATAGTAATAAAATCCTGGATTGTATTCCAAGAAATAATACCTAAAATTATTACACCGGCCAGCACGAGAAATTTTAGAATATTAAAAGCGGACTGCCAAAAAAAATAATTTTTAATAAAGCGGATTGACTTTAAAATTTCTTGAGTCATCGCTTCATTATTTTTCATCACAGCGAGCATCTCTTCCGTCTTGCTTAAAACTGATTGACGCACGTCTTGGTTGACTGTCATGTTTTCCTCTAATTCAATAGAATTTATTTCTGGACTCTTTTTAAGCATATATTGAAAAAATTAAGATCTCACCTCGCAAACACCGGCTGCTTCTCTGCCAATACTAGCGAATTCTTTCATTTCATGACTAGTAAACGGCTTTTGTCCGTAATATTCCATATCAACTAAGGCGGTATCAGACTTAAAAGTTTGCAAATACCAGCGCTGAGCCCCTACAATTAACTCTCCCATTTTCTTAAAATCATCCTTATCTAATAAACCAGGAACGACCGTAGTTCTAAATTCATGTGGTAGGCCACTCTTGATTATCATCTTAGCACTTTTTTTAAGATTAATGTAGTCAGTTTTTACGCCTACAGTATCTTCATATTTATCAAGTGGGGCCTTTAAATCCATAGCGATATAGTCAACTAGCCCCGCTTTTAACAAGGCCGCCAACATCTTGGGATTGGTACCATTAGTATCCAGTTTCACATCATAGCCGATATCTTTTATCTGCTTAATGAAGTCTGGTAAATCCGGGTGGAGCGTCGGCTCCCCGCCAGTTATCACCACGCCATCTAGGCGACCATGTCTTTCCCTTAAAAAAAGAAAAAGGTCTTCAGTGGAAAGCGGAGGAAAACCTTTTTCTTTTTTATTATTTTTTTCATCCTCTCCCTCGCGGGGCAGGACAAGCATTGGGTTGTAGCAGAAGTGGCAACGGAAATTGCAACCTTGGGTAAAGACGATAGCGGCTAGATGATCGGGGTAGTCCAATAAGGACAATTTTTCTAAACCACCGATTATCATAGATTGTTCTGTTAATTAATCGTTGCAAACTTTAAAGGTTTTACGATCCTTATATTCTGAAGCTTTACCGGGATTATAATTCTTCACCGGTGTCAGCCAACCGACAACACGGCTGTAGACGATACATTCTTGTCTTTGAGTCTGGATGGGGCTCATACTCTTATTTGCCTCCTTGGGATGTCTAAGTGACATTTCAAGGGATAGCTATATAAATTATAAATTAAATATTTCTAAATTACAACTCACATTATTAACAGGCGAAACGAGAATCTTAATTTTGGTTAGCTTCTCTAATTTCTGTGACCGTGTCTTGATAACCAATTTCCTCATCACATTTCGGGCAATACTTATGTTCTCCTGACAAATAACCGTGCTTGGGACAAATAGAGAAAGTCGGGGTAACAGTGAAATAAGGCAAACGGTAGTTTTCGACAATGCTTTTTACCAGTTTTTTAGCTGCTTCACCATCTGGTAATTTTTCTCCTAAATAACCATGCAAGACAGTGCCGCCCGTATACCTGGTCTGTAAATCATCTTGTAAATCTAAAGCTGAGAAAATATCATCGGTATAATTTACATGCAAATGAGAAGAATTTGTGTAGTAAGGATCTAAGCCCTTTTCTTTAACTGCCTCGGCATTAGCACAAATTATTCCTGGATACATCTGCTGGTCCTTCTTGGCAAAACGATAGGTACAGCCTTCACCAGGAGTCGCTTCTAAATTATAGAGATTATTGGTTTCATTCTGAAAGTCCATTAATTTCTCTCTCATAAAGTCTAAAATTTCAGCAGCAAAGGCGTGACCCTCGGGAGTAGTAATATCTTTGCCCATCAGATTCAACACTGCTTCATTCATACCATTAACACCAATGGTAGAAAAATGATTGCGCCAATATGAACCGAATCTCTCCTTAATGCTCTCTAGATAAAACATTGAGTATGGATAAAGGCGGTCTTCGGTAAACTGATCAATAACTTTACGCTTAATCTCTAAGCTTTCCTTAGCTATTTCCATTAAAGCGAACAGTCTATTTTTGAATTCATCGGCGCTCCTGGACAAATAACCTAATCTCGCCAAATTAATCGTCACGACACCAAGAGAACCGGTCATCGGATTGGCGCCAAATAATCCGCCGCCACGCTTGCGTAGTTCGCGATTATCTAAACGCAGGCGACAACACATGGAACGAGCATCATCCCGATTCATGTCAGAATTTACAAAGTTAGAAAAGTAAGGAATACCGTATTTTGCTGTCATCTCCCAAGCCGGTTTTAAGCTTTCCCGGTTCCAATCAAATTCTTTATCAATACAATAGGTTGGAATTGGAAAACCAAAAACTCTTCCCGTTGAATCGCCTTCAAGCATTACTTCGGCAAAGGCCTGGTTAAACATATCCATTTCCTTCTGGAAATCCTTATATTTCTCCGGCATGATTTTGCCGCCGATAACAACATTCTCTTCGCCAATCATCGGCGAAGGAGTAACATCTAGCGTCACATTAGTAAACGGGGTTTGAAAACCGACTCTAGTTGGCACATTAATATTAAACATGAACTCCTGTAGGCCCTGTTTTACCTCTTTATACTCCAAACCGTCATAACGAATAAACGGGGCTAGGTAAGTATCAAAATTAGCGAATGCTTGGGCCCCAGCAGCCTCACCCTGAAGAGTATAGAAGAAATTGATAATCTGACCCAGTGCGCTTCTAAAATGCTTAGGCGGGTTACTCTGGACCTTCTCACTCACTCCTCTAAAACCTCTAACTAAAATATCTTTTAAATCCCAGCCGCAGCAATAAGGGGCCAACAAGCCAAGGTCATGAATATGAATATCGCCATCAACATGGGCTTTACGAATATTTTCCGGATAAAGCTTGTTCAACCAGTAACGTGCCGAAATAGCAGAGGCAATGTAATTATTAAGACCCTGCACTGAGAAACTCATATTACTATTCTCTTTTAAGCGCCAATCAGCCTTACCTAAATAATCCTCCATTAATTTCTCATCAGCGGTAGCCGAACTAATATCTCTCAACTGACGATGCTGGTCACGATAGAGAATATACGCTTTAGCAGTTTTAACTTGTCCATTTTCAATTAAAACTTCCTCAACAATATCCTGCACTTCTTCAACAGCTGGAATACTGTTCTTATGGAACTTCTTATTAATACTCATCACTACCTGATCAGTCAACTTCTTGGCTAGATGTTTATCATCTATCCCGGCTGCCTCGGCGGCCTTATAGATAGCGCGAGCGATTTTGTCTTGATTGAAATCGACGATATCGCCAGATCTCTTAATGATTTTGCTGATGGTTTCGGACATAGGTATTCTTTAAATTATTTATTTTTTTCACTAATCAGTTTATTAAGCTCTTTCCTAAATTCTTGAGCATCCTTAAAGGATTCATAAACTGAGGCGTAGCGGATATAGGCAATCATATCTAATTTCTTCAAATTCTTCATTACTGCTTGACCAATCTGACGGGAAGTTATTTCTGTTTTCTTCAAACGCTGCAAATCACGCTCAATTGCATTTACTAAACGACGGAATCTATCTTCAGTAATCGGACGCTTCTCGCAGGACTTCTTTAGACCGCTTACGAGCTTCTCGCGGCTATAGGATTCACGGCGGCCATCTCTTTTCACTATCACAAGGTCTAATAATTCAATTTCCTCGTACGTTGAGAAGCGAAAAGAACACTTTAAACACTCGCGGCGGCGGCGGATAGACAGACCATCAGTGGCGACGCGCGAATCAACCACCTTAGTATCAGGGTAATAGCAGATTGGACACTTCATAAATTATTTAATATTCCTAGGAAAAACCACATTTTGTGGACACTTATCTTAACTCACCACTAAATATTGTGTCTGACTTTATTTTAACAAATCTTCAGCTATGGGTCAATTCAGCTAGTTTTAAGATAATTATAAAGTATTTTATAGTTATCCACAGCGCTTTAAATAATAAAAAACCACCCTCTAACGAGGGTGGTAAAAAATCAAGAGCTTAAATTATAATTCTTTTAGCCTAATCTTGAAAGAATATTTTTAACCCATCTTCTTTCTAATAAAGGCTGGTACGCTCAAGTCATCATCTTCATCATTCAGCATACCTTGATCGGCTTTACGGTTTTCCACAGCCGGTTTTAATGGTAAATTTTTAAAAACTGAGGAAAATTTATTCTTATTTCTATCCTCCCGGGCCAAATCTTCCTTTTCGGTCTCTTTTTCGGCAATAAACGAATTCCGCGTATAAGCTGGCTTCACCGTTTCTGCTTTTTTATTCTGATTACGGTTATCAAAACCAGTAGCTACGACTGTAATCTTAATCTGATCCTTTAATTTTTCATCAATCACAGCACCAAAGATAATTTTGGCTTCTTCATCAGCAGCCGCAGTAATAATCTTCGCGGCCTCATTAACTTCAGACATACTCAATTCCGGTCCACCAGTAACCGTAAAGACGATGCCTCTTGCCCCGTCAATAGACATATCCAACAGATTAGAGTTAATTGCTTGCTTAGCCGCCTCTACAGCTTTATTCTCACCTGAAGCGACGCCAATGCCCATCAGAGCCGAACCAGCGTTAGACATAACAGTCTTCACATCAGCGAAGTCCGCATTAATCACGCCCGGCACAGTAATAATTTCGGCAATACCCTGAACTCCCTGACGTAAAACGTCATCAGCAATCTTGAAAGCTTCAAGTAAAGAAGTTTTTTTATCAATTACTTGTAATAATTTGTCATTAGAAATAGTAATAATCGCATCAACCTTATCAGCTAACTCCGCAAAACCACGGTCAGCGACATTTTTACGCTGTCCGCCTTCAAACATAAAAGGTTTAGTTACGACCGCCACTGTTAAAGCGCCTAACTCCTTGGCAATTTTGGCAACTATCGGTGAGGCACCAGTACCAGTACCGCCGCCTAAGCCGCAAGTAACAAACACCATATCGCAACCTTTCAAACATTCTTTTAGTTCATTCTCTGTTTCCTCGGCCGCTGCCTTACCTAAATCCGGATTCATCCCCGCTCCTAGGCCGCGAGTTACTGCTTTACCAATATGAATCTTTTCGCCAGCTTTATTATGATGTAGAGCCTGAATATCAGTATTAACAGCCACAAAACCAACGCCTTTAACGCCGCTGTCTATCATGCGATTCAGGGCGGAATTACCGCCGCCACCAACGCCGACCACTTTGATCTTAGCGAAGGTCTCTATTTCTGGTTTTACTTCAGCCATAGTATAAAATTTATTTTTTTATTTCGGCAAGATGCGATTGAAAAGACCTTTAGCCTTATCAAAAACACCACTCAAATTCTTTTTCAGCTTACCAGAGGAATTTGAGTCACCGTCAGCATTGTTCCCCCAAATAACTAAACCTAGCGCGGTTAAGAACTCCGGATTTTTTACCTTATCAATCACTACGCTAATATTCTTAGCCAGGCCAATAGCCGCTGGTAGGCGTAACTTCTTTTTAGCAGATTCTACCAAGCCGTCAAGCTCGCAGCCACCACCGACAAAGATAACCCCCGCCGGCAACATACCGGAACGATCAATTTTTCTAAATTCATTATCTACCTTATCAAATATTTCCTCCACCCGAGCGCCAATTATTTCCGCAACATACTTTTTAGAAATAGTTCTAATATCATCATTAACCTCCTCTTCTTTAACAAGCGTCGAAATATCAATTTCATCCTCATGCTTATCTTCCGGCGCAATAGCACTACCATACTCTCGTTTAATTCTTTCGGCCAAGTTAATTGGGCAACGTAAACCAATGGCAACGTCGGCTGTAATATGTTCAGCGCCAATCGGTAAAATAGCCGTATGAATTAAATTCCTTTCTTCATAGATAGCTAAGGAAGTAGTAGAAGAGCCTAAATTAACTAAAGCGACGCCTAGCTCTTTCTGTTTAGAACTAACAACGGCTTCGGCTGCGGCCAGTGGAGCCAAGACTAAATCTTCTATCTCTAAACCAGTGCGATATATCGCCTTGGTTAAATTTTTAATTTGTGTACTTAAGCCCTGGATAATCAAAGTTTCAACTTCTAGTCTGATACCATTCATGCCAATCGGGTCTTTTACATCAGCCTGATTATCAACGCTAAATTTAATCGGAATAACATGCAAAATTTCATAATTAACCGGAACAGCTAAGGCTCGCGCTGCTTCAATTGCACGATTAACATCATTATCACCAATTTCACCATCACTGCGACTAACGGCCACTACGCCCTTAGAGCGTTCACATTTTATATGCGGATCATTAATGCCAACCCAAACCCGGCTAATCGGCACGCCGACTAATCTTTCTGCCTTTTCTAAAACAGCAGAAATCGAAGAGGTTGTCTCTTCGATACTATTAACTATTCCGCGATTTACTCCGGCTGTCGGCCCAGACACCGCTCCAATGATTTGCAGTTCATCACCGGCTATGCCCGCGATCTTCTGTCCGATTACTAAACGGATGGAAGTCGATCCGATATCCAAGCCGGCGATAATGTTATCCTTCATATTGATTGGCGAGTTGCTCGTACATATAAAAATACGGCAATATTTTCTCAATATTATTTACTGTTAATATTATACAAAATTTATAAGATTTTAACAATTCTAAAACAGACCAGAATACCAAGCTAAAATCTTTTCTCCGTAAATTAGGGTAATAATAGCACCAAAAGACAAAAACGGACCGAGTGCTATTTTTGATTTCCATCCCCGCTGACGACCAAGCAGCAAAATTCCACTAAAAATTGCCCCTACAAAATAAGCTAAAATTAAAGCGAGCGCCAATAGTCCGCCCTCCGGCAAAGCCACGCCGATTAAAAGTCCAAGCCAAATATCGCCTTCACCGAGGCCACGTTTAGCGGTCGCAAAATATTGAATCAAGAAAAAAGAGGTTCCCACGGCACCAAATAAAAGAATTTCCTGCCAAGGATAACCAAGAAAAAGACTAATGCCAGCCGCAACAATAATCATTGGCCAAACTATTAACATCGGCACCATCTGCCAGCGGAAGTCATAAACAAATACTATTAAAAAAGTAATAATCAACAACCAATTACGCGCCAAGAGCAAGGGCATATCAGGCACATGAGCAACAGCAATAAAAGATAAGGCAAATAAAAGGCTAGTAAAAAATTCTACCAGCGGGTACTGCCAAGATATTTGCTCTTGGCAATGGCGACAACGGCCTCGTAAAATAATAAAACTTAAAAGCGGTATATTATCATACCAAGCAATCTGCTTAGAGCACTTAGGACAATAAGAGCGCCCCATCATGCTTTCTTCTTTATAAATACGCCAAACCAAACAATTCAAAAAACTGCCGATAATTAAACCAAGCAAAGCAGAAATAATAATAAAAAAATAATCCATAGACACAACTGTTCTTCTTTATAATAACTGGCACTAACCGAATAATCAAGACTACTGATTAAACTTAAGACGTAAACTTTCTATTTCTGAAAGTGAGCTAGCTGGGGCAATTTTTTCTGCTTCATCTAAGCGCCCTAAAGCATCAGAAATATTATTATTTTCAAAATATAAAACTGCTAAGGCGATATGCCAACTAACATCGCGTGGATTAGCCGCTAAACCGCGCCGAACATATTTAATAGCGGTATCTAGGTCACCCTGCAAATAATAACAATCAGCAATTTTTTTAAATATGGAATAATCTTCAGGACGATAGCGAAAGGCTGCTTGAAAAAACATTTCCGCGCGACCATAATTTCCCTGTTTAAAATAACCCTCTGCTAAGCTAGCATACATCAAAAACTTATAATTAGCGACCACACGACGATGGGAAGAGTTAATTTTATCACCGTCTGGGTCCGGAAGATTTAAATCCGCTATTTGATAATATTTTTCTGCCTCCGTTAACTTTCCTTGTTTTGCTAAATAATGGCCTCTTTCTAAGTAGCCGCGCGGCCATTCTGGGGCTAATTGTTCTAAAAGGTTAAAATATTTTTCCGTATTATCACTGTCAGCTAAACAAGCAAAGGCAGTAGCTTTAAATAAAATATTTTCATAACCGCTATCTGGTAGAGCATTAATAATAATTTTTAATTTATCTTTCAAAATTTTTTCCTCGCCTAAGTCTTGAAAGCTCCCATAAAGACAGTAACTAACTATTTGCGAACCTAAATAATAATCATAGTGCTCTCTTAGAACCGGATTAATATCTAGAGCGCTAATTTCTGAACGAAAAACCACTGCCTCAATAAATTCTCTATTCTCAACGGCAATAAAAATTTTATTTTTAAAATAATCTGCCATTAAAACCTGAAGACTTAGAGCCATTTGCCAAAGAGATAACAATACCACTAAAGCTAAAATAATAATGCTGACCCATTTAGTATTTACTTTTTCAGGTTTTAGCTCTGCCTGTCTGCCCTCATCATCTGCAGCACGATTAGTAACCATAGTCAGCAGAATGGCTAACAAAGACCAATAATAAACTTCACCCGCAACAATGGCAAAACTGAAAAATAGAGAGGTTAAATAAGCAAACGCTCCTAAAAATAAAGCAATGATTAAAGGTTTATTGTGGCCGCTCTTAAGCTCCTGCCAACTAAGACGAAAGTAGTAATAATAAAACATCACCAATAAACATAAGCCCCAAAACCCAGCCGATATTAAAATATCTAAAAAAATATTATGTGCTCTATCGGTATTAGAGCTAACGTCACCATAGATGCCCCAATCGCGCTCATAATATTTAATAAAAACCTCACTCCCGTTTTCCAGACCGTATCCGAATATTGGTCTCTCCAAGATAGCGTCAGCCGAAGCTTGAAAGAAAAAAACACGTGAAGCAAAGCTGCCACGCGTCGGATCAAAAGATTCTTTAACGCGCCCAGGTGTCACTAATTCTAAAGCGGCTAAACTAGTAAATCCTAAAAATATAACCGCCGCCACTAAACTAATTTTTACGCGCCTAGATAAAGAGGAGGAAGAAAAAAGTAAATAAATTGCTAAAAGAGCCAGCATAGTCAAAAAAGCCAAGAGGCCTCCACGGCTAGATGTAAAAAACAAGCAAGCAAGCTGTACTATTAATAAAATTAGATAAGCTGACTTAACAAAGAAATGTTTACCGCTGTACATCAAATAAGCTGTCAGAGGTAGGCCTAAAAGCAAGAAGGAGGCTAAAAAATTAGGCTGACCTAAAGAAGCTAGGGCTCTTCCTGTTAGATATGGCTGTTCTGGCCATTCTAAAAAATCAAAACCCATAATTTGCAGGACTCCATATAAAGCTACTAATGAAGTAGAAATTACCATTGTTAACACTAAACGCTTAACTCGGCGCCAAACAATTGATTTGTTCTCTAATGCTGTCTTTTTTTCCGAAGACCACAACAGATTAATCACTAATAAAACCGACCATAGAAAATAAGTTGCTTGGCTCATTAGGCCCTCTTGACGATCATAAGAACCAAAAAAACTTTGTTGCCAGTCAAGAGAAAAAAATAAAGATACAGCCAAACCCGCTAGAAACAAAAACGGAATCAAAAATAATTTAGTTATTTTCAAAAAAGAAGATCCTATTTTTTGCCGACAAAACCCAAGCCTTATAGCGGTAAGAGCTAATAAAAACCACACTAAAAAACGAAAAACTGACAATTTACTGAGTTCGAACATGTTAAAGCTGGGGAAAAAATAAGCAAACCAGACAGGAATTAAAAAAACGGCTAATAAATAGGTCGTTTCTACCGCCAGCTCCAAGGCTCTTAATTTTGTTATTTTTAGAGAAGTAAAAAAAGGTTTCATGCCTTATATTATAACAAACAAAGAAGCCGGTGGGAACCGGCTTCTTGGGGAAAGTATCTTAAAGATTTATTTAACTAGGCTTTGCGACCCATGAGTTTGTGCCAAATAACTAATAAGGGGCTAGCAACAAAAATGGAGCTATAAGTACCGATAAAGACACCAATCAGCAAGGCTAAGGCAAAGTCACGAATTGTGCTGCCGCCAAAAGCAAAAATAGCTAAAAGCGCGAGCATGGTTGAGATTGAGGTATTGATGGAACGGTTAATAGTCTGATTAATACTAGTATTTACTGTATTTTCAAAATCTTCATGACTCTTAGGTAAATTCTCGCGCACGCGGTCAAAAACAATAATAGTATCGTTAATACTATAACCTAACACCGTCAGAATAGCAGCAATAAACGGCGTATTTATTTCAATGTTATAAAAATGACCTAAAACAGCAAACGCGCCTAAAGTAATAAGAACATCATGCGCTAAAGCAATAATTGCGGCGACGCCATATTTCCAAGAAGCGACCGGACGAGATACTCTGCGAAAAACTAAGGAAATATAAATAATAATCATGATTAAAACTATCACTGAAGCGTTGAAAGATTTGCTCTTTAATTCAGCACCGATTGAAGGGCCGACTAAATCTAAACGTAACTGCTTAAAAGAAGCATTCTCTTGCTTGGCTGCTAACTGCTCTAACTGACCTAAGACGGCCTGATGCGATTCCTCTGAGGTCTCTTTAAAACGAAGGATGAAGGTGCTTTCTTCAGTTGGCTGCACTGTTAAATTATTAACATTAGCCGCTCTGGCAGCGTCCTGAATTTCGGTGATCGCCGGCTGATAGCCGGAGAATTCCGCCTCTAGCAGACTTCCTCCACTAAAATCAACTCCAAAGTTCAAACCCCACATTGATAAAAAAACGATGGCGGCTGTTACTAAAATCCCAGAGATTGCTAGGAAAATATTTCTTTTTTGAATTATCCGATAAGTCATATATTTTTATTTGCTCTTAGTTTCTTATGGTTATTCCTTAATATTCTTAACTCCTAGCAACCAGCGTCTTTTGTCTAACCAATCACCTAGAGAAACAATGGTTAAAATTCTAGTAATTACAATGGCACTGAACAAGGAAACAACAATACCAATAAATAAAGTCGTACCAAATCCTTGTACCGAGGAGGTGCCAAAGAACATCAAAATCAAACAAGTAATTAAAGTAGAAATATTACCATCACGAATTGAGGGCCAGGCGCGACGGAAACCGTCAGATAGAGACTGGCTAATAGACTTTCCCTGTTTAAGTTCTTCCTTCATGCGGGAAAAGATTAAAATATTAGCATCAACCGCCATGCCTAAAGATAGAATTAAACCGGCAATTCCGGATAGCGATAAGGTAATCGGCTGTAGGGCATAAAAGAAAAGCAGTACGCCAATGACCACAAACAACAAGGCTAAGGAGCCATCAAAAACTTTAAGCTCATTAAATGTGTAGAAAATTAAGGCAATCATGATAAATATCATTGGCAGGGCAATGAAAATCGGAATGGCCTTAAAAATAGCAAGCATAACCACACCATAAGCTGCCAAAGAAAAGACAGAAAGTAAGCCAGGCAACCGATAAACTATAATCATGAAAATAGAAACCAATAACAAACCAATTAAACCAGCCTGAAGACTGTTATCAACTGATTTAGCCCCTAAACTAGCCTCAACTGTTTTTTGTGAGACCAAAGAAATCGGTACTGGTAAGGCACCAGAATTTAAACGCTTAACTAATAGCTTAGCTTCTTCAATATTGAACTGACCAGAGATAACTGCCTGCCCGCCAGTAATTTTTTCATTAACTGTCGGGGCGCTAATTATATAACCATCAAGAAAAATAGCGACTGGCTGACCAACATTTCGAGCAGTAATATCTTCAAACATTTGTGCGCCCTCAGAGTTGAACTCTAAAGAAACTTCCGGTGTGCCATCATTAGGATTAAATTGGAGAACGGCGCGCTTTAAATATTTTCCAGTTAACTCCGTATTCTGCCACAAATCTTCTGGATTCAAATTTAAGGCCACGGCGCCATCAGTCGCAGTCACTTCAGTAGTAGTAGCTGACTCTCCTTCAGTCGAAGCTGGGGCTGCCTCTAGGGACTCGTTAATAGCAGCTGTATTCTGTTCTTTAAATTCTAAAATCGGAGTTTCACCAATCATCTGAATAGCTTCTTCCACGTCCTTTACGCCGGCTAGCTCAGCAATAATACGATATTCACCATTCGCCCCCTTATTAACCTGGACTAACGGTTCGCTCACGCCAAAAGTATTAACCCGGCGCTCAATAACATCACGAGCAGATTCCATCGCTCCGGCACGATCAGCCTCGGCAATTTTCGTAACATCAGCTTCATAAATTAACTGAGTTCCTCCTTGTAAATCTAAGCCGAGATTAAACGGCAAATCTTTAACGATTGGTAAGACCACAATATTATTGGTCTTAGCCGCTAAAAATTTAGCAAACTGATTGTATTGATAGCCGCCGGCAATAATGGCCGCCGTCAAAACAAACAAGGCAATTAAACCGAGAACCCAGCGCGTCTTAGCCTTCAGAGACATCTTGGCAAGTTTTTGTGAGAATGACATAGGATGTTTAGCTTAAAATCAGCCGGCTTAACAAACCGGCAAACATTAGTGAATAACTCTAACTTTCCTTCATCTTAGGACAAACGCCAAGAAAAATCAAGGCTCGACCTTTACAAAAACGCCATTTTTATTTATAATGAAGCTATTAAAATTTTTATACAAATATGCCATTAATACCAACAGTTATTGAAAAAGAGGGTCAAGTAGAACGTGCCTATGATATATATTCCCGTCTTTTAAAGGATAGAATCATATTTTTAGGCGAACCAATAGACGATCATGTCGCTAATATTGTCATTGCTCAATTCCTATTTCTCGACGCCCAAAATAAAGACCAAGATATCAAATTCTACATTAATTCCCCAGGCGGCTCCGTGAGCGCTGGCTTGGCGATTTATGATACGATGCAATATATCAAGTCGGACGTTTCGACGATTTGCGTAGGTCTAGCCGCTTCTATGGCCTCAGTCTTGCTCGCCGCTGGCGCCCCTGGCAAACGTTTTGCTCTACCTAATAGCGAAGTGATGATACACCAAGTCATAGGTGGAGCCGAAGGTCAGGCCTCTGATATTAAAATTCGCGCCGAACATATCCTAAAAACAAAAGCGAAGATGAACAAGATTCTAGCTTTCCATACCAAACAAAAAGAGGCGACGGTAGAAAAAGATAGCGACCGCGACAATTTTATGTCTGCCGATGAAGCTCTAAAATACGGCATCATTGATAGAATCATCAAAAAATAAACAATACACAAAAACACCGCCTATAACTGGGCGGTGTTTTTTAAAATTTAATTCATTTTTATTGAACTCGGAAAGTATCAATCATCATCTGATAAATGTTTAGATATGCCAAGCGGGTACCAATAACGGGGATATAAGAAACGGCATAAATATTTTGTTTCTTGCTATCGGTAAGATAAAAATTTATCCCATCTTTGCTCATAACGCCCTCCCAGCCATTACCATTTTTAAAACGACCATAGGTATCTATTTCGCTAGAGAAGGTTTCTGCATACCAATCTGCAATCGCTTGATTGTGTGGATTATCCTGAACAGAAACCTGGAAAAGAGAATTATCCGGCGCAGAAATAATTAAAGTATAACCATTATTTAAAGATTGCTTAGTCCAAGAAGCAGGATATAAAATTGAGAATTTACTAATTGTATCTTGGTGGACTGCTAACGATGAACTTTCTTCTAGTCTACCCGCTCCAATCGGGTTATAGCCACTTTTAATTTCTGCTAAATCTAAATAGCCATCCTGATCAGTATCAATTTCTGTGACTATCGTCCTCATGACCACCTCCTCATCATCAGTTAAACCATCGCCATCTGTATCCAAAATTGGTGTCCATAAAACTTCTTCAACGAGCCCCTCTTCTGGCATTAATTCTTCATTTATTGCTTCCGAAGAAGAAGTAGCGACGTTTTCGTTAGCGGGCGCGCTAGCTGGATCTACCACCTCTATCGGTGTGGTTGAGGAAGTTGTAGCAGTTTCCGAATTAGCGGTTTCTTCAGTAATTGGCGTTGACACAACCGGAGTCTGAGTAGCTACTTGATTTACTGGATTATTTTCCGCCTGGGGTTTAATAATAAAACGATAACTTAAATAAATTAAAGCCCCTACTAAAATAATACCTAGGCCAATAATTATCGCCCCGACTGATTTCACATTACTTTTTTGTCCGCCTGAACCAGAAAATCCCTGTCCAGAAAGAGTCGGCGCCGAAGAACTGCCCAAGCGAGATCGATTAGGCATGTTGTGGACTATTAAATCTTGATCAACCTTATTAATAGTCGGGGCACCATTTTCTGATTGAGAGTTCTTCTTATTAAACATAATCAAATTATGAGCAGAAACAGAATAATTATTATCAGCAACATCACTCCGCCTAAAATGAACCAAGCTTTCATGCTTTTCTCACTAGTTTTTGGCATAGCATGAATACCTAAAACTGGCTCGTTTTCCTTAATTATAGGAGCCTGATTATCAGCTTTAAACATAAAAAGTCTATAGTAAAATCATCCTGACTAACTACTGAATGTTGCCCGGCAGCTTACCGTCCCCATTAGGATTATAACCGCCCCTAACTTCTGTACCATCAGGATAACCATCCCGATCAGTATCAACCACTAAAGGATTGGTCTTGTATATTTTTACTTCCTCATAATCAGACAAACCATCATTATCAGTATCAATAATATTAGGGTTAGTTCCTAAAGCAGCTTCCTCGTCGTCGGTTAAACCATCGCTATCAGAATCTACTGGAACAGCAGGTAACGCTGGGGTTGTTATTTCCTCCTCGCCAGCACTGCCTGGCTCTACTGCGTCTGAAGACGAACTATTCTCACCCGGCATGACCGGCAAAAAATCAATAAACTCATTATCGGTTGCTGTTTCAGTGGTTGAAGCGGAGACGGTATTACTCTCTTCAATTTCGCCCGTTGTGGTTGCTTCGGTAATATCGGAATTCACCACTTCGTTTTCTATCGGCAGAGCCTCTAAATCATCGCCTTTAAAAAATTTACTATACGCCAAATAACCTAGCAGTCCTAAAATTATTACCGACATCATAATAACAGCTATCATAAAACCTTTGCCGCCTTTTTTTTCTGGCTGCTCAGAATTAACATCTAATAAAGAACTAGAAGGAACGGCTGAATTAGTGCTCTGCGGCATGGCAACCGAACTTCTCATTGGTGGCTGGTTATCAACGGCCTGATCAGTATCGGCAAAAATATCATCAACCTGAGAACGGCCCGACTGGTTTTGGTTTTGCAAATTTTCAAACATATTTTTAACTGAGTTTATTATTTATATATTATAGCGGATGATTTGAGCCGCGACAAACAAAACTTAATAATTTAACCAGATAAATTATTTTACCTCTGCCGGATTAGTCACCACGTCACCTTCTTCACGGATAATCTTATAAACCTGGACCTCGCCAGTTTCGCCTCTTGTTAAAACCTGGATTTGAGAATCAGCTGACAAGCCAAAAGCCTCTTTTTCTTGTTGATTCATAAACTCTGGCTGATAACTATTGACCACGTCGGTATTAAAATCTGAAGCGCGCGGCTTGTTAATCATAGTAATTACTATAATC
This sequence comes from uncultured Gammaproteobacteria bacterium, assembly GCA_964483295.1. Taxonomy (GTDB): domain Bacteria; phylum Patescibacteriota; class Patescibacteriia; order Patescibacteriales; family UBA12465; genus UBA12465. The sequence goes on from CAZAAD010000004.1 coordinate 23,740, forward strand.
AACGCCAACACAGCTAATGTTATGGCCACAATGATATATAACCTTTTTTTATTCATATCTTAAGAAATTAATATAAAGAATATTAAAAATTATTCTTCAATCACCTCAATAACACATAAACCATCAGAACAAGTTTTTCCAGTCGGACAAGGACAGCTGGTACTACAAGGACAATCATTATAGGTTTTATTCCCGCGTTTACAGGTTTGGCCACAAAACTCTTGCGTACCAATCATATTTTTATCACACTTCCCATCGCCGCAAACATGTGAATATGTAACTGAATCACAATTTTTCTGACAATACGTATTAGTCCCGTAATAATATTGACCATTGTAGGTTGGTTCAACGCCTACATTAATATTATTTACACCATTATCACATTCTTCTCCCGGAACAGCATATCCACTTTGATTATATATATTGGGCTGAAGGATGCCATCGCCACACCAACCACCAAAAGGAGAACAATAGCCGTTAATTTGAGCACAATTATAATGATAGGTAGGACTACTAGTTTCCGGTGAATAAGCACATTCCGAGCTACAAACGCAAACTGAATTACCTGACACTTGTTGGCAAGTCAAACCTGTCTGACACTGACAGGTATTACCGCCACAACTATCAGTGCCACAGTATCCGGCCGTCGTCGGGCAAGTAGGAATACAGCTACCACCGACTCCACCACCGGAAGCAGGCGCCTGACAATCAACATAAGCATCGGAACCAACAGGGGAGGTATAATTAGCCGGGCAAGATGTTGGCGCAGTAGCCCCAGCTGCACAATAATTATTACTAGGACACAGGGTACAGCTTGTAGCGGTACTAGAATCTGATTTATATGTTCCCGCTGGACAAGTTAAACAAACGCCGGAAGATAAATATTTTCCGGCAGGGCAAGTGGTTGTGCTTGGCGCTATTGTTGCTTGCAGCGGTGTCGGCACGCAAACACCATTAGTTTCTACCCATTGGCAAACATCGCTGTAATCACAACTATATTTATTAGGCAACTGATCGCAATCAGAAACTACATCTTCGCTTGTTTTATTAATACAATAACCACCAATTCCTTCGCAGGTAGAGCCTGAAGGGCAAGGAGTAGTGGTTGAACAGGCCGCCGGCCTTAAGCACTGGCCGCTGATATTCATATAACCATCCTCAGCAATACTCCCTAAAGTCGTGCGGCATTTATCCGCTACGCAACGCTTAATAGTGCGGTCTCCATAACAAGTAATCTGTCGACGATCATCCCAGCCCGCAAGTTCTGTATTATTTTTTTTACAATCATCTCCTCCACTTACTGTAGTTATGGCGCTAACACGACTATTACAACCGGAAGGGCAACTAGCTAACGATAGACTACTGGCACTTGAACACATCGGATTATCTAATCTGATAACACTATATCCGATACAATCTTTTTTAGCATTCTCCATGTACTTAGTATCGTCGCTTCTTGAAGGATAGCAAATTTTAACACTCGCCTGCGTATCGCCGCAGCCAACTAAATTTGTTGAACTGAACGTAGCGGTTTGATATTCATTTTTCACTGATGACATCCAAACAGCATAAGTTCCGGGTCTAGTAGCGTCCCCAGACGAGATTCTAACCGTATTTACAGTCTCATTTCTATCCCAACACTTAACCTGGCAAAGATTATTGACGCAATCATAACCCGTAGGACAAGGGTTGGCGCCGGAACAGGCAATATTAGTTGTTCCTCCTGTGTCTGGTGTGGGCAAAGAGGGTGGTTCACCGAAATAACTTGGATCACAATCATATTTACAGTTAGACATGTTTTCATACTGTGTCTGACAATATAAGTCGCCACAATACCCGCCGCCTTCAAGTGGAGACTTAAAGACACAATAGTTATTACTATTTATCGGATAGGGTGGCTCTTCACTAATATTGTTAACAACCGGTGTACTGCAAGCATATTGATTCTTATAATTACTCGCTTCTGCTGTAGTTACTATATTACTCGTACCGTCACAAGCCTCATAACCATTATTAAAGACACCGCCACGCCCTTCAGTATTAGGATCCTGTGTCACGCCATCACCACAATAGTTATTAACTCTTAAAACAAAACTTTTAACCGTTGGACTACCATATTCATTTACAGCCTTAATCCGTACCTCTTGGCCAGTGTGCAAAACAGTCGTTTGCCCTGATAGATAAAATACACCAGGCTCAGCAATGGGATCTTCCACAATTGTTAAGCCTGTTGGCAAGGTTCCTTCACTTGAATAGGAAACAAAATGGTTGCCCTGGTTTCTAATACCAAGACGACACTTATAGACGTGGTTTAAACGAGATTGGGTTTCACAATTAAAATCAAGTGTCGGCGGATCAATCTTAACTCTAATCACAAAATTACTAGAAGCGCCGTTGACTGTTAATCTATAAATAGACTCCTTGTCTTCAGTGAAGACCCCAGAAGTAGAAGTTGATATGATTCCCTGATAAGAAATCTTCTGACGATTAATACCATCAGCTGCTACTGAGCGCACAATTCCAGGGAATCTTAAAATATCTATACCTGATAATAAATCTAGGGAATAGCTTGGAGTAGAGGTGTCTCCAGAAACATAAAAACTAAAACTAAAAGGAATGGTCTGATCAAGACGATAAGTATACTCATCTGCCTGCCCAAAGGCCGCAGTGGGAGCAATGATAATATTACTGGTAGTAGCACTGCTACTTCCCTTACTATCGGTTACTGTAATAGTTATCGGGTATGACCCCGCATTACCAGCTTGCTCTGCGTAAATCTTTTTTTGATTAACATCGCTCACGCCTTTAAGAATTGGAGCGGCTGACCAACCAGCCCAGCCACTACCCGTAGAAATTGACCAAGTAATTGGATCGCCTTCATTATCAACGGCACGGGCAAAGCCATTAAATTCTCGACCAGTAACTCCCTTTAAGGCTAGGTCCACTATTTTTGGAGCGGTATTAGTTAAGTTGCCAGTCGCCATAATACCGGTAGCGGTTACACAGTTATCATCGTTCACTCCTGGCTCTAAGCGATAACCCAAAGCCGGATTAGAAGCATCTCGACTCTCCATGATTGCGCACAGACTATAAGTAGACCCGGCTTGATTGGCAGTATAAGCTAAAGCATAGCTATTAGCTGGCAAAGCTAAAGCCGGACCGGCGCCAGTAACAAATTGTTTACTCGTAGCGTTCCAACAAGTTTTAGCGTCGTATCCAGAACAGGCACCAAAACGATTAACCGGATCAACGATGGGAGTCTTAATGCCAATAGCTGGTAAGAAAACCTCATTCCAACTCGGCCACAAAGAGGTGGTTTTCCCTGGTAAATAAGTACCAGCTGCTAACAAAGGATAAACACCGTTTACCTCTTTATATTTCGCCAGACCTTCTCTTATCTCTTCAATTTTACCGATTCTTTTTAAGTCACGGATAACCATGGCCTTTAAGCTGCCACAAAATAAACCAGTCGGGCAGTCGCCATCAACGACGCAGCTCTTTGGTTCTTTCAATAAACAAGTACCGTTCGCTAATGAACAAGTTTGATTGGTAGAACAATCAGAGTCTTGAGCACACTTAGTTGCAGAAATAGAACAGGTTGATACTTGATCAGATAAATTATCATTAAATTTCCAATGAGAAATGATTTGTCCTAAAATATCAGTCGTTTTACTGCTAGAATCCTGATTATAGGAAATCAAATAAATATTGGTGTAGATTATTTTTTGTGCCGAATCAACATGCGCAGCATTAATATAAACAGTGCGACCATCACGCAAAGCTTCATAACCATCAACGGTTAGCGCTTGTGGTGCGCCAGAAAAACCCTGGCTTTGATACCAACGGTAGACGCTATAGTGATTAGGATTAGGAATAATGCGAATACCAATAGCATCACTCTCAGATTTGACCTGAGAATTTGCACTGTTGCTAGAAAAAAATAGAGTTCCAGCAACTAATAGAACGGCGACGGCCAACAGGCCAGTAACCATTCTGGTTTTATTAAATTTTTGATTGGCCATAAAGAAAAAAATTATCTAACCACACAGGCGCCTGCTACACAAACCTGATTTTCAGCACAGGCTATCTTAGTAATCATTATTTCATTTGATTTTGAACTTTCATTTCCGGCGCTATCCAAGGAAGACAGGGCAAAATAATTAGCACCATCACTTAAATTATTGGCCGTTAGTGACAGCGCTGTTGCTCCTGATTCAGAATCAAAAGATTCTCCATAGGCAGCGCTGCGCGTACCCCGATACAACCGGAAGGACGAAGCACTAGGATCGGTGTGGGTCCAAGTAAAGCGATATGAGTCACATTTATTAACAGAGGTTAAACCTGATGGAGCCAGAGGTGCTGTTTGATCAGTCGGGATAGCCGACTCCATATTGCTAAGTGTGCTTTCGGTACGATTAGCAGAAATAACAGAAATACGGAAAGAATAGGCTTGATTATTTTTTAAACCAGAGATAGTCGCCGCACACGCAAATGCGGTGCCATTCCAATCGCAAGCATCTGTGGCAGTAAACTCCCGAGAAATACTAGCTGATTTACCGGTTTCACTATAATAAACTTTAAAAGAAATAGATTGAGCGCTACTCGAACTCCACTCTACTAGAATCTCGCCACCGGTTTTTTTATCAGTAGCGGCTGTTACTTCCCCAGCTGGCAAAACCTCTTCTCGGAAAAAATATGATTCCTTTAAAACATTCCAAACACAAATTCCATCAACTAAACCATCGCCATTACGATCAGTGCCACAAGCCGAACCAGCCGCTGAACAAGCGGAGCCATCGGCACTGCAAGCTAAAGTCGTACTCTGCCCTCTAATAACCGCTCTATCAATAATGGCAGGCAAATCATCAACAGTGCCTGGTTGTCCAGCATCACGACAGTAATAAAATTTATAACTAAAGTCCGTACATGGTCCACCTAAAGCGCCGTTACATGTATCCGTCCAAGGAAACCAAGTGCCATCACTATTAACTGGCGGCCAAGGATTATTACAAATAAAGACGTAAATATTGCTAGCTTTAGATAAATCATCACCTATTGAAAAAGCGTTGGCACAATTTTGTGTACAAGTAGCATCAGAACAAACACAGCTAGGACTATAGTCGGGATTATTCAAGAAACGCTCCATACTTATAGTCGCCGTTAATTTAGTTTCACCGTCAGTAACACCGCTAGCGGCCGCAACAAAGGCACGATTCATCTCTAAACCATTGATGTTTGTTAGAGAAGCAATAGAAGTATCTAAAATATTAAATTTCCACTCCCAGAAATAACCAGTAACCGGCTGCAAAATCTGATTGTCGGCACTAAAAGCCCAGGCGATGAAAACCTTATCTTTATCTTGAATAGTATCAAATGTTTTATCGGTCGGATTATCATCCTTCTCTACCAAACTATTATCCGTAGTTTTAAACAAATAGGAAGCCGGTAATAATTTAACCGAACTAATGGCGCAAACTCCGGAATTAGTTGCCTTATCTGATAAAGTTTTAAACTGAATAATATGAGAATTTTTGTAATAGGTGGTATTAAAAGCTAAACCAGCTCCCTCTAGTCCGTCTAGCCCGGTACCATTTAAACCAATGCCATCAACACTAGTTACTCCGAGCTGACTGTTTAATTCCTCATCTCCTTTAACAACTAGGAAATAGTTAGTGTCTGGAGACATTAACTGCCGTGGCATAATGTTGGCAACGGTCATACTACCACTATGACTACCAGAAACAATTACTGGCGAGGCGCAATATAATTTACTCGGACTTGGCGGCACAGCAATCGCGCTTTCCTGGTTTGGGAAAAATACAGCTACTAACCTATTAACCGACAGCCTGGCCTGAGAAAATAATTTTGTAAACCAGCTATCTTTTTTAAGTTGATTATTAAAATCATAAGCCATTGTCCCCGATGGGCAGACTCCTGAACCATAATCCATTTCCTTAATCAATAAAATATTAGGACCAAGAGTAGTTATGTCCATTAATTGGTCAAAGGTGACACTCAAAACAGCATTGCGGCAAATATTATTAGCACCATTAACCGGTAAAGTTTCTAAAACATTAGGACGTGCCTGACAACAAGTATCAGCTCCGCAACCAATGGTTTCCGGATTACCGCAATCACCATCACTTTTGCAACCACAGCATAAACCACGACTCGCTCCGGAACAATTACCCTGATCGGCTTTACAATATAAATATGGCGCCTCTTCTGTTTGGCAAGCAGTGGGATTAGACGGACTGCAACAACAGGTACCGCAATCCGAGATACTGGTAGCTGCAGCGCCGCCATCAACTAAGCAGGCCATGCCCGGATAATTACAAACACTAAAATCACAAGTAGCCATCATGTAGGGCGATGAACAATTTTTACCAGCACCGCCATAATTGCCACTGCAACGAGTTTGACAAGTAGTTAGACTATTAAAAGTTCCAGTCGTTCTTGGGATAGCTTCGCAAGTAGCAGGATCGCCTGGTGGCGTCGCAGCCGGGTCGCCACAATTATAGTAGGCGCAATAACCCGCATCGGCCCCAGAAGCAATTTGTTCTCCGCCTTTACAAGTAGAAGATGTTTGGTCAAAGCAACAAGAAGGCGCGGCCGTGCATTCATCTTTGCGGCCATTAAATAAAGAACAGAAATCTACGCCAGCAGTACAACCAGTAGTACAAGCATCAACATCTTTAAAATAACCAAGCTTCACTGGCGTTGAAGAAGCGCAGCTAGTTGAGTCGGTAGCTGAACAATTAAAGTAGCCACAATAGCCATAATCCGGACTAGCGGGATTACTAGAAACTGCTGTACCAGAACCGCCACGACAAATATCATCATCTAACGACGGAGTTCTTCTAGCATCAAAGCAACAAGCCGCACTATGATCAGCGCATGAAGACTGAGTCTTTAAGCCAGTACAGTCAGTACAAACTCCTTGAGGATTTTCAGAGGTAATGCTGCAATATTGTCCGCTTTTACCAGAGCAATTACAAGCAGCATCATGCTCGGCTTGAGTGCTGCCGACATTGGCACAGCCAGAACACTGTCCTAAGCCAGCACCATCATTCGCCTGGTCACTACCACAAGTACCAGAACATTCTAAAGGAGCACAACAATCTTGTGCACTGTTACCAATACGGCAACAGCAATCGCAACTAGGGGCGTCATAAGCAATACAGCGATCAGACGCTGCTAAGTCTGGGTTATCTTCACACAAAGAGCCAGCGGGACAAACTGTTTTAGACACGCAACGACCGTCAGTCGCCACTCTTTCACAACTTAAACCATCCGCACAGACGGAACAAGTAGAATTTTTATCAACACAAATATTATTCAAACCTCGCTCCCAATTATCCGGACAGGAGGTTTGGGTAGAAAATTGCCAATTACCATCTTGGTTACAAGTCACATTAGCCTGAATATTCTGCCCACCTAAAGTAAGCGTCCTAGCTTCAGGTAAACTACATAAACCATCTGCTCCTGATTTTACACATTTATTAATAGAAGCATCATAAAAACAAGACGAAGGAAATGCGCTGCAGCCAGCAACCGAGGCGCAAGAATAATCACAGCTCCCTACTACTTTTTTATTGTTACCAGCATAAGGAGAACAGACGCCAGTAGTATTAGGACAGAAAGAGTCAACCTGACAAGCACCGGCGTAGGCAGCTAAAGTAGAACAGCTTTCCGTTGGGTCAACCACATCTTTTTTGACATAACCCGTACTAAAATTCCATTCAAAAACTGAGTTAGGAATATCAATTAAACAATCGGTTAAACTAGCGACGCAGCGTCCTTTTTTATAAGTATTACTCGGGCAACAAACCTGACTGCCGCCACAATTTTCATTAGTCACACAACTGCCAACCTCAAAATTCAGTTCATTCCCCCATTCACCTGACTTTACTACTCGGACTGGACCAGTAACCGCACCTTCAGGAACGGAAACCGCCAAAACGTCTGCGCCATTTTCCTGATTAACTGTTCCAGAAATATTCTTATTAATACTAAATTGGGCTAAGCCATTACCAAAATATTCTCCATATAATTTTACTGGCGTAGAAACAGCTCCCTGCTTTGGTTCAATTTTACACAGACTAGTCTTTAAAGAAGCAGCACTATCAACGTTAAAAGAATTAGGATTCAATTGACTAGTATCAATAGCGCCGCCGGCCAACTCTACACGAATATAGTGATAGCCGTTAACCGCTGAGGCAGGAACTTTAACAATAATTTGATTATCACTCCAAACCGAACTAGCGCAAACTGCTGGAAAAACATAATCTGCTTCCGCGCTACCAAAATAAACCTTAGAATTACCACGCGCGCCACCAAAACCACTGCCAATTATCGTCACATACTGACCGGCGCGACCACTAGCAGGAGAAAAGGAAACAATAAATGGGCCATCTTTAGGATCAGCCTCTTTCGTAAAATATAAATAATTACTTTTCTCTTGATTACCGCCTAACGTACTAACCACAAAGCTAGTCGCTTCACCTGATCTAATATTGGGTACGCCCGCGTTACCAGCTAAACCACTAGGGTGGTTAAAACTAGAGTTAAGAGCCTGCACGCCAGTCTGATAAGTACCGAAATAAGCTTTACCAGAATAAAGACTAACTCCTTGATATGTGGCGACTGCCCCTAAACCTCCCTGGCCAGGAGTTAATTTACACAAACCAGGTCTCACAATAGTGTTAGCAATAAAGTCTGGTAACTGTGGGCCATATTCATTATTAGTAACATCTTCTTTGCCGTCCTGACGAATGACTTTAATTGCGCCACTCGTAACACCACTAGGAATGGCAATAATTATTTGTTTATCACTCCAAGAATCAATACAAATCGGATTAATTTCTGAAGGACTTCTACCAATTCTATCACCTCCTAAAAAGATTACTTGGCTAACGGCTGCATCATATTCCCCAAAACCCTGACCAAAAATAGTTAAAAAATTATCAGCTGCACCATTAGGTGTGTTTTGATTACAAATAGTATTACAACCAGCGTCAGACTGACAGGATTTATTTATATCTTCCTGGCAGAATCCACCTGCTGGGCTAATTCCCGTAATAACTGGCGGGCCAGCACAAGTACAAGTATCAGGATCACAAGCTAAAAATCCTGAGCACAGGCTATTATCAGCATCACAAGTCGGAGTGCTATCATCAGCATCGCAAGAAGACCCTGCCTCACCTCGGGGCTGACAAGTACAATCAGCGGCACAATAATCCTGAGGGGCGCAAATATTATCATCTGCCTGACAGCCTCCTAAAATAGAACTGGAATCACAGTATTCTTCCGGCGGATAACTAGTACAATCAGAGCCAACGCAGCCGCCCCAAGAACCGGCGGCACATAGCATCGAACCATTGCAGCCACACGCTCTTGTACTGCCATCAACACAACCACTTTCACCATTCGTACCATTAGTAGCATTATGCAACCTGTTAAGAACAAAGGAGGCGATGGCCCAGGACGACAAGATAATGCCCAAACCAATAACGGCGCTGATTAATAATTTTTTGGCTTTGGAAATTTTTTCTTCTTCCCCTCCAGAGGTCATCCACAAAAAGCCAGCATAAATGATTAAACCTACAGCAATAACACCAAGCAAGCCAAGAGCAATATTAATAATACGTCCAGCAATGGCTCGCGGATCACTACCTGACAAAGAACCTCCTAAACCAGAAGAGACCTCATCGGTTCCAAAATTCTGCGCAAATACTAAACGAAAAGCCAGTATTCCGCCAAATACCACTAAAACAGACAGTAATTGTTTCAATATTTTCTTAGACACAAATTTATATTATTGGCAGTTGCCATTTTCATCTAAATTATTAGACGGGGAACCAAAACAGCAAGAAGGATTCTCCCAAGTCGCCTCGCAGCTCGGACCAGCGCTTGGTTTAAAACAGTTCTGATAAACATCTTTAACACCTGAACCGGCTTGAGCAATATAGGAAAACGATTCGGCAAATAAAGAATGTTTTACTTTAGTAACGGTTAAGTCGGCTACACCATCCAGCGGAGAGACATCCCTATCTTCAGAAATCATCCAATATCCCAAAGGAGAAGCGGCCGCGCTCTTTAAATTAATAAATTTATGCTCGGTTGCGGTTTGCCCATTATCCATAATCGCACTCCCAGACTTAAGAGTGCTAGTCATCATTAAAGTATTAAAAGTTATTTCTACCGGGTCAGTTAAAGCAGTAATATCGGTTTGTCCATTATTCGGAGTTATAGAAATAATACGTGGGGATGATAATTCTTTCTGATCGTTTACAAAGAAGGAAAAACGGTAACTATCTTTATTGCTGACCGTACCGTCATTCTCATTAAAATAAGTAATCGGTCCATCAGCCGCTGTGTCACGATTACCATCCAAAGAATTAAAGGCTGTATCTGTAATACCACTTAGAGCCGCGATGTTAGCTAAGGGATAATTTCTCTGTCCGGCGTCTTGGCAAGTTCTATAACCAAGCGGACCCATCACGCAAGATTTGTGCGGGCTAAAAGCGGCGCAATCTTGATCGCTAGCACAAGTTTTTAAATCAGCCGCCTTAATTTCTAGGGCTAAATTACTATTAGGCGGCAGGCAATAAACCTTTTCGCCACAACCATTAATACCGCACTCATTATCAGAAATAAATTCTACAGTTTTATAACCATTAGAAATTATGAATTGACCATTAACATAATTACCAACACAAACACCACCAGCACATTTATATGACAAGCATTCTGAGTTAAGGGTGCAAGAAGCACCAGCCGCCTTACCACCAACAGCATTAACTAAACGTATATAAGGAGCAACGTCAGCAGCAAACCCGGAGAGAGTTGTGGGATTCATCGCTTCATTGAATGTTACTTTTATAGCAGCATTCATCGCCACGTCTTTTTTATCATTTACCGTGTACGTTATTTTCTGATCAGCCCCGCCGGTAAAAGGAGTTAAGCCCAGCACATTATTATTGCTAGTAGCAAGCACTAAGCTGTTGGCAGCGCTACCGGCGACCTTAGCCGTTAAAGAAATGCGACTAGCCGTGCGAGAAACATTAATATCAGGATGACCACTTAATTTAGCTTGAATGTCAGCGGCCTGATTGTCAGTATTGCATACGCCGGCACGAACAATAATATTATTATTTTCTCCCGTAGCAGCAAAAATATATTTAATATTGCCAACCGTTAAAGTGTCCGCGAGTTGTTCAGGAGAAATCGCTATTTCCCAAGAACTACCAGCCGCATGACTATCCACTTTCAAACTAAGGTAACCTTCAAAATTTACTTCATTATCAGCAGTAAAATCAGCTACTCCCAACAAAGCATTAGTGTTGCGATTAAATAACTGAGCGCGATTAGGTTCGTCTGCCGGAACAGCAACCATAAAACGATTAATAACGCCGTGATAATTTAAAACCACTTCCGCTTCCGGCGATACACTGTTTAACTTAGCGGGTGAGTATATTCGCGGACAACCATTAACAAATATTTCGGCAGTAGCATTAGCCGGAGCGACGCTCACGCCAACTTGGTCTTTAATATTATCAGGACGAGGGAATAAAAAATTTGCGACTACTTGAGGAGGTGTTAAATCTAAACGAGAGCCAACCTGAAATCCCCAGACTAACTCACTGGCACTACAAGTTCTAAACATAGACGAACCATCCGCCTTCTTTAAATCAGAAGTGATTTTAACAACATAATCAGTATTAGTTTCCGGGGAACCAAGATAACTTAAAGGAGAAAAAATCATCGTTCTCTTATCTGCTGATAAAGAAACAGCTACGTCAGTCACATTTGAATTTGCGGCCGGACAAGTGGCGCCACAAGCATCATTTAAGTCTTGTTTATATATTCTAATTACTTTAGGATTAATCAAAGAACAGGCGCCATTATCACAAGCGCAAGAAGCGCCACTAGCATCAACACAAGCTGAAGCTGGATCTAGTTCTTCTTTAAAAGTCACGATAATAGACGTATTACGCGGAACATCACTCTGGTTATTTTCTGGATAAACTGTCTGCACTGAACAGGAGCCAATAGCTCCTAGGCCAGCACTAAAATTATTCCCCGAATAGGCTCCTGGTTGATTAACTCCATTACCAGAAATAGCACCTAATAATCTGTTCAGTAAAAAAGTAGTGATTGACCAGGCGGACAAAATAATAACCAAACCAATAATAGCATTCCTCAGAATATTTTTTGCGCTTCTAATTCTCTCCTCTTCGCCACCGGAAGTCATCCACAAAAAGCCAGCATAGATTATTAATCCTAACACAACAACGCCAAGTAAACTTAGCGCTATTTGAATAATGCGCCCAACAATAGCTCGCGGATCGCCTTGTGCTAAAGCAATCGTGTTGTTAACTGGGTCTAAGCCCAAGTCTTGCGCTAGAGATATTTTGGCAGACAATAACACTACTGATGCCAAAAAAACGCCGAAAATTATCTTAAATCTTTTCAACATTTTTTCTAAGGAGGTCTTTAAAAATGCTCCTTTTAATGCTACACTAAATTATGCTTTTATTATAACATAAGCATGGCAAAATAAAAACTATTTATGACCATAGAAAGGATCATCAAAAAATTTACCGATAACAATCCCGGAGTAGACGCTAGCCTCCTCGAAAAGGTCTTTCTTTTTGCCGATGCGGCGCATGCTGGGCAGCTTAGAAAAAACGGTGAACCTTATATTCAGCACCCGCTACACACCGCCTATATCCTTGCCGAAATTCGCGCCGACTTACCAACTGTCGCTGCTGGTCTTCTTCATGATGTTCCAGAAGATACGGACAGAACTTTAGAAGAAGTTGAGCTAGAATTCGGTGCCGAGATTGCTAGCTTAGTTAAAGGTGTTACCAAATTAAGTAAAATTAAATATCGCGGCATTGAGCGTTACCGAGAAAACTTAAAAAAAATGTTTCTGGCAATGACTAGTGATTTACGTGTGGTTTTTATTAAATTTTGTGATCGTTTAAATAACCTCCGCACCTTAGATGCTTTGCCACCTGATAAAAAAAGGCGAATTGCCGCTGAGACCCTAGAAATATACGCCCCAGTCGCCGGCCTATTAGGAATCGAGCGTTTAAAATGGCAAATGGAAGATATTTGCTTTAAATATCTTTATCCAGAAAAATTTAACGAGTTGGAATACAAGTACGAAGTTGAAAAAAAAGTTGAACGCCAACGTTTCTTCCAGAATGTACGCGGAGTTTTAAAGCCTAAGCTCGATGAAGCGGGAATTACTTACGAAGTAGAGGCGCGTTTTAAACATTTATACAGCATCTTTAAAAAGATGCAGGAAAAAGACAGAAAATTCAACGAAATTTATGATGTTTTTGCCATGCGCATTATTGTGCCAACGATTGATGACTGCTATAAAGTTCTTGGCGTAATTCACACTATTTGGAAGCCAAAGCCAAATCGCTTTAAGGATTATATTGCGGTTCCTAAACCAAATGGCTATCGCTCACTGCATACTACTATTTTTGGCCCTGAAGGCAAACCAACTGAATTTCAAATCCGCACCAAAGAAATGCACGAAGAAGCTTTGTATGGTATCGCCGCCCATTGGTATTATAAATCCAAGGGCAGCCACGATGCCTACCAGCAACCGCGTTGGGTAAAAGAAATTGTGGATATTCAAAAAGAAATCACTAACACCTCAGAACTAGTTAAAAACGTAAAAATGGATATTTTCCGTGACCGAATTTTTGTCTTTTCCCCAAAAGGAGATGTATTTGAACTACCAGAAAAATCGACACCAATTGATTTTGCTTATGCGATTCATGGCAATGTTGGCAACAAGGCCTCTGGAGTATTGATTAATGACAAACTCGGACGACTAGACCAAGAATTAAAAAATGGCGATATGGTCGAAATAATTATTGAAAAAAACCGCCAGCACCCTAACAAAGACTGGTTAAAATTCGTCAAAACTAAACGCGCTCGAGATCAAATCAAGCAACACGCCAAGAAATCAACTCTAGAAAATATCAAGCGCTTAATTCCTGGCATGAAATAAAAATTTAATTACAAAAAACGTCCCTATCAAGGGACGTTTTTATAATTGAAACGAAAATTTATCTTCTTGTAGTTTCTGGAAGCTTGCCAGTCTTGCGCAAGAACTCATTTTTTTTGCTCAATGCTAACCCTGACAAAGCGCGCTTTTTGAAAAGACGCTTAGTCTGTTTTGGTTCCAAATGCTGTTTGGATCGAGCTTTATCCAGCCTTTTGCTGTTTTTTAAGCCTTTCTTAAATTTTCTGAGAAAGCTTTCAAAACTTTCTCCTGGTTTTCTTTTGAAATCAGCCATTAGAATACACCTCCCTTTCTAAGACTTAGTTTTTTATCATATCTGTCCTTGCGTGACAGTCTTTCTTTAACTTTCTTAAATACTAGGGTTTCTTGAGCACCGGAATCCATATCTCGCATTAAAATAGTGCCATCCATTATCTCTTTCTTACCTAATATTAAACAAGTTGTTGCCTTCATGGCCGTTGCTTCTTCAATTTGAAGCTTTAGGCTATCAGAGGCTAAGGCTTGTCTGACGTTAAAGCCAGCTTTACGCAAATCTTCAAATAGCTGCAGGGCTTTCAGTTTTGCCTGATCACCTAACTGAGCAATGAACACTATATCTTGTTCAGTTTTATTTGTCAAAGCTTGCTTATCTTTAATGCGACCAACAGTTCTTTCAATACCAATTGCAATACCAGAAGCTGGTGCCGCTTGACCGCCCAGGCTCTCCACTAAGCCATCATACCGGCCGCCACCTGCTAGCGACAAACGACCAACGCTACCGTCATCGTTCACTGGCCAGAATTCAAAGACAATATCATTATAATAATTCAAACCACGAACTAAGTAGGGGTTAAAATTATAACTAATATTTAACTCATCTAAAAACTCCAAAGTCTTCGCTAAATATTCACGGCTAGCGTCAGACAGAAAATCGGCAATTTGTGGAGCCTCTTCGCGCAATTTTAAACAAGACTCTTCCTTGCAATCCAATAGGCTTAAGCAATTTTTTCCTAAACTATTTTTACAGGCATTACACAACTTTGAGCGATGACCTCGTTCTTTGTAAAAATTAAATAATTTACTGCAATAACTCTTGCGGCACTCGGCATCACCCAAGCTATTAATTTGTAACTGAGCGCTAACTTGCATCTCTTCAAAAAAATTATTAGCAATCATTATCAAGACTGCCTCTGCCATCGGTTTCTTGTCACCAATAATTTCTAAATCAAACTGAGTTGATTCACGATAACGGCCGCTTTGTAATTTTTCTCGACGAAAAATGGGACCAACGGAAAAAAGACGAGCGGTTTTCATTTCCGCCTGCAAGCCATTTTCTAAATAAGAACGGACAATACCCTGGGTAATTTCCGGGCGCATGACTGTCTTCTCGCCTTTCTCGCCATCAACAACATAAATCTCTTTATCGCTTTCCCGCCGTGATGATTTTTTATATAAATCAAAACTCTCTAAAATAGGTGTTTTTACAGGAGAAAAGCCATACAATTGTGCCAACTGATTAGCTTTTTCAACAGCTAAATCAAAGCAAGCTTGTTCTGCGCCGGAAAAATCTTTCATCCCCAAAAGCCTTCCTGGAGTTTTATCATTTTTTCTTTCCGTTTTAACGGCCGGGGATGAAGTTGTTCCCTTTTTCCTTCTGGGCATAGTTTTATATATTTATTTTCTTTTTTCTCTTATTAATTGGAAACAATCTCGCCATACTGCGGCCAATAATTTCTATCAAAAACAGTGACGCGGTCAAATGGCCAACCACGAAATAGCACTTTTCCGGTAATAAAAGATTTATCAACCGGACCGAAGCTCCGAGAATCTTTAGAGGCAGGACGATTATCGCCAAGAACAAAATACTCATTAGCACCAACTGTAATCAATGATTCACTATTATCATAAGTTCCTAGACCATCAGGCAGGTATGCCTCCTTAAGTACTAGGCCGTCTGGATTGAAAGCATTAAAAATTTTAACCTGTCCATCTTTAATCTGAACCTCTTCACCCGGCAAACCAATAATACGCTTAATGAAATATTCTTGAGGATCCTTAGGGTAACGAAAAACAATAACTTGCCCACGTGCCGGTTCATTAAAACGATAACTAATTTCATCAATAATTAAATATTCATGATCGTGGAAATTTGGCTCCATTGAAGCCCCTTTAACATAAAAAGGCTGAATCAAATAATAGCGCACCGGTAAAATAATGGCTAAAGAAATACTAACAACTTTAATTATCTCCCAAACGAATAAAAAGAATTTACGCATAAAATTGCTAGAGAAATACTAGTTTCTCTGCTTAAGTTAAATGTCCTTAACAACAATAAGGACAACTTACATACTATCAAAAAAAACGAGAAAAATCAAATCTAGCTAAAGACTACCTAAAACTTACTTACTTAAATTATTAGCATCGCATCACCATAACTAAAGAAGCGATAATTTTGAGAAATAGCCTCATTATAAACGCGTAAAATATTATCCTTACCTGCTAGAGCGCTAACTAACATAAGAAGAGTTGACTCTGGTAAATGAAAATTTGTAACCAGAGCGTCTACTATTTTAAACGTATATCCGGGGTAGATAAAAATATTAGTTCTAAAAAATAAATCAGTGGCTGATTTTTGAATTTTATCACCAAACAAAGTGGCGGCAGCTTCTAGCGAGCGACAACTAGTCGTGCCGACTGCCACCACACGCTTACCAGATTGCTTAGCAGCTAAAATTTCTTCCCAGACTTCTGCTTTTATTTCTACTGACTCGCTATGCATTTTATGATCGGTAATATACTCAGTTTTCACTGGCGCAAATGTCCCTAAACCAACATGCAAAGTTATAAATCTAACTTTAACTCCCTTAGCTTCAATTTTCTTTAATAAGCGGGTGGTAAAATGAAGGCCAGCAGTAGGTGCGGCCGCCGAACCGTCCTTGCCGCTAGCAGCAAAAACGGTTTGATAACTAACTTTATCTTGTTTTTCACCCCGAGGATTTTTAATATAAGGCGGCAGTGGCACTTCACCAATTCTATTAATTTCCTTAAAAAAAGCTGAACCCGTTAAATTAAAAACAACATTTCTCGTACCATCTTGATTATCAGCGCCAACAACAGCGAATAACTTAGCGGATAAATCAACTATCTGTCCGGTCTTTAAGCGCCCTCTAACTAAGCACTCCCAGGAATTATCAGCTATTTTTTGATGCAAAAAAATTTCAACCGCACCGCCAGAATCACGTTTATGACCGTGCAGTCTCGCCGGAAAAACTTTAGAATTATTTAAAACTAAAATATCGCCAGCTTGCAGATAATCCACTATTTCAAAAAAACGCTGATGTTCAGAAGTCCCCCTATTTTTAAATAATACTAACAACCGCGAGTGATCTCGCGGCTTGACTGGTTCCTGGGCAATCAATTCTGGTGGCAAATAATAAGAAAAATCTGCAGTCTTGAACTTCATATCAACTCAAACTAATTTATCCTGACCGGCCGCTTTAATTCCTAAATGTTCCAAGCCTAAATGAGTAATCATTCGACCTCGCGGCGAGCGGTCTAAAAATCCTAACTGCATCAAATAAGGCTCATACATATTTTCAATCGTATCCGCTTCTTCGCCGGTTGAAGCTGCCAGTGTATTTAAGCCAACTGGCCCACCTTTAAATTTATGGGCGATAGTTTCTAACAAGCGCCGATCTACATTATCAAGACCTAATTCATCTATTTCTAACATCTTAAAAGCTTCGCGACAGCCAACAGCATTAACTACGCCATTGCCCTTAACGGTACAATAATCTCGAACCCGTTTTAATAAACGATTAGCAATACGTGGCGTCCGACGACTGCGCCCAGCAATCGCTTGTTTAGCGTCAGCCTCAATTTCCACTCCTAAAATACTAGCGCTCCGAAAAACAATGCGCTCAATATCAGCTTGCTCGTAAAAATTAAGATGATAGGATAAACCAAAACGATCTCTAAGTGGCGCCGAAAGGAGAGAGGCCATTGTAGTAGCGCCGACAATAGTAAACTTAGGCAAATCAAGACGTAGAGTACGCGCGCTTGGCCCTTTGCCCATAATAATATCTAACGCAAAATCTTCCATCGCTGGATACAATATTTCTTCTACTGCCTTAGGTAAGCGATGAATTTCATCAATAAATAAAATATCGCCCGCCTCTAAATTAGTTAAAATAGCCGCTAAATCACCGCTTTTTTCAATTGCTGGCCCAGAAGTCACACGAATATTAGCGCCTGTTTCATTAGCGATAACATGCGCCAGCGTCGTCTTTCCTAAGCCCGGAGCGCCATAAAGTAAAATGTGCTCAATCGGTTCATTCCTTTTCTTGGCGGCCGTAATAGTAATTTCCAGGCTCTGTTTAATTTTTTCTTGCCCAATATATTCCTGGAACTGGCGCGGCCTTAAAGAAAAATCTAATTTTTCATCTTCCGGCGTATCTTCCGGGGTTATTAAGCGGTCTTCTTCATTCATATTATTAACATTATATCTGACGAAATTCACAAATAGAATTAAAGTCACAGTACTTACACA
The DNA here is from genome assembly GCA_964483295.1 of uncultured Gammaproteobacteria bacterium. Classification (GTDB taxonomy): domain Bacteria; phylum Patescibacteriota; class Patescibacteriia; order Patescibacteriales; family UBA12465; genus UBA12465. The sequence continues at coordinate 42,321 of CAZAAD010000004.1, forward strand.
TCATTGATGGTGTTGGCGCAAAATTACGATTCTTAATCGCCGCGATTTCCTCAATGATACCAAGTTTTAATTTATCAATCTCTTTCTCTGTCGCCACAAACGACACCTTGTTGCCAGTCTCTAAATAATAATAGCTAAGCTGGCCGACTTTTTCACCGAGAAATTCCTCTAAGAAAACTTGGTATAAAATTAATTGGCGTTTCTCATCAAAAGTAAGTTTATCTTTACCTTTACCCGTCTTATAATCCACCACCTCAAGACGGCCGTCAGCCAAGCGATCAACTCGATCAATCGTTCCTTTAATAATATTGCCACCAATTTTAAACGAAAACTTTTTTTCTAAAAAAATAGTTTCAGTCGGCGGCGCGGCTTGATAATCAGCCAAGAAATCTTTTAAAGCTTTTTTGCCGTTCTTATGATATTTCTCACGTTCCTCTTTATTAGCATAACCATCAGCCTGCCAAAATTCTTCATATAAAGATAGTAGTCTTTTTTCACCAAGATCAATCTTCTTCAGAGCCTGGCCATCACCATCGGCAAATAGACTGATTTGTAACTTTTTAGCTTCTGCTAAAGTTGGTAATAAAAAATTATACAAAGTATTATGCAAGACGCGACCAAAAATAAGCGAAGCTTTATCAGTTGAGGCGGGAATTTTAAGAATAAAAGCAAACTTATACTGCAGCGGGCAAGTAGAAAACGCAGCTAACTGGGAAAATGAAAATTTAGCTGGTAGTGGCAAGACAATATCTTTATCTTGGCGCACCTTCTCCGCTTCCTCCAACTCATTTAAACGATGTAAATCTTTTAAAAAAGCATTTTGCTTGCTCAACTCTGCTTCTTCGCTAACTAACTCAGGATTGATGCCCATTTCTAAAATAAAACGAGATGGTTTTTTATCTCTTGCGCCACCGTAATCCTTAGCACCAGTAAGATATAATTCTTCTTTAGCTCTGGTGGCCGCTACATAAAATAACCGGCGCTCTTCTTCAAGATGCGCATCCACGGAAGCGGCGATTTTTTCTTTTATCAGCGCTTCAGGAATAGAAATTTTTTCGCTGCGTGCGATAGTCGGAAACTTCTTGTCTACTAAATTAACAATAAAAACATATTTAAACTCCAAGCCTTTGGCGCCGTGTACAGTCATAATTCTCACACTTTCATTATCAGTAAAATCAAGCTTTAAAGAACCAGTCTCACCTGCTTCTAATTCTAAATTAATTACCTCTAAAAAATCTTTCAACTTTAAATCAGAGTTACCATCTTCCAATGTCTTAATTTTTTGATAGAACTGATTAAGATAAGAGAATAATTCTAAATCACGATCGTGGTCTAGTTTTTCTAGCAAGCCAGAGTCATAAGCAAAATGCAAAAATATTTTAGTCGGCCTATCTTTAGCGGCCAGAGCTGAATGCGTCTCAATTAAAGTAAGCAACTTGGCAATATTTTTTTCACTTTCCGCGGAAATATTCTTAATTAAACGCACATTTTTTAAGGCTTCATATAAAGACCAAACCTTGCGCGCCGCTAATTTATTAATTTCTACTAGTTCAGCGTGAGAAACTTTAAAAGTCTCCATATTTAAAACCCTAAATAAGGCCGAGGATTCATGATAATTATCCAGTAAGCGAAAATATGCCAGAATATCTAGAATAATCGGCTTATAATACAAGCCACGCCAAGACATAAAACGATGAGGAATGCTCAGGCGGCTTAATTCTTTGACATAAGCATCAGCCGTATCATTAGCTCTCACTAAAATTGCAAAATCTAGCCAACTAACTTCCTCACCTTGAGAAATTTTTTCTTCATAAATATCTTTAATACGCTGACCGACAAACGACACCTCTTCTTCCTGAGTAGAAAAATTAAAAAAGCGTACTGCTGGTGCGGGATATTTTTTACTAGCCGCCTCTCCTTTAGCTACCAGCTTTTTATCAAGACCAAGTCTTGCTTCCAAGCGATTAGGATCATTATGTTTAATAAAATCATGAGAGCGATCTAAAATCTCCTGACGCGAACGATAATTTTCTGTCAAAATTATCTCCTGAGCCTGCGGATAATCGGACTTAAACTGCATGATATTAGAAATAGACGCGCCCCGAAATTTATAAATCGCCTGGTCATCATCGCCAACCACTAATAAATTATTTTGCGGGGCCGCTAAAATTTTTACTAACTGATACTGGGCTAAATTAGTATCCTGAAACTCATCAACCATGATGAATTTAAATTTGCGACGGTAATACTTTAAAATATTCGGTCTCTCTTTAAATAACTTGATGGCGTAGACAATCAAATCGCCGAAGTCCAGATAATTATTTTCTATTAACAACTGATTATAAGTATGATAGGCGTCAGCCAACTCGCGCACGCGCGCTAGTTCAAGCTCGTCATCATCTTCAACATCTAAATCTTCAGCGTACTTCAGGTATTCGGCAACCGAAATATCCTCATCCTTCAGGCGAGAAAAATGCTTTAATAGCTCAGAAATAAATTTAGTCGGATTACCAAGCGGCCGATAATAATCTAATTGAAAACGCGTTAAATTTCTTTTTATCATCACCCATTGGTCAGTTGCGGATAAAAGTTTAAATCCAGGATTAAGGCCGATTTCTAAAGCGTGATCGCGTAAAATACGTTCGCAGAAACCATGAAAAGTATTAATCCATAAATCTGTATAGCCATAAGGCAAAATAATATCCGCCCGCTCTTCCATTTCGCCGGCCGCTTTTTCCGTAAAGGTTAAAAGGAGAATTTCATCTGAAGAAACTTTTTTTGTGGTTAAAAGATGTGCTAGGCGATTAATTAAAACCGTAGTCTTGCCCGTGCCGGCACCAGCGACAATCAAAAGCGGCCCATCTTCATGAGTAACGGCTGCTTTTTGCGCGCTATTTAATTTTGCTAGTAATCCAGACATAAATTTTTGTATTGTTATCACTACCGAGCCAGCTCTAAGAGTCCGCCACTAACAGCTCCTTCTTCATTCTCATTAAGCTTCGACCAAGTAAGATACTTCTGAAAAAAATTCTCGCGCTCCTTATCATCAAGCAAACGTGGCGCCGATGCTGTAGAACGCAGAGGTACAAAATGAATAGTTGTAGTGCTTACTCCAACATTTAATTTAACTGCCAGGCTTTCTTGCGTATCTGAAGAAAAATATTGATCAAAAATAAAATTACCTAAAGAATAAAAAATTGGCTTGCCCTGATAAACTTCCATTCCCTGAACCACGTGAGGATGGTGTCCAATAATAATGTCGGCACCAGCCTCTACTAAGGCGTGCCCGATGTCTTGCTGATAACGATTAAACTGGTGTTCATATTCTGTTCCCCAGTGGATATTAATAACTACTAAATCAGTAGTTGAGGCGGCTGCTTTAACTAATTCTGTAGCCACTTCTAAGTCAAAATGAGCATAAACCATTGATAGCCCAATTAAAGAAACTTTTTGACCAGAAATTTCCATATCTTGACGGGAGTACTCATCAATTTGTGCATCCGGAGCACCGCTAAAATAAAAATCTAATGCTTGCAAGTTTTTTCTAGTCTCCTCTACTCCTTTTACTCCTTGGTCACTGAAATGATTATTAGCTAACGTAAAATAATTGAAACCAAAATCTTTGAGCTCGGCTATTCTGTCCGGAGAAAAAGCAAAGTCATAAGCATTCTGAGGAGAATAATGGGCGCCGCCATCAGTGACTGCTCCTTCAAGGTTAGCACCAATAATATCAAAGCCAGAAAAAAAAATTTTATCTTCTCCGGCTAAACCGTCAAGCAAAAAACCGACATGTTTATTTTTCAATCTTTCACCAACATGACGATCAAGCATCATGTCACCAAAAAAAAGAAAGTTAATATCGCGAGCACCGATTAAAGACGGGTCGAGATTTTGCCTGGGAATAAAGTCTAATTGGTTATCTTCTTCAGCTGCTTCCTTAATAGCATTCTTTGTCTCTACCTCCGAACTATCTCCAATAATATTTAAGGCATAAAAAGCGATAGTGCTAGTAGCGAGCAACAAAACTGCGCCAATTATCAATATTCCTAGCCACCGCTTTGACATATAAATACTTAAAATTTTAAGCTCTTTTTCAAATCTGCCGCCTTCATCTTACCAATCCCAGCTAAATTTAAGCCTGCGTCAACAAATATTTTTCTAGCCGTCTTACGCAAATCAGCCGCTGAAACTTTTTTAATTTTTTTTAAAAATTCTTCTGGGGTAAATAGTTGGCCGCGCAAAACTGCTTGCCGTGCATACCAATTAGCCAGGTTATCACTTGCTTCCATTTGCAGAAACATTCTGCCTTGCAACAAGTCTTTAGTGCGAGACAATTCTTCTTCAGAAACCAATTCCTCCCTCAGGCGTCCATACTCGGCTAAAATAATTTCCATGGCGCGAGCTACTTTATCAGTCGGCACGCCAGCTTGAGTAGAAAGATAGCCGGAATCAGTATAAAACTCGGTATCAGTCTTCACGTAATAAGCTAAGCCGTTCCTTTCTCTAAGATTTATAAACAATCTTGAGCTCATCGCCCCGCCCAAAATTACCGCCAATAATTTAGCATTTAATTCTTCGGCATGACCGATTGGAAAAGTTCGCACGGCTAGAGAAATATTGGCCTGGTCCGTGTCTTTAAACACGATTTTAATCTGGGGCGTAGTCTGCTGATAAATATTTTTCACTTGCTTCTTCCACTTATTATCTCCAAGTTTCTTCATTATTTCCCGACCCTTTTTAATATCCCGATCTTTAACACCGCCCGCTAAAATTAAGGTGCCGCTCTTGGTGCCGTATTGGGAACGGAAATAAGAAATAAAATCCTGACGGGTAAAATTCTGAATATTTTCTTTAGTGCCAATCGTGTCCCAGCCCGCCGGTGTGTCACCAAACAGACAACCCTCTAAGACATCTTCAATATGCATCATTGGGTTATCTTCATACATGTTTAACTCTTCAATAATAACTCCTTTTTCTCGCTCGATTTCTTCCTTGTCAAACTTAGAGTGTAAAATCATGTCACCTAGGATATCTAGAGCTTCTCCCAGCTTATTCTCCGCCGCCTTTACCCAGTAACCAGTATATTCCTTAGAAGTAAAAGCATTAAACTCACAACCTAAGGCATCTAAGGCACTTGAAATCATTAAAGTATCTGGTCTATTTTCCGTACCCTTAAAAAACATATGCTCCAAAAAATGGGAAATGCCATTATTTTTTCTGGTCTCATAACGAGAGCCGGTCTTAAAAACCATTAAAGCGGTCGTTGTCTTCGCTCCAGGAACCGGCACCGTAATAATCGGCGCCTTATTTGACAAAACTATTCTTTTGTATTTATTCATATAAAAAACTGCTTAATTACTTAGCTTGTTTTAAATTTAGCATAGATTTGATATAATTTAAAGCGACAAGACTCCTATAATTCCTAATCTTTTTCGACTTATGAAGTATGCTATTAAAGATCGTAACACCATCCTAACTGACGGGCATTTTTATAAAATTGCCCGTGTCAAAGATTTACCAGACGACGAAAAGCCACGCGAAAAACTTTTAGAAAACGGGCCTGGGTCACTTAGCTCTGCCGAACTGCTGGCCATAATTCTTGGCGTCGGCACTAAAAAAGAAGAAGTTTTTTCGATGGCGAGCCGACTTTTGCGAGAATATGGTGAAAAAGGCATTGCCTACCAGAAAAACCCTCAAGTTATTCAAAAAGATTTAAATCTGCCAATCGCTAAAGCTTGTCAAATCGTAGCTTGTTTTGAACTCGGACGCCGTTTTTATCAAAAGAAACCCGGCGGGTCTATTACTATTAGAACCGCTAAGCAGGCTTACGAATATCTCAAGGACATGCGCACTCTAAACAAAGAACAATTCCGCGGTCTATACCTCAACACTCATTATCAGTTAATTCATGACGAGGTAATATCTATCGGGACACTTGATTCCGCCATTGTCCAACCACGTGAAGTTTTTCGACCAGCTCTAGAATATTCAGCCGCCGCTATCATTATTGCCCATAATCATCCTTCTGGAGTAGTAAAAGCGACTAAAGCTGACCTGGAAATTACTAATAAACTAGTGGAAGCGGGCAAAATATTAGACATTGAGGTTTTAGACCATTTAATTATCGGACAAAATAAATTTCTCAGCATTATTTAGGCATGGCAAAAACATATCAAATAAAAAAACTCGTCTGGTTAGTTAAAGATGAGGCTAGTACCCGTTTTCATGTTGAGCAAGATGACTACTTCGGAACTATTGCTACTATTATCAGCCTACTTAAACAAACCTTAAAAGAAAATCCGGCTAAACAACTGCCGGATTTTATTGCTACTTTAAATAATTTAGAGCGTGACTTGGTTTGGTTACAAAATAATTATCAGATTAGCCCAAGAATAAAAAAGAAAAATAAAATACCAAAAGGCAAAGACAAAAGCCAATGATCAAACATCATTAAAATTATCATTGCTACAACAACTGCTACCGAGAACGACTGTCGACGACTATCTCGCGCTAAAAAAGAAAGAAATAAAATTAATCCCAAAAAGGCAAACAACCCACTTTCTGCAAACGCCAGAATAAAAGCATTGTGCACCGGTTGATTAAGATAATTATTGGGTCGGCCGTTTAGCACTGCCTCTTGCACATAGTTGCCTGTCCCTATCCCGAATAAGGGATTTTTTTTAATCATTTCTTCGGCATCCGACAAATAATCAATCCGTTCACTCAAAGAGGCCTGTTCTAATCGGGTAGCAGCATCTAAGCGCGTAAACACAAGTTCTCGATACGGAAAAACCGCTAACACAAATAGAATAACAGAAAAAAAGGAAACCGCTAAAAAGCGCTTTAAAACCCAACGATCTTCATTTTTTATAATAGCAATTAACAGACAAACCATGCCGACGGCATAAGCTAGCCAAGCCGCCCGAGAAAAAGAAAAAAACAGAGCAGCTAAAGATACAAAATAGCTAAAAAATAAAAGTAATAATCCCCAAACATGAATCTGGGAATTGATAATTTTTTTGCGCGCTAATAAAAAAGCGGAAAACAATAAAGCAAAAACCAAAACTCCGCCTAAAATATTAGGATGATCTAGGCCGCCGTAAGCTCTAAGCCAGCGACCCGTGGTCGTTTCAATAACCGAGGAACCTAGTATCTGCGGATCATGACTAGCAATACCTAAATATTTAGAAGCAAAGGTTTTTTGACTTAAAAACTGCCAGACGCCCAGGGCAGCATGTAAAAAAATACTTGATAAAAAAACATAAAGCGCTCTGATACGATTAAGACAGCTTTCTTGATAGGCAACATGATTCATTCCCTCGCGTAACAAATAAAATAAACCCAAACCGCCCAGAAAAATGAAATAGCGATGAGCGGCTAATAAAGTATCGGGAGCAAAAAAGAAAGAAATGAGAATGGCTATTTCTAGGATTGCTAAAAAATACCAAACTGGCGGAGTCTTTTTATCTTCATCGCGCCGGATTAGCTGATAGACAAAAAAACAAATTAAAGCCAACAGTAAAACCAGATGACTAACATACAAGCTAATCTCGTTAAAATTATTAGTGTCTGCTCGCAAAATTAATTTAGTCTGCCAAGGAAGCAAAAAGACAAAGAGCAGTAAAAATACTTCAGTTAATTTTCGTAATGATTTCATGTTTTTTATCTTTAAAAATAGAAGCAAACTGCTGACGACGATCGCCCAGATAGAGCTTCAGTATGCTATCGGTAATAACTACACCATCTGAGTTTTCCCGCGCTGCTAATAGAGCTGGCGCCATTATTTTTAACTGTAGCCACTTGGCTAATTTTTCGCCTCTGCTCATTTTTACAGGACTATTCTGATTAATACTTATCTCATTATTAATATTAGGAAAACGAGCTAAACTATTGGCCTGTAAAAATTTCTCCCAGGTATGACGATAATTATAAAGCGGCACCAAGCCTCTTTGCCAATAATAAAAATAAGGGTCTCCTGTTGGTAAAGCTAGCGCGGAAATATTTAAATTATCGGCAGCAATATAAAAACTCAAACAGATTTTATCCTTCTTTTTTCGACTAGTCGGTCGACGGTTGAGAATTTTTGCTAAACCAGCACAACACAAACGACTAAGCCAAATTTTTCCCGGTTTAGTGATAATAAAAAAATCAATATCACTGCCGGAACGTAAATTATGACGGCCAATAAAATTAGCGGCCGCCACCGCTATCACTCCAGGAAACCAAGAAAATAAACGACTAAAACGACGAGCAATTTTTAATTTCGCACAAGAATAATTATAGCGTGCCTGACGGATATCAATTACCTCCCGTCGACCAGGTAGAAAATAAAAACCCTGACTCTCCTGAATAATACCCTGACTATTTAATTCATCCAGTATGGAAAAAATCTGTGGTAAAGAAAATTTGTCATCAAGATAATAATTAATTTCGTAAGCGGTAGGCGGATAATCAAAGATATCTAAAAAAATAACCGGCTCTAAAACGGCACTAAAATTTTTATTAGTTTCTACTTTTTCTTCAGCTAGCATTTTTTGGCTTTTCTATTTTAAGCGGCTCAATATCGCCGCCAACATCAGTAATTCGAGTTATGTCTTTATCAATTTTTTTGAATTCAACATAGGCGTTGTTGTAATGATTTACCATCGTTGACATACTCAGTCCTAGCTTCTTCATAAACTCATCGTAGCTAAGAATATGCTTACCTAATTTTTCAATATTAATGCGTATTTCCTTAGCTTTTTCCTCAATTTGCATGGCTTTTAGGCCCTGAAGTACTGTCTGTAAATAAGCTAAAAAAGAAGTGGGGGAAACAATAATAACCTTCTTATCTCGAAACGCGTATTCTATTAAATCGCGCGTATTAACCTTAACTGCGCCCACTTTATTAATTAGCAAATCATAATAAATTGCTTCCGAAGGAATAAACATAAAAGCAAATTCCATCGTTTTTTTCTCCGGCAAGACATACTTAGCGGTTTCATCAATCCGATTTTTTAAGTCCTGCTTAAACTGCTGCTCAAACTTTTCTCTAGCCTCCTTATCGGTGGCATTTAAAATACGTTCATAGTTCTCTAGGGAAAACTTAGCATCAATCGGAATAACTTTATCTTTCACAAAAACCACCGCATCAACAATTAAGTCCTTACCGGTCTTATCATCTTTACCAAAACTATATTGCATTTGATAGGAGTTGGGCGGCAAAACATTTTTTAAAGTTTCTTCTAAAAAATATTCTCCCAAAACTCCACGCTGTTTTGGATTTTTTAAAATATCTTGAAGGTTTTGAAGCTGAGAAGAAAAATTAACAACCTGTTTATTGGTTTCATCAAGCTTGGTCAATTTCTCAGTCACATCAGAAATTAATTTAGCTGATTGATTGGTAATATTTTGCACTATCTTGGCAGTTTGGCCAAACTGCTCTTGATTAGCACGATGCGTCTCTGATAATTTACGATCAAGCTCAGAGCGCAAATCAGTGTTCTGTTGAGATAATTGCGAGAGCTTTTCCGATTGTTGCGCCAGCCTCTCCATTAGGGGAATCATCTGAGCTTCTAAGCTATTGCCCTTTTTCTTAAGCAAAAGATATATAACCGCCGCTAGGGCTGCTAATATTAAAATAAACAAAAAAGTATCCATAGTATTTGAAATTATTATGCTTTCTTTATTATATATCTTTTAATACTTTTTGGGCATATTGACAAAAAAACCGGATTTTACCCGGTTTTTTCTATAATTAATCTCTGTCGTAAAACTTATTTTAATTTTTTTGCTCCTTCAAAATATCTCTGATTTCGGCTAGCAATTTCTGTTCTTCACTAATTTTTGGTGCCGCTTCCTTTTTTTCCGCATCTTCTTCCCTAATTAATCTCTTTTTGACTCTAGTTAATAACTTAATCATCAAGAAAATTGAGGAAGCAATTACTAAGAAGTCAAAAATATTCTGAACAAAGGTGCCGACATTCATAGTAACAGCAGCCTGAGTTATTGCGCCGCCTTCATCTAAAACTGCTTGCTTTAAAATAACTTTCCAGCTGGTAAAATTTACGCCACCAGCCAAAACACCGATGAGTGGCATCACAATATCGGCTACAAGTGAAGAAACAATCTTGCCGAAGGCGCCACCGATGATAACGGCAACGGCTAAATCAACAACATTGCCTTTGACCGCGAACTCACGGAACTCTCGCCAATATCTTTTCATATATTTAGATAATTAAACCCAGGTTACGCCCGCGACTTGATCCGATGATTCTTTGAAGCGCATCACGCGAACTCCTTGTGTATCACGACCTAAAATACTAACAGTCTTAAACGGCGTACGGATAACTTGTCCTTTTTCAGAAATTACAATCAAGTCCTTGCCTTCCATGTTATCAGCGTTTACCAAGAAAGCGTTAGTAATATCTCCGGTCTTATCAGTTACTTTAGCCGTCTTAATGCCGCTACCGCCGCGACCCTGAACTTTGTAGGCATTAAGTTCGGTACGCTTGCCATAACCCTTAGCCATAATCGTAATAATCTGATAGTTACGCTTGCGCTCCTTGTCAGTCTTGGCGACTCCCATACCGATAACAGTATCATTTTTATGCAATCTAATACCGATAACACCGGCAGCCGAGCGACCCATGTCACGAACATCAGTTTCCTTGAAGCGGATAGCCTGTCCTTGAGCAGTCACTAACTGAATATGGTCACTACCGGAAGTCGGCTTTACCCAGGTAAGCTTATCATCATCTTTAATCTTAATCGCAATTAGTCCGCTGCGTCTAACATTCTTAAACGCTTCTAGTTCTACTTTCTTAACTAAACCTTTTTCAGTAGCAAAGAATAAATATTTACTAAAGACTGCTTTATCTAAAGGCAAAATAGAAGACACTTGTTCACCGCTCAGTAGCTGCAAGAAATTAACCACTGGCGTTCCCTTGGCAATACGTGAGGCCTGAGGAATTTCATAAACTTTTAATTGAAAAACCCGACCCTTGGTCGTAAAGAAAAGAATGTCATTATGAGTAAGACTGGTAAACATAAACTGCACCGTGTCTTCCTCTTTGGTTGTTAGTCCCATCACGCCTTTGCCGCCCCGGGCTTGAACTTTAAAAGTATCCGGCTCTAAGCGCTTAATATAACCGTCTCTTGTCATCATGACAACGGTTTCTTCATTAGGGACTAAGTCTTCCATACTAAATTCGCCCACGCCACCGGCCACAACCGCTGTTTTGCGTTCGTCACCATATTTTTCCGCTAACACCTTTAACTCATCTTTTACAATACTGCGGATTTTGGCCACTGACTTCAAGATACTTTCCAATTCTTTAATTAAGAGCATCTTTTCCTTTAATTCTTCTTCAACTCTTAACTGCTCCAGGTTGGCTAAATTCTGCAAGCGCATTTCTAAAATAGCGATTGACTGTCTATCTGATAATTTAAACTTCTTAATTAAGTTGGCCTTAGCAGTCTCTTTATCTTTAGAAGCTTTGATGGTTTTAATAACCTCATCAATATTCTTTAAGGCAATCATTAAGCCCTCAAGAATATGGGCCCTATCTTTAGCTTTATCTAAATCAAACTGCGTGCGGCGTTTAACAACTTCAACTCGATGCTTGATATACTCTTCCAAAATCATTTTCAAAGTCAAAACTTTCGGCTGAATACCATCAATCAACGCTAGCATGTTTAAATGAAAGGTGGTTTGCAGGCTAGTGTGTTTATATAAAGCATTAAGGATTTTCTTGGGATAAGAATCTTTTTTAAGTTCAATCACAATGCGCACACCATCCTTATCGGATTCATCACGCAATGCTTTAATTCCTTCAACTTTTTTATCTTTAACCAAGTCCGCAATCTTTTCTACTAAATCTGATTTATTTACTTGATAAGGGATTTCCGAAATAATAATTTGGAAGCCGCCTGATTTCTCTTCAATAATATCAGCCTTGCCACGTAAAACTACGCCGCCACGACCAGTCGCATAAGCAGTGAGAATATCCTTCTTATTATATATAATGCCGCCGGTCGGAAAATCCGGACCCTTAACAAACTGCATTAAGTCTTCAATACTGGCATCGGGATTTTCGGCCAGATGCTCAATCGCGGCCGCCAGTTCTCGTAAATTGTGCGGCGGGATATTAGTAGCCATACCAACCGCAATTCCCATTGTACCGTTTAAAAGTAGGTTTGGTAATTTAGCCGGCAAAACTCTTGGTTCTTTGTGGCTACCATCAAAATTAGGAATGAAGTCAACCGTATTCTTATCAATATCTAAAAGCATTTCTTCAGAGATGGCTGATAGTTTGGCTTCGGTATAACGCATCGCCGCTGCATTATCGCCGTCCATGGAGCCGAAGTTTCCCTGGCCACGTACCAATGGATAACGCATCGCGAAATCTTGAGCCATTCTGACCATTGAATCGTAAACCGCCAAATCGCCGTGAGGATGGTACTTACCTAAAACTTCACCAACAACAGTTGCTGACTTTCTAAATTTCGCACTTGATTTCAAACCGATACTCCACATCGCGTATAAAATACGACGATGAACAGGCTTAAGACCATCGCGCACATCCGGTAAGGCACGAGAAACAATTACGCTCATCGCGTAGTCAAGATAAGACTTACTCATCTCTTCCGTAATCGGCTGGTCTTCAACAATGCCAAATTCGGTCTGACGGCGTGCATTACCAAGCGGAGCTTCCTCTTCAGGAATAATTTGCGGCTCTTTTATTTCTTCATTATCTTTATCTTTGTTAGGCATATTATCATCAAACTATTACAAACTAATAAGCGATTTGAGTAATTCCTTCACAACCAGCGGGAATTTGGCAAGACCTTGGCTCGCCAATTGTTGGCATACAATTAATCCATTCTGGACAATTAATATTTCTCGGAATAGTAATATCCTCTGGCAATCCCGGAGTAGTAGTTGCATCAGGTGTTACCGGTAACAATATTTCATCAGACGAAGAAGCTGAATTTTTAGCCTCTTCTATCAACTCATTTAACATCTCATTAGCGTCATCTTTAAGACGAGAATTTTCTTCCAATTTCTGTTCTAATTCACCTAGGGAATTACTGATTTCTTCCTTCACTATTCCTAAATCTAGATTGGAGTCAGAATTTGATTGCCAAACATTTTTTAGGTTATACGCCCAAAAAGCAAAAACTAAAGCAGCTAAAATAATTACAACCGGCCACATCATTTGTTGCTTCTTGTGCTCTGACCATTTGTCTTCATTCGTCTTATCTTCGTGCGCCATATTTTTATATTTTACTCCTTGATACCATCCAAATTTACATCATATAAGATGCTCTCCATAAACAAGCGGTATTTCAACATCTCTTCTTCAGTAAACCAAATCTTAATTTCTCTTTCTGCTTCTTCTGGCTTATCTGAGCAATGAATTAAATTACGCACCGCTCGTTCGTCCAAATTTGCTAAACCGAAAGAATCAATCGTATAATCACCACGAATCGTGCCACCATCAGAAGATAGGGGCTCAGTTGAACCAACTAATTTTTTAACAATACCAACTGACTGATTTCCCTCCCAAACCATCGGGACAACTGGTCCGCAAGTCATAAACTTTACTAAAGCGCCAATAATATCACGGCCGTATTCAATAGCTTCTTTAGTAATTGGCAAACCAGCCGACTTTCTATTTTCAACAGTTAACTCACCTTTCTTTAAAAACCATTCTTCATCTTTATTATAATGGGTCCAACATTGTTCTTCGGTGGCCATGTTCATTTTTAAGGCGACCAATTTTAAACCCGTGCTCTCTATTCTTTTAATAATCTCACCGACTAAGCCACGTTGTACGGCATCCGGTTTCAGAATAACTAAGGTTCTTTCTTTTTTGGGGTTTGTCATAAGTTTTATTTAAATGCTTAATATTACTAATTCCATATCTTCCTGGGGAAGATCTTTTTTAGAAATTTTTAATTTCTCTTCATAAATCGGCTCGATTCCTAATTCTTTGATAAACTTATCAAGCGAGTCTAATTCCAGCTTCAAACCCTCTGTCTGATAGTGCATCGGAATAACCATGCGCGGCTCAATCTGAGAAATTACCTCAACTGCTCCTTTAGCATCGAGCGTATATTTGCCGCCTACTGGAATTAACAAAATATCAGTGCCAACTAACTTTTCCAACTGAGAATTATCAAGCGGCGCACCTAAATCACCTAGGTGCGCAACTGAAATATCATCTATCTCCATTCTATATATAATATTGCGACCTCTTTCGGCTCCACTTTTGTCATCATGAAAAGAATCAATCCCTTCCACTAAAACACCTTTAAAATCATATTCACCGGCGCAATCAATCACAAAAGGATTACCACGCAATGTCTCAACATTATTATGGTCATCATGATTGTGCGACACAGTTACAATATCCGCCTCAAAGTTAGGCACTTTAAGACCAATATCTTTACCGAATGGATCAGTTACAACTGTCACCCCTTCTGGACCGACCTTGTCTTGAATTTTAAAACAGGAATGTCCCTGCCAAGTAATCATCATATGAGTATAAAACAATAAAAATTGGGCTGATTTACCCTAAAATCATTATAACAAAGCCAGACACCAAGGTCAACCAGGGAACCGTGGATATAGCCAACCTAATTAACGATAATTATCTTTTAATATTAGCAATAAAAAAAGGACTCGTGGTTTAAACGAGTCCTCAAATTTCTTTTACTTTTTACGGACATAATTACCTACTAAAATTCGTAATCACGATGTTGTCGCGATTAACAGTAATCTGATCCGAACCAGCTTTTCCGCGAGCCATCATTGGCCTACGAAGATCATTCACTAAAAGGATAAGAATGGCTTGCGTTGGTAAGCCACCAGCATCTTTATACTGGATTGGTAAAATATTCCAACCCAAGTATAGTTCAAGTTTTGTTGGCGCATTAGCCGGAATCACGGTCCCACGCGAAGCGCCCTCAGCGATGATAAAATCAAATGGTAATTTAGATACCAATATTTTTTTTATCTCTTTACCGCTATTGGCCTGCATGATATCCCCAGCTTTAAATTCAAATTCTTCCTGTCCTTCAGTAATAATTTTATTTACCAGGGCCCAGGAATAATTTATACCAGTTTTAGTGGAACCATCTTCCTCAGCAACCAGAAACACTGGAAACAGAATTTCACCTGTTTTTAAGGTGATTTGTTTGTTCGAGGCTTGACCAGCTTTCAGAGCTAAGCCACGGAATGGTTCCGAGGGAACGAAAATACTATATCCCTCAAGACTGTTTTTAGGGGCCACGGTAACGTAGGCCCACCAGTCACCCGAGGCGACGTCCTTCATCCCGGCGTAGTCAATCGCGGGAACAGATTGGGTTGGCGGCATTATTGCTTCATTAGCAGATGAGCGTCTAGTAGTACGTTGCTCCCCATCGGTGGAAAAATCTCTAATCGTAATTCGGTTACCTCGCTCCAAGGAACGAGACAGTGACACCGGTCCGAGTTTTTCCTGGCCAACGTAATATTCATTGACCTGAAATGAGGCAACTCCGTTAGCGACATCCATGCTCACATTAACAATTTCGCGTGCCGGGACATTAATGCCGTTTACTTTCATGATTGAGCTCGTAGCATTTGCCACTTGCACGGTCTGCTTCTGAGCCAAAAGACTCAACGAGAAAAAAATTCCAAAAATTAAAAGGAATACCAATTTTTTCATGATTTCTTATTTTTTAGTTAATATTAATTTTTTAAAGTTCTTTCATCAAAATTACTATTTTGACCTCAAATTATATCATTTATAAATAGTTTTGTCAATATTTTAGCCATTACAAGCTATTGTTTAATACTAGCTAAATTTATCTGAAAACGAATAGTTCCAAGCTGGTCAGTTCGCTTAATTGGCACTTGCAGCGTTTGAGCTATGGCCAACACTTCTGGGGATGGATGCCCAAAACTATTATCCATGCCAACCGGAACTACTAATATTTTCGGAGAAATTGCTGCTAAAAAAGCTAACTGATTGGAAGTTTTAGAACCATGATGAGAAGCTTTAAAAATATTGGCAGACAAATCATAACCAGACGCGATTAAAAAATCCTCAACCTCTTTTTCATTATCTCCGGAAAACAAAAACCGATAATTAGCACAGGTCAATTTTACTATCAGGGAATTATTACCGTCTTCTTTTACTCCCAGACTAAGCGGATTAATAAAAAATAATTGACAGTCATCACTCAATTTTAAACTTGATTCATTTTTAATTTCCACTAACTCAGTATCGCGTCGCTTAGCTTCAGCTATTAAATAGTCCCCCAAAAGAAATTTTTCCAGACCAGCGGCGAAAATAATCTTCTCAACGCGATATCTTTCCAACACTGAAATCAATCCAACAATGTGGTCATCATGAAAATGACTGATAATAATAAAATTTATTTTTCTTTGGTAAGGTGGCAACTCTTCGCCGAGTCGATTTAAAATTAAATTATCCGGACCGCCATCAATTAAAACATTTTTTCCATTAGGAAATTCCAACAAGCTGGCATCGCCCTGACCAACATCTAAAAAAGAAACTTCAAAAAATTTATTTTTTTCAGTTTGTTGCCATAATAAAAACAAAATAGACAACAAGACGACAAAAAAAATAATTTTTATATTTTTTTTCTTTTTCATGTTGCTATTATAGCAATTCACCAATGAACGCCCCTTAATATTTTCCTGAAAAATACTTAAAAAACTATACAAAAACCGCCCTGATTCCGCAGGTCGGCCTTTGTATAATTTTCAAATTAATAAAATCTATTATCGCTAATAAACTTTAAAAATTATTTTTTCTTAGCAGCCTTTTTCTTAGCAGCTGGTTTCTTTGCAACCTTCTTAGGGGCAGCTTTCTTAACAGCCTTCTTGACGACTTTTTTCTTAGCAACCGGCTTCTTAGCGGCGACTTTTTTTGCAGTTTTTTTCATAATATATCACCTCCTTTCTTGAAAAATTTTTTTCGACAGAGTTGTGATACGAAAAAATTTTTAAAAAAATTTCCTACATCTATATTATACAGCGAATAAAAATAACACGCAATAGTTTTTAGGATAATTTTTAAAAAAATTCCCTCCAGGCATTTTAGCGTGGAAGGAATTCTTATCTCCGCACTTTAATTTATCGCGGAAAGATTTAATTTATTGCTTGGCGGAAAAAATTTTCTAACTCGGAAATTTTTATTCTCTCTTGTTTCATTGTATCGCGGTAACGAATAGTAACATCATTATTTTCCAAGCTATCAAAATCAATTGTTAAGCAAAAAGGTGTACCAATTTCATCTTGACGGCGATAGCGCTTACCAATATTGCCATTGTCATCGAATTCACAACGCCAATCTTGCTTTAAAACATTAAACACTTCGCGCGCCTTAGCAACTAATTCCGGCTTATTCTTTAATAATGGAAAAACGGCAATTTTTACTGGCGCTAACTTAGGAGCAATTGCTAAAACAATGCGCACCTCGCCCTCAATTTCTTCTTCCCGATAAGCTTCACTTAGGACGGCCAAAAAAGTCCGACCGACTCCAGCGGAAGTCTCAACCACATGCGGCACAAATTTTTCATTCGTCGCGGGATCTAAATAATTTAACTCCTGTCCCGAAAACTTGCCATGTTGAGTTAGGTCATAATCACCACGGGCGTGAACACCTTCTAATTCTTTAAAGCCAAAAGGAAAATTATATTCAATATCATAAGCTTCCTTAGCATAGAAAACTAAATTTTCATGTTTATGCCAACGTAAATTATCTGCCTTAATACCTAGCCCTAAATAAAAAGCAAATCTAATTTCTCGCCACTGCTCAAAATATTCCATATCATCTCCAGGCTTCACGAAGTACTGCATTTCCATCTGTTCAAACTCTCTGGTGCGAAAAATAAATTGACGCGCTGTAATTTCATTACGAAACGCTTTACCAATCTGAGCAATACCAAAAGGAATTTTCACACGAGCAGTATCAACGACATTCTTAAAATTAACATAAATCCCCTGACAGGTTTCGCCGCGTAAATAAGTTGGTTCTTTAGTCCAGTCGCCGGTAAAATTACCCAGATTTGATTGCACAAGTAAATTAAATTTCTTCCCAGGCGTAAAATCTTGCGCACCACAGTTAGGGCATTTTATCTTAACCCGATTTTGTTCAAAAATTTCGTTGATTTCATCTTCTGACATTTTTTCATCCGCAAAAACACTAGCTTCCTCTAATAAAGAATCGAGGCGTAAACGGCTATGACATTTTCGGCATTCAGTTAATGGATCAGAAAATCCTTTAACATGACCAGACGCCTCCCAAATTTTCGGACTCATAAAAATTGCCGAATCTAAACCAACCACGTCATCGCGCAACTGAGTCATAGCTCGCCACCACTCCTTCTTTATATTGTTAGCCAACTCAACACCATAAGGTCCAAAGTCATATACCGCGGTAAAACCATCATAAATTTCTGATGACGGAAAAACAAAACCACGTCGCTTAGCAAGGGCGACAATCTTATCCATTTTTTTATCTACTTCCTTTTTCATATAAAATTAATTAATTCCTGAAATTACATTTCTTCTAAGACTGGTAACCCCAGTAAACCAAAACCATTTTCTAAAACTTGCGCCACTGCCTTAATTAAAGACAGGCGCGCCTTTTTAACCTTTTTATCTGACTTTAAGATATTAACTGTATGATAATAGTCATTAGAATCTTTAGCTAGTTCAAACAAATATTTAGAGATTTCTCCTGGATTCTTTTTTTCTTGAGCCGCTACCACTATTTCCGGATAACGAGCTATTCTCATTAACAAATCTTTTTCTTTAACTTCGGTTAAAACAGAAAAATCGGTTCTACCCGCAAAAAAACTAGCACCTTCTTTTCGTAAAATACTTTTTAAGCGAGCGTGGCTATATTCTAAATAACAAGCAGTATAACCATCAAACTTAAGCGCCTCTTCAATATTAAAAGTCATTATTTTATCCGCACTCACTTTTAACATTTCAAATTTAATAACCGCAATAGCTAATGATTCCGCGGTTTTAGAGACATCTTCTAAAGACCAATCTTCTCGCCTAGCCCTAGTTTCCTTTTCCAGGCGTCCCTTAATTTTATCCTTTAATTCTCGATAGGTAATAACATTGCCCGTTCGAGAAGACATCATTCCCTCCGGCAAAGTAACAAAGTCGTAAGGTAGATGGGTTAATTTTTGCTTATAGCCAAGAAGTTCAAGAACTTTAAATAATTGCTTAAAATATTGACTTTGGCGAATATCAACAACATAAATAGATTCCGCTAAATCATATAAGCTAAATTTATTAACTGCTAAAGCCAGGTCAGCTACCGGATAAAGTGCCGTGCCGTCTGAACGAATGACTGGTAAAACTCCTAGGCCATATTTTTCTAAATCAGCAATGATTGCCCCCTGACTCTCTATTAAAATATTTTTTGCCCGCAAGGACTTAACCATAGCCAACCCCTCAGTAATGACCTCGCTTTCATAAAAAGTGCGAGCGAACTTAATACCTAGCTCCTTATATATAGAAGCAAAGTATTCAATACTCCAATCTCTTGTCTCCTTCCATAATAAATAGATTTCCCCCTGACGGCTTTCAATCTCCTGCATCACTTTAGTAACTTCAAGCTTATACTCTGGTCTTTCTGTTAATTTTTGGCTAGCATCAGCGTAACATTTGCCCAATAAATAACCTTTTGGTTCATCAAGGTTAGCATAGGCTGGATTTTGTTTCCAGTTCCATAAAGTTTTAGCAACGTGAATGCCAAAATCATTAATATAAGAAACTCTTACCGCCACAAAACCATTAGCGTCAAGAATGCGACTAACAGCGTCGCCATAAGAAATATTACGCAAATGGCCGACATGATATTCTTTATGAGTGTTCCCATTAGAGTACTCCACCATAATTCTTGCTCCTTGACCACTATCATTAGTGCCATACTTATTTTTTGTTGTTCTGACGGCTGTTATGACATTTTCTGCCAAAAAATTCAGAGAAAAGAAAAAATTGACATAAGGACCGACCGCCCGCACTTCACTAAAAAACTTTTTAAAGTCTTCAGATTGACTAATTTTTTTAGACCAAGCGCTAGCCAGCTCTGCTGGGTTTTTTCCTAATTTTTTTGCCGTCTCAAAACAAGCCAAACTCAAATCACCCAACTCAGAAGTTGGGGGGTAAGAAAATATCGGCCTTTCTTGTTCTAGAAAGGAGGCAATCTTAGTTTTTACGTCTTCAATCAAGGCCATAATGGTAATTTTTGGCAACACCAAGAACCATAAATCCTTGGTAATAATAATATAATTATGTTATAATACTATCAGACTTCTTCAAGTTTTTCAATCAATATAAATAATCGAGCCGACTGACTCGGCCGGCTTATAAATCTTATGTTTTCTTATCGCGCACTCTTAAAACAAGCCTGGAATATTGCCTGGCAATATAAGCCTCTGTGGATTTTTGGCGTTTTTGCCTCAATCGCGGCGGCTAGCGGCTCTTTTGAGTATCAAATTTTAGTCAATAATTTCCAAAATGGTGCCCTAGAAAGCTCTTACTACCACTTAGGCATGTTCGTGTTGATTCTAAAAACTATTGGCGGATTTGTTCTTGGCTTAATAAATCTTTTTTCCTACAATCTGCTTGATGTGATTAACACGCTAACTGTCTTAATTATTACCGGAACTATTGTTGCCTCTTTTGTCTGGTTATCCGTTACTTCTCAGGGCGCCCTGGTTTTAAATGCTAAAAAGCTTATCACAAGCAAGAAGAAACCAGAAGATTTAAACATTCAAGAAGGTTTTACCAAAGGAAACAAATATTTCTGGCAAATTCTAGGATTTAACGTGTTAACAAAATTTGCCATTGCTCTTATCCTATTTTTAATCAGTCTACCTCTAGTTTTTTTAGCTAGCAAAGCATCTGGCCTACTAGCAACAATGTACACTCTGGCCTTTGTTATTTTTATCCCTCTTGCCATTGCCACATCTCTTATCCTTAAATACGCTATTGCCTATTTAGTTTTAGAGGATGAAAGTTTTTGTGCAGCCTTCAAAAAATCTTGGCATTTATTTATTAAAAATTGGTTAGTCAGCGTAGAAATGGGCATAATTCTCTTTTTGGTCAGCTTTTTGGTCGGTTTCATTATTTTAGCTATCTTATCTATTTTTGTCCTTCCTTATTTTGTCTTTGCCTTAGATTATGGCCTAGCTTGGCTAATTATTACCCTGGCCCTATTATCATTATTCTTACTAATAGTAAGCAGCGCTCTATTAGCCACCTTCCAAATTTCAGCCTGGACTGGATTATTCCTAGATCTTAAAAATAATCGCGGTTTAGCAAAATTGGAAAGATTATTTAAAAGATAATTTGTTATGCGTCCAGTTGATTCTATAGAAAATTTAATTAATCCTACAGGCGACGAACAAAGCGTCGCCGGTATTTTTGCTAAGAAACAAAGGGAGATAAAGCAAAAAGAGGCAGAAAGACAAACTCAACGCGATGCGGCTGATGTCGGCTTAGAATATATTAATCTTTTTGGATTCCCTATCAGCCCAGAAGCTTTGGGATTAATCAGCGAAGAGAGAGCCAAAGAGATTAAAGCTATCTGTTTTTTTTATGATGGCAATAACTTGCGCTTAGCCTGCCTGGCTCCCACAGAAGATGTTTTAGCCGAACTTAAAAGCCTAGCTGACCGCTATTTTGCTAATGCAAAACTATATTTAATCTCAGAAAATAGTCTTAGCTACGCTCTAGATGCCTACCGTTCTGTACCAAAAATCAAAAAATACGACAGTGGCGTAGAAATCAGCCAAGTACAGCTCCAGAAATTTAAAGACGATATCACGAGTTACAAAAACTTAAACGATAAAATAAACGAAGTTAACATTACCGATGTTATTACTTTAATGTTGGCCACAGCTATAAAAGTAGGGGCGAGCGATATCCATATTGAAGCCGAAGAAAGAGGTGTGGTAATTCGTGTCCGTATTGATGGTGTTTTACAAGAAGCCGCGGTTATTGCTAGAGAAAAATGGCAAAAAATTATATCTCGCCTCAAGATTCTCTCCAAGGTAAAGCTTAATATTGAGAATAAGCCGCAGGACGGACGCTATACTATCTTCCTTCAAGATCATAAAATTGATGTACGCTGTTCTTTTCTGCCAACCGCTTTCGGAGAAAGCGTGGTAATGCGTTTACTTGATTCCCATACTTCTGCTTTAGATATCAATAAACTTGGTATCCGTACAGAGATAATGCCAATTCTCCAAAAAGAAATTTCCAAACCTAACGGCTTAATTTTAACAACCGGCCCAACTGGCAGCGGAAAAACTACTACTCTCTACTCTATTCTTAGCCAATTAAATAAACCGGGGAATAAAATTATCACCTTAGAGGAACCGATTGAATATCAACTACCTGGTATTAATCAAAGTCAGGTAGACGCTAAGCATGGTTTTAATTTTTCTGAAGGTCTGCGCTCTATTTTACGCCAAGACCCGAATATCGTAATGGTTGGCGAAGTACGCGACTTAGAAACAGCCGAAATCGCTATTCAGGCCGCCCTGACTGGACACTTAGTGCTTTCCACGCTACATACTAACGATGCTTCTGGTGTTATCCCGCGCATGATTGATATTGGTGTTAAGCCTTATTTCTTAGCGCCAGCTGTGAACGCGGTTATTGGGCAACGCCTAGTGCGACAACTTTGTACCCATTGCCGCCAAAAAAAAACAATTACCCCAGACGAAGAGGAATTAATTTATAAAATTTTAGCAGTCATCTCGCCTAAAGCAGGGGTTAACGTTCCCTCAACTCTACCGACCATCTTTCAATCAGGTGCCGGTTGCGAGCACTGTAACTTTACCGGCTATAGCGGGCGCTCGGGTATTTTTGAAATTTTTACCATTAACGATAATATCCGCCAACTCGTTATTGATAATGCTCCTTCGTTTAAAATTCTGCAACAAGCAATTGAAAACGGCATGATAACCATGCTGCAAGATGGTATTTTAAAAGTCTTGGAGGGCTTAACTAGTCTTGAGGAAATTTATCGTGTTATCGGTAATTTTGATTATGTCAACGAACTATACGATATCGTTATTTCCCAAACTATTGGTCGCGGTATCAGAATTAAAGAAGAAGAGATAGGGGAAATTACTGAAATTGGCAAAGATATTTTAAATATCAGCGATCACGCCAACCAAATTCCTAGCTCCAAGCTCGTAGCCCTAACAATGGGACTTGCGGTACTACGCGATGCGGGCGATGTTCACATTGAACCGACAGAAAACGATGTAAAAATTCGTTTCCGTATTGATGGCATTATGCATGATGTCTTCTCGGTGCCTAAAACTAGTTATTTGCCGTTACTATCGGAAATAAAAATCCTTGCCGGTACGCCAACTAATGTAAAAAAAGCAACTTTCGATGGACGCTTCAGTATTTATTTACCGCCAAACAGAAAAATTGATTGCCGTTTATCTATTATTGCGGGCGGTTACGGGGAAACGATTGTTGTGCGCTTACTCTCATCTTCAGCGGCTAGCTTGGAATTACCAAAATTAGGTGTTTCTTCAGTAGCCCTAGAAGCTATGAACCGGGCTATGCAAAAAAACCGGGGTATTATTATTACTACTGGACCGACTGGTAGCGGTAAAACCACTACCCTATACAGCATGCTCAATAAGTTAAATCATCCTGATGTAAAAATAATTACTGTTGAAGATCCAATTGAATATCAATTATCGGGTGTCATGCAAACACAAATTGATGAAGCAAACGGTTATACCTTTGCCTCAGCCATGCGTTCACTTTTGCGCCAAAATCCAAATATCATGATGATTGGTGAAATTCGTGATAATGAAACCGCCAAGATTGCTATTGAGGCTGCCATGACTGGTCACTTAGTATTATCAACCATTCATGCTAATAGTGCCGCGGGAGCTATCTTCCGTTTTGCTGGCCTTGGTGTAGAAAGACAAATGCTCGCTAATTCTATGGAGTTCGCTATCGGTCAACGTTTAGCTAGACGTCTTTGTCCGCATTGCAAACAAGCAGCTGAAACATCCGTCGAAGACCTAGCTAGAGTTAAGGAAATTTTAAATAGCATTAAGAATCCGGCCGTTGTCATCCCTGAGCAAATGACTTTTTATAAGAGTGTTGGCTGCGAACAATGCGGACAAATCGGCTATAAGGGCCGAATTGGTCTGTACGAAACCATTGAACTAACTCCCAATATCCGCAAACTAATGCAATCTGATGGTATTACTGAATATGAAATTGAGCAGGCCGCTATCAGCGAAGGCATGGTAACTATGCTCCAAGACGGAATCTTAAAAGCTTTGGCCGGAGAAACGTCTTTAGTAGAAATATTTCGTGTCGCTTAAATATAAATTTAACAATTATGATTGATAAGAAATTTCTAGAACACCTCAAAGAGGACTATGCGGCTAACGAAAAAGAGCGTCGCCAGATTATTAGTGCCGCTAATGGCCTATTGTTTGAAGCAAAAAAAATTATTTTTGCCATTCAACGCCAAGACCTTAAAACTGCGGCAGAAAAATTAGACGCTTTAGAAAGTGAATTTAAAAATTTAGAAAAGCGCTTTGGCATTGACCGCCTGCGCAAGGAAGGGGCCTATAAAGCGGCGGCTGAAGAATATCTTGAAGGTAAAACTTTATTTTTAATAATTAAGAAAAAGCCAATTACTAAAATTGAAGGTGCTTCTTTTGATTATGAAGCTTATTTAGGCGGCATTTGTGACTTAATCGGTGAACTAGTGCGCTACGCGACCAACCAAGCAGCCAAGGGAAAGTTTGCTGAAGTTCCAAAAATAAAAAAAGCAGCCGATGATATTATGGTACAGCTGGTAGACTTTGATATGACTGGCTATCTACGCACAAAATACGACCAAGCTCGCGGCCATTTACGCAAACTGGAACAGATGGCTTATGAAATCAAGCTCAAGACAGGAAAATAACTATGCAGTTAGCGATTATTTCCGATCTACATGACAATCTAGTTAATATAAAACTCTGTCTTGATTGGTGCCGGGAAAACAAAATTGAAAAAATAATTTGCTGTGGTGACGTCGGCAACCGAGAAACTATTTCTTATCTCTCTACTAATTTTAGTGGCGAGATTTTTTTAGTAGCGGGCAACGCGGAAACACATGAAGTAGCCGACTTAAAACCATTAACTAATATAAAATTTTTTGGATTGTTGGGAAAAGTAGAGCTAGATAATTTAAAAATAGGCTTTTGCCATAAAGAAAAAGACATCCCCGGATTACTCACTACTAACTGGTGCCCGGATTTTATCTTTTATGGACACAGTCATAAACCGTGGCTTGAAAAAAAGAATAAAACCATGTTTGCTAATCCAGGAAACTTAGCCGGTATCTTCTTTGCTCCCACCTTTGCTGCTCTTAATACCGAAAAAAAATATCTTGAACTAAAATTATTATCCAACTTATGAAACAATCCGCTTACTTAAAAATTTTGTCGCCCATCGTCCAGACTGCCGGCCAAAAAGCAAAGAAGCTATGGCTTAATTTTGATCGTCGTCAAATAAAATTAAAAAGTCAAACCCAAATAGTTACCGCCGTTGATCAAATGACAGAAAAATATCTAGTTAAAAACATTAAGAAATCTTTTCCGGGGCACGCTTTTTTAGGGGAAGAGTATGGCGCTAGTAAAAAGAAGTCGGATTATATTTGGATTATTGACCCGATTGACGGCACTACTAATTTTTCTATCCATAACCCACTCTGGTCAATTTCTATCGGCTTAGCCTATCAAGGAGAAATAATTTTTGGCCTAATTTACGCACCGGTCTTAGATGAACTGTTTTGGGCGGAAAAAGAAAAAGGCGCTTATTTAAACAATAAGCACCTTAAATTAAGTAACGAAAATATTAAAACTAGAAGTGGTAAATTAATCCACGCCTTCTGCCATGGCGACAAGAAACGTGATCTAGAACTTGCTTTAGCTTACTACCGTAATCAAAAATTAAGTGCCCTAGATTGTCGCCAGCTTGGTAGCGCAGCGCTAGAACTAGCTTACGTTGCTAGCGGCCGCATTGATTCACTCGCCATCCCTGGAGCAAAGTCTTGGGATGTCGCCGCCGGTGCTTTAATCGCACGCGAGGCCGGCGCAGAAGTAAAAGATTTTTCCGGTCAAAAATGGCAATTAACGAGCCGAGATATTCTCGCTTGTCACCCAAGAATATCAGCCGATGTTCTCAAAAAAATAAACAAAGCTTTTCTTCTTAACTAGCTAGTATTTCTTTCAAATAAGCTCCGGTAAAACTATTCTTTACTTTCGCAACCTCAACCGGAGTGCCAGCTGCTACTAAATTTCCACCCCTTTCGCCACCTTCAGGGCCAAGATCTATGACCCAATCAGCTGATTTAATCACATCAAGATTGTGCTCAATTACTAACACTGTATTACCCTGATCAACGAGCATATTCAAAACCTTAAGCAAGCGATCAATATCATCAAAATGCAAACCAGTTGTTGGCTCATCTAAAATATAAAGAGTTTTACCAGTAGAGCGGCGCGCTAACTCTGTCGCTAACTTTATACGCTGGGCTTCGCCACCAGAAAAAGTAGTTGCGCTTTGGCCTAAACGAATATAACCAAGACCAACTTCTTCTAAAGTGCTTAATTTTTGTACAATCGGTGGGATATTGCGGAAAAAATCACGCGCCTCACTAACCGTCATCTCTAATACTTCATAAATATTTTTTCCTTGGTACAATACTTCTAAAATCTTATCTTTGAATTTCTTGCCACCACAAACATCACAAGTGATATAAACATCAGATAAAAATTGCATTTCTATCTTAATGGAGCCATCACCGGAACAATTCTCGCAACGACCA
This sequence comes from uncultured Gammaproteobacteria bacterium, assembly GCA_964483295.1. Classification (GTDB taxonomy): domain Bacteria; phylum Patescibacteriota; class Patescibacteriia; order Patescibacteriales; family UBA12465; genus UBA12465. The sequence continues at coordinate 69,215 of CAZAAD010000004.1, forward strand.
CCAGGGACATTAAAGGAAAAATGACCAGCGCCCAAACCTTTAACCCGCGCTTCTGGTAATTGGGCAAATAAATCACGGATATAGGTAAATAAACCAGTATAGGTTGCGGGGTTAGAGCGTGGCGTGCGACCAATTGGGGACTGATCAATATCAATTACTTTATCAATATTCTCTAAACCCTTTATTTCTTGATGACTACCGACATCCGCTTTAGCGCGATAAAATTTTCTATTCAAAGCATTAGCAAGAATATCATTCATTAAGGTTGATTTTCCGGAACCAGATACACCAGTAACGGCCACTAATTTACCGAGCGGAAAACTGACATTAATATTTTTTAAATTATGTTCTTTGGCGCCGATAATTTCAATCGCCTTGCCAGAACCAGCCCGGAATTTATTTGGTGAGGAAATTTTCTTGCGACCAGAAAGATAAGCGCCTGTTAATGAGCGTTGGCAATTCATAATATCGCTCGGCTTGCCAACAAATAGAACTTCGCCACCGTGTTCTCCGGCTCCTGGTCCAATATCTACCAGATAATCAGCGGCTAACATTGTAGTCGCATCGTGCTCTACAACAATAACGGTATTGCCATTATCACGTAAACCCTTAAGCGTGCCAATTAATTTATCGTTATCTTTTTGATGCAAGCCGATTGATGGCTCATCAAGAACATACAGAACACCAGAAAGAGCCGAGCCGACCTGAGAGGCCAAACGGATACGCTGGGCTTCACCACCGGATAACGTCGCCGCTGAACGCGATAAAGCTAAGTAGTCCAAGCCTACATCTGAAAGGAAATTTAAATTCTTGCTAATCTCTTTAGCAATCGGCATCATAATAACTGCCTGCCCATTAAAAGTTTTGGTATCCTTAAGCCAAGCAGCAAATAAATTTTTTGCCTTATCAATGCTTAACTGTGAGGTTTCAAAAATATTTAAACCACCAATTCTAACAGCCAAGGATTCTGATTTCAGTCTAGCGCCATGACAAAGCGGGCATAAAGACGTGCGCATCACCTTCTCTATTTCTTGTTTAACAAAATTGGATTTAGTATTTTGATATTTTTCCTCTAAATAGCGCACGATACCAGAAAAAGAGTTGTCACCGAATAATAAAAATTTTTTTATTTCACTAGAAAAATCTTTCACCAGCAAGCGCAAGCTAAAACCCTTATCAACTGCTATTTTTTCTAAGCTAGCAATTAAGCCGTTACCATTTAAATTAGAATGCGACAAAGGCTTAATGGCTCCCTCTAAAATACTAAGGTTACCATTAAATACTAAATCGGGATCAACCTCTAATCTAGTGCCTAGGCCGGAGCAGACTGAACAAGCGCCATGGCCAGAATTAAAAGAAAATTCGCGAGGCTCTAAGTCGGCGCGACGATAACCACATTCGGCGCAAGAAAAAAATCTTTCCATCTTAACTGACTTAATTGTCCTTCCAGAAACAGTCCGAACATTTTTCTTTTCTTCCGATAATCGATTGAGCTTAGCACCACAATGCGGGCAATAAGGAACGCCACACTTAGCATACAAGAGGCGCAAATAATCATATATTTCGGTAATCGTACCGACGGTAGAACGAGGATTATTACCAACAGTGCGCTGATCAATAGAAATAGCAGGTGATAAGCCTTCAATTAAATCAACCTCCGGCTTATCCATCAAACCAACAAACTGACGCGCGTAAGAAGACAAGGATTCAACGTAACGACGTTGTCCTTCAGCATATATAGTATCAAAGGCTAAAGATGATTTACCCGATCCAGAAAGACCAGTAATAACTACTAGTTGACCGCGAGGTATATCTAAATCAATATTTTTTAGATTATTAGTTCGCGCGCCACGAATCTTGATATTGTCTAAGTTCATAACTACCAGGATTATTTATTATTGCAGATATTATAGAGTAAAAAATATAAAAAAACAAGACCGACAAAATAAAAAGAGGGCTCACTAAATAAGTGGGTCCTCTTAATAACAGTAAAGCTTAAAATATTGGATAAAAAAGCCTTAAAAATAAGGTAACAATTCGATCAATAAAAATCATTTTTACTGGTCCACCGGCAAAGGGCTTAGCCTCGGCCTTCCAGGTTTCAACTATCTTTTTTAAATCATTAACTAGTTTTTTCTGCCGAGAAAAAATACCTACTTCAAAATTAAAATTAAAAGATAAAATATCCATATTCTGAGAACCAACCACCACCTCCTCCGTATCTAGAATCATTACTTTGGCATGATTCATGGTTTTTGTTAGATAAAAATGAACACCAACATTATATAAGCGACAAGCATTTAAAAAATTTAATTTATTTAAGGCTTTAACATCAGTATCTTCGGGAATAATAATTTCCACGCGCACACCGCGACGACAAGCGTCATCAAGCGCTACCAACAACCAGCGCGGCGGCAAAAAATATGGCGTTACCATCTGCACCAAGGTATTTGCTTCCGCAATTTTTTGACGATAATAACTATTTAAATAATAGGGCTTATTAGTTCCAGGCCAATTATCAACCACCCAATATTTAATCCGCTTAGATAAAGGGGTGCGGCTAAATTTTAAAACAGACTCTAGTTCACCGCCACAACGACGATAAGAATTAGCAAAAGATTTAAGGGCAAATTTTACTGTACCTCCTTCTATTCTTATTTGCAGGTCTATCCAGTTGCGAATCCTTTCTTCAATATTAACTCCTCCCAAAAAAGCAACTTTGTTATCAACAATTAACAGCTTACGATGCGTCCTTTTAAGCCAATGACTGAAAAAAATAAACTCCGCTCCGGCCGCGCGTAATTCTTTAACCGCTTCGGACTTCAGCGATAAACTACCATAAGCATCAGCAATAACCACTACTTCCACGCCGCTTACGACCTTCTCTTTTAATAATTTAAAAAAGTCATGAGTCCGCTCAGTATCACTAGCTAGAATATACATTTCTAAATAAATCGAAGACTTGGCCTTAGCCATTGCCTTAAACATGCCATCCCAAGCTTTTTGCGAAGTTGTATACAAGCGATATCTCATAGCAGTTTTTTAATCTCTTTAATATTTTTTTCCGCCTCCCGACGACCAACTCTAATAACTTCATCCGCCGACTGGTTAGACAGGTATCGATTTAAATTTAGATTTTGAATAAAACGAGAAGAATCTGGATTAATACGAACAGCCGCGTTCATCATGGAAATCTGCGAAAGATTATAAAATGCGATTCTAATGCTACGCAAAGCTACTTTGGCAAACGTAAATTTTTTTTCAATAAATTCATTCTTATGATAGAGATTCACCGCTACAACCTTATCTTCTCCTAGCTCCTTTAAAGCATTTACTGGAACCGGGTCACTTAGCGCACCATCAACGAAGCGTTGATGGTGATGCTTCATGGGCTCAAATACTATCGGTACAGAAGAGCTAGCTCTGACCGCGGTAGTTAATCGACCAGAGGAAAAAATGACCGGCTGACCGCTGGATAACTCTGTGGCTACGATTCTTAAAGGAATCATGGTCTCCGCAAAAGTATGCTGTCCTAATAATTGTTCAATAAATTTTTTATATTTATTCCCACTTACTAACCCGCCTTTAAAACCAAGATCAAATAACCTAAATAAACGTCCCTTACCACTCAGTATCTTGTCCCGCAAACTATCAACTTCACCATACAGAGCATAATAAGCCGCTACTAAAGCACCAATCGAGGATCCGCTAACGGCGCTAATTGGAATATTATATTTCTGAAGAACCTGGATAACTCCAATATGAGCAAAACCACGAAACCCCCCTGACCCTAAAGCTAAAGCGATTGCTTGACGACGAGTTGGCATAAAAATTTCTATTTTCACTAGTATTTATGCTGGAATTATAACACAGCAAAGAGTAACTTAAAAGTTTTGATGTCTTGCCCTAATTTTCAAATTGACAAAAATGTTGAATTTTACTAATATCCCGGAAAATGAACTTTAACAATTTTTTAACCATAAAAAACCAAGAAAAATGGAAAGTAAAGTCTTAGCCGAGAGAAATCTCTTGGCTCTCAAAGAAAACCCTTACCCAGGCAGGGGAATAATCCTGGGATTAGATGAAACTGGTCAATATGCCGTTCAGGTATACTGGATTATGGGCCGTAGTGAAAACAGTCGCAATCGAGTTTTTATCGAGGAGTTTGAAGGAATCTTAAAAACTGCCGCCGCTGACCCAAGCAAGGTCAAGGACCCGAGCTTAATAATATACCAAGCGATGGCAGAGAATTATCTTTGTCACTACGCTGTTAGCAATGGCCACCAAACACTAAAAGTTTCGACGGTAAAAGATTTAAATAATTTAGCAGATTGGACTTATGAGCCTGACGCGCCAAACTACACGCCAAGAATATCTGGTCGGTTTGACCTCTTGGCAACCGACGAAAATTCAAGTCTAGTCACCGAAATACTGCTTCTCAAAAAATCTCCGCTAAGCGAAGCTTGTGACCGTCATTTATACAAGCTAGCCATTTCCACTCCTGGGTTAGGCTATTGTGTCACTACTTATAGTGGCGACGGTGATCCTCTCCCCTCGTTTGCAGGGGAACCATACCTCTTACCGATTACCGGAGAGATTGAAGACGTCATCGACTCTATTTGGCAAAATCTCAACGAAGAAAATCGGGTATCGCTAGCAGTAAAGTTTATTGATATTGAAACTGGAAAATCTTTCCTTAAGATTATCAATAAATACAAACAAATTGGTTAAAACCGCGTTATTAAAAAAATAAACCCCGCCAGGTGATGCTTGGCGGGGTCTTTATTTGCCAAAAAATAATTATCGCGCTATCATATCAATATAAATTGATTATATAATTATATGCCAACAAAATGTCCTACCTGTAACCCACAAAAAGGACTAAGCCCAGAATATGCCAATCTGGCAAAATTTTTAAGAATTGTAGGTGATGACAACCGACTAAGAATCCTGTGTCTATTAAAATCAGGAGAACACTGCGTCTGTCAAATTTACCCAGCCCTTAAATTATCACAGAATCTAACTTCTAGTCATCTAAAAATTATGTTGGACTTCGGATTGCTAAACGCGCGACAAGAATGGAAAAGAAATTATTATTCGATAAACCAGCAAGCTTTCAAAAAATACAATGCTTTATTAAATAACTTTCTTAAAAAATATGAGTGCTGTGATTAAAAACATAAAAGTTTTGGGATCAAATTGCCCAACCTGCAAACGACTCTTTGATTTAACAAGCGAGGCCGCCAAACAATTAAACCTCGGGGTTGAGGTTGAATATTTCACTGATATCCAGAAAATTATTGAGCTCGGCGTCATGTCGAGCCCGGTTTTATTAATTAATGATGAGATTGCTTTAGTCGGACAAGTGCCAAATCTGGAAAAAATTAAAGAATTACTAACCTCTCATTAATATGTTTTACCCTTTTGAATTATTAGCTCATTGGTTATCTTACGAACTATTCGGCTTAGCTGCCGAGTCGCATCTTGGAGAATCGGTTGCGTTTTTCTTTTATGATTCTTTAAAAATTATCTTCTTGTTACTCGTCATTAATTATTTAATGGCAATTTTACGTTACTACCTTCCCATAGAAAAGCTACGAGATTTTTTAGCCTCACGCCGCTGGTTTGGACTAGATTATCTACTAGCCGCTCTGTTTGGAAGCATCACTCCTTTCTGTTCTTGCTCCTCCATTCCTTTATTTATAGGCTTTCTAAAAGCGGGCATACCGCTAGGCGTTACTTTATCCTATTTAATTGTCTCCCCGCTTGTTAATCAGGTAGCAGTTGTTTTATTTGCTGGTTTATTCGGCTGGAAAATAGCGTTATTATATGTACTATCCGCCATACTTTTAGGAATGGTCGGTGGCTTTATAATCAGTAAATTAAAAATGGAAAAATATGTAGCGGATTACATCTGGAAAATTAAAGATGTAAAAATAGAATACAGTAAAACAAAGCGCCCCTTCTCGTCTTTACTCGGTAATTTTTGGCAAGAGGGCTGGAATTTAACAAAAAAATTAACTCCTTACGTGCTTATTGGTATTGCGGTTGGCGCCGCTATCCACGGCTTTGTACCCGCTGGCTTCTTTGAAAAATATATTTCAGCAAACAATCTTTTTGCTTTACCAATTGCCACTATTGTCGCCGTGCCTATGTATGCTAACGCTGTTGGCGTTATCCCGATTATGCAATCATTAGTAGAAAAGGGCATTCCCCTAGGAACAGCGATGGCTTTTATGATGGCCATCGTCGGTCTATCATTGCCCGAGGCCTTAATTCTAAAAAAGGTGATGAAAATGAAACTGCTTCTATTTTTCTTTGGCATTACCACTATTAATATAATAATTATCGGCTACCTATTTAATTTTTTTATTAACTAATATGAATAAGCGACTTTTATTTATTGAGTTAGGTATTTTTATTATTGTTGTTATTATATTAATCTCCCTCGGGGCTATTAAAAAAAATAATACTACTAACGCGAATAGTTCTGACGAAACTAATAATAAAACAGAGGTTATTAATGCCGAAAAAATCCAAGTTTTTATGTTTCACTCCACGCAACGCTGCGTAACTTGCATCGCCATTGGCAAACTAGCCAACGAGACGGTCCAGGAATATTTCTCATCAGAACTCACTAACGGAAAAATTGAGTTCCAAGAAATAAATATTGATTTGCCAGAAAATAAAGAACTGGCTCAAAAATTTCAAGCCAGTGGTTCATCTCTATTTATTAACCCTATCTATAACAATCAAGATCATATTAGCCAAGACACTAATATTTGGCGCTTAACTTCTAATCCTAACCAGTTTAAAAGTTATCTAAAAAGCAAACTAGAAAAATATTCTTTTAACTAATATGGAATTGATCAACAATTTAATTGATAGTTATAATCTGCCGCTATTAACCGCTTTTCTGCTTGGCGTTCTTACTTCAATTAGCCCTTGTCCACTCACAACCAATATCGCTGCCGTCGCGTTTATTTCTAAAGATATCAAGACGCCACGGCATACAATTTTATCTGGTCTTTTTTATACTTTAGGTCGTGGCATTAGTTATACCTTACTGGCTATCTTGATTTACTTTGGCTTGTCATCTTTTACGTTATCCCATGTATTTCAAGGTTGGGGAGATAAAATACTTGGCCCTATTCTAATTATTATTGGTCTAATAATGTTTGGGGCAATTAAACTAAATTTTTCCAATAATAATCGAAGGGTTGAAAACTTAAAGTTGTGGCTCTCTCGTCAAGGGTATTTAGGGGCCATGGCATTAGGAATTTTATTCGCTTTTGCCTTTTGTCCTTACAGCGGCGTGCTTTTTTTCGGAGTATTAATTCCCATGATTATAAATTTAGGAGACGGTCTGCTTTTGCCCATTATGTATGCTCTTGGCACCGGATTGCCAGTAATAATTTTTGCCGTTCTCCTCGCCTTTAGCATACAAACTGTTGGCAAAACTTTTAATATCGTTAAAAAAATAGAGAAGTGGTTAAGATACAGCGTGGCGAGTGTCTTTGTTTTAGCAGGTTTATATTATTTAAGGCTACTAATAATTTATTTAATTAATCTATAAGACTAGTTAAATAATCCTTCTTATCTACACTAAACGCCATTACTATAATAGTTCTCAATAACTTTTTCAGCGATACTTCTAAACCTGTCTATGCCCTGATTGGCTAATTCCGAATCATTGCTAATTAAATTTTCTGTAAAACCAAGCGCCCCATCAGAAGCACTCTTGTGAATACCAACTTGCTGGCGCCAGTTAACTAAAGCGGCCGTTGGATCAGAATTCTCATAATAGATAACTTTACTAGGCCGAGCCTTTAAATTATCGCGAAAATAATTCTCCCAAAATTCTTGAGAACTAATTGGGTTTTCCGCTTCTTGAAAAAAAACACCAGCCCGCTTCAGGGCTGAGCCTATATCATCTTCAATAGAAAAAAATGTCTCCTCTACGCCCCTGCTTCTATTGTCTAATCTAACGGTTAAATCCTGTAAAGCTTGATAATCTAAAGCTGCAAACTGTAGCCGCTTATCAGTCAGGCCAAACTTTTCCTCCAACTCCTGACACAAAGGGGCTAATTGCGTTGCTTCTTTTTCTTTGAGATTGCCTTGAATAAACTCATCATAACTATAATGCAGCCTGCCTACTGCAGCAATTGCTCGACGCGCAAAATCTAAAAAATCTTCCGAATCAACCATCTGCTGGAATATTTGATGAAAGGCCTCATTTTTAAGCGGCTGCTTGTTTTCGTCCAGCTTATATCTAGAGCCAGTTAAGCGATCAACTTTAGCATCCGCTGGGATAAAAATTAATCCAGCATTCAAGTCCATGCCTTCTTGTTCCTTGCTCCAAACCCATTGATCATTCCAATAGCCGCCGCCTGAATCTTTTAATTGCCCGCCGAAATAATACTGGGAAGCAATAAGGGCTGAAGGATAGGCAACAAATATTTCATTACCTTTCTCCGAGCCATAATAAGAATCGGCCACTTCTTCGGTAGCAAAATGAATTGCATTTCTGTCAGCATAGCCACCAGCATCATCGCGTCCAGGGCCAGTAATAAGGTCTAGTTGTTTTAAGGCTTCTTCCTTAGTTTCAAACATACTTAAACCCAGCATATCAGCTGCCGCCTGGTCTTTTTGTTTTTCTAAAAAACGAACACTCAAAGCCGAGCGCAATCGCCTATCTTGTAGCATCCCCATAAAACCACTAGCATATTCTCCCTGTCCAGCCGTATGATACATATGACCAACATGATCTCTTATGCCCTGCCTGGTAACATGAGTTACCATCTCACCAGGAAATCTCTTCAATAATAAAGAATACTCTTCCAGCGATAAAGCTGATAAATAATCTGGAGAAAAATATTTAACAATGTCTTCCTTGTTATAATCACTGTTGGCCCAGTTTTTTTCTTCTTGCCGATAAAAGTCATGTAACATTTCTTCTGTTTCCTGAAAAAAACCGCCTTGTTCTAAGTTAGCTTCATTATTAATAATTAAAGCCGTCGACTCCTGCGCTAGCTTGTGCTGAACCTCTAAATCCTGTTCTATTCCCTGACTTGATAAAATCTCTGCTTTTATTTTTTTAATCTCAAAATAATTAAGTATTCTATCCAGACCGTTTGCGGAAAGGTCTTGTAATTTATTTTTTAAAATAGCAATGTCCGCTTGAATTTTTTCAAAATCAAGCCGTCTGTCCGCCAGCTCAGCTTCGGCCTTTAGTTTTTTTTCAGCAATAGCCGCCTTAGCCTGAAAATATTCCGCTCTTACTTTTTTAATTTGTTGTGCCTTTAGATCTCTGCCTGCTTGATTGTTTTCCTTGGAAAACTCTCTAATAAATTGAGGGGGTTTTTCCATATTGATATAAGGTAAAGAATTATACTATCTATATTGTAATATAATACGCGCCACCAAACAACACAGAAATTAAAAAAGACCAATGAGGCCACTGGTCTTGTTTGTAATTCTTATATGTAGTCCCTAGGGGAATCGAACCCCTGTTACCAGGATGAAAACCTGATGTCCTAACCACTAGACGAAGGGACCAAATTGTAAGAAAAAGCGTAAAATAAAAACCTAAACAAGTAGGTTCAATTAAGCTCAACTTTATTTTATAGATATTTCAGTTTTGTGTCAACTTGGATTTTTCTAGCATGAATTTAGCTTGTCACTAGTTTACAACTTAAATGATATAAGCTAAAATTCCTTTAGTGCTTTTGGCTCGATGGCGAAGTGGTCTAACGCTGCAGTTTGCAAAACTGCCATTCGTGGGT
>CAZAAD010000005.1:0-61321 GCA_964483295.1 uncultured Gammaproteobacteria bacterium
GCCGTAAATATCTTTGGCAACAGTCGCAGCCGCGCTAGCAGCAAAACCTTGGTTATCGCTTGTCTTTATCTTTTTATCTTCAGACATATGTTCTTTTATTTAGATATCGTTCTTGAGGATTAGAATTCCAAACCGCCTTCGCGAGCGCCTTCGGCTACCGCTTGGACACGGCCATGATACTTATAGGCACCGCGATCAAAGACAACAGCTGTAATTTTTTTAGCAGCGGCTTTTTCGGCAATCATTTTGCCTAACTCCTTGCTAATCTCAACTTTCTTGCCCTTGGCTTTTACTTCAATAGAAGAAGCACTCGCAATAGTCTTGCCGGCGGCATCATCAATCAGCTGCAAGAACATACCGCGATTAGAGCGAAAAACGCTCAAACGAGGACGACTAGCAGTTCCGGTAACTTTAGCACGCACACGCGCGTGGCGTCTATCCTGCTTCTGATTTTTCTCCTTATTTTTATCCATATAATTTATTCGTACTTAATTCGCTAATTATTTGCCCTTAGTAGCGGCCTTACCAGCCTTGCGGCGAATAATCTCATCAGAATATTTAACACCCTTACCTTTATAAGGTTCAGGCTTTCTTAATTTGCGGATTTGCGCAGCCACTTCACCAACTTGTTCTTTACTAGCACTGCTTAAAGTAATAGCGTTACCTTCAACGGAAGCGGTAATACCAGCTGGCAAAAGAAATTCAATCGGATGGGAATAGCCTAAGCTTAAATTTAATTTATTGCCGGCCACGTTAGCACGATAACCAACACCATTAATTTCTAATTTTTTAGTAAAGCCCTCGCTGACACCAATAACGGCATTTCTGGTTAAACTCCAAACCAAGCCCCACATAGCGGCAGCATTCTTAGCTTCCTTATCCTTCGGAGCAACGGAAATTGCCTGCTCTTCAATTGTAACAGCAATCAGCTTGTTGACCAATACTTTTATTTCTCCTTTTGGCCCTTTAACAGTCAGAAACTCCCCAGCAAAGGAAGCGCTGACACCGGCCGGCATAGTAATTGGTAATTTTCCTAGACGTGACATATAGCGTTTCGATTTAGATGATTAAAAGATTTCGCCGATGACTTCGCCACCGATTTGTTGCTTCTTGGCTTCCTTGCCAGTCATCATACCGCGGGAAGTAGAAATAATTGCGGTACCGAAATTATTAAGGACAGTCGGAATTTCCGCTTTGGAGACATAAATCTTCAGACCAGGAGTACTGACGCGCTGAATAGAAGTAATCTGAGGCTTACCGTTCTTGCGATATTTTAATTGTATGCGCAGTTCATCAAAGCCGTTATGCTTACCCTCTAGTCCGCCCGGGACAACTTCTGCCTTTTTAACCCAGCCTTCAGTTTCCAGGATCTTGGCGATCTCGAATTTCAGCTTGCTCATAGGCAAAAGAATCTCCGCCTTCTTGACGACCGAAGCGTTCCTGATTCTTGTGAACATGTCTGCGATGGGATCCATCATATTTTTGGTTTAACTTAAAATTTCTAAATTACCAGCTCGATTTCCTGATTCCCGGCAAATCGCCGTTATCGGCTAGCTCTCGGAAACAGATACGGCAGAGCTTGAAATCCCGCATAAATCCGTGGTTGCGGCCGCAGCGCCAGCAACGGTTAATTTTACGGGTAGAAAACTTTGGTTTTCTTTTTGCTTTGACTATTAATGCTGTTCTTGCCATATTTATTGAAATTATTTGCTGTCTTTCTTAAAAGGAAAGCCGAATAAACGGAAAAGTTCTAAACCTTCCTCACGGTTCTTGGCGGTAGTATTCAAGCAGATTTCTAAACCGAAGGAATTATCCATATCTTCAATCTTTACTTCTGGGAAAGCGCTCTGATCTTTGAAACCAATCGTCATGTTGCCGGTTTTATCAATACCCTTGTCGCTAATACCGCGGAAGTCGCGGACGCGAGGGAAAGTAATGCTCACCAATTTTTCAACAAAATCATACATTCTCTGGCCACGTAAAGTTACCTTCACGCCGACAGTCATGCCTTCTCTAATCTTGAAAGAAGAAATTGATTTCTTAGCTAAAGTAAAGACGGCTTTTTGTCCGCTAATTCTGGTAATGCCCTTATTAACGGCCTCCAAATAATCCTTTTCTTTAGTATGATGTCCGACGCCAACATTAAGAACAACTTTAGTTAAGCGCGGTACTAGCATCGCATTCTTGGCGCCTAGTTTCTCCTTTAATTGCGGCACTATTTCTTTTTGATATTTTTCTCTAAGTCTCATAAGTTTGATATTACTCGATTATTTCTCCGCACTTCTTGCAAGCTCGAAAACTCTTATCTTTCTTGCCTTCAGCCTTAACAATTTTATGGGAAGCTCTCGTCGCCTGACCGCACTTTGGACAAACCAAAGAAACGTTAGATGATTGGATAAAGGCTGGGAATTCAATTCTCTGCCCCTTTTCTCCCTGGCGTTGCGGACGTAAATGTTTGATTAGCAAATTTAAGCCCTCAATTGAGACCTTGCCTTCGCGAGGCAATGACTGAAGAACCTTACCGGTCTTCCCTTTGTCCTTGCCACTCAATATTTTTACCTTGTCATTCTTTTTGATATGCATATGTTTCTTGAAAACTGCCTGTAGTTATAAGACTTCCGGCGCTAAGGACGCAATCTTAGCAAAGCCAGCCTTTCTGACTTCACGAGCAATTGGACCAAAGATACGGGTACCCTTAGGTTCCTTTTTCACAATATCGGTAATAATCACGCAAGCATTATCATCAAAGCGCAAGTAAGAACCGTCAGCTCGTCTCACCTCTTTATGAGTGCGAACAACAACTGCTTTCACAACATCGCTCTTCTTGACGGCAGCATGCGGAGCTGCGCTCTTAACCGCCGCGATTATAATATCGCCGACGTGAGCATAACGTCTCTTGGTGCCTCCCAGAACCCTGATGCATTGCACCTCTTTGGCTCCTGAGTTATCGGCTACTTTTAAATAAGTCTGCACTTGAATCATATTTTTCTGCTTGTGATTTTATTTAGACGGCGGCTTTAACTTAGCCGATTACTCGCCATCTCTTATCGCGGCTAAGCGGTCGGCATTCAACGAAAGTAACTTTATCACCGGCCTTAAACTTGTTATTTTCGTCATGAACCTTATACTTGCGGCTCACGGTGTATCTTTTTTTATATTTAGGATGAATTTTAACCGACTCAACTTTAACAACGATAGTCTTAGCGCTTTTATCACTAACGACTACGCCGGTAAATTTACGGCTAATCAACTCCTTTTTATCTGCCTTGTTGGCTGCTATAGCGGTCATATTATTTCTGCTTATTCGTTATAGTTAGAATCCGGGCAATGAGCGCTCTAATCGCTCTAATTTCCCGAACGTTCTTCAGCTGCTTATTTGAATCCTTGAAGCGGAGATCGCGCAACTTTTCTCGGTTGCTCTCTAAGAGCTTCTTTAGCTCACCCGCATCCTTGGTTTTTAATTCTTTCTTATCCATAATTTTATGCTTATTCTTCCTTGCTGATGAAACGGCACTTGATTGGCAGCTTGTGAGCGGCTAATTCCATGGCCTTCTTGGCAGTTTCTTTATCGATGCCTTCCATTTCAAACATCACCATACCTGGTTTAATGATTGCAACGTAGTAATCAACGGCACCCTTACCTTTACCCATCGGGATTTCTCCACCATGAGCAGTAACCGGCTTATCCGGGAAGATGCGGATCCAAATCTTACCACCCTTCTTGACGTATTTAGTCATCACGCGACGAGCGGCTTCAATCTGGCGAGAAGTTACCCAGCAAGCTGACATGCTTTTTAGGCCGTAGCTGCCGAAGCTGATGTTTAAGTGACGACTAGCTTTGCCACCACGACGTCGCTTCTGGTCCTTCCTCCATTTGGTTTTCTTTGGCATTAACATATTTTTGTAAACTGAAACTCGATTTTGAAATTATTAGTTCTCGATGACTTCACCGGCAGCGGCTTTATCTTTTTCAAAGACTTCACCTTTATAGACCCAAACTTTGATACCGATAGCGCCATAAGTAGTGTGGGCAACGCCGCGAGCATAATCAATATCCGCTCTTAAAGTTTGTAGTGGCACTTTGCCCCAAACTAACTTTTCGGTTCTGGCAATTTCGGCGCCGTTTAAACGTCCGGAAATAACCGTCTTAGCACCAAGTGCTCCGCCTCTTTCTACGCGACCAATTGATTGCTTCATAACCTTACGGAACGGCATACGCTTCTCAATATCGAGAATCATGCTAGAGACAATAATCTGAGCGCTTAAATTTGGACGACTAGCTTCTTTAATATTGAGGTTTATTTCCTGCATGCGGAAATTCTTCAAGAACTTGTCGTGTAATTTTTTCTTTAATTCCTCAACACCATTACCACCACGTCCGATAATGATACCAGGCTTAGCGGTGTAGACGCTGATTTCAATCCGGTTAAGGCCACGCATGATTTCAACTTTATCAACTCCAGCCTCCTTGAATTCTTTAATCAGATGCTTGCGAACTAAGACATCCTGACGGACATTCTTAATATAAGCCTCACCTTTTTCAAACCAGATAGATGGCCAGGTCTTGGTGATTCCCATGCGAAATATTTTCGGATTAACTTTTTTACCCATATGTATGTTGCTTATGCAAATTACTTAACTATTAACCGGCTTTTCGTCTAAACATCTTCGCCTTCTTCTCAGAAGCGGCGGCGGCAACTTTGCTCTTGCTTGCCGTTACCTTGGAAACAGCCTTCTCACCTTCCTTAGCCAGCTTCTCTAGTTTAACTGGTTCCGCGATTTGGACAGTCTTCTTTTCGTGCTTACCGCTATCTTCAATTTCTTTCAAAACTAAATTAATGTGGCAGCCACGCTTCCGAATAGAGGTTGCTCTACCGTGAGCACGAGGCATCCAACGCTTCATTGTGACCGCTTCATCAGCCCTAATTTCTTTAATAAAAAGATTGGACTTTTCTAAGCTATAAGTATTTTCCGCATTAGCAATCGCTGATTTAATCAACTTAGCTACTGGTAATGACGCTCGCTTATTAATAAAGCGAAGCTGGTCTAAAGCGGCGACAACCGGCATCTTTCGAACAATGTCGAGGACTAGGCGCACCTTTTGGGCGGACATCCGCAAATGTTTTAAACTGGCTTTAACTTCCATATGTGATTGGTTAGGTTTTATTTCTTCTTCTATTTCCCTGGCTTATTTCTTAGCTGAAGCCTGGGTCTTAGCCATCTTACCGCCGTGTCCTGGGAATTTTCTGGTTGGAGAAAATTCGCCTAAACGATGGCCAACCATATTTTCAACAACATAGACAGGAACATGGGTTTTGCCATTGTGGACGCCGAGCGTAAAGCCGACCATTTCCGGAGTAATAGTACAAGCACGATCCCAAACCTTGATAACAGGTTTTTCTCCTGCC
This sequence comes from uncultured Gammaproteobacteria bacterium, assembly GCA_964483295.1. GTDB lineage: Bacteria > Patescibacteriota > Patescibacteriia > Patescibacteriales > UBA12465 > UBA12465. Next base: position 5,409 of record CAZAAD010000005.1, read on the forward strand.
TTCAGATTCTTGATCTTGTTGACCAGGCGGATATTGATGTATGGGCCCTTCTTAAGACTTCTGGACATATTTATTAGGAATTAATATTTCTTTATCTTGATTCTTCCTTGATTATTTGCGCTTAGTGCGACGCTTGACGATTAAACGATCACTGGAGTGCTTGCGTCTGGTCTTAACACCGAGCGCTGGCTTACCCCACATGGTCTTAGGATGCTTCAAACCGATAGACTGCTTACCTTCACCACCACCATGAGGATGATCAACCGGATTCATCGCAGTACCTCTAACAGTCGGTCTAATGCCTAAGTGACGGCTGCGACCAGCTTTTCCTAAAGAGATATGACGATTATCAGGATTGCTAGCTTGGCCAACGGTGCAAAGAGCCTCTTTCTTAATCAAACGGATTTCACCAGATGGCATCTTAACCTGAGCATATTTCTTTTCCACACCCATGACGAAGACAACGTTTCCGGCGCCACGAGCAATTTTTGCTCCCTGGCCTGGTTCTAATTCAACTGAGCTAACCGGCATACCAGCAGGAATAAACTGTAAAGGCATGGCGTTGCCATTTTTAATTTCAATTAACTTCTGAGAACTCATTACTTTATCACCAACCTTAACGTTAATTGGGGCGATGATATATCTCTTCTCACCATCAACGTAGTTAAGGAGAGCTAAACGAGCGCCGCGGTTTGGATCATATTCAATCGCTGCTACCGTTGCTTCCACGTCAAATTTATCACGCTTAAAATCTACCAAACGAATATAACGCTTAGCACCGCCGCCACGATGACGAACAGTAATTTTACCAGTAGCGTTGCGGCCACCTTTTCTTTTTTTGATAACGACGAGATTTTTCTCCGGAGATTTCTTGGTAATATCCTTGAAATCATCGAAGGTCGCTTCACGACGTCCCGGGGTATTCGCTTTTACTTTTTTTATTCCCATATTGATACAATTCCTAAATGACGAAATTTAATATTACGGATTGCTTAGACGCCTTCATAGATGGAGATGGTATCGCCTTTTTTCAAAGTAACGATTGCCTTCTTCCAATCTTTGCGCTGTCCGCGAATGCGGCCACGGGCAACTTGCTTGCCTTGCATATTAATAATGTTAACCGCTGTCGGCTCGACTCCGTAAACAGCCTTAATCGCTTTAGCGACTTCAATCTTATTAGCTGACTTCTCGACCACGAAAGCGTATTTATTATCAGCTGATAAATCAGTTGCCTTTTCAGTAATCACGGGGCGAACAAGTAAACGGTTGGAAACAGTATATTTAGAGACAGCTGCCTTAGATTTAGTAGCGCTAGTTTTAACTGGAGCTTCAGCATATAAATCCTTCATGCTCGCTGCTTCTTTAACGACATCCTTTTTAGGCGCAACAGCCTTCTTGTCGTCAGTATTGGTTTTTGATCCGAATAATGCCATATTTTTATTTATTATAGCGCTTGGTAAAAGTTTCCAGGCCCTTCTCAGTAATTAACAAATAGCGAAAGTTAAGGACATCAGCCAAATTAACATTTTCTAAATTGATAATTTTAACGCCAGTTAAATTGCGACCAGAATACTTGACCTTATCATCCTTAGAATCATTTAAAATCAGGATATCGCGACGTTCAGTCTTTAAAACTTTTTTCTCTAAGCCGTTTAACAGTTCGTTAAACTTCTTAGTTTTATATTCATTGAAATCAATGTTATCTAAAACAACTAGGCTCTCGTTCTTAACACGGTCAGATAAAACCATAAAGAGAGCTTTCTGCTTCATTTTCTGGTTAATCTTCTGCTTAAAGTTTCTATCCTTAGTTGGACCGAAGGTAACGCCACCACCAATCCAAATTGGTGAACGGCTAGAACCAACACGAGCACGGCCAGTACCTTTCTGTTTCCAAGGCTTCTTGCCGCCACCAGAAACTTCGCTTCTGTCTTTAGTGTGAGCCAAAACCTGGCGGCTATTAGCCGTTTGGGCAACGAGCGCTTGGTGTAAGAGCTCATGATTGGCGGAAACGGCGAAAATTTTCTCGGCAAGTTCTAAATCCTTTACCGGTTCGGCCGCTTGGTTATAAACTTTTATCTTTAATGACATATGCTTTTCTGCGCTATTTATGTTATGACGCGAACTCTTACTTAGGCGGAGACTTCTTCAGTCTTGGCTTCCTCAACAACTGGGGTTTCCTCGGCGACTGGAACCTCTTCGGTTACCGGCGCTTCTTCAGTTACTGGAGTTTCTTCAACAACTGGGGCAGCTGGCTTCTGATTAACTTTAAGTTCTCCTTCACCATGAAGCATGATTAAACCGTTAATTGCTCCTGGGACTGCTCCTTTAACGAAGATAATATTATTTTCCTCATCAATTTTCACAATTTCCAAGTTGCTGATAGTTACTCTTTCACCACCCATGCGTCCGGCCATTCTCGTTCCTTTGAAAACGTGGGCTGGGCCCTTAGGTCCGATAGAACCAGGCATTCTTTCCTGATCTTTATTACCATGAGTTGCTCTGAAACCATGGAAACCATGGCGCTTAACAACACCCTGAAAACCTTTTCCTTTAGAGGTGGCGGTAGCTTTAACCTTATCGCCAACAGCGAAAGTCGCTACACTAATCACATCACCAGCCTGAAAATTAGCGGCCTCTTCGGTTCTAAACTCACGCATGTGCATAGGTTTAAGACCCAAAGCCTTAACATGGCCACGTTGTGGCTTATTAATATTCTTTTCTTTTCTATTGCCATAGGCAACCTGTAAAGCCTCATAACCATCTTTAACCTTGTTCTTAACCTGAGTTACTTGGCAAGGACCAGCTTGGATAGGAGTAATAGCTAAAACCCGGTCGTCGCTCCAGATCTGGGTCATGCTCATTTTTTTCCCGATGATGAATTTCATATATTTCTTACTTTTTCTTTTTTTACACAAAAAAACTGGTCTATAAACCAGCTTAGACAAGCGCAAAAACTAACAAAAGAATATAAGCTTAACCTACTCTTTTTTTGTCAATTCTATTTGTCTGCTGATTTACCTCCAAATTTTTGCTAATTTTAGCCGATATACTTTCTGACGAGCAGAGTTATCCCGACCGCTTTAAGCAAAATTTATCTTATTTTTCAATTCTACTACATTTTTATCTCAACGTCAACCCCAGCTGGCAAATTTAAATTTGTCAGGTCTTCAATAGTTTTTGCTCCTGGATCAACAATATCAATCATGCGCTTATGAATACGCATTTCATACTGATCGCGGGCATCCTTGTGCACGAAAGTAGACCGGTTAACGGTATATTTTCTCTTCTCGATTGGCAAAGGAATCGGGCCAAAGAACTGGGCGTCTGAACGCTCAATTGTTTCAATAATAGTTTTAGTGGATTGATCGATTATTTTGTGATCAAAAGACTTGATCTTAATCCTAATCCGCTGTTTGAACTCTTTTTCGTCTTTTTTGTTTTCGGACATAGTTGAATTTCTTAAAAACGTTCTTCAAATAAACGCTACCAGCCCGCCATCTATCAACAGATAGCGGGCCAAAGCGCTTACTTACTTTAAAATCTTAGTAACAACACCCGCACCAACAGTGCGACCGCCTTCGCGGATAGCGAATCTCTGCTTCTCTTCAAGAGCAATCGGAGCAATTAACTTAATGTTTAAGTTAACGGTATCGCCAGGCATAACCATTTCTGTTCCCGCTGGTAAAGTAATGTCACCGGTAACATCAGTGGTTCTGATGTAGAATTGAGGCTTGTAACCATTGAAGAATGGCTTGTGGCGTCCGCCTTCCTCTTTAGAAAGGACGTAAACCTCGGCGCTGAATTCAGTGTGAGGAGTAATGCTTCCTGGTTTGCAGAGAACTTGACCTCTCTCAACTTCATTCTTCTTGGTACCGCGGAGTAATAAACCGGCGTTATCACCAGCCTGGCCTTGGTCTAACTGCTTGTTAAACATTTCCACACCAGTAATAGTGGTCTTCTTAGTATCCATCAAACCAACAATTTCTACTTCTTCACCAACCTTGATAATACCTCTATCGATACGACCGGTAACAACAGTGCCGCGGCCTTCGATTGAGAAGATATCTTCAATCGGCATTAAGAAAGGATGATCAACATCACGAACTGGTTCTGGGATATAAGAATCAAGCTGAGACATTAACTCCATTAAAGGAGCAGCATCAGCACCGGTTGGATTCTCTAAAGCCTTCAAAGCAGAACCGCGGATGATTGGCGTAGTGTCTCCAGGGAATTCATATTTCTTTAATAAATCGCGGATTTCCTCTTCGACTAAGTCGATGAGTTCCTTATCCTCGACCATATCACACTTGTTCAAGAAAACAACGATATAAGGGACACCTACTTGGCGAGCCAACAAGATGTGTTCTCTAGTCTGAGGCATAGGGCCGTCAGTAGCAGAAACAACCAAGATAGCGCCATCCATCTGAGCAGCGCCAGTAATCATGTTCTTAACATAATCAGCGTGTCCTGGACAATCAACGTGGGCATAATGGCGACCAGCTGATTCGTATTCAACGTGAGCGGTTGCGATTGTGATACCTCTCTCCTTTTCTTCTGGAGCGGCATCGATTTCAACAACACCCTTGTTGGAAGCCTTCATGCCATTGGCATTGAAAACAGCCAACATGGCGGCGGTTAAAGTGGTCTTCCCATGGTCAACGTGGCCGATAGTACCGACGTTAACATGGGGCTTTGTGCGTTCAAATTTTTCTGCCATGTTTTTGTTGTACGGCCCCCGCAGTTCACCTTAATGGCGAAACGGGGTTTCTTTCCTGTTTCCAAGAAACCAGCCGAACTAAATTAAATATTATTAATAAATTATAACAAAAATTTACTCGATATTGTGCGCCTTGTCTTTGACGGCGGGAGGAATCTGCCAGCTCTTTTTTACTTTATCTTCTTCTGATAAAGATTGAGCTTTGTCTTGATTCTTCCACATCGAGATTTCCCGATTAATTTTATCAGTTAAATCTTCCTCTGTCAAATCAACTTCTTTCTTGTTTTCCGGGCTAATCTCAACCTTTTCTGAACTTATTGGGGCAACTGCTTCCGGCTCAGTTACAAGCGGAGCAACGGGGACAATCGGAGACTGTAAAGCTTCCGGAGTACTCTCTAAATAGCGAGCGATATCCATAATGACATAAGAGTCATCGGGATTAGCACCATCAAAGATGATGACGCGATCGCCGGTCTGTTTAATAAGGTTCAGAATTTTTTTAAGCTGTTCAGGAAACATAGGCGTAATATCTTAAACTAGGATTTATATTCTAGCTTACTTCCCTTTCTCTTTCAAGGTTTCAAGAATGTTGCGTGGTACTTCAGCGTAATGAGAAAATTCCATGGAGTAATTAGCACGGCCTTGGCTCATTGAGCGTAAGCTAGTTGAGTAACCAAACATTTCCGCCAAAGGAACTTTTGCCTTAACAACTTTTACATTAGTACGATCAGACATTTCTTCAATCTGTCCGCGCTTACTGTTCAAGTCACCCATGATGTTACCCATGTAATCTTCCGGGGTAGTCACTTCAACCTTCATAATCGGTTCAAGCAAGACTGAGCCGGCTTTCTGACAAGCTTCTTTAAAAGCAAAGATAGCGGCCATTTTAAAGGCGATTTCCGAAGAGTCGACTTCATGATAGGAACCGTAGAAAACAGCCACCTTCATATCAACCATCGGATAACCCGCTAAGACACCGCCCTGCATTGCTTCCTTAACGCCCTTTTCAATCGCTGGAATATATTCACGTGGAATAACACCACCTTTAATTTCATCCAAGAATTCAAAGCCCTTGCCCTGTTCTTGCGGTTCAACGCGCAAGGAACAATGTCCGTACTGACCGCGACCACCAGACTGCTTAGCATACTTATGTTCTGCTTCAGCTACTCTAGTAATAGTCTCACGATAAGAAACCTGTGGTTTACCGACGTTAGCTTCAACGCCGAATTCTCTCTTCATGCGATCAACAATGATTTCCAAGTGAAGTTCACCCATACCGGAAATCAAAACTTGATTAGTTTCTTCATCAGTTTCCACACGGAAAGTCGGGTCTTCTTCCGCTAAGCGGGACAAAGCCACGCCCATCTTTTCCTGGTCGGCCTTAGTCTTCGGTTCAACCGCAATCTTAATAACCGGTTCTGGGAAATTAATAGATTCAAGCAACATCGGCGCATCTTCAGCACAAAGAGTATTACCAGTCGTGGTATTCTTTAAACCGATAATCGCAGCGATATCGCCAGCATAGATTTCTTTAATCTCTTCACGGTGATTAGCGTGCATACGGACCAAGCGACCAATGCGTTCTTTATTTCCAGTTGAAGAGTTAACAATATAAGAACCAGCGATTAAAACACCCTGATAAACGCGAACGAAGCAAAGCTTACCGACAAACGGGTCAGTGGCGATTTTAAAAGCTAAACCGGCAAACGGCTTGCTGTCATCGGCAACAACCGGAATCTTCTTTTCTTCATCATTAATATCAGTGGCAAACATTTCTGGGATATCAATTGGAGATGGTAAATATTCAACCACAGCATCAAGTGCCAACTGTACGCCAACATTCTGTAAGGCAGTCCCACATAAAACCGGATAAATAGCATTAGCAATAACACCTTTGCGGATAGCCACTTTTAATTCGTCAACGCTCACTTCTTCGCCAGCTAAATATTTCTCCATCGTAGCTTCATCGCATTCCACGGCCTTTTCTACTAATTCCGCATGAAACTGTTCAACCTTGTCTTTCATGTCTTCCGGCACAGGAATTTCAATAATGTTAACACCAAAGTGACCTTCAAACTTATAGGCTTTCTTGGTTAACAAATCGATGACACCAGACAAATCACTTTCCGCGCCAATTGGCAACTGAATTGCGACTGCCTTCTGATTTAACCTGGTTTTAATTGAATTCAAACTCATGTAAAAATCAGCCCCCATCTTATCCATCTTATTGATAAAACAAAGTCTAGGCACATGATATTTATCCGCTTGGCGCCATACCGTTTCTGATTGTGGCTCAACGCCCGCTTGGCCGTCAAAAACAGCAATCGCACCATCAAGCACGCGCAAGGAACGTTCTACCTCAACGGTAAAGTCAACGTGTCCCGGAGTATCAATAATATTAATTTTCTTATTCTTCCAGAAACAAGTAGTGGCGGCGGAAGTAATCGTAATACCTCTTTCCTTTTCCTGTTCCATCCAGTCCATATCTGCTGAACCTTCGTGGGTTTCACCCATTTTATGTTTTTTACCAGTATAAAAAAGGACGCGTTCAGTAAACGTGGTTTTACCAGCATCGATGTGCGCCATGATGCCAATATTCCTAATGTTGTCTAGAGAATAGTCTCGGGCCATATAGTATTATTTATGTCTTAATGCGCACAAACGGCCGAAAAACAGTAAACTGCCGGCCGCTTGGTGGCTAAAATATATTTTTTATCTTGAAAAATGGGCAAACGCCTTGTTCGCTTCAGCCATCTTATGAACAGCTTCGCGCTTCTTGAAAGCATTGCCTTCGCCATTAGAAGCATCTAAAATTTCCGCAGCCAATTTCTCAGCCATGGAGCGTCCACGACGATCATGAGCCGCTTTAATCATCCAGTTGCAACCCAAGAAATAGCGTCTTTCGCCTCTAACCTGGAAAGGAACTTGATAGTTAGCACCGCCAACACGCTTACCTCTAACTTCAACAAGCGGAGAAACTTTCTTTAAAGCCTTGTTAAAAATATGGCGCGGGTCTTGCTTGGTCTTTTCTTTGAGAATTTCAAAAGAATCATAAACAATACCTTCGGCTACGCTCTTCTTGCCGCTTTCCATGACATAATTGATAAATTTGGCGATATTAATATCGTTGTATTTTGAATCACCATCAATTTCTCTTTTTGGAGCTGGTTTTCCTCTCATAGTTGTACCGGCGAGTGATTATCAGCTATCTTAATCCGCGCCTCACTTAGTTTATAAGTTATCTAAAAATTTAACAGAAACTTTTATTTAGCAGCTGCCTTTGGTTTCTTAGCACCATAGGAACTGCGGCTCTTGCGGCGAGCTTCAACACCGGAAGCATCATAAACGCCACGAACAACTTTATAGCGAACACCTGGAAGATCTTTGGTTTTACCGCCCTTAACGAGAACGATAGAGTGTTCCTGAAGGTTGTGACCCATTCCTGGAATGTAAGCAGTTACTTCCATGCCGTTAGAAAGGCGAACACGAGCAATCTTTCGAAGCGCTGAGTTAGGCTTCTTTGGAGTAGTCGTAGTTACCTTTAAACAGACGCCTTGTTTAAATGGAGCGCCTTTGGCAGTTTCCTTCTTTTTACGATGTAAGGAATCAAGGCTCACGTGGAGGGCTAAAGACTTCTTTCCCGCCGCCACTTTCTTGCGTCCTTGTCTGACTAATTGGTTTATAGTTGGCATAATTTTTACCTTCGGATCAACCGTCCGCTTTTAAATATTAAAATAATCCTGACTGTTCAGGATGTACTATTTTTTTATACTAATTAAATTTAACAAAATCTAAAATATAAGTCAAGGTTAAATGGGCTAATTTTTTGGACTTATTAGCCCTACATTGACAAAATTATGAATATATGCTATAATGTATCTCATAGTGCGCTAAACGGTTGGCACTTAAAAGCCGAACAAGGCTACGCTCTGTTACAGGAGTAAAAGAAACCGGTTCTTTAAAAATTTAAAAAATGAGCGAAATTAAAGAAAGAGTCCTAAACGGATTACTGAATGTGTTGTTTATCGGGCTGCCTATTGCCCTAGTTGTAATGTTTGGCGAGAACTTTTCTCTCTGGATTAACTTCTTGGCCATCGGCTGCGTCTTGTTTACCTCCAGTGTGCTTGCGGGCATTATTGGCGATGAATACGAAAGTCCGAAAAGAATTCTTCACGCCTTAATTGGTGCCGCAATTGCTGTCTGCTTAAAAGCTTTGGCCTATCCTGGTCATACTACGGTAATTATCCTGGCAACTATTCTAGTTATCTTCACGGCCGATATTATCAATCGCGGACAGATGCCCTGGTTAAAAATTTGTCGCAGCGCCAGATTGCATTTCTTGGGGAAATTTATTCTTCTTACTACTTTTCTTTTCGTTGTCAGCTTAGTAGTTGCCAACTTTGGTAGTCAGACGATTTGGATTCCCATAGTGGTTGCCGCTGGACTAATAACTGTATTATTTACTAGCGACAATTATCTTGACACTGACAGTCTTAATGAAGACGCAATCATTGGCACATCACTGGGAATTCTACTCCTTACTGGTTCAATTAGCACCGTAATTCAATTCAGGATGGCAGAAATTTTCTGGGGAATAAAACTTTGGGAAGGAATGGTTATGCTTGCAACACTAGCGATTATCGCTCTTGTCTCAATTATTGTTTCCAAGAAAAGAAAACGCCAGGCTAAACTTCGTGAACTCAGAGAAAAAAATGCTGCCGAAGAACAAAGACGGACCGAAGAAGCTAACAAAAGGGCGGCTGAAGAAAAGGAGAAAAAAGAAAGAGCAAAAGTATTTGCCGAACAAAGGTTAAGTAAAATAGAACACGAAACCTCGCTAAACGCTATGGGCTTATCTTTTCTCTACGAACACAACAAAGATTTAGGAGTAACTTTCATTTCGGAAAAAGAAATAAATCTTCAAGATTTTTGCGACAACATTACTGTTTCCAACAACAAAAAACAAATTGTCTGGAACAGCTATTTCCGCGATTCTCTGCTCATGCTACTTTATGTGGCCGAAAAAACCTTTGAAGATAAAGACTTGAATCGCTTAATTAAAGTGGTAAAAGAAATCCGCGCCGACGTTAAAGAGCGGAAGGATAAAAAGGTTGAATATGACGGCGAAACACTGTTGTTTACTAAGCTGCAAGAAATAGAAAACGCAGCCAAAAAGTAATTAAAAAAAATCACAACCAAAACAACAAAAGACCCGAGTCTGCCAAGATTCGGGTCTCTTTTTATTTAAAAAGTTTTTAATATTGATTATAGGTATTATCAGATCTTCTCTCAACAGCGAGAACGAAATATTGACCGGCAACATCTCTTCGGAAAATAACTCTTAACTTACCTTTTCTAATACGAAAAATATCATCGCGACTTTTTAATTTTTTTACATCCAAACCTATAAATTCGCCAGTTTTAATTTTCAATAAAATAGCTTTTATAGCTTCCCTTTCTTGCTTAGACAAACTTAAAAGCGCCTTGGCAATTTTATCCATAAACTTAAAGTGCTTTTAACAGCTCATCAATACTAACTCCCCCTTTTTTAATTTTGGTGAAATTAACCGCCTCTTCCCAATCGCCATCTTCACTAACCGGACTAATTTTAAACAAGGGTTTGCTTTGTTTTAAAACAATAAAAGATTTTCCCGCCTTTACCTCGGAAGCATATTTGTCCATATTCAAGCGCAAATCTTTTAAAGCAATCAAACTTTCCATATGTTTTAGCTAAATAAATAAGGTTATCTTTAGTTTAACAAAAGATAACCCTAAAGTCAAGCCTAAATACTAAATAGGCTCTACCCCGCTATCAACTTAAAGAGAAAATTAACCGGTGTACTAATCACTTGGCTAAAAAGCATAATAACTACAATTACGGCGATAAAACCAAAACGTTCATGGCGTAAATATTTCTCTCTTAAGTCGTGAGGCAAAAATGTAGCCAAAACTTTTGAACCATCCAGCGGCGGAATCGGCAAAAGATTAAAGACCATGAGCAAAAGATTAATATAAATAATCACGCTCAAGAGGCCAGCGAAAGTCAGACTAATAAAAGGCGCAAACCTCAGAATTAAACCAAAGGCTACGGCCACGGCTAAATTAGACAAAGGCCCAGCTAAGGCAACTTTGGCATCACCATACTTGCGGTCGCGCAGATTATAAGGATTATAAGGCACTGGTTTAGCCCAACCAATAACAAAGCCGACTCCAGAGAGAATCATCATTAGTGGCAAGAAAAAAGAGCCGAACCATTCAAGGTGCGCCAGCGGATTTAAGGTTAAGCGGCCAGCATTTTTCGCCGTATCGTCGCCTAAACGATGGGCGACAAAACCATGCATGTATTCATGGATAATGGCGGAAAAAATCAGCACAATTATTTGAAATAGTGGAATCATATGCTCTAATAATAGCATGACTTGATTAATTTTAGAAATGTTGTTAGAATAGGAACATCATAAATAAGAAAATAAAGCAATATGGCGAAAAAATGCGATTTATGCGGACGCGGTGCAACTAAGGGAGCAAGTCGTTCTCATTCTAAAGTAAAAACCCTAAAAAAGCAGAATATCAATCTTCAAAGCAAAGTTATCGGTGGTGACAAGTTTAAACTTTGCACTTCTTGCCTAAGAACTATGGATAAGCCAAAAAGAGTCAAGGGCAAGGGCGTCGCTAAGACTGAAGCGGCCGCCAAGAAAGCTGCTAAATAAACTCACAATATTTTAAACCCAAGAACGCGCCTAAGCGGCGCGTTTTTTGTTATATCTTCCAACCTATAACCGCCCCCGGCCAAGTCGCCATTAACCGGGCGGCTTTAAATAAAAATGATAAAAGATAATAAGCGGGCAAATATAAAAATGGACCAAGCACGGGGACAAGACCGGCTAGCGGCAAAGGGGTAATTAAAGCGGCGAGTAGAAATGGAAAAATCCAAGCAACTAGCGGATTAGCAATTAAAGAAACAAGCGATAGTTGTCCAAAATTTATAAGCATAATCGGCGTCACAGCAATCTGACAGACAGCCGTCACGCTAAAGACCTCCCAAATAATCACTAATAATTTTCCTAAGCGGCCCGGCAGCCGCTTTTTTATTTTTCGCGCTACGGGCTGACTAAGCGGATAAAGATATAAGATTGCTAGGACGGCGACAAAAGATAATTGAAAACCAATATCATCTCGCAAAAGTCGCGGCTCAAATAACAACATCGCCGAAGCAGCAAAAATAAGCGCATTTGTTAAGCTGCCCAGTCGTCCGGAGTAAAAAGCTAAAAACATCAGTCCGCCCATAATTCCCGCTCGCACCGCCGAAGCGCTTAAGCCAGTAATGAACGGATATAAAATTAAAAAAGAAAAAATTAAACGGGCGCCGGCGCGCCGCGACCAACCAAGATAAGCCGCTAACCAGGCTAACATCGCCGCCATAATGGTAATATGCGAGCCAGATATCGCAATCAAATGGCTTAAGCCAGTGCGGGCAAAGGCATTAGCATCGTCAGTGCTAATCGTGCGCCGATAGCCAAGTAGTAAAGCAGTTGCTAAACCCGCTTCCGGTTCAGGTAAGGATTTTTCTAAAATACTACGCAGGGCCCATTTGCCACGCAACAAACTTAAATAAATATTCTGACTAAAAGTTAATCCCCTATTTACCGGTTCAAGACGCGGATAATACATCACCGAATAAATTCCAAAACGTTCCAAGTAGCGGGCGTAATCAAAGCCATCAAACTTAGGCGGCGCCTGGATTAAACCAGAAACTTTTAAAAAATCGCCATAGTCATAAGCGGGATATAATTTAGTCGTGATTAGTAATCGCTCCTGACCGACACAAACCGTCAGGCGCCTGTCGTTATAATCTGCTTCTGATTCCGCACAAACACGACCAATAAATTCCTGGCGACTATCATGATAAGAAGATAAGCCCCCAGGTAAAATTTTCGGCGCAAAAGACTCGGGATTTAAGCTTAAAAGCGCGATGAAAATAATATGCGCGAGATTAAAATATAAAAAAATTCGCGCTTTAGTAAATTTAAAATGCCATCGTTTCATGATGGCATTTTACTATAGACCCAATGATTAAAATCTAAACTATTTTTCGGCTCAGAGCGATTCAGCGTTAGCGCTTTAAAAAACGTAAATAAGCTTCCGTAAACTGGCTTAAATCGCCATCAAGTACTGCCTCCACGCTAGAGGTTTCATATTCGCTACGATGGTCTTTAACTAGCTTGTTGCCATACATAAAATAGGAACGAATCTGCTTACCCCATTCTGCCTTATTATCCCCTTTCAACTTCTTCTCTTCTGCTTCCCTATCAGCAATCAAACGCTGACTTAACTTGGCACGTAAAATCTTCATGGCATTTTCCTTGTTCTGATGCTGCGATCTTTCTGTCTGGCAAGTAACGGTGATATTAGTTGATAAATGGACAATGCGCACCGCCGAATCAGTCGTATTAACACTCTGTCCGCCTGGACCACTGGAACGAAAAACATCAATGCGAATATCATCATCTTTTATGACAACATCTTCCTCATCTTCTAACTCGGGAATAACTTCCACCAGAGCAAATGAAGTCTGGCGCAAGCCATCGGCGTTAAAGGGCGAATTACGTAGTAAACGATGAACCCCATTTTCACTTTTTAAGTATCCATAGGCATAAGGACCAACAACACGGAAGTCCACACTTTTAATACCCGCTTCATTACCGTAATTACGATCTAAAATTTCAGCTTTAAACCCCTGGCGCTCAGCAAAACGAAAGTACATTCTTTCTAGCATCTGCGCCCAATCCTGAGCATCAACCCCGCCGGTGCCGGCATGGATAGAAATTATGGCATTATCACGGTCGTATTTTCCTGAAAAGAAAGACTGAAATTCTAACTGACCAAAATCTTTTTCTAATTGTAAAAACCGTGACTCTAAGTCGCTGGCTAAATCGGTCAAAGATAAATCATCATTATCTTCTCTGTCGGCAAGCGCAGCAATTTCTTCTAAGTCACGAATATTATCGCTTAATTGTTGCCACTTATTAACCTCATCGGCTAGGCCCTCCGCCTCGCGACTAACTTTAACCGCCTCAGCTTGATTATCCCAAAAAGCCGGTGCCGCCATTTTCAAACGCAGCTCTTTTTCTTTAACTTCCTTGCCGCCAATATCCATCAGTTCCCTGGTCTTCAAAAAGCGTTGGCGCAAATCTTCAATTTTTTTCAGTAAAGTATCCATATATGTTAGATTATCACATAAATCAGCAAAAACAAAACCGACCCCTTGAGGGGGTCGGCTGAGTATGTAAACAAATAGTTTAACGTTTTGACCATTGTGGAGCCTTTCTGGCTTTGCGTAAACCTGGTTTCTTTCTTTCTACTTGACGCGGGTCGCGGGTCAAGAAACCGTTAGCCTTCAAAGCTTCTTTCGCATTCGGATCAACTTCTAAAATTGAACGAGCGATGCCTAATTTAACGGCATCAACTTGACCAGATTTACCACCGCCTTTAACAATAACAGAGAAATTATAGTCACGCTGGTGGCCAGTAACTTTCATCGGCTGACCGATAATACTATAGCCTTCGCTTGGGAAATAAGCGGCCGCGCGCATACCGTTGACCATAATAACACCCTTGCCATCAACATAAAGACGAACTTGAGCGACGGCCTGTTTGCGGCGACCGACAGCGGCAATATATTTACCAGAGAATTCAACGGTCTCATTTTTCGCCCAATCTCTATCCTCATCCATAGTATCAGTTTCGGCGACGACCATCTCTTCGTTTCTTATCATTTTTATCTTTTTTTCTGCCATATTATTTGATGATTAATCTTTTCAGCATGCCAGGACGAAGCTTGGTTGGAGGAAGCATGTCGCGGACAGCCTTCTTCAAGACCTCACCAGGATTACCAGCAAAAACTTCCGACATCTTCTTAGTCTTAAGACCGCCGATGTAACCGGAAAAATGATAATACTCTTTTTGGTCGAACTTCTTACCAGTGAATTTCATCTGGCCAGCATTGACGATTTCGACAATATCGCCTAAGTCAAGATGAGCTTGATACTCAGGCTTATTCTTACCGCGCAAGATAGTAGCAACCTGGGTAGCCAAACGACCAACTGTCTGTCCGGCAGCGTCAATCTGATGCAGTTTTCTTTCGATATTTTTCATATTGGTTATACTAATTCAATCTGGACCATCTCTGCCCCGTCGCCCTGACGAGCACCTAATTTAACGACGCGAGTATAGCCACCTGGTCTTTCCTTATAACGGACACCGAGGACTTCGATTGTTTTCTTAACTGCATTTTCCTGCAATAAGACCTTGATTAGGCCGCGTCTCGCTGCTAAATCACCAGCCTTAGAGGAGGTAATCATTTTCTCTACTAAAGGACGGACAGCTGCCGCCTTGGCTTTAGTAGTCTTAACCTTTTCGTATAAAAGAATACTGGAAGCTAAGTTTCTAAGCATCAGCTCGCGCGGACCCTTTTCCCGATCTAGGATTTTATTTTTATTTCTGTGGCGCATAAAACTTTATTTCTTGGTTTTCTTAACTTTTTCTTTCTTCTCCTTTTTTTCTTCAACTTCTTCAACTTCAGGAGCTACTTCTTCAAGAGCAACTTCTGCTTCTAGCTCAGCTTCAACTACCGGTTCTTCAATTACTTCACTAGCGGTTTGAGCTTCTTCTTCGGCGCGAGCAATGCCGCCCGGAAGAAGAGCGCTGAATTGATCAACTAAAATTTTAACTGCTTCATTGAAGGCTTCTTCTGGAGAAATAGTGCCATCAGTCTTAACGTTTAAAATAAGCTTGTCCCAGTTGGTCATTTTACCGACACGGGCGCTCTCAACGTTAATGCTAACAACGGTAACTGGAGAAAAAACAGAATCTATTTCAATGTAACCGATCTCTTTATTTTCACGCTTGCTGCCCTCGGTCATGCGATAACCGCGACCGGAGCGAACCAAGATTTCAGCATCAAGGCTACCAGCTTCATTAGTGATATTAGCTAGGACAAGTTCAGGATTCTTAATCTCAACTTGGCTATCCTTCATAATATCAGCGGCGGTAACAACTTTCTTGCCCTTGACCTTGATATATAAGCGAACTTCTTCTTCGGTAAACATCTTTAAGCGTAATTGCTTGAAGTTCAAGATCATTTCCAAAACATCTTCCTTGATGTGAGGGATGGCCATAAACTCATGGCTAGCGCCTTTAATTTTGACGCCAACAACAGCGGCTCCTGGTAAAGAAGATAGGAGAACGCGGCGCAATGAGTTGCCTAAAGTCATGCCGTAGCCAGGAAACAGCGGTTCAACCGTGATAACCCCCTCATTGGGATTGCCAACTGCGTTAAAAGTGATTTTTTTAGGGTTAGCAATGTTTTGCATATTATTTTTTATTTTGAATAATATTCAATAATCATCTGGACGTTGATGCTCTGGGGGAGATCTTCGTCTTTCGGATCGTGAAGAACCTTAGCAACTAAGCCGTCAGCATTGAAATGCAACCAGCTTGGTCTTTCCGCCTTCAGTAATCTCTCGTTGACATTGCGGAAATATGGGCTCTTTTGACTGCTCTTACGAACCTTGATTTCCTGTCCTTCCTTAACCTGGAAAGATGGGATATCGGCCTTACGATCATTAACGACGAAGTGGCCATGGTTAACTAATTGTCTAGCCTGGGCGCGAGAATTCGCAAAACCAAGGCGGAAGACAACGTTATCCAAACGAGATTCAAGAGCTTTTAAGAAGTTCTTACCGGCATTGCCCTGCTTCTTAGCAGCCTTTTCAAAAGTAAGGCGAAATTGCTTTTCGGCAACACCGTAATACTTCTTCGCCTTCTGCTTTTCTGCAAGCTGAGTACCGAAGTCGCTCAATCGCTTACGAGGCTTATTGCCTTGGGCGCCAGGAGCATAGTTGCGCTTTACCATCGCACACTTCGGGGAAAAACAACGCTCTCCTTTTAAGAAAAGCTTTTCACCGATACGACGACATTGCTTACATTTGTTATCAATATTTCTCATATACGTTTATATCTTATTAGCTTAGACCCTTCTTGGTTTCTTCGGACGGCAACCATTATGAGGAACTGGGGTCGTATCTTTAATAGAAGCAACTTCTAAGCCATTGGCGTTTAAAGCGCGGATAGCGGCTTCGCGGCCAGTACCAACACCAGAAACGAAAACGTTAACTTCTTGAAGTCCGTATTCTTCTTTAGCTTTTTGAGTAGCAATCTTAGTAATGATTTGAGCGGCGTAAGGAGTGGCTTTTTTGGCACCCTTGAAACCGGCTAAACCAGCGGAAGCCCAGGAAATAACATCACCATTGTTATCAGTTAAGGTAATCATGGTGTTATTATAGGTCGCTTGGATATAAGCACGTCCAACTTTAACTACTTTCGCAGTTTTTTTCTTTTTCTTCTTGACGAGCTTTTTCTTAGCACGAGCGGCCTTATTTTTTTCCAGCTTCTGCTTGATTTCTTCCGGTAACTCCTCATCAGAAGAATCAAAAGAGAAAGCAGCGAGTTCATCGCGCTCTTCCTTTTCTTCTCCTTTAGCTGCCTTTTCTTCGGCAACAGGAGCGGCGGCAGCCAATACGGCTTCCTCCTTAACGGCTAAATCTTTGTTTTCTTTGTCAGACATATTTTGAAAACTTCGTGTGTGTTAGGATTAGGTCTTCTGTAGGCCGGCCTTGCTCTTGCCGCTACCCATAGTCACGCGCTTGTTACCGCGAACGGTACGGCTATTGGTCTTTGTTCTTTGACCTCTAACCGGCAAGTGCTTAATGTGGCGTAAGCCTCGGAAACAACCAATTTCTTTTAAGCGCTTGATATTGCTCTGAACCTCGCGGCGCAGATCGCCTTCAACCGTAAATTGTTTTTCAATCATTTCTCTGAGGCGGTTGACGTCTTCTTCTTTCAAATCCTTGACACGGATGTCACGATCAACCTTGGCGGTCTCTAAAATCTTATTAGACCTAGTACGGCCAATACCGTAAATATAGGTCAAAGCGATTTCAACTCTTTTGTCATTAGGGATATTAACCCCGGCTATTCTTACTGCCATAAAAAAATAAAATTACTACCCTTGCCTCTGCTTGTGCTTGGGGTTTTTGCAAATAACGTGGACCCGACCTTTACGTCTCACTACTTTGCAATCCTTACAAATTTTCTTAGCGCTAGCTCTCACTTTCATAGTATTTACGATATTCGTGTTTGCTGTAATTTAACTGCGAGGTTATTTAAAGCAATTCTTCATGATTTAGATGTCCGCTTCTCTGCAGACTTGGCTTTTTCCACTATTACATACGGTAGGTTATGCGTCCCTTAGTTAAATCATAGGGACTGATTTGCAGCTTAACTTTGTCGCCTGGAAGGAGGCGGATGCGATTCATCCTCATCTTGCCAGACAAATGCGCCAAGATTTCGTGGCCATTTTCCAGGGCAACCCGGAAACTAGCAGCAGGCATCAGCTCTAAAACTTCTCCCTGCATTTCGATGAAATCCTTAGCATTCAAGCTGTCAGAATTCTCATTGTTGTGACCCATTTGTTTTAATCTTAACAAAAAAAAGTTTGATAAAGACAAGACTGCCTTATCAAAGTTCTTTCAAGAATTTTTTTCGCTTATTTAATTCAAT
Organism: uncultured Gammaproteobacteria bacterium; assembly: GCA_964483295.1. Taxonomy (GTDB): domain Bacteria; phylum Patescibacteriota; class Patescibacteriia; order Patescibacteriales; family UBA12465; genus UBA12465. The sequence goes on from CAZAAD010000005.1 coordinate 23,746, forward strand.
ATTCTTAATAAAAACATTATAGAGAGAAGATTGAAAGTTGTCAATAGATAATGTTGGCGAGTGTATAAATTTCTCTATTTATCTAAAATCGCCTTGATTCTCCGGACGCCAGCGCTTGACGACTCCTCTTTCTGTATCTTAAATTTACCTAATATTCCAGTATTTTCTACATGAGGGCCGCCACAAATTTCTTGTGAAAAAGCCTGGGCTAGGTCGGGCTGACCAATAGCTGACTGGGGGGCGGCGGTATAAACCTTAACCTTTTCCCCATACTTAGAATCAAAGACGCCCATCGCGCCGCGCGCCTTAGCTTCCTCTAAAGAAAGCTCTTCGCAGGCAACCGGCAAATTAGCAGCAATCGCTCCATTAACTAATTCTTCAACTTTTACAATCTGTTCTGGCGTCATTTTTTCGGCGTGAGAAAAATCAAAGCGCAAACGCTCCGGTGTAATATTGCTTCCCTTTTGCACAACGTGGTCTCCCAAAACTTGGCGCAAGGCAGCTAGTAATAAATGAGCGGCTGTATGCAAGCGAGTTGTATCCTCACTAGCATCAGCTAAACCACCTTTAAATTTTCCGGCCGAAGCAGTCCGGGATAAGTCTTGATGCTTTTTTAATTCTTCTTCAAAAACAACTCTATCAACCTTAATTCCCTTTTCCGCTGCTAGCTCCTCAGTTATTTCTAAAGGAAAGCCATAACTCTGGTAAAGATTGAAAGCGTCATGACCACTAATATCTTTACTAGCTAACTTATTAAACTCAATAATCCCTTTTTCTAAAGTCCGACTAAACTTCTCTTCTTCTTTATCAAGATTTTCTAAAATAAAATTTTGATTCTGAGTAAGTTCATTATAAATATCTTGATAATCACTAATAACTTGCTGAGCAATTTCTTTGGTCCACAAAGTTTGGGTAATACCGAGCTGGCGGCCGTAACGAATCGCACGACGAATCAGGCGGCGCAAAACATAGCCTTGGTCAGTATTAGACGGGGTTATTCCCTTGTGGTCGCCGATAATAAAAGTTGCTGCTTTTAAATGATCAACAATAATGCGCATCGCTTTATCAGTTTCCGCCTCAACTCCATAGGAACAACTGCTTAATTTTTCCACTTTAGTAATCAGCTGGGCGAAAAGCTCAGAACGATAATTGTCATCAAATCCATTCATAATCGCCAAAACTCTTTCCAGGCCTAAACCAGTATCCACGTTTTGCTGAGCAAGCGGTTCGTATTTTCCAGCTTCATTCTTATTATATTGCATGAATACATTGTTCCAGATTTCTACCCAAGAATCATGATCATCATTAAAACTAACTGGCGCCGCTACTGCATTATCTGACCAATAAAAAATTTCTGTGTCTGGACCGCAAGGACCAGTGACGCCCGCTGGACCCCACCAATTATTTTTCTTCGGCAGCTTGGCAATGCGGCTAATCGGCAAACCATTGGCCTCAAATATTTCCTGCCAAAAACCATAGGCTTCGGCATCATAAGGAGCATCCTCATCGCCCTCAAAAACAGAAACGGCAATACGATTCTTATCCAAACCAAGCCAAGCGGGCGAAGTTAAAAACTCCCAACTAAAAGCGATAGATTCTTTTTTAAAATAATCCCCCAAAGACCAATTACCCATCATTTCAAAAAAAGTATGATGCGTCCTGTCTCCAACCTCATCAATATCGCCGGTTCTAATACACTTTTGCGCATCAACCAGACGCACCCCGGCTGGATGTTTTTCGCCAAGCAAATACGGCACAAGCGGATGCATGCCGGCGGTAGTAAATAAAACCGAAGGGTCATTCTCCGGAATCAAGCTAGCACTGGAAATAATCGCATGCCCTTGGCTCTGAAAAAAATCTAAATATTTTTGACGTAACTTATTAGCGGTAATCATATATTTAAACTGACTCATTATAATTCTTCTATATTATATTAACTTCCTCGCTTAAATCAAGGCCGAATTTTTTCTTAACGCCCGCCTTAACTTTAGCCACTAATTCCAGAATCTGCTTAGCGCTACCGCCCTTATTAACTAAAATAAGCGCCTGTTTTTCATACATACTGACACGGCCAAATTTCTTCCCCTTAAACCCCGCTTGCTCAATCAGCCAGCCGGCCGGAATCTTAATTTTACGGCCGCTCCCAGGAAAAGATGGTATCGCCGGATATTTTTTCTGTAGCACCTTAAATGTCGCCGCGCTTACTTCCGGATTTTTAAAGAAAGAGCCAGCGTTGGGCAAAAGATAGGGATTAGGTAACTTACTATTTCTAATTTCTTCAATTGTTTTAATAACTTCACGTAAAGCAGGTTTCTTAATGCCTTTAGTGAGTAGAGTTTCTCGAATAGAGCCATAGTCTAATTTCAATTCTGGCTTACGTGATAAATTAACAACCACGGAATAAATAAAATATTTTCCTTTCAGACGATTCTTAAATACACTATCGCGGTAACCGAAACGACAATCGCGTGCCGAAAAAATTCTCTCAACCCCAGTTTTTAAATGAATTGCTTTAAGGTGATGAAAAGAATCTTTAAGTTCGACGCCATAAGCACCAATGTTCTGCACTGGCGCGGCACCGACCGTACCATAAATTAAAAATAGATTTTCTAAGCCGTAGAGTTTATTCTCAACGGTAAAATTTACAAACTTAGTCCAAGATTCACCCGACAAACCCTCAACTAAAGCCTTGTCCTTATTTTTCTCCATTATTCTCATCCCCTTAATTTCGTTCTTAATAACTAAACCCGGAACTGGCCCAGAGATAAGTAAATTTGAACCACCACCAAGAACGGTAATCGGTAATTTCTGAGAACGGGCAAAGCTAATCGCCTCAAGCAATTCCTCGCGGTTATTAACTATCACAAAATACTCGGCGCGACCGCCGACTTTAAGGGTGGTAAAATCTTTTAAGTTTTTATTTTTTTCGATGTTTAGCATAGAGTAGTCCTTGACCGACGCGAAACACATCACCGGCCCCCATCAGTAGAATAATATCTCCCGCTTTAACAGTGGTCCGCAAGTATTTAATCGCCGCTTCAATATCTTTCACATTAGAAACTTGCTGCTGCCTTTTGGCTTGCTGATTAACTTTAGTAATGGCTTTAACAAGCTGCAAACTAGAAACGCCTCCCTGTTTTTCGCGCGCGGAACCATAAATATCTAAAATAACTAATTCCTCAGTTTCTGCAAAGCTCTGCGCGAAGTCAGAAAATAAGGCCTTAGTTCTGGTAAAAGTATGGGGATGGAAAATAACTCGTAAGCGTCTTTTCGGATAACGCGCTTTAACACCGGCAATCGTCGCTTTAATTTCTGTCGGGTGATGAGCATAATCATCAATAATCGTGGATCCCCGATAATTACCTAAAAACTCCGCCCGCCTTTCGGTGCCAGTAAAACCAAAAAGGTGTTCTTTGATTTTTTTTAGCGGCACACCAAGTTCGCGCGCTGCCGCCACGACGGCTAGAGCATTAAAAATATTGTGCTTACCCCAAAGGCGAATCTTAAACTCTCCCAAGTTATTAATTGCAAAAATTTGATTACCGCCTTTAAGTTTTAAACTATGCGCAAGATAATTTACCGTCTCTTCAGAATAAAATTCATCAGCGATATCATATTTAGCAATCCGACCGCGGCAATATTTGGCAATCCGGCGACTATCAGTATCGCGATTATTCATCACCAAAAAGCCGCTCTTAGGAATCTTCTTTAAAAAATCAGCAAAAACTTTAACATAATCGGCTTCGGTGGGAAAAAAATCAGGATGATCATAGTCAATATTATTTAATACGACCCCATCCGGCTGAAAATACTGAAGTTTATTTTGATATTCATCTGTTTCAGCGACAAAAATATCGGAGCGCCCACTTAAACTACTACCCTTGAATTGTGGTACGCGCGAGCCAACTAAAACATTTGGTCGTTTGGCTGCTTTCCACAAAACATAACCAAGCCAAGCAGAAACAGTGGTCTTACCATGACTACCACAAACAGCAATTCCCCTTTTCGCACTAAACTCTTGCCCGAGCGCTTCAGCATACGATAGCATCTCCGGACGTTTAGTCACCGGCAACTTAGCTAGGGCCGCTAACTCCGGATTATTCTTAGCATTAAAAGCGCTAGAATAGATAACTAAATCAGTTTCTTGAGGCAGATTACTAGCTGAAAAAGGAGAGAAAACCTTAATTCCTGTATCGGCTAAAACCTTATCAGTTAAAAAAGATTCAGAAACATCGGAACCACTAATTTTATGTCCTCCCTGGCAAGACAAAAACTGCGCCAGCATTGTCATGCCTACGCCTTTAATGCCTATCATGTAGATATTTTTTCCCGCCATAGACTATTTAAGAATTTCTAAAATAAAACTGGCCATAATCTGCGCACCGTCTTTTTTCATAAAACGGCCAATGTTCCGCGACAACTCTTCGCGACGAATCGGGTCATGTAAAACTTGTAAAACTATTTCACTAAATTTAGCCGCATCAATTTCCTTTTGTTTTAAAACGACCGCCGCTTTCGCTTGCGCAAACACAATCGCGTTATCTTCTTGGTGTGAATCAGGCATCGGAATTAAAATAGCCGGCTTAGCTAAAGCGCTTAATTCCGTTAAGGTTGCTAGTCCACAACGAGAAACTACTAAGTCAGCAGCTGTCATTAAATTAAAAACCTCGTCGCTACCTAATAATTCCGCTAAGTGATAATCGGGATAATTTTTCAATCTCTCCTGTTCTTGAACCGAAGGCAACTTACCCTTGCCAGTCAAATGCATAATCTGAGCCGAGGCGGATAACTTAGCGACTGACTGAAAAACTAATTCGTTAATCGCCACCGAACCAGTACCGCCACCCGTAATTAAAAGAAAAGGCTTAGTTGGACAAAGTCCGCAAGCAGCTTTATATGAACTACTGGAATTTACACTTTCATCCGGCTCATTAAACGGATTACCAATCCAAACTGCCTCCGGCCCGTAATCGCGTAAAGATTTTTCAAAGACAACCGTTATTAATCTAGCAAACGGCGCCATTAAACGATTCGCTAACCCGGGACGAACATCCTGCTGATGAACAACAACTGGCACGCGGCAAATATAAGCTGCCCAGCATAAAGGCACACTGACAAAACTGCCGGCACCAACGACCACGCCCGGCCTTTCCTGTCTAATTAAATTAAGAGAAATAAAAAAAGCAGCAAAAATTTTAAAAATGTCTAAAAAATTCTGCCAGGCAAAATAGCGGCGCAATTTACCAGCCGGTAAAGATAAAAAATCTAATTTATGATTAGGAAAACTGCAGGCAGCCACTAATTCCCTTTCTGGGCCCCGATTGCCACCAACAAATACTAAGCGTAAATCAGGGTCTTCCAGCCAAAGCTTGCGCGCCACAGCCAAAAGCGGCGTGACTGAACCGCCAGTCCCGCCACCACTTAAAATTATGGTTTTTTGGCGCTTTTTAACGCTTGGCATAACTTAATTTAGTGTGTTTGCTTATATTAACGAGAATTCCCATCGCAATCAAGGCCGACATTAAAGCCGAGCCGCCGGCAGAAACAAAGGGTAAAGGCACGCCGGTCATGGGAATTAAATTAATCATGCCGCCGATATTTAAAAATGTTTGAATGGCTAACCAGGCGACAATGCCAGTAGCCAAGGCACTGCCATATAAATCAGGGGCAGCGCGGGCAATTAAGAGACCGCGATAGAAAATAAAAAGATATAGTAATAGCAATAAGGTGCTAAAGATAAAACCAATTTCCTCGGCAGCAATGGAAAAAATAGAGTCTCCCCAGACTTCTGGTAAATACATAAATTTCTGCCGGCTCTGACCAAGGCCGCGACCGAACCAGCCGCCCGAACCAACGGCAATCAGTGATTGGTTTATTTGATAACACTTATCTTGAGTACTAAAACTGGGATCCTTCAAACACTTAAAGCGATCACTTTGATAAGCTGAGCCGACATTCAAAATTAATAACAGACCAATCACACCAAGTGCTCCAGCCAACAATAAGTGCTGCAACTTACCGCCACCCACAAAGAAAACAATAACCGCTGAAGAAACAATGATAAACAAAGTTCCTAGGTCTGGTTGAGCATACATCAAAACGCCAATAATAGCCAAAACAATTAAAAACGGAAAAGTACCGCTCGCAAAATTGCCTAAATCTTCTTTTTTAGCCTCTAACCAAGTCGCTAAATATATTAAAAATGACAATTTTACCAACTCTGAAGGTTGAAAAGATTGACCAAAAATATTAATCCAACTGCGCGCCGTGCCGTGTTCAGCCTGAAGCCCAGGAATAAAAACCATGACTAGCAATAAGATTGAAGCAATTAAAAAGAAAAAGGCGTATTTTTTCCAGACACGATAATTAATACGATAAGCCACAAAAAAACCAACTAGACCGACAGCTAGACCAAAAATTTGACTCTGAAAATAATGATAAGTATTACCAAACCGAGCGTAGGAAACAACCGAAGAGGCGCTAAAAAGTAAAACCAAGCCGGCGGCAATCAGCATAAACATGGCCGTCATTAAACTTTTATCAGCTTCATGAGACTGAGAAGAATTGCTTGGTTTTTTTACCCAGCGCACTACGTTCATATTTTAACGTCTAACAAGAAAATCATCAGACCAATGGCGGCGCCGATTGCGGCAATGACCCAAAAACGCATCACCACTTTCGCTTCCGGCCAGCCAATCGCTTGAAAATGATGATGGATAGGCGTAGAGATAAAAATCTTTTTCTTACGCGTCCGTTTAGAAATAGTCTGAACAATCACGGAAAGCGATTCAATCAAGAAGATTAAACCGATAAAAATCAAGAGGAAGGCATTATTAGTCAGCATCGCAATGATGCCCAGGGTTACTCCCAAACTCATCGCGCCAGTATCTCCCATATAAAAACGGGCGGGCGGAATATTAAACCATAAGAAGGATAAAAGTGCACCGATAATCACCGCACAAAAAGTAGCTAAGTCATAACGGCCTAAAACAAAGGAGATAATACCATAAGAAGCAAAGGCGATTAATAGAGTTCCGCCAGCTAAACCATCAAGGCCGTCCGTTTCGTTAACAGAAAAAGAAGTGGCCACAATAATAAAGATAAAAATTGGAATATACCAAGCACCAATTTCAAAGTTACCAAAAAATGGGACATGGATAATTGTCCAATCAAGCTTGAAATAAAACCAGAGCGCACTAATTAAGGCAATGAGCGCATAGATCAATAAGCGGTGCCTTAACTTAAGGCCGCCACCACCAAAAACACCACGCCCTCTAATATCAAGCCAGTCATCAAATAAACCAATTAAAGCAGCCGCCACTAAAGCACCCAAAGGCAACAAGGTTTCACCGCGCGAGAGAAAGTTAAAGTACTGAAAAACATCGCCCGGAAAAAAATTAGCCAACAGGTAAAAGAACCCCATCAGGACAACAACTGTCCCCCAAATCAAGATTCCGCCCATTGTCGGCGTCCCAGCTTTATGGGCATGTAATTCACTAAAGACTGGCGTCGCGCCGCTATTGCGAATTTTTTTGCCTAACTTGTACTTATAAAGAAAATGCGTGAGCAGGGGCGCGGATAAAATAGCAAAAATAAAAGATAAGGTAGAAAGAAATAGGATGCGAATAATTTGAAATTCCATAATTGATTGATTTAACGGAAATTAACTGTATGGATAGATAACAGCGCTAAACTTAAAAAAATACCACAAACAATCGCCGCTAGGAGCAACATATGTAAAAGTGGACGAAAATATTTACGATTAATAAAAATAGCAGCTAAAATAATATTTAAAAGCGCTAACAATAATCCAGCTACGGGATAGTAAAAAATCTTCTGTGGTGCGCCAATCAAATCAACCCCGAAATCAATATTATAATGCAGAATCAGTAAGTCGCCGCTCACTTTTTGGCGGATACCAATTGCCTGCCACCAAATTAGCGCCTGCAACAAGGCTATCAGGATAAGATATATCCGAACTGGCGCTGTTTGCCACAGGGTTGTTAGCAGACCCATGAACCGCTGAACGGCTGTATAGGCCCGAGCATAAAGATTAAAATAAGCCATAGAAAAAAAGCCAATAACACGTATTTTGATTATAGTCTAACATATTTTTAAAATAATATAAAATGTGCTAAAATAATAGCATTATGACGACAAAATCCTTAAATCGCCTCTTGAGCTTTGCTGCCCAGGAAAAGGCGGAAAAACTAGTAATTAACGGCTATAAACAAGAAATTGCCTGTCGCTGTTACCTACCCCTAGGTGAGGAAGCTCATTTTCGCCTCCCTAAAAGCCTAGAAGAGGACCTATCTTCCAGTTTACGCCGCTTACTCAAGCTTGCACCCGACGCATTGACTTCGGGACGCTATTTTAAAATTCGTAGTAATGATTGTCGCCTAGACTTCCACCTCAGCATCCTGTCCGGAAAAACTGGAGAAAAAATTGTGATTGATATTGTGCGCAAGCAAACTAGAGATTTAAGCATTGGTCGCCTAGGTTTACAAAAAGAAGATAAAAAGAATTTACAAAAAGCACTGGCAGCAAAAAGTGGCTTAATAATTATCAGCTCCCCGGAAAAACAAGGACGGACAACTACGCTAGCGGCTTGCTTACGCGAACTTGATAAAGACAAGCGCTCAGTTTATTTGCTTACAAAAAATTCTGATATCAATATCAGCGGTGTTGTTTGCCTCGGAGACTCTCCAGAAATTTGGGATAAGGTCACAAAACACGATTCTGATGTTATTGCCACTGACGACTGTACGAGCGAAGCTCTTGGTAGTGCTATCTTGGCAGCCGCTACCGGTCGCTTAGTTTTAGTCACAATGACAGCTGATACTTCTTGGGAAACCTTATACAAACTACTAACTTTGGGTTTGCCAAGCACATTAATTACTGCTAATCTAAAGCTCATCAGTGAGCAAAGACTGGCTGATTTAAAGCGTACTCCGAGTGCCAAGCGTTCGGCTGTCAGATTAAGGAAAGAAGTTAACCCCGATTATTTGCGCCAAAAAATAGGTGTTTTTGAAACAGTTGTTTTTACGCCAACGATGCGAAACTTTATCAAAGAGCAAACCGGCAATTGGCAGCAAAGCGAATTCTGGTCACAGTTACTTAAAATGGCTGTCGCTAACGGTTATAAAACCTGGCAAGACGATAACGCTAAAAAGAAACGCGAGGGCCTAATCTAGTTATGAAAAAAATCTGCGTCATTCCTGCTTATAATGAAGCTCAAAATATTAACGAGGTAATTAACCGCGTTCGTCCTTTTGTTGATGAAATCGTCGTGGTTGATGATTATTCTAAAGACGCAACCGCAACCCTTGCTCGCCAAGCTGGCGCAACCGTTCTCCGTCATCCGATAAACCGTGGTCAAGGGGCTGCCTTGCAGACTGGCAATGACTATGCCCTACTCGCCGGCGCTGATATTATCATCCATTTTGATGCCGATAACCAATTTCAGGCCGAGGAGATTCCTGAGCTAGTGAAACCGATTGAAGATGGCCAGGCCGAAGCCGTCCTAGGCTCAAGATTTATGGATAAAGAATCAAATCTGCCAGCCTTGAAACGTAACCTTATCATGCCCCTTGCCAGACTGATTAATCGCTTATTTTTTAACATCAGGCTAACTGATCCGCAAAGTGGCTTCCGGGTCCTGACTCGCCAAGCTGCTGAAAAAATACGTATCAAGAATGACGGCATGGCGCACTGCAGCGAAATCTTGCATCAGTTATTTTCCAAAAATATAAAAGTAGTTGAAGTGCCGATTACCGTTGTCTACCATGAATTTGGCCAAAAATTTTCCGGCGGAGTTAGAATTATTAAAGATATGGCCATTAAAAAAATAATAAAATAAAAAAGGTCTCCTGTAACAGAGACCTTTTGCAGCAGAACAGCACTTTAAGCATTTAATACATTTAGCTCGCCAACATTGGTAACAATAACTTTTCTACGGCGATTGCACCGAGACCCGTCACTACTACCTTAGTAGCTAAACCATAAGTGATTAAACTATGAGCTTCGGGTACTAATTTATTCACACCCTTAGACCCATCAACGCTAACTTGAATCATTCTGATTGTGTTAACCACGCTGATAATAACAAACAGCGCAAAAGCCGCCAACCCGAACCATAAAGAATAAGCTTCAATTCCCTTGAGTTCCCAAAGGAAGTAGCCGACAACCGCCAGGACTAAAGCGTCAAAGGAAAAAGATAAAAATCTTTTTTCCTCACCGCTTAAATAAATCATCACGGCTATCAAAAAAACAGCAACGGTCAAGATGGGGGCAAGAGTATCGCCGCCCATGTTGGTTTCAAACGATTTTAGGGCAAATCTAATTAGGAAAAACCCTAACAGGAAAAGGAGGCTCGCTAGAATCTCCCGTCCTAATAACTTTCTTTCTTTCATTGTTATATATTTGTTAAGTTACTATATACAGAATCTGTCCACGCTTTCGGACAAATCATTACAATTTATCATTATAGAATAAAAACGTCAATAGTTAATAATAGCCAATAAATAAGCAAATATATGATACAACAACTCATCGCCCTAGTTCTCATTGCCATTTTTATCTGGCGTCTATCGGAACAAAACCGTAGTAAAAAAATTGGTCGCAACGAATTCATCTTCTGGCTAACCTTTTGGCTACTAGCGGCGACAGCGGTAATTTTTATCCGCCAGATAGATGGCTTTGTCACCGCCCTCGGCTTCTCTTCCGGAATCAATCTCCTGCTCTACCTCACGGTAATGTTTCTGTTCTACCTAGTTCTGAAATTACGATTATCGCTAGCCAAGCTTGATGCTAATCTCACGGAAATAGCTCGAACCATCGCTTTAAAAAATAATGATGGGATTAAAAAATAGACTGCTATGAAAATTGCTCAGCTGGTCTGTGCCTTTCCGCCCTATGCGGGCGGGATTGGTAATAGTGCCAAGCGTTTAGAAGAAATTGTTTCCCGGAAACATGAAGTTACAACTTTTCACCCGGACAATACCAAGCCTTTAATCAGGCGCGGACATGGTGCTTTTATACCACAGCTTCTTTGGCGCTTAAGAAAATTTGAGACTATTTATCTGCACTATCCATTTTTTGGCACAGCAGAAATAGTCTGGCTTTTTTCCTTGTTCAATAAAAACAAACGTTTAATCATCCATTACCATATGGATGTGAAAAATATTTCTCGGCTAACTCAAATTCTCAGCTTACCGAGTTTAATAATCAGAAAATCTTTACTGCGCCGCGCTGATACCATTGTCACCGCGAGCTTAGACTATATTAAAAATAGTCAAATCAGTAATTTCTACGCCAAGCACCCTGATAAATTTAAAGAAATACCTTTTGGGGTTGATTTAATCAAATTCAAGCCCAAGGAAGTAAACCTGCCTAGCCAAACTAATATCATTGCCAAGGCTAAAGATTTGGTGCGCCGCGTCAACGATTTATTTATTAAAAAAGATAAATTAGAATTAATTTTTGTCGGCGGACTAGATAGCGCCCACTATTTTAAGGGGGTGGAAATTTTAATCAAAGCATTGTCAATTATTAATCATAAAAATTGGCATTTAAAAATTGTTGGCGATGGCGACCGGCGTCCATCTTATGAAAATCTAGCAGCCGAGTTAAATATTAATAATCATATTGAATTTACCGGTAAGCTCTCGGATGAAGATATGATTAGAGCCTTGCAATCTGCCGATGCGCTTGTTTTACCATCTATTAACAATAACGAAGCTTTCGGCTTAGTACTAATTGAAGCTTTAGCTTGTGGTCTGCCTGTCATCGCTTCCGACTTGCCAGGCGTACGCCGTGTTTTTCAAGAAGGACAAGAAGGTTTGCTAGCACGCCCGGGAGAAATTTCTGACTTAGCGGAAAAAATAGATTACTTAGCGGCTAACCCAAAAAAAAGACAAGAACTAGCTAAGGCAGCTCGCCGACTAGCCGAAAGAAAATATAGCTTAGAAAAAATGGAAAAAGCCTATGAAGATTTGCTTGCTCAATAATCTCTATTTCCCCTACAACCGCGGCGGAGCAGAAAAAGTAGTCGCTACTATGGCGGCGGATTTTAGAAAAGCCGGCGAGCAGGTTCTTATTATTTCCACTAAGCCTTCTAAATCAGAACTTGCTTCCCAGGAAATACCCGATAATATTTACCTGCCCTCTAATTTTTATAATCTAGGCAAACGCTCGTGGCTTTGGCGCCTCGCTTGGCATTTACTAGATACTTTTTCTTGCCACCAAGCAAACAAGCTGACTAAAATTTTTCAACAAGAAAAACCCGACCTAATTATTTCCCACAATCTCATGGGTCTAGGGCTAAAGTCAGTTCGCGCAATTAAAAAAAGTGGCGCTAAGCACTACCATTTTCTCCATGATATTCAGCTCCTCCATCCTTCCGGACTCATGATTTACGGACAAGAAAAAATCCTGACTACTTTAGGGGCAAAAATATATCAATACCTAACCCGTTCCCTAATCGGCTCCCCGGAATTAGTTCAGTCCCCTTCAAACTGGCTGCTGCAAGAACACTTGCAGCGCGGCTTTTTTTCTAAATCAAAGACGGAAATCAAAAAACTAGCCGAATTAAAATCAGACGCGGGGACTGATTTAACAATCACTAGAAATAAACCGGCCAAAAAATTACTCTTCGTTGGCCAAATTGAAGAGCATAAAGGTATTATTTTTTTGGTTAAGGCTTTCCAAAAATTAGCCGACCAGGGAATGACTTTAAAAATTGCTGGCACGGGTACAAAATTAAACGAAGTTCAAGACTTAGTTAAGGCTGATAAGCGTATTACTTTTTTAGGGTTAGCCAGTAAAGACGAGATAAAAAAAATAATGGAAGAGGCGGACGCTTTGCTTGTCCCTTCGCTTTGCTATGAAAACTCACCTAATGTTATCTATGAAGCTAACGCTCTTGACCTACCAGTAATCGCAGCTAACTTAGGCGGCATTCCAGAAATAATCACCGAGAGTAGCCGCTTATTTACACCTAATGATGCGGTTGATTTATTTAAAAAAATAAATAGCTTATAATTTTTGTAACCAAAAAAGACCGCGCATCCGCGGTCTTTTTTTATCTACCCGACTAATTTACATCTGGAAACTTTGCAATTTCTTATGGGCCTGGATATCAAAGATAGTTTTCTTGAGGCCGTTTTCTAAAGTAACTACCGGCATCCAGCTCAGTTCATTTCTGGCCAACTTAATATCCGGTAGCATTAGCTCGCTTAAAAACAATAAATTTTCAGCATAAGAGATTGGCGAAGAAGAGCCCGTTTCTTGAATAATAATTTTCACTACGTCAGACAAACGGACATCAATATCAGAACCAACATTAACCGGTCCTGCTAATTCCGAGTTCATAATTTTTTGCACAGCATCAAGCACGTCTTCAATATAGCAAAATGATGAAGAAAAGTTCTCATCACCATTTATAATAATCTCTTTTCCTTCCAGGGCATTATTAATAAAGTCAGGAATCATCTGATCATCGTCTGATTGCATGCGCGGACCATAGGCTCTAAATAGGCGAATAATCTTAGTGTCAATGCCGAACATGGAACGATAAGCAGAGACGACCGTCTCGGCAAAGCGCTTGCCCTCATCATAAACGGCGCGCTCCGAAAGATTATCAACTAAACCTAAATCGCTTTCCTTAGCTTTAAAATTAGGATTATCAGCATGACGCGGGCCGTAAACAACTGAAGAAGAAAAGTGCATAAACTTAGACCCGTAGCGAACCGCGATATCCAATAAATTTTTAACAGCAGCCGAATTAGCCTCAATCGTCGCTAACCGATTTTCCAAAAAATTACGCGGCGACATCGGGCAGGCTAAATTATATATTTCCTGAATTCCCTGAAATTCAATCTTGAATTTTTTCAGTTCCGGCAAAAATTCTAAATCAATTGGCCGAGAAATATCATAATTAATAAAGACGAAATTAGGATTGGCTAATAAATGATCAATGTTGCGCTCCGTGCCGGAAATAAAATTATCAACACAAATCACTTTGCAGTCCTTAATTAACTGGTCGCACAAATGAGAACCGATAAAACCAGCTCCGCCGGCGACTAATACATTTTTCTTGTCAAAAATTACCTGTTTTGGCATATACTTTAATTATTTATCTTTATTATACCAGCCTTTATGCCGCGATTAAAGCTTTCCTCAAAGGCATAGAAGGATTCTAAAAGCGTTCCCGCCATATCAAACACGCGGACATGCGGCGCGCCACCAGGATAAGCGCTAAGGATAATATCAGCGACGCCATCATTATTAGTGTCGCCTGCGGTTAAACCGACGCCTCCCTGCCAATTCTTACTAAAACCTAAAAACTGCGCTTGCAAACGGGCACGATTATTAAATATTTTAATCTGCGGCTCACGTCCCGGACCAGGAGCAATAATAATTTCCGATCTGCCCTTATCTTTACGGCCATCAAGATTAGCAACGGCCACATTAACCCCACCACGAAAACTCTTTTCATAAGCTAGAAAAACGCCAAGCAACTTTCCTTCGGCAGTAAATAGGCGCACTTGCGGCTCCTGACCAGCACCGAAAGTAACCACTATCTCCGGTTTTCCCTTGCCATCTAAATCACCAGCAGCCACATTTAAAGCGCCACGCCAAGCAGAACCAGTAACAGCAAAACGTTTTTTCAGCGTTCCTTTGTAGTCATAAACCCTGGCTTCGCCCGGACCGGCCGAGGCAGGCACAACAATCATTTCTTGTTGACCGTTATCATCTAAATCGCTAAGGGCAATATTTAGACCACCACGAAATTCCTTATTCCAAGCCAGAAAAGTTGTCTTCAATTTTCCTAAACGATTATATATTCTTAACCGCGGTTCTTCACCTGAGCGAGGTGCAAAAATAAATTCTTCTTCGCCGTCACCATCAACATCACCAGCTACGAAAGTTGCGCCCAGCTTAGATAACTCCGCCGGCAAATTATAAACAAAGTCACCATTAGCGGCTACCACTTTTATTTCTTTACTACTATCCAGGGCCGCTACGGCAACACGGCTCAAACGACTATATAATTTTTCCTTCGCCATCTCTACCGCCCGATTAACATTCAAGCGACCATTGCCTAATTGTCCTAAATAATCAGGATTCAAGCGGCTAATATTATCAGCGGAAGCAAATAAAATATTTACCACTTCGCGCCGGCTTAACTCTGGATTGGCCTGCTGAATCAAGGCTAACGTAGCCGATACTAAAGGCGCAGCCATAGAAGTTCCCGACCAATAACCATCATAGTCATTATCAGCTCCGGGACGACTGCCATTAGTCGCTGTGCTAAAAAAACTAATACCGGGAGCGGCAATATCAATACAACTAAAACCATAGCTAGAAAATCTGGTTTTCTGGTCAAGAGCATCAGTCGCCGCTACACCAATCACCATATTTTCACCAATTAACTTACCATCATAACAAGCGGGGTAAATTTTTGTCTTATCAATATTATAACCTTCTCCGCCAGACTGTTCGTTACCGGCAGCAGCTACTACAATAACGCCAGAATTATGCGCGCGATAAATTGCTTCTTGTAATCCCTCGCTATAATTAAAATTAACAAAACTTAAATTAATAATATCGGCGCCATTATTAATTGCATAATCAATCGCCCGAATAACATCACTCACACGGCCTTCACCCTTATCATTTAAAGCTTTAAGCGCCATAATCTGTGCTTTCCAGGTAACCCCAACTACTCCGCGACCATTATTTCCGGTCGCCGCAATAATACCGGCAATCATTGTGCCATGGGAAATACCCGCCTCAGTCCAGCCTTCAGAAAATTTCGGATTAGGGTCATTAATATTATTGGGAAAATCCCAGCCATAAACATCATCAATAAAACCATTGTTATCGTTATCAATATTATCACCAGGAATCTCACCGCGATTATGCCAAATATTATTTTTTAGGTCAGGGTGGTCTGTCTGAATTCCGGAGTCAATAATCGCAATCACGGCATCAGGGCTACCAGAAACTTTATTCCAAGCGGCATCAGCTTTAATTTTTGCTAAATACCATTGGTTATTAAAAAATGGGTCATTAGGAGTAATGGCCGCCGAAACCGAACTGGTAAAAAACAGCCCGGAAAGTATAAAAAAAGATGTTATGATTTTTCTCATATAACATCTATATAATAACATAAAGCCCTGTTTTTACAAGCTGTGTCCGTCTTTAAAAAAACTTAAGTTGTCAGAATTTCCGCTAAAGTTTCACGAGCGCATTTCTCCCAACTGAAGTTCTTAACCCGCTCTAAACCCTTGGTCCTTAGTTCTGATAACAGAGCGTCGTCTGAGCCTAAACGGGCTAAAGCATTAGCAATCGCTTGCTTGTCATTATGATTAAAATAAAGGGTAGCGTCTTGAGCAACTTCCTTAAAAACCGGAATATCAGAAACGGCCGTTGGCACGCCGCAAGCCATAGCTTGCAAAATCGGGATACCAAAACCCTCATGCTTGGAAGGAAAAATAAAAGCCTTAGCACCATTAAAGATGTAAGGCATATCTTCTTCGTCAACCCAACCAGGCATAATAACATCCTGATCTAAATTAAATTCGGCAATCACATATTTGACCTCATCATATCCGAAACTAGCATCACCAATTAAAACCATCTTTTCTTTAATATCCGGCCTATCTTCTCTTAATATCGCTAACGCTTCAATTAAAGCCGGGATATTCTTTTTCTTTTCAATGCGCCCAGCGTATAAAAAATATGGCGCCTCTAAACCGTATTTTTCTAGTACCGCTGCCGTCTTGTCTTTATCAGTAATAACCCGATACAAAGAATTGTTATAACCATTATGGATAACCTTGACTTTCTCGGCCCTGGTTTTAGGATAGACATCTAAAATTTCACTCTTGGTAAATTCGGAAACGGTAATAATCTTCTTGGCGCGGCGCAAGGCAAAATCAGTCGACCAATAAAGATAGTCTAAAGATTCAGAATGATATTTTCCTAAAGTAAAAATGCGGACTAAAAACTCAATAATTTTACGCGAGATGGCGCCCTCAGTTTTTACACCGGAAGAACGATAAAGGTTGCGCTCACGGACAAAGGCAATATCATGAATAGTATTAACTGTGCGCCGCGGGTAGCAAAGTGGCATCGTGTGCGCCGGAATAAACAAAATATCCGGGCGATGAATAATCATTTCCAAAGTTAATCTTCCTAAGGTCCAAAAAGAAACAAAAGGCCAATGCAGAAGTTTAAAAGAAAAATTAGGATTATGCTCAACCGCTTTAACTAATTCTGGAGAAGCTGGATTATTAAGATAAAGAATATATTGATTTTCCTTATCAAGCGTGGCTAAATTTTTGATAAGATAAAATGAATACCATTCGGTACCGGTTTTTCTCAGCAAGTTAGCGCGTGAAGCGTCTATACCAATAACCATAAAAATAAAGCAAGCCCGAATTAGGCTTGCTATTTTGTTGCGAGAATACTTCGCTTATAAGAATCCAAATTATCTAAAGCAATACCAGTTCCCTTGGCAACACAGAGCATGGCGTCATCAGCGACATAAGCCGGAACGCCAGTTGTTCGCGCAATCAGCTGGTCCATGTTGCGTAAAAGCGAACTACCGCCAGTTAAAACTATGCCTTTATCCATGATATCAGCTGATAATTCAGGCGGAGTTTTATGTAAAACTTTTTTAGCAGCTGCAATAATCGCTTCCAGTTCATGTTGAATTGCTTCAGTCACATCATCACTGGAAACAGTAATACTACGAGGTAAACCAGTGACAATATCACGACCACGGACTTCCATATATAACTTATCCTCCATATATAAAGCCGAACCGATATTAATCTTGATTTCTTCGGCCGTTCTTTCACCAATAGCTAAATTATATTTTTTGCGGACATATTCCAAAATTGCTGCGTCTAGTTTATTGCCACCAACTCTTACTGAAGTTGAAGCGACAACGCCGCCCAAAGAGATAACTGCCATTTCTGCCGTACCGCCACCAATATCAATGACCATATGACCAGTGGCTGAGCCAATCGGAATGTCAGCGCCAATCGCGGCCGCTACCGGCTCCTTAATAATATAAGCGGCTTTAGCACCGGCAGCAATGGTCGCCTCAATAACCGCTCGTCTTTCGGTTGAAGAAATACCCGCCGGAACAGCTACCATTACCTCAGGACGAAAAAACCGCAAGCCTCCTAAAGTCTTGTTAATAAAATAACGAATCATCGCCTCAGTGGCCCGGTAGTCGGCAATAACGCCATCCTTAAGCGGTTTAACCGCCATAATAGTATCAGGCGTGCGCCCAAGCATGTCTTTCGCCTCATTGCCAACAGCTAAAATTTTCTTATCGGCAATCGAAACGGCGACCACGCTCGACTCGTTGACAACGATACCGCGGCGAGGCAGATAGACTAAAGTATAGGTTGTTCCAAGATCAATTCCGATCTGCTTGATAAACATAAAAAAATCAGGTATATACAACTATCTATTCTATACCTTTTACACAATTAGTCAAACGAAAATTTAATCGAAAGCTAGGTCAACTTCTTCTTCCGAATCTTCGTCTCCCTCTATTTTTTCTTGGTTTTTGACAATTTTAATTACCTTTTCGGCAAACTGGAAAGTATCAAAATCTTCCTTAAAAAAGACATAATCCGCTCCCATTTCCAGACTCCTCTGCCGACTATCTTCATCACTTAAGTCAGTAAAAATGAAGATTTCTTTATCCCTTAATTCTGAATCGGACTTAACTTTTTTAAGTAGCTCAAAACCGTCAACTTTAGGCAAAATTAAGTCTAAAACAACATAATCCGGCTCGAACTCGCGCAACATTGACAATAATTCTTCTTCATCCTCCTCAGCCTCGCTAACTTCAACTTCAAAATCAGCGGCCGAAAATTGCGATTCTAAGCCGTATAAAATGTTGGCATCATCTTCGATGATGAATATTTTTCTTCCACTCATAGTTTATATTGTTATTTAGATTTTAATTTTTGCCACCAAGCCGTATTTTCCCGATACCAGGCGATGGTAGATTCTAAACCACTTGCAAAAGAGTGTTGCGGTTTAAAACCCAGTTCAGTTTCTGCCTTAGAATAATCAATTGCATAGCGTAAGTCGTGTCCTAAACGGTCAGCCACGTATTCAACCATATTATCACTCGCTTTCATTTCCTCCAAAATGGCCCGCGTAATTTCTAGATTACTTTTTTCATTCCCGCCGCCCAAACAATAAGTTTCGCCAATTTTCCCCTGCTTAATTATCAGCTCAACACCGCGATTATGATCATCAACATGAATCCAGTCGCGAATATTCTGGCCACTGCCATAAAGCGGAACTTTTTTCCCTTCTAGTAAGTTAGTAATAAACAAAGGAATTAATTTTTCCGGATGTTGGTATGGTCCGTAATTATTAGAACAATTAGAAATTGTAATTGGCAAACCATAGGTATGGAAATAAGCGCGCACTAAATGGTCACTCCCAGCCTTAGAAGCGCTGTAAGGAGAACGTGGGTCATATGGTGTCTGCTCGTTAAAACGTGGACTAGAAAAATCGAGTGCCCCAAATACTTCGTCAGTTGAAACATGGTGAAAGCGTAAGCCCTCCGGTTTTGCTAAACGCGCCGCTTCTAATAAAGTTCTGGTACCTTCAACATTGGTGCGCACGAAGGCGCCACTATCTTTAATTGAACGGTCAACGTGGCTCTCGGCCGCAAAATGGACAATAATATCAACCCCCTTGACCGCCTCAGCTACTACCTGCGCATCGCAAATGTCACCTTGAATAAATTCATAATTAGTTTCACCAGTTAAGTCTCGCAAATTATCCTCATTACCAGCATAAGTTAAAAGATCAAGATTGCGAATGCTATCCTGAGGATACTTAGCTAGCCAATAATGAATAAAGTTGGAACCGATAAAACCGGCGCCACCAGTCACTAATAATTTCATGGTTTTTATAATAACAGAAACTAAACTATTTTATAAGGACTATTCTCATCTTTTTCCCATCTAATTTCATCTACGTCTTCTAACTTCCCTTCACCCCGATACAGTTTATCAGGAAAATTAAGACTTAAAGCAGAAACTCCGGAGACGCATTTATAGCCATGAACCACGCCGGGCGGCACAATTACTAAGCACGGATTATCCTCGCCCACGGTAATCTGCAGAGACTCACCCTTAGTTAAAGAATCTTCACGTCTATCCCAAAGATGAAGACTGAAACTGCCTGGACCAAAAAAAACAAAGCAATCACTCTGGTATACATGTTCGTGTGGTCCACGAATTACGCCGGGATTAGTAAAACTAGCGTAAGCCATCGCCGGGTTAAAATCTAGCTCGTCACGGCGGAAAAGTTCGGCTAAATAACCGCGCTCATCATGATTTTTTTGCAACTCTCTAATAATTACTCCCTCTATCATATTTTTAAATTAAATTTTAATCAGCCCATTCTGTGCTCCCAGATGCGCAATCTTAGAGGCGGTATTCTTCGCTCCTAGTAATAAAGCTTTTTGAATATCACCTTTGTATATTTCTAGGCCAGCCGCTAGTGTAGAATTAAAAACATCACCCACGCCGGTCGTGTCAACGCGCTTCTTTTCTTTCAGAATTGGTTGATAATAAAAATCATGACCATCATAAGCATAAGCCCCCTTGCTACCTGAAGTTATCACGGCAATTTTTGGACCAAACCCCTTAATAATCTTGAGAAGGTTATGTTCATCATTTAAGAAACGATGATTTAATTTTTTATCGCCCAAAGAAATAAGAGCTAATTCAATTGCCTCATCTTTATTAACGGAAAACATATAAGTATCTTCCAGAAACGGCGCTAGTTTGCCTAAGCCGGCTGAATACTGTGCCTCGCTCGGATTCCAACTAACTTTAATACCATAACGACGAACTAAGGGAAAAACCTTCTTGAGAATAGCTAGCCAATTACCCGACAAGGAAGAGATATAAATATTTTTCGTATTATTAATCGCCTCTAAATCAGACGGGGTAATTGCTAATTTACCATTAGCACCGCGTTCGGTAAAAATAATGCGCTCACCTTCAGAAATAAGAACAAAGGAGAAGCCACTATTTTCCTTATCTATTTTTTTAATCAACCGTGGCATAACGCCGCGCTCCTTGAGATTATTAATAATCTCTTTACCATTATCGTCGCTGCCGACTGCTGCTAAACAAGCAGACTTTAAACCGAAATTGGCAAAATTAACCGCCGCGTTAGCTGCTCCGCCGCCATAAGTATAATAAAAATAATCGACTCTAATCTTGGCACCATACTCAAAAGCTAACAGCTTCTGACGCAAGATATCGTGCGGATTATCAATTAATAAGCCCTGATCAGTAAAGAAGCTGATATCCCTGGTCGCCCCGCCAATAGAAATAAAATCGTACATCATAAAGATAAAATATTAAACAAGCAATAACAATTAAAATAATATCATAACATCTTCCTGTTTTCCAGAAAAAAGGGCTTCAGTTTCTTAAATAAGGCCACCGACAAATAAAAGAAAGCGCTGCCTATGCCTAAATTCCAGGCAGACTGATACAGTAAAACGTGCCAAAAATCAGCTCCCAAAACGGCAACGCCACGCGGAAAGCCGAGTGAAGTGTAAACCAATAGGGCTAACAAAAAATTATAAGCTATGGTCGCCAGTAAAGTTGATGCCCAGAAAGCATAGAGCGACTTATTAGTCAGCCAGTCCTTTAAAACAATATAGGCTGCTAAGACTGATAAAAAAAGAACAATGATTTGCAGGCCGAAAAAATAAAACGATAAAGAGTCAAGAAAAAAACCAAAAATCAAAACAAAGCGCAAAGCCGGTTTTAAGCCAAATAAAAAAAGAGAGAAAATTGCGGCCAGGAGTCCGAGATTGAGATGCCTAAATCCGGCCGGCAAAGAACTGACAAGATGCTCCTGTAAAATTGCCAGAGATAAGCAAGTTATAATTAAAAACAATATTCTGCCTATTCTCTGCACCATATCATTAAGGAAGAATAACGGAAACCACCGTTAAATTATTTAAATTAATCAACGGCTCAATCGTCGCGCTCTGCCAAACCTCATTGCTTTCACTTCTCACATCAGTCACGCGGCCCACGACTAAGCCCCGCGGAATAGTACTACTAAGCCCCGAGGTAATAACGGTATCACCAATATTTATTTTTTCTAACTGAGGAATATAATCCATCATAATTGTTAACCCAAGACGGCCATCAGTCAGTCCTTGAGTTTTATCGGAATTCTGCAAAGAAGCAGCTAATTGGCAACCAGGGCTAGTTGTTAAGCAGACGCGGGCACTGTCATCTTTAAGCTCAATAACCTTACCAATGATAATCCCCTCTTCACTTAAAACGCCCATATCAAACTTTAGACCGTCACGACTTCCCTTATCAATAATAATATCACGACTACTCTCTTCCGCCGGCAAAGAGCCCTCTTTAGCAATAATATTGGCCATCACTGTTTTAAAATCATTACTCGCGGCAAAATCTAACTGATTGCGTAACTTATTATTCTCTTCTTCAATCATAAGACAACGCGCGCTATCAATTGCTAATTTAGCCGCTTCGGCCTCTAAGCGAGAAATTTCAGTGAGTAGTTCCTCCTTTTCTCTTTTTTCTTCATAAGAAAAACCGAAATTAGTTCCCCAAGCATGAAAACGAGCGCCGATTGGTTTAGCAATATAGGACAGACCACGCTCTAAGGGTCTTAGAATGCCAAGCAAATGTAAAAAAATCAGTAGTCCGAAAACTACTGCCGCAATCAAAATAGGATTTTTTCTACTAATTTTAATCATAGCTAGTCGGTAAAACAACTTTTTCAAATAATTCTTTATTACCTAAAAGCATGCCCGTGCCGCGCGCGACACAAGTAAGCGGATCATCAACAATCTTAACCGGGATTTTCGCAGCTGCGGAAATCGCCTGGTCTAAACCACGTAAAAGTGCGCCACCACCAGATAAATAAAGACCGCGCTCATAAATATCAGAGACTAATTCCGGCGGAGTAGTTTCTAAAATAGTTTTTATATTCTCAATAATCTTGGCAATCGTCCGGCTTATCGCTTCCCTAATCTGCTTATCATTAATCATAATCGCCTTTGGTAAGCCAGTTAATAAATCGCGACCGCGAACTTCCATTTCCTGAGGCTCACTCTGGGGCACCGCTGAACCAATGCCAACTTTAATACTTTCCGCTAATTGTTCACCAATTAAAATATTAAATTCTTCACGGATATATTCAATAATATTGCTATCAAATTCATTACCGGCCGCCTTTAAGGATTTCCAAGTAACCACGCCACCTAAAGAAATAACGGCAATTTCGGTCGTGCCACCGCCAATATCAACAATCATCGTTGCCGTGGCATCAATTACTGGCAAGCGAGCACCAATCGCTGCCGCCATCGCCTCTTCAATAAGATATACTTTACGCGCGCCCGCCGATTTGGCCGCGTCCTCAACCGCTTTCTTTTCTACTTCAGTTAAATCAAGCGGGATGCCGATTACGACTCGGGGACGAGACAAAAGAGAGAAATTTTCTCCCTGAACTTTGCTGATAAAATACTTAAGCATTTTTTCCGTGACTTCAAAATCAGAAATGACGCCATCAACTAAAGGCTTAATCGCCTCAATGTGGCCCGGAGTTTTGCCGACCATCTTCTTAGCTGCCTCCCCGACTTCCAGGATTTCATTGGTACGCTTATTAATCGCAACCACACTCGGCTCATTAATCACTAGACCCTTATCACCAAGATAAACCAGGGTATTCCTGGTCCCCAAGTCAATCCCTAAATCGTGGCTGAATTTTCCTAAAAGTTTATTGAACATATTTCACAAGTTCAGTTAACGAAATAATATTTGCCTGGTCCTCAGAACGCTTTTTTACTTCCGCGCCGCCCGCAGTTAACGATTTCTTACTAATAACAATACGATAAGGACAACCGATTAAATCAGCATCAGCAAATTTTTCCCCCGCTGATAAGTCGCGGTCATCATATAAAACTTCAACGCCGGCTTGCTGTAAGCTCTCATAAACTTTTACTGCCTCCTCATTTTCATTTAAAGACAAAAGATGAATTTTAAATGGCGCTACTTCTTCCGGCCAAATAATTCCCTTCTCGTCATGACAAACTTCAACAATAGTACCAAGGGCGCGACTAATGCCTAAACCATAGCAGCCCATGATAACGGTTTTCTTTTCGCCGTCACTATCCTGATATTTTAAATCAAACGGTTCAGAGTATTTCGTACCGAGTTTAAAAATATTGCCCGCTTCAACCGCCTTAGATTCTTGCAAATTCTTATTGCCGCATTTAGGACAAGAATCCTGATCGGCAATAATTTCTTTATTAACCGCCATCTGGCAAGCCGCGCAAGTATAGATTATATCTTCACCAGCCTCGGTTAAAGTTTGAAACTCATGAGAATATTTAGAAAAGCTACCACCAGAAGCAAAAGTAAGATAAGTCTTGTCGCCTAAGCCAAAACGTCTAAAAATATTATTATAAGCCACAATCGCCCGTTCGTAATAAGCATCCAAATCTTCTTGAGTAGTATGGAAGGAATATAAATCTTTCATTAAAAATTCACGACCGCGCAATAATCCCGATTTAGCCCGCTTCTCATTACGAAATTTATTCTGAATTTGAAAAACGGCCATTGGCAATTCGCGATAAGAATAGATAAACTTTTTCGCAAGTGGCGTGACCACTTCTTCGTGCGTAGGATTAAGAACATATTCTTTCTCGTCAGAGCCAGCTAACTTAAACAAAACATCCAAAGTTTCAAAGCGGCCAGTGGCCTGCCAGTTTTCTTTTGGCGCTAAAGATGGCATATTGATTTCTTGACCATCAATTGCCGTCATTTCTTCGCGAATAATATTTTGAATCTTATTAATCACTCGCCAACCTAAAGGCAAAAAAGAATAAACTCCAGCGGCTAATTTATCAACAAAACCGGCCCGAATCAGGGCCTGAGCATTAAAACTGGGCTCATCTTTAGGCAATTCCTTGATTGTTTTTGTAAAAAGCTGTGATTGTTTCATATTAATATAATCCTATCTAAAAAAGTCATTCTTGTAAAGCTGAAAAAGTTTATAAAAATTAGCCTTTTTTCATCATTTTTAAAGCTGCCTTAACCCTAGCGCCGCTATCCGTTAAGTCATTAGGAATAGAACTTAAAGCCGAGCGCGCTTCGCTCAGCGAATAGCCTAGGGACATCAAAGCATCAATCTCATCGCTACCATAAGAAGCTGCCTCCAGACCGCTGGCCGTACCATTGCCGGCAACTTTTATAATCTTGGTCTTGAGTTCTAAAACAATACGTTCCGCCGTTTTCTTGCCGATACCGGAAACCTTAGTTAAAAGATTAGCATCACCACGCAAAATCGCCTGAACAACATCGTCATAACTCGCCACACTTAGTACGCCCAAAGCCGACTTCGGCCCAACGCCAGAAACACTCAAAAGCATTTCAAATATTTCTAAATCAGGCGCGGACTTAAAACCATATAAATCAGACGCTTCCTCGCGAATATGATGATAGGTATAAAGTTCGGTTTCTGAACCTAAAACCAGTTCATTAAATAAATTTTCTCCGACCGCTACCTGATAGCCAACATCTTTAACATCAATAATCACACTGCTATTACGTTTGGAAATTATTCTACCTTTAAGATAAGCAATCATATAATTTAATTATAATTTCTACACGAGCTTGCGGCGCAAAACTGAAAATTCTGGAACAAGCGGACTACCTGTTGGCAAATTAACAAAAGCCTCTGCCCCGCCACCGCCGCCATGCGCTTCACTAATTTCTTCACCGGTTTTTACATTAAACAAATGTTTTAGCTTTAATTTAATTATTTCTTGTCCTGGTAATAAAATATTGAGCTCATCACCAACCTTAACAGTATTATGAACTTTAAAAAATAATTTCACCTGACCAGTCTTATCTTTTTCGCTACGCACAACTTGCCCGCAGAATTCCCAGTCGCTCTTATTGTGTGAATCAACGACATTTTGGTCCGCCTTCTTATCAAATAAAAAGCCTTCAGTATAGCCGCGATGGATTAACTTAGTTTCTAATTCGTGATAAAGCTTGGCTAATTCCTTATTAAGTTCAGTCGTCGCTAAACGCTTAGTTGATAAATCCAAAGCGCGGCGATAAGCCGAGCAAACCACGGCCTGATAATAAACACTCTTAGCTCGGCCCTCAATTTTAAAACTAGTAATTCCAGCCTTAATAAGTTCGGGTAAACGCTTAATTAAACACAGGTCTTGTGAATTTAAAAGATAAGCGCCATGTCTTTCTTCGACGAGTTCAAGTTCTTCTTTGTGTCCCCGCGCTTTCAGCGTGTAGTGCTCAACGTCATACTGCCAACGACACGGCTGAGCACAGTCACCCAGATTGCCACTACGGTCAACAAATAATTTTGACAAAAAGCAGCGCCCCGAATAAGCCATACACATCGCGCCATGAATAAAATATTCCAACTCTAGCTTAGGTAAAGCTTTCTTGATTTCTTTAATACCCTGCAAGGTTACTTCCCGGCCTAAGACAATACGACTGACGCCTTGCTCAAACCAAAATCTGGCCGCCGCCGCATTCGTGCAATTAGCCTGAGTTGATAAATGAATTTCCGCTTGGGGCCAAACTTTTTTCACAACACTCAAAACTCCCGGGTCAGAAACAATAAACGCATCGGGCTTAATATCTTTTAACTTCTTTAGATAAGATGCTAGCGGCTTAAGATGAGCGTCGTGTGCAAAAATATTAGCCGTAACATAAACTTTCTTTTTCCGCGCCCGCGCATAAACAACTGCCTCCTTAATTCCTTTAAGATCAAAATCATTAATACGAACACGCAAAGAAAAATCCGGAATACCTAAATAGACCGCATCCGCGCCATAAGCGAAAGCGGTTTTCATTTTTAATAAATTACCAGCCGGAGCCAGAAGCTCAAGCGGAAACTTTTTTTTACTTACAATTTTCTTCATCGCAAAAATTAAATTTTAAGCCAAGCCTCTTAATTTATTAATTCTTTCTTCAACCGGAGGATGAGTAGAAAAAGCCCGAGCAAATAATCCAGCGCGACGACCGCCAGCTTTAAAAGGCGAGGCGATATACAAATGCGCCGTGGCACGATTGGCAACCTCAAGTGGCTCCTGGTCAGCCGAAATCTTTTCTAGCGCCCGTGCTAAACCTTCAGGATAACGAGTTAAGAGTGCCCCGTCAGCATCAGCCGCAAATTCACGCTTACGCGAAATTGCCATCTGCATAAACTGCGCAAAGAGAGGAGCCAAGATTGCTAAAATAATCGCTACAATCATAATAATTCCTTGCAGCTGCCCCTTTCCTTCGCTATCACGCTTGCCGAAAAAAGCCATACGAGTAAACCAGTCAGCTAATAAAACAATCATGCCAACCAAGACCGTAACCAGAGTTGCGAGCAAAATATCACGATTACCAATATGAGATAACTCATGAGCAATTACACCTTCAAGTTCAGACTTGTCCAGTTTTTGTAGCAAACCAGAAGTAACTGCTACTACCGCATGTTTTGGATCGCGACCGGTGGCAAAAGCATTAGGCGCGCTGTCGTCAATAATATAAATTTTCGGAAGCGGTAGTCCAGCCGTAATACAAAGATTTTCTACTAAACGATAAAGCTCCCGATTACTATTATAATCAACTTCTTTCGCCTTGCTCATGGCTAAGACAATCTTATCGCTATACCAATAACTGACAAAACTGGAAATTACGCTGAAAGCCACAGCAATAAAAAGAACTCCTGGCTCATCCATCACCCAGCTAAAACCATAGCCGACAGCAATTACGAAGGCAAAAAACCCGGTCAATAAAAACCAGGTTTTTCGCTTATTAGAATCGCTGTGAGTATAAAGAGTGGACATAACAAAATGTTAGCTCTAATTATTCTTTTTTATCCTCCATCATTTTTTTACCAAAGCCCTCAAACGCCTTCAAAACTTCAATCGGGGTCATAAAGACAATAGTATTTGATTGATCAGAGGAAATATCATTAATCGCCTGCAAGGTTCTAAGATGCAAGGCGCCATTAGAACTAGCGAGCATATTAGCTGCTTTAGCAATATTTTCGGAAGCGGCTAATTCACCTTCAGAATTAATAATAACTGCCCTCTTTTCACGCTCTGCTTCCGCCTGTTTGGCAATTGTTCTCTCCATTGATTCTGGCAAAGATACATCTTTAAGTTCAACATTATTAACCTTTAAACCCCAAGCATCAGTTTCCTTATCAACAATTTCGCGGATACGGTCAGCAATCTTATCACGCTGTGATAATAATTCATCTAAAGTAACCTCACCAACAATATTACGCATTGTGGTCTGGGCATATTGAGAAATAGCATAGTAGAAATTTTCTACCTCAATCACCGCCTTATCAGCAAATTCAACCCGATAATAAATAACCGCGTTGACCATTACAGAAACGTTATCGCGAGTAATTGCCTTCTGATCCGGAACATCAACCGCTTTAACACGCATATCAACCTTCTTAAAGGTTTGAAATATCGGCCACAAGAAACGCCAGCCCGGATTCATAATTCCCGTGTAGCGACCCATAGTAAACTGGACACCGCGCTCATACTGATTAATCTGCTTTAAGCCACTCAGGAAAAATATTCCGACAAAAATAATGAAATAAATGAAACCCATATAATTAATGTTAAGCTGTTATTAAAATTTTACAGCTACCGGCTCCTTCTCCGCTTCGTTTTCAACTTCAAAAAACTTGCGGCTCGTAAATTTTAACCAGCCGGCAATAATATTGTTTGGAAAAACTTGAATCTTAGTGTTGAAGTCGCGGACATTGCCGTTATAAAAGCGGCGAGAAGCTTGAATCTTGTTTTCTGTATCAGATAGTTCGCGCTGTAATTCCAAGAAGTTCTGATTAGCTTTTAAGTCTGGATAATTTTCCGCTAAAGCGAAAATGGTTTTTAGAGTTCCGGTTAAAGCGTTTTCTGCTTGACCTTGAGCTTCAGCATCGCCCTTGGCTTGAGCGGACATCGCGCTATTTCTGGCCGCGATAACTTTTTCAAAAGTTGCCTGCTCGTGGGCGGCATAACCTTTAACAGTTTCTACTAAATTCGGGATTAAGTCGTAACGGCGCTTGAGCTGAACGTCAATATCGCTCCAAGCTTCATCAACCCGATTCTTTAAACGAATGAGGCCGTTGTACAAAGCAATAACTGCTAACACAGCGACCACGACTACTCCCAAGATAACATAAAGGATAGTCATAAATTTTTTAATTAATTGTTTAATTATTTATAAAAACTTTCTTAAATTATAACAGAAAATCCTTATTTTTTCAAGTCTAAACCAATAATTACTACCTGACCGTCAATCTTAATTTCCTTCGCATAATTAGATTCTGGCAAGCTAGCAACTAACGTCAAGGACGAACTTAAGGTCTCCTTAGATATATCAGCTCCCAACTTACTAATGGTCTCGGAAATTTCCGCTGACTGAGAAACAATATTAACAGCTACCATGTCTCCCAGACTCAACCCGGCTTCCTTACGGGACATATTAATAAATCTAATTAGCTCGCGCTTTAATCCCTCCATTTTTAATTCCGGAGTTATCTCGGTATCAAGCTCAACTTCTAAAATGTCTGAACCAGAAATAAACTCCAAACTCTTAATATTAAGTTCATCAGTAATTAAGGCTTGATAAGTAGCCGCTAATTCTGCACTACCTTTAACAACTGCTTTATTAAGCATCTGTCTAATTTTAATCCCGGCTTCATCACGCTTCGCTAAACCAACTTCCACAATACGACGGGCTAAAAACATGTTTTCTAAAACTTCTGCGCCATTAATTTCCAAAGCTTGTGGCCAAGCTTCTAAATGAACCGAGGCATTTTCGTTCTGAAAATCATAGCCACTCAATTTCTGCCATAAATTTTCGGCAATAAACGGCATAAACGGCGCCAGTGCTTTAGATATTTCAACTAAAATAAACTTAGTCGTCAGGAGCGCTTTTTCTTTATCAGCTTCATCTTCAGACTTAAAACGGTCACGACTGCGACGCAAATACCAAGTGGAAAATTCATCAATAAATTCAGTAATCGGACGGACGGCCTTAGTTAAATTATAAGCGGTCATCCCCGAAACAATACTGCTGAGCAATAAATCAAACTTAGCTAGTATCCATTTATCTAAAACATTCTCACTTGCTAACACTGCTTGTTGTAATTTGTCGCCCGATACGGCCACAACAGGATTATCAGTGGCATATAATTCATAGAACTTATAAACGTTCATGAGCAGCATGATATTTTTTCGCAACGATTCCTCGGTTCCCTTTTCAGAAAAATTAAGATTCTCCGCCGACATAACTGGCGAGGAAAGTAATTGCATACGCAAAGCGTCGGCCCCATATTTTTCCATCACGAGCGATGGATCAGGATAATTCTGTAAACGCTTAGACATCTTCTTTCCGTCCTCAGCTAGAACAATGCCATTAGCAATGACATTTTCATAAGCATGGCTAGAGCGGACGCCACCGGAAATAACATGTAGATAGTAGAACCAAGCACGGGCCTGATCAACGCCTTCGGCGATATATTTTGCCGGAAAAGAATTTTCCAGTTTCTCTTTATTTTCAAAAGGATAGTGAATCTGCGCATAAGGCATAGAACCTGATTCAAACCAACAATCAAGCACATCTGGAATACGCTTCATCTCGCCCTGGCATTTTTCACAAGTAAAAGTAAGCGTATCAACCTTATCTTTATGAATATCAGTAATACCGCTGACACCGCTCAATTGCTCTAGTTCGGCCACGCTGCCAATAACCCGGCGCTCACCGCAAGTACATTCCCAAATCGGAATAGCGCTCGCCCAGAAACGCTGCCGAGAAATTGACCAATCACGTGCACCTTCCAGCCAATTACCAAACCGGCCCTCCTTCATGTGCTCCGGAAACCAATTAATATTTTTCGCACTAGCCAATAATTGTTCTTTGATCTTAGTAACACTGACAAACCAAGAAGAGGTCGCATAATTAATTAGCGGCGTATCGCAGCGCCAACAATGCGGATAGCTGTGCTCATATTTCTCTTTATGAAACAACAGGCCCTTGCCCGCTAAATATTTAATAATTTCAATATCGGTGGAAGTGTGGTCGTCTAAAGGCTTGACGTGTAAATTTGGGAAATCAGTAACTTCAGGGGCAAAGTGTCCATCCATGCCGACATGCTGAATAAATGGCAGCTTATTATCGCGACCAAGCTTCATATCATCCTCACCGAAGGCCGGAGCGATATGAACAACGCCAGTACCATCTTCAGTTGTGACAAAATCAGCCGCATAAACTTTCCAGCCATTATCATGATTCTCTAATTTTTTATCTTGAAAATAATAAGCAAATAATGGCTTATAAGATTTACCAACTAACTCAGCTCCTTTGATAGTGGCAACAATTTCAAACTGCTTATCTTTAAAAACCTCAACTACTCTTTCTTTAGCAATAATATAATTTACACCCTCGCTTAAAACTTTTACATATTCAATCTCCGCACCAACCGCTAAAGCGACGTTGCCGATTAAAGTCCAGGGGGTGGTAGTCCAAGCGAGAATATAAGTTCCCGGCTCAGCGCTTAATTCAAATTTAGCAATCGTACTTAAATCTTTAATATCACGATAACCTTCAGTTACTTCCGACTGCGACAAGGTTGTCTCACAGCGCGGACAGATATGCATTGAGCGGTAATCTTTATAGATTAAATCTTTATCCCAAAGCGTTTTAAAAACCCACCAAATTGATTCCATGAAATTTAAATCCATGGTGCGATAAGGATTTTTCATGTCAACCCAACGACCAAGACGAGAAATTACTTTCTCCCATTCATCGGCATAAGTAAAAACTTTAGAGCGGCAGAGCTCATTGAATTTACCAACACCCATTTCTTCAATATCTTTCTTGCGCTGCGTGCCTAATTCTTTTTCAACAATATTTTCAATCGGCAAGCCGTGGCAATCCCAACCCCAGCGGCGCTCAACGCGATAGCCATTCATCGTATAATAGCGCGGCACCACATCTTTCATGATGCTAGAAACTAAATGACCATAATGCGGCGTTCCAGTCGCAAATGGTGGGCCATCGTAAAAAGAGTAGTCACCTTGCGGGGCATCTTTAGTAAGAGACTTCTGAAAAATTGTCGATTTGTTCCAGAAAGACAAAACCTCTTCTTCAGCTTGAATAATTGGATTCTTTATTATGTTATCTGCCATATTAATATCTTTTAGCTTTTAAGCATAAACCAATTTCTCTTACCAATCTTAAGCGTTAAACCTTCGGTTGGAATTTCAATTTGTTCATAAACATCTTTCTTAACCTCTTCGCCGCGCAACTTAACGCCTCCCTGTTCAGCTAAGCGACGCAAATCACTGACGCTTGATTCAGGCTGACATTTTTTCAAAATTGATAATAAATCTAATTTATCAGCACCAAGTTTAATTTCAACCATTTCATCCGGTGCTTCTTTTTTTTGAACACGCTTAATAAAATCTTCCTGGGCGGAATCAGCCGCGGCTTCACCGTGAAAAATCTTAGTAATTTCCCAAGCAGTTTTCATCTTGGCATCGCGCGGACCAAGTTCAGCTAGCATCTTTTCAATTTCCTCTAAAGCGATGCGAGTATTATTAATCAAAAATATTTTTGTCATCTCATCCGGTTGCGCCATAATCGCGCCATACATATCAACCGCTGAATAATTTAAAAATATACCCGTACCGCGACTCTTAGACATAAGCTCGCCGGTAATTGGATTTTCCATTAGATTAACGGCCACGACAAATTTATCTTTATTCTTAAATTTCTTAAGCAAAGTCCGACCAACAAGCGCATTGAAAATTTGGTCAGTGCCACAAAGTTCAACATCAACATCCATCGCGACGCTATCATAGCCTTGCATCAGGGGATATAAAAATTCATGAAGATGAATCGGTTTTTCTTCAGCTAGACGCTTTTGAAACATATCGCGCTCTAACATTTGCTGAACAGTCACATTAGACGCTAAATTAACCACATCTTCCATAGTTAATTTAGACAGCCAATCATGATTATATAAAATACGTGGCGGATTTTCTTTCGCCTCAAAATCCATCAGCGGCTTAATCTGCTCTAACCAATTTTTGACATTAGCCACGACATCTTCGCGCGATAACTGCGCCCGAGTCGCCGTCTTGTCGGTAGGGTCACCAATGCGGGCTGTAAAATCACCAATAAGGACAATCACCTCGTGACCGAGCTGGCGAAACTCTTCAAGAAGCAAATAATTCTTAGCATGACTTAAATGTAATGAAGTTGAAGTCGGGTCAACACCGATATAAAAGCGCATCGGCTTATCTCCAGCTAAGCGTTCCGCAAATTCTTTCTCAGTCGGCAGAACATGCTTGATAATTCCCCGCTTTAAGATTTTAGCGGCGGCTTGTTGTCTTTCCGCGTTAGTCATATTTTTACTGTGAAATTTTTTCTTTTAAAACTGAGATTAAATCTTTAGCTCTATCTAAATTTTCCTCCAAACGAATATTATTAACGTCAGCAGATTTCCCATCCATTAATCCAACTTGATATTCAAGCGAGGAAATAATTTCGCCGATGACCTTTTTCTCGGACACTGATATTTCCGGCTTATTAATATTTTCTAATAAATCAGATAATTCATCTTTAGTTAAAGAAACGAAGAAGGTTGGTAGATTTGCTTGTTTAGAAATAGCTACTTCTTTTCCTGCTTCGCCCGTCGACTTAATTCCATATTTTACAAAACTACCACCGCGGGAAAACTTCTCCATAATCTTCTTCTCTTTCTTAGCGCTACCATCTTGGCCATAACCTTCAATAACTTCATCAAAACCGCAAACAACGCTACCAGTTTCAAGGTCAAGCAAAAGATTATCAACCCCATTTTCATAATCATCCCAAGCAGACGAACGAGCTGATAAAAATCTGGAGCCAAGCACCTTGGCTAAAGACAAGGTTATCGCCTGCTCCGCCAAAGAATTGGACGATGATTCTTTTTTGCGACTATAGTCCTCAAGACTCAAGCCACTCTCACGCGCCCAGGCTTCTTCTTTAATTTTAATAAACTTGGCATCAGCCTCATCGGTAATTCTAATACGGCCATCGCTTTCTAAAATATTACCGTAACGTTCATTAACGTTTTCCGCTAAAGCTTTAAGATTATCCCTTACTTGAGACGCATATAATTCTGGACTTTTCTTCTTGCGGCCTCTTTCTAATTGTTCGAGCGGGATGCTGCCGACAATTTTAAATTCGATGCCCATATAAATTATAGTTAAGCCCCATGACATTTCTTATATTTCTTCCCGCTGCCACAAGGGCAAGGGTCATTACGTCCAACGGTATTACCGCTTTCGTCTTTAACTTTCTCATGAACTAAATCAGCGGTATTACGCGCTTCAGCCTGCTTATGCATTTCTTTCTGAGCACCGGAAAATTCTAATTTAGCTTCTAGTGGTTTATCGGCAAAAGCTTTCAGGGCTGCGCCTTCCATCTGTTTTTCAATCGAAGAAACAAAGGCCTCGCCAGCTTTAAAGATAGAATAAGCGACATTACGATTAATCAACCCCGTTAACTCTTGATACATGCGGTAAGCCTCTTTCTTATATTCAACGAGCGGATCTCTCTGACCATAGCCGCGCAAACCAATACCGCGACGCAAATAATCAACCGTCTCTAAATGCTCAACCCAAAGATTATCAATCGTTCTAATTAAAATTCCCTTCTCTACTTCCTGAAAATCAACGCCAGCGGCTACAAATTTTTCATTCATGTTTTTATAGCGGTCAGCAATTTCTTGTTCCAAATAAGCAACCATCGCTTCACGTTTTGCAGAAACTAAACTCGCGCCAGCAGCTATTTCCGAAAGCTTAGCCTTAACACTGTCATCAGCGGTAAAAATCGTCTTAATATTTTCAAAAATTTCCTGAATATTCCATTCCGTAGTATTTTCGGAAGCAGTATGAAAAGAAACAACACCGGTTACTTCCTCTTTGACCATCGGAATAATAATTTCACTTAAAGACTTAGCGCTTGCCTCTTCGGCAAAAATGCCTTCACTAATATCAATAATCTCTCGACGACGACGATAAATCGCGCTGCGGTGCTTATTGATAACATCATCATATTCAACCAAATGTTTTCTAATATCGAAATTATTGCCTTCAACTTTCTTCTGGGCGCTTTCGATTGACTTAGAAATCATCTTATTTTCAATCGGCATATCAGCTGGGACATTTAGAGTCTTCATCAAGCCCTTCATGCGGTCGCCGCCAAAAATACGCATTAAGTCATCATCAGTCGAAACATAAAACTGCGAAGAACCCGGGTCACCTTGACGTCCCGCACGTCCACGCAACTGATTATCAATACGGCGCGACTCATGGCGCTCGGTACCAATCACATGCAGGCCACCTACGGCACGTACGGCTTCCTGTTCTTCTTTAGTTGCCGGATTACCACCTAAAATAATATCAACCCCGCGACCAGCCATGTTAGTCGCTAGCGTAATAGCGCCCTTGCGTCCAGCCTGAGCAATAATTTCAGCTTCCTTTTGATGATTCTTAGCGTTTAACATCTGGGGACGCAAACCCTCAAGATGCATCATTTCTGTTAAAACTTCATTTTTTTCAATCGAAATCGTACCAATTAAAATCGGCTGTCCTTTTTCACTGCGCTCCTTAACTTCACGGATAACCGCGCGAAACTTATCTTCTTCGGTGCGATAAATTAAATCATTCAAATCCTTTCTGATATTCGGCTTATTGGTCGGAATAACAATGGTGTCGAGTTTATAAATCTTATGAAACTCTTCCGCCTCAGTCGCGGCCGTACCAGTCATACCGGATAATTTTGTATACATGCGGAAAAGATTTTGGAACGTAATCGTCGCCATCGTTTGGGATTCTTTCTGAACCTTAACGCCTTCCTTAGCTTCAATCGCTTGATGTAGGCCTTCGCTATAGCGACGACCCGGCATCATACGGCCGGTAAATTCATCAACAATAATAATCTCACCATCTTTTACTACATAATCGCGGTCGCGCTTAAATAAAACGCGTGCTTTTAAGGCCTGCTCTAAATGATGAACTTCTTTAACTCCACCTTCAACTTAAATGTTGCCAAGACCAAGTAGCTTCTCAACTTTAGAAATACCAACCTCAGTTAAAGTAGCCGCCTTCATCTTCTCATCAACATTATAATCTTCATTCTCATCTAATTTTTGTACCAACAAGGAAAACTTAGCATAGCGGTCACCCGACTCTTCAGCTGGGGCGCTAATAATAAGTGGAGTTCTTGCTTCATCAATCAAAATCGAATCGATTTCATCAACAATGGCATAATGAAGCGGACGCTGCACGGTTTGCGACAGCGTGTAAACCATGTTGTCGCGCAAGTAATCAAAACCAAATTCATTATTAGTGCCGTAAGTAATATCACAATAATAAGCTTCACGGCGCGGAATGCGACGGAAATTCTGCAAACGCGGATCAAACTGACTTTCATCGGTATAGGTCGGATCGTAAATGTAAGCATTATCATGAACAATAACACCAGTTGATAAACCAAGAGCATAATAAACCGGCGCCATCCAACCAGCACCAACCCGAGCCAAATAATCATTAACGGTAATCAAGTGAACACCTTTACCTTCCAGGGCGTTTAAATATAAAGGCAAGGTGGCAACCAGGGTTTTACCTTCACCCGTTCTCATTTCGGCAATTTGCCCACGATGAAGAACGATGCCGCCCACAAGCTGCACATCATAATGTCTTTGTCCTAAAATTCGGCGTGAAGCCTCACGGATAGCCGCAAAGGCCTCGGGTAAAAGGCTATCTAAAGACGCACCTTCGTTTAAACGAGCTTTAAAATCGGCTGTTTTTTCTTTAAGACTAGCGTCATCTAAAGCTTGGTACTCATTTTCTAAGCTATTGATTCGGTCGATAGTCGGCTGCATGGCTTTTATCACCTTTTCGTTAGCATCGGGAAACAGTTTACTGAATATACTCATATTATTGTATTACTAAGCAAAAATAACCGCTTAAAACGGCTTTTCCTCCAGTTTCAGTATAATACGGATAGTTAATAAAATAAATATTGACAAAATTTAATAAGTATATCAAAAAACCGCCCGAGAAATCAGGCGGCCTTTTTTATTTTATTTTTTATTTATGAGCCCGGTTATCAACCTCGTACTTAGTATTCTGTGCTTCAAAGAAATTAACAAGTTCTAGAGTATCAATTTCTGTCGCCATCCACTGCGCCGGATTGGGTGTCTTAAAATGAATTTCAAAACCTAACTCTTCTA
The DNA here is from genome assembly GCA_964483295.1 of uncultured Gammaproteobacteria bacterium. GTDB lineage: Bacteria > Patescibacteriota > Patescibacteriia > Patescibacteriales > UBA12465 > UBA12465. Next base: position 61,147 of record CAZAAD010000005.1, read on the forward strand.
AACGCCTATCGGCTACATATTCAACATACTGGTTAACATAATCGGCGTTGATTCCTAGAATACCGCGTGGGAAAAGGTCGCGATTGTAGGCAGTTTCTAAATTAACGCCATCAATAATTAACTGACGAATTTCGGTAGCAAACTCTGGCGTTGCTACTTCCGGATTCTCTTCTAA
>CAZAAD010000006.1:0-51564 GCA_964483295.1 uncultured Gammaproteobacteria bacterium
TAGAGCACCGCTCTTATAAAGCGGGGGTCGATGGTTCAAGTCCATCTAGGCGCACCAAAATAAAAAACTAGGGGCTCGTAGCTCAGTTGGTTAGAGCGCTACGTTGACATCGTAGAGGTCTGCAGTTCGAGTCTGCACGGGCCCACCCCTAAAGTCGCCCGCTTGGCGATTTTTTGTTATTTACATTTTATTTAAAAATTGGTAAATTAGATAGTAGAAAAATAATAATACTATGTTGTTTAGCAAAAAAAATAAAAGCCTAATCCAAGAAGATGAACCAACAATCAGTGCTTGGTTGGAAAACGAGCAAACTGCCGAGGAAGGACAGTTAGCAATCGATGTTTTTCATGATGACGAAAAAATAGTTATTAAATCAACTATCGCTGGTGCTTTATCGGAAAACATCAAAATATCTTTGCATAATGACATGTTAACTATTAAGGGTAGGCGGGAGCCAATTGAAAATATCCCCTTAGAAAACTACCTATTTCTTGAGTGTTATTGGGGTCCATTTTCTCGTTCCATTATTTTACCCGCTGAAGTTGACTCTAAAAAAGTAGAGGCTGAGATAGAAAATGGTGTTTTAACAGTAACCCTAAAGAAAGCTTTACCTGAACAAATAGAAATTAAAACAAAAGATTGATTCGTTTGCTAATCTATGAATAAGAAACAGAAAATAGCCATAGTCTCCATCTCCTCAACAGTAGTGGTGCTGTTGGTTGTTTTTTTTATATTTTATATATCTTGGGCTAACACCAACCAAGGGCGCATTGCGGCTGGTGTTTTTTTGGGCGAGCTTGATTTAAGCGGACAAACAAAGAGTGCGGCCCTAGAAACTATTACCCGAGCAGAAAATGAATTTAAATTACGAGGCGTAGAATTTAAATATGGTGAAAAATCTGCTTTTTTTCCGCTGAAGGCTGAATCTTTAAGTCCGGACATTCCTGAATCTAGTTTCTTTTATGCTGACTCTGTTTATTATGACAACGAAAAAACTGTAGAAGATTTAATTGCTAATGATTGGTCTGATTTTACTGATTACTTGCTTAATAAGTTAATAAAAAATAAAAAACAATCAATAGTGCTTTCGGTTAATTATTCATCTGAGGTTTTAGAGAAGTGGTTAAACGAATCTTTTAAAGAGTTGGCTATTTCCCCTGAGCCAGCCTATTTTTCTTTAGATAAAGCTACTGAGGAATTAATAAATAATCCAGAAAAGATTGGTAAAGAAATAGATTTATCTGAGGCAGTCAAAGAATTTGAACAGCGCTTGGCGCACGTTGATTCTGAGGCAATTAACATTAAAACTAAATCAAAATACCCGGAAGTTAAACAAGCAGATCTAGAGCCTTTACGGGAACAGGTTCAGGCTATTTTAAATATTGGTGCTTTCTCAGTAGTGTTTGATGACTATTCTTCAGGAAAAAAAGAAACACTATCATTTAAAATATCTGGCCCCGACATTATTACTTGGATAACTCCGGCCACCACAAACAATCAACTCGCTCTGTCGGTTAATCAAGAAAAAGTACACACTTATTTAGAGGAAGTGGTTGCACCAAAAGTTAATCAACCTGTTGTTCTGCCGAGATTTGAAATCAGTGAAAGCGGAAAGGTTTCTAGTTGGCGCACCGGGGAAAACGGCCGAGAGATAGATTTAGAGGTTAGTGCGGCTAATGTTGTTACTTCATTATCCTCTTTACAATCCTCATCAACCCTAGCTATTAAAGAATTGCGGGTCGATGATTTAGAGATAGAAAACAATTTTAAAATTAAAGAGATAGTTGGTACAGGACATTCAAATTTTGCCGGCTCACCTGTCAATCGTCGCCACAATATTAAGGTTGGAGCCGAAGCGGTTCATGGTTTATTAATTGAACCTGGTCAAGAGTTTTCTTTAGTAAAAGCTTTAGGAAATATTGACGCTGAGGCTGGTTACTTACCAGAGTTAGTTATTAAAGGTAATAAAACTATCCCTGAATATGGTGGCGGTCTCTGCCAAATTGCTACTACCTTATTCCGCTCCGCTCTATCATCCGGCCTACCAATCACTGAACGAAGAAATCACTCTTATCGTGTTAGTTACTACGAGCCAGCTGGAACAGACGCTGCTGTTTATGATCCTTGGCCAGATATTAGATTTTTAAATGACACTAATAACTATGTTTTAATTCAGTCCAGAATTGATGGTAACGATATCTACTTTGATTTTTGGGGAACTAAAGATGGGCGCGAAGCAACGACAACTGACCCGGTAATTTATAACATTGTTAAACCGCCAGCTACTAAAATAATTGAAACAGATGACTTGGCGCCCGGAGAAAAAAAATGTACCGAACGTGCTCATAACGGGGCCGATGCTTACTTTGACTATATTGTAACCTACCCCGAGGGAGCGACAACTACTCCTCGTCAAGAAGTCCGTTTCCGTTCTCATTATGTTCCTTGGCAAGAAGTCTGCTTAGTGGGAAAAACCGCCACTGCGCCAGCCACAACAACCCCTGCTAGTTCTGAGACGACCGCGACAACAACATCCTTAAATTAGTTTTTCTTGGATTTAAAAAACAACCAATTTACTTGGTTGTTTTTTATTTTTTACTATTTTAACTATTTATTTATAATCTCACCTTCAATTATATCTCCTGATTTCTTACCACTCTTAAAGGTTGTTAGTTGTTGCAGGGCGGTTAATAAGGTAATAACAAACCAATACAGTGTTAGTCCTCCTGGTAAAGATAAACCAATAAACACTGTCATGACAGGCATTATGTAAAGCATTTGCTTGTTCATAATTGCCATCATGTTTTCGTCTTTTGAACCTTCTGTTTTAATTGGTGGTCGCTTGGTGCTCATCATCTTCGCCTGCCAAAACTGAGCAGCGCCGGCTAAAACTGCTAGATAAACATTTTTTTCTGCCAAATCAACAAAGCCAAAAGATATAGTATTAATAACTTCTGGGCGTTGAATAAAAGAATATACTAACTCTAAATTATTTTGTATACCCGCACTAAAAACTCGATAAACCGCCCAAAGAAAAGGAAGTTGAATTAAAAGTGGCAAACAAGAAGAGAAAGGGTTAACTTTATTTTCTTTATATAGCGCCATGATAGCCTGACTGGCTCCAGTCTTATCGTCTTTATACTGTTTTTTAATATCATCAATCTTTGGTTGTAACTCTTGTAGGGCTTTTTGAGACCTAATTGCTTTTCCTCCTAGGGGCCAAAAAACTAGCTTAATAATAACAGTCATTAAGATAATGGCCACCCCAAAATCGTTAAATGGAATAACGTTATATAAAAAAACCAATAAATTTAAAATCGGTTGGAAAAAGAGAGTTGTAAAAAGATTTCCCATATTATTATTTAATAGCTAATTTTTATTTAACTGGATCATAGCCGCCCTTATTCCAAGGGTTACAGCGTGCAATCCGCCAAGTTGTGAGTAACCCACCCTTAATAACTCCGTGTTTTTCGATAGCTTCTTTACCATACTGTGAACAAGTGGGTGTAAAACGACAAAATCCGTGAGGATAGAACACTTTTAGTGGCCCGTGATCAAAAGATAGGGTTTTTTGATAGAAGCTTATGAGATTTACTAATATTTTTTTCGGAATATTAAACAAAAAATTCATAATATTTTAGGCTTTATTAGTAAAATTAGCCTTAGCTTTTTCTAACAATTTATCTATTATTAGCCTAATATTCTGAGCTTCTAGTTTATTCGCTTCTGGATGAACAATAAAAACAAAATCTTTTCCTGGGGTTATCGTGTATAAGACTTCTTTCGCCTTTTCTCTTATAATTCGTCTTAATCTATTTCTTTCGACTGCTTTTTTGCTTACCTTAGCGCTAATTATAATGCCAAATCGGTTATTAGTTAGATTGTTAACAACAACCTTAAGACCAACTATTTTTCCATAAAAAGATTGCCCGGCTTTAAAGGCCCGGTCAAAATCTTTCTTATTTCTTATTCTGTTTTCTTTCTTCAGCATTTATACGCCTGAGCTGCTTATTTAGACAGTGTTTCTCTGCCTTTATCGCGCCGTCTCTTTAAAACGTCGCGTCCGCTCTTGGTTTCCATTCTATTAAGGAATCCGTGCTTTTTCTTGGCTCTCACCTTGTTCGGCTGATAGGTTCTTTTTGGCATAACTTCTAATTATTTAGTGGTTTTAATACCATAACATTTTTATTTTATAGAGTCAATCTTGACTAAAAAAGGCTCCACTCACTTGTTATTAACAGCTTTTAAACAGTTGCCTGGCTTGTGGAAAACTCCCTTATTTAATATAATAGGTAATAGCATTATCTCAAAAGAGAGCGGTTAATAATGGGTAAAATTCTATCTTATGAATAACGAACAGGTTTGGCAGGCCGTCCTTGGTGAAATAGAAATCAATTTGTCACGAGCTAACTTTGTTACTTGGTTCAAAGACACTTTTATCTCCTCCTTCGAAGATGGGCGGGGTGTTATTTGTGTGCCTAATGCTTTTGTTAAAAAATGGTTGGAAGAAAAATACCACAAAAATATTTTAAGTGCCCTACAGAGCGTTACTAAACAAGAGATTAAAGAAATTATTTATAAAATAGAGTTAAAGAAGAATTTCTCCTCATTCCAAATAGGTACACCAGAAAAAGAAGAAAGTAAAATTAATAATGAAGAGTCAACCGCGGAAAGGTTTGCCCAAAAATCAAACAACTCACCGGTATCAACCATTGTTAATTCCAACCGCTTTGGTCTTAATCCTAAATACGTCTTTGAAAATTTCGTCGTTGGTAAAGGAAACGAACTAGCCCATGCTGCCTGTTTAGCAATTGTAAATAATTTAGGAAAAGCCTATAACCCTTTATTCATTTATGGTGGTGTTGGTTTAGGTAAAACTCATTTAATGCAAGCGATTGGTAATGCGGTTGCTAAAAGAACTGATAAGATCCTTTACACTACTAGTGAAAAGTTTACTAATAATTATATTCAGGCTGTCACTAGTGGTAAAGCGAAAGAATTTAAAAATCTCTATCGAAACGTTGATTTACTCTTAATAGATGATATTCAGTTTATGGGTGGAAAAGATGGAACCCAGGAAGAGTTTTTTCACACCTTTAATGAGTTACAACAAAATGATAAACAAATTGTTTTAACTTCAGACCGCCCACCAAAGTCCATCCCTGCAATTGAAAAACGTTTAATTTCTCGGTTTGAGTCTGGAATGGTCGCGGATGTTGGTAAACCTGATATTGAAACTAAGGTTGTAATTTTAGAAAAAAAATCACAAGATCGAGGTCTTATTTTAGACAAAGACATCCTTATATATATAGCTGAACATGTTCAAAACAACATTAGAGAACTAGAGGGCGCCTTAAATAAAGTTATTGCTTTCCATCAATTAAAAGGAATGGAACCAAACATTAGAAGCGTTAAGGAGGTTTTGGGTGATTACATGTCCGGTATTAAGGCCCGCTCTATGTCTCCTCGTGATATTATTGAAATTGTTGGCCGTTTCTATAATATAAGTAGTAAAGATTTGGTTGGAAATAGTCGTAAAAAAGAGTTAGTTTGGCCTAGACAAATTGCCATTTATCTTATTCGTGAAGAATTAGGCTCATCTTATCCAGCTATTGGTAATGAATTGGGCGGCCGAGACCATACTACAGCCATGCACGCTTATAATAAAATTTGCCACGAAATTAAAGATTTAGATAACGCCAAGGTCCGTCAGGAGATAGAATCTATTAGACAGTTGTTTAATCAACCGTACTAACCTGTGGATTAGTCTGTGAATATCTTGTTCTAAATATCTGAATTGTTTTTAACAACCTGTTAACATCTTAAGGCATAGTAAAAGTTCTTAACAAGTTTTAAAAAATAAATCACATTTCCCCCATAACGATATTAACAGGGAAATCTTAAAAAATACCAAATAATTAATTAGATAATCGAAAAATCCAAAGTTATCCACTCCCTTATTATTATTATTAAATTAATATATTAAATTAATAATATAATATAGAGACACACATAAAAGCCAAATATATGAAATTTATTAGTTTACAGGAAAATCTAAAAAGGGGATTAGGGATAGTTGGTCATGCAACTTCAAAAAACATTAATCTACCAATCTTGAATAATATTTTAATTAAAACCCAAGATGGTAATATTGAATTAGTAAGCACTAATTTGGAAATTGGCGTTAAACATACCCTTAGAGGAAAGATTGAATCAGAGGGCGAATTTACAGTAGACTCAAAACTAATATCAGAATATGTTAACTTATTAACATCTGGGGATAAAGTGGAGGTTGAAGAAATTAATGGAGAGTTAAAAGTTGAAGCTGGTAATTTTAAAACAAAAATAAAAGGGGAAGAAGCAAAAGACTTTCCTTTAATTCCAACAATATCAGAAGATAAGTCATATACTTGCGATATTAATAATTTAAAAAAATCTCTATCTAGTGTTGTTTTTGCAGTTTCAAACAGTGAAAACAGAATGGAGTTAACTGGTGTTCTTTTTTCTTTCTCTGAAAATCAATTAAACCTAGCTGCTACTGATAGCTACCGTTTAGCGGAAAAGACTATGAGTATTAAGGGTGGTGTCACCGGAGAAGAGGTTAGAGCAATAGTTCCGTCTAAAACAATTCAGGAGTTATTAAGAATTCTTAACAACCTAGACACTAACCAAGAAGTTGATGGTGATAATGATATTAAAATATCGTTATCAGAAAACCAAATTTTATTTGCCTTTGATTCGGTCAGCCTGATCTCCAGATTGATAAATGGGCGCTACCCTGAGTATAAGCAGATAATCCCCAACAAGAGCCAAACAGAGGCCTCTGTGGATAGACAGGAAATGATCAGAGCAGTTAAAGCAGTGTCCTTATTTTCTAAAACCGGAATTAATGACATTACCGTCTCTTTTCATAAAGACAAACTAGTCATTTCTGCCTTCTCTGGTTCAAGTGGTGAGAGTCAAGCTGAGGTTGAGGCTGATAACAAGGGTGGTGATAATGAAATTACTATAAATTACCGGTATTTATTAGATGGTTTAAATAATATTTCTAGTGAAAGAGTTACTTTAAAGGTTCTAAATAATAATACCCCCTGTTTGATTAGGCCGGACGGTCAAGAAGATTATCTTTATATTGTGATGCCAATAAGACAATAATAAAAAAATAAAAAAACAGGGAACTACCCTGTTTTTTTGTTAACTATTTTTTATTTAATTTAAAAAACTTCTAATTTTATTGATTCACTTTTATTTATTTCACCACTCCATGATTTTATCTCAGTATAAATATCATAAATTCCTGCTGGTGGCGGAGAATTCCAATAAAACTCAAACATCTCACCAGAAACCTTGTTTACCGAAGATATTAAAGAAGCGTTTCCATCGCTACTTGTTGAAAATAGAGACAATCTTGCAACACCCTGATAATTATTAACACGCAAACGAACCGCTAAAGGAAAATCACTAGCGGAAAACCTATTCCAAGACGAAGGACTCTCAATTGTGGCCGATGGTGTAGTGCTTAAATTATTATTATTTTTTAATAATAAATTAAAATCAACACTAGTTTCTGCACAGTTTTCAACATCATCACAAGCCCTAACAGTTAATTGGTGGTAACCATTTTTTAGTGATGGTAAATTTTCTACTAAGCGTTCACTGTTGCCCATCACTGAAAACCATAAACCACCGTTAATTAAATAGTCTATTCTTGAGATACCGCGATTAGCTGTTGCTTGAGCGAGAACTTCAAATTGGATATCAGTAATAGTTTCTCCATTTTTTGGGGAAACTAAATTAATAGTTGGAGTATTTTCTGGTTTATGAAGATCATTAAAATCTTTTATTAACAATAAAGATGAGCTAGCATTTTTTTCCGCCCAAGCCTTTACCGCATTTTCCCAGGAGGAGAACTGAGGATCGTTTTCTGGTTTATCTGGAGTTGGCCCAGTTGGATTATCTTTATCAACATAAAATAGAATTGAATGGTGGTCTTCAACGTTTATTTCCGAGATTAATTCATAAGGAGTAAGACTGTTTGCTAGTTGTCCAGTACTAGAATCAACCTTAACTGTTTGTGATGGAATTTTACCGTTAAGCAGTGGTTTGTCGCTTTTATATTCGTCTGGCGCCTTAAAATTTTCAACCGGAGTATCTCCTAAAACTCGAGACATAAAAGCGTTCCAGATTGGCGCGGCTAAAACACTACCATCAGCCACCCCTTTCATTTTATCGTTATTACTATTTCCTACCCAAACACCAGTCACAATTGATGGTGTATAACCAACTGTCCAAGCGTCTCGGTAATCATTAGTAGTTCCTGTTTTTGCGGCCGCGGGTCGACCACTTAAAACCAAACTATTTCTTTCTCCAAATACATAAGAACGGGCCGCATTATCAGATAGGACGCTGTTTATCATTCTAGCTACCTGTGAATCAAGAACTTTCTTTTCTTCAGGTTTGTACTCTTCAATAATGTTTCCGTCCCTATCCTCTATTTTTAAAATACTATTAACCGGGCTCATGATTCCATCACGCGCGAAAGTGCTGTAAGCATTAACATGTTCAATTAATTTTACCTCAGCACCACCAAGCACTAAAGCTAAACCAAAACGATCGCGAGGGTAAAGAGTGGTATATCCCATTTTTTCTGCCTGATCAATAAAATTATTTACGCCAACTAAATATAAGGCCTTAACAGCTGGAATGTTTAGTGAACCAGCAAGCGCTTTACGAATACTTACTGGTCCTAATTCATTACCGCTATAATTTTTTGGTGTATAAGGGTTACTGGGATCATTAGAAAAATTAGTAGTAACATCGTAAAGGATTGTCTCTGGACTAAAACCTTTAGCAAATAAAGCAGCATATACTAGAGGTTTCATTGAAGAGCCTGGTTGTCTTGGTCTAATAGAAACATTTACCTGACCATCAATTTCTTCATTAAAATAATCTCTTGAACCAACCATGGCTAGAATTTGTCCTGTCTTAGGGTCAACAGAAACCAAAGAGGCATTATTAGCGCCATACTTTTCTTGGTAGTTTTCAGTTTTTTCTTTAATAACCTCTTCGGCTATTTTTTGTTTATAAACATCAAGCGTGGTGTAAATTTTTAAACCTGCCTGTTCTACCATTTTTTCGCCATACTTTTCCGCCAGAAGTTCTTTGATATACATCACGAAATGAGGAGCGGTAATATTTGTTTCTGGCCCAGCAAAAACAATCTCTTGAGCTTTGGCTGCTTCAGCCTCTTCTTGAGAAATGTAGCCCTGCTCCTGCATTAAGCCAATAACATAATCTTTTCTACCTAAGAGTAAATCCTTATTTGGACCATACGGAGAATATCGGCTCGGTGCTTGAATTAAAGCAGCTAGTAGAGCCGCCTCGGCGATAGTTAAATCTTTAGCGTTCTTGCCAAAATATTTTAAACTCGCCGCTTCAATTCCGTAAGCATTAGAGCCGTAAGGAATCTCGTTTAAATACATTTGTAAAATTTCATCTTTAGAAAATTTTTGTTCTAGTCGATAAGACAAAACAATCTCTTTTAATTTTCTGATAATCTTTTTTTCTGGAGTTAAAACAGCATTTTTAATAAACTGTTGAGTCAGGGTTGAGCCGCCGGCGCGACGATTGTAAATAGTATTAGTAATTGCTGTTCTAAACATTGCCCACAAACTAAACCCCCCGTGATTATAAAAATTTTTATCCTCAATAGAAATTGGTGCCTGTTTTACATAGTCAGGCAAATCACTTAGAGAGATTAAAGTTCTTTTTTCATCACCATGAATTTCATAGAGAATATGTTCACCGGTTCGGTCATAAATTTTTGTACTCTGATTTATTTCCCGCTCTATTAATTGATTTGGATTTGGTAGGTCACGAGAAATAATTAACATGAAAATAAAAAAAGACACAAAGCCAACAGCGCCAAGCAATAAGGCAGTGAAAAATAGTTTTAGTTTCCAAGAGTATTTACTCTTTTTTGAATTTCGGGACGGTTTCGACGCAGGCATTATTACCCGATCACCCCAAGAGTCTTTTGGACGTTGATTTAAGTGCGGAATAGGCATATATTAAACTTTATTGTTATAATTAGTTTATAATAATATTATCCTAGTTATTAGTCGGTCTTGTCAACCCAAAATTTATATAATATCTATGAATAAAACTATTAATAGTTTAGATAATATTAAGATAAAAGAATGGTCTAAACTCAAAGATTCGCGGCAGAGAAATAAGTCGGGGAGATTTTTAATTGATGGTTTTAGGGAGATTATTGAAGCACAACAAAGCGGAATAAATATTGAGCAATTTATTATCTGTTCCGACTTTTTTGCTAAAAAGAAAGACTTAGTCAATTTTTCGGAAGATAAAATAATATATGTCTCTGATAGGGTTTTTAGTAAACTTGCCTATAAAGAAAACCCGGATGGTTATTTGGCGATTGCCAAAATTCCCGATAAAAATATAGGTGACATTAAGATAACCGATAAACTATTAATTATATTACTAGAAGCAGTGGAAAAGCCTGGAAATATCGGGGCAATCATTAGAACCGCTTATGCTGCCGGCGTTGATGCTATTATTCTTGATAACTGTTTAACTGATATTTATAATCCTAACATTATTCGGGCAAGCGAAGGGAAAGTTTTTTCTGTTCCAGTCATAAAAGCAGATAAAGATGAGATTAAAACATGGCTAAAGAAAAACAAAATTAAGCTATTTGCCGCTGCTACGGAGGCCAGTAAAGAGTATTGGCAAGCAGATTTTTCTGGTAAATCGGCGATTGTTTTAGGGTCAGAAGCTAATGGTCTATCTCCGTTTTGGCGTGCAGAAGCTAAGCAGAACATTATCATCCCTATGAAAAAAGGCATAGATTCGCTAAATGTTTCCGTTTCTGCGGCCCTGCTTGTGTTTGAGGCGATAAGACAGCGAACTAAAACGAAAACCAAGATTTGACAAGGAGTTGTATTTTTATTAATATAAGACAAGAATTTTAGTGAGCGCCCGTAGTTCAATGGATAGAACACCAGCCTTCTAAGCTGGTTATGAGGGTTCGATTCCCCCCGGGCGTACGTTTTCTTAAGAAAACAGAATGGTGCCTATGGTGTAGTGGTAACACAGCAGGTTGTGGTCCTGTTATTTCGGGTCCGATTCCCGATAGGCACCCCTAGAAGTGAATTAAAAATACCCCAGTAAAATGGGGTATTTTTTTGTAAAAAACGAGTTACCCCTAGTGGGAAGACAAACTAATTGACAAAATATAGTAAATATGCTATATTGTTTACATAGTTCATTGAAATATTAATTTAAAAAATATAAGTCATGGAAAGTACTTTAATTTTAAGCACACGGAATATTAATATTGGGGAATCCAGTCTTAGTGTGGAGCTAGCAATTTTATTGGCCCTTCTTTTTTCTGTTTCTTTGATTTTTATGTTGCTCTCAAACATCTATATTAATCATTTTAGATCAGAAAAATATGTCCTAACCTCGGTTATTACAACCGCTGGATTATTATTTGGTTTAGTCAGCTTTAATCCATTGTCTGGTATTATGTGTTTCTTTGCCTTGTTTTTTTCTGTGATTTCTTTTATAGGAAGTCAAAACTATAAAAACTTTACAGGTCAAATAGGTGGAGCAATAGCATATTATTTGTGCATGGCTTTAGTTTTATACTTTGTGTTTTAAAAGATCTTTTAGACCCGAGATAATATCAACGGTCTTTTTTATATCAACTCACCAAATATTCCATCAAAAAAGTTTTCCAACTTTTGCGCTTAGCCACCCCATAAGGAAGTATATAAAAATAACTCTAATATTAGGGTTATTTTTGTTTTTGATTTATCGGACCCCTAACGAGAAGACAAACAGATTGACAAAATTTAATAAATATGATACAATATCGGCACAGTTCATTGAAATATTAATTTAAAAAATGCATAGATCATGAAATTAGAATTTTTTAGAGAATTAGTTTCTTTGCCTATATTTTATTTAGGAATTGTTTTGTGTGGTATATTAATTCAATTGGTGTGCATGCCACTTGTTAATTATCATGCATTTGGTTGGCTCTACGGCAGAGACAGGGATCGTGGCTGGAATATTGCTGACAGAATTATAAAAATTCAAAAAATTACAGGAGTTCTTATGGTTGTTGCCGGCGTAATTCTTGCTATCGGAATGTATGTTTCTAAAAACTATTTTATTCCGTTTTTTTAAAATTAAAAAGTAATAAAAGCGAAATCTTTTTGACCCGCGATTACATCAAGGGTCTTTTTTTATATCAATTTACCAAATATTCCATTAAAAAAGTTTTCCAAGTTTTGCGCTTAGCCACCCCATTTGGAAAAGACGAGTCTAAAAGCTCGTTTTTTCTTTAGTGTAAGAAAAATAATGGAGTTTGCCAATTTAATAATCCAAATGTTATAATTATTTTGCATAAATATTTAAATAACATGGAAAAAGCTTTTGAAAATAATCTGAAAAAAACAACACCTCAAGAAATGGGAGTTAATACTTCTAAGGTTTTTTCTGGCGAGTCTGAGCTAAAACCATCCAAAGAGGCTTATAATGAAACGCCAATTATTTTTTCGGAAGAAATAAAAAAAAGATTATCACCAGATAAAGAATATATTTTAGCGGACATAGGATCTTTTAAAGGAGAATTAATAAATAAAATTTTAGAATTATCTCCCGAATATAAGTTCAATACCGTGGCAGTAGATATTAACGAAGAAGCTTTAAAACAAAATAATCTCGGAACCAAATTAGTGGCTAACGCGGATAATTTGCCATTTAAAGATAAAAGTATTGATATAGAAATAGTAAGATTTTTGTTACAATGGAACTCTTGGGAAAAACAAAAAGAAATTATAAAAGAAATTGCTCGAACAGTAAAAGAATTTGCACTTATTCAACACGGAGGCGCAGATAATAATAATCCCAAGGATTGGAGGTTTAAAATGGATCAATTATTAAGCGGTGATGTTGTTTTAAAATTAAAAAGAGGTGAACACTTTTTTTCATCTAGAGATGAAATGGAAAAAATGATGAAAGAAGAGGGTATTAAATTTGAGAAAACGCAAGAAAAAGTTATAGACGATATTGCTACAATATACTCAGAAAGATATGGATTGGATAAAGAAGAGGATAAAAAGGCCAGAGACATTTTAGGAGATAAGAATTTTTTTATTCAAACTAACTGGATTATATATTCTAAAGATGATAAAGACGATAAATAATTTTTTAAGAATTTACCAAATATTCCATTAAAAAAGTTTTCCAAGTTTTGCGCTTAGCCACCCAATTTGGGAACATACAAAAATAACTCTAATATTGGGGTTATTTTTGTTTTAGATTTATAAGACCCCTGGCGGGAAGACAAACTAATTGACAAAATATGATTAATGTGATATAATATTGCCATAGTTCATTGAAATTGAGTATTAACCAAAAAAGTATAAATCATGAAAAAAATTGTAGTTTTTCTTTCAATGTTTTTCTTTGTGTTTTTTACCGCTTGTATCAATAATTCTGACTGGGGCAAAGTTGTTATTCCCGCTAATCAGACTTTAGTGTTTTCTGTTGCTGATAATCCGCTTGATAATTACGAAAAACACGTTTTTGTAAAAGTTGGGGAAAATGACATGTTTCTTACTAATAGAAATTTAGTGTGGAGGATTTGTTACTTAAAAATGGCATTTCCTGATAAAGACATTACCATTGAATACGTAAAAATTGAAGAAGATGGTAAAACAAAACTGGATCCTCGATTTATAAATATCGAATAACAAAAACAGTTAACAACCCGACCCAAGATAACATCAAGGGTCTTTTTTTATGCTATAATGTTTATGAATAAATAAATTATGGAAAAGAAGGATTACAAGATTGCTTATTTCAGCATGGAGATAGCTTTAGAGGATGGACTAAAAACTTATTCCGGCGGCCTTGGTATTTTGGCGGGTGATATTTTACGTTCCGCTTCTGATATAAGCTTACCAATGGTTGGTATAACGTTGCTTAGTAAAGAAGGATATTTTGATCAGGAAATAAATTCTAAAGGGGAACAGTTAGAATTTTCTGCTCGACAGTATGATTTTTCTAAATTACAAAAAACCAGTGCCAGAGCTAATGTCATGATTGGCAAAGACAAGGTTAGAGTTCAGGCTTGGCAGTACTTAATTACGAGAGGTCAAATAGAAATTCCCGTGTTTTTATTAGACACAGATATTCCTAAAAACCCTGAAAAATATCGGCGCTTAACCAATCAGCTTTATGGCGGCAATAAGGAGTTAAGATTATTACAGGAAACAATTTTAGGTCGTGGTGGCTATGAAATTTTAAAAGATTTAGGATTTAAAATTCAAACCTATCATATTAACGAAGGGCATGGCAGTTTTGTGACAGTTGCTAGATTTTTAGATTCAAAAGCAAAAAATTTAGAAGATAAAATTAATGATGTTAGGAATAGTTGTGTCTTTACGACTCATACACCGATTAAAATGGCACACGATATTTTTAAATTAGAAAAAGTTCTTGAGATTCAAAAAGATTTTCCTAGCCATTTACCAAAATTAATTGATGGTGGACAGGTTAATATGACGAAGCTTGGTTTATATTTTAGTAAATATATTAACGGGGTTGCACTTAGTCATAAAGAGTTATCTAAAACAATGTTTCCTGGCTACCCCATCCATTGTGTTACTAATGGGGTTCACTCACAAACCTGGACTTCTCCGGAATTACAAAAACTATACGATAAGTATATTCCTAATTGGCGCAATTCCAGTCTTTCTCTGCGCAACGCTTTCTCGCTTTCTTTAGATGATATTTGGCAAGCACACCAAGGCGCTAAAAAAAGATTAATTAGTTTAGTGAAAGAAAGAACCGGACAGGTTTTTAAAGAAGATGTTTTTACCATTGGTTTTGCTCGTCGTTTTACGGCCTACAAAAGACCCCTGCTTTTATTACGGGATGTAGAAAGATTGGTTTCTATTCAAAAAAAAGTTGGTGATATTCAAATAGTTTATGCCGGCAAAGCTCACCCAGCTGATGAGAATGGTAAAAAATTAATAGTTGAGGTTAATAAAATAAGCCGTAAATATGAGGGAAAAATTAAGTTAGCTTTTATTCCTGGTTACGAAATGGAATTAGCTAAAACAATTATCGCTGGCTCTGATCTCTGGGTTAATACCCCGCTACCGCCGAATGAGGCATCAGGAACTAGCGGCATGAAGGCGGCTCATAACGGCGTCCCGCAGCTTAGTTCTTTTGACGGTTGGTGGCGAGAGGGGTATATTAAAGGTAAGACTGGTTGGACTATTAAGGGGGAAGAATATCCACGGTTATCCAGTCAGAACTCTAAAGACGCTGCTAGTCTATATGACTTATTGGAAAAAGAAATTATTCCTGTTTATTATCATGAACCAAGATCTTGGAAAAAACTCATGAGATTTTCTATTGGGGTAAACGCTTCTTTCTTTAATACAGAAAGAGTTTTAAGAGAGTATGCTCAAAATGCCTATCTTAAATAAAATTTTATATAATCTCTATAATTTATAATTCTATGCCAGTCAAAAAAACAAAAAAAACAGACAAGAAAACAGACAACAAGTCTCAAACTAAAGAACAATTCAAAGTTACTAGCGAAGAGATTTTAAAGAAAGTAAAACACCTTATAAAAGAAGGGAATGTTCGCCGCATTATTATTAAGAATGAACGCGGTCGTGTCATGGTTGAAATCCCGGTTACCTTTGCTTTAGTTGGTGCCGTGTTTGCTCCGATGTTGGCCGCGGTTGGTGCTTTAGCAGCTCTGCTTAATAAGGCGACAATTGAAGTGGAGAGAAAATAAATAAAATATTTTGGAATTTAAAAAGACCGAGAGCTAAAATTACTTTCGGCCTTTTTATTTTTAGGAAGTAATTATTTTTAGAACCTCTTCAGTTTTATTTTTCATCAACTCTTCCGTGACCGCTTCTAAATTAAGCCTAACTTTCTCTTCAGTATTTGAACCGCGGACATTAAACCAGTAATCAGGATAAGTTATACTAATACCATCTAACCAGCTTATATCTGCGTCACTGTAAGTCTCGGCAATTTTTTTAAATACCGATTCCTTGTCGGTAACTTCACGGTTAATTTCTCCTGATAAGAAATACTTGTTATATTTTTCAAGATATTCTGCGGTGGAAATTCCTGATTGCGAAAATTCGGTTAAGAGTTTTAGTATAATAATACTAGGATATTCAAAACATCCCATCTCACTGTTTAAATAAAAATGTCCAGATGATTCACCGGCAAAATAAATATTTTCCGCAATCATTTGTTCTTTAATTAAAGAATGTCCAACGCGGGTTAAAACTGCTTGACCACCGTTTTCAGTAATTAAGTCAGCCGTTATTTTTCCTGGCCGTACATCATAACCAATTTTTGCTCCAGGTTTTTCTTGAAGAAATATTTTTGCTAGTAAGCCGCGGATAATTGCTGGGTTCATTATTTTGCCTTGATTATCAACGAAAAATATTCTATCACCATCACCATCGGTGGCAATTCCTAGGTCGGCCCCTTGGGAAATCACCGCTGTTTGTAGTTGTTCCAGATTTTCTTCTTTTAAAGGATCAGCCTCATGTGCTGGAAATGAGCCATCTAAATCAAAATTCAGTGGAACTAAAGTGCAATTTTTTAGATGAGAAAAAAGTTTTTTTAAGTATAGGGCGCCCATGCTATTAGCTGCGTCAGCGACAACGGTTAATTTACCTATTTTTTTAATGTCCGTTTTTGTTAAGGCAAAATTAATTTCTTCATCTAAAATATCGTGTTGGCTAATAACATTTCCTGGAATAGCCACTTCAGTTAATTTTTCATTTAGGACTAAATCCTTAAGACGCTCAATGCCAGTTTCGCCACTGACAGGAGACCCTTTTTTTCTCACTAACTTAAAACCATTCCATTCTTTAGGATTATGGGAAGCCGAGACAATAATTCCACCGTGATAATTATATTTGCCGACAGCAAAGTAAAAGGTCGGCGTTGAGACCGTTCCTAAATCAACTACGTTTACGCCGCCAGAAACCAGTCCCCTAATAAGTTCAGCTTTTAAGTCAGGAGATGACAAGCGCATATCACAACCAACGGCAATAGTAATTTTTTCGTTAGTTTCACTATCACCATCTTCTTGTCTTAGGCGCACAAAAGCGAGACCTAATAAATATGCAAGATTATCATCAAAATCTTGTCCGTAGATGCCGCGAATGTCGTAGGCTTTAAATATTTTTGGATTGATTGCTAACATATAACATAATGCCACCCAAACCAAACCAGATAGCTGCCAAGCTTATTAGCCAGCCGAAGTAGGGTAGGGAAAACGATAAAGTAAGAATAAAAGCGCCCAGAGTTAAGGGCCAGAAAAGAGAAGTAAAATTCTTTTTAAATATTAATTTAAAAATTAAATCACCTAACAGCAGCGATGATGTTGCCGTTGCTAAAAGGATGCCAGCTAGGACTACTAAAAAGATAATTAGAGCTAAAGGAAAACCAATAATTGTCATGGTTAAAAGTAAAAGCAAAAGGGGAGTAGCGAGCGTAATAATGCCGCCAGTTATGACTGCTTTTCCAGGCTTAGAGCTAATAAGTTTAATAATGGCAGCGGAATTTTTAGGCAGTATAAAAACTAAGACTAGTCCAATAATAATCGTTGATAAAAAGGCAAACAGCCTGCTCCAGGCCCAGTTTGGCCAAGTTTTTTCATGTTTCTTAATTTCTAGGTAACGATAATTAGTCTGGCCGGAAATAGTCGCCTGAGAATCAATAGAAGCTTTAGTATTAGCTGAGTAATCTAAGTCACCATTAATAGCTGCTTCTTTAGTAATATTTAAAGAAGAATTTTGATTAGTATTGTATATTTTTATTCTAGCGTTTTTACCGATTTTACCATTAAGTGAAGCTTCTTGTGCATAAAGATCTAAGAAACCATTAATATTACCTTTAACTACCACATTAGCCCCGCCCAAGATAGCATCCCAGCCAACGCGGGTGTTATTACTAATCATGACATTAGAGCCAAAAGCGTTTAAATTTCTAGTAATAACACTATTAATATTTACATTATTACCAGCCACTCTAATGTTACCGCCCACCTCACCATTAATATCGATGTTTTGCGCAATAGCAATAATATCGCCCTCGACTCGTCCGTTTACGGTTAGGGATTGACTAGCAGTTATTAGATCACCACTAATTGTCCCATCAATCAAGACATTTTCACCAGCAGCAATTAAATTGCCGGTGATAATCTCGTCAGTTGATACTAAAACTAAGCCGTTTTTATCCGCTGCCGCCTTTAAACCCCAAAGCGGAATTAAAATAGCTGCTAAGATAAGTAAAATTTTCCAACTGTTTTTTTTCATATTTTGTATTGTTAAATTTGCAAAAATATAGTATTCTTATGAGGATTATTCCTTAATTATACTCTAAAAAGATGGCTGAAGCAATTAAAACGCTGATATTAGAAAATATTGCCCAGATAACTGATAGACGCAAACTCGAAGAAGTTAAGCGGTCTTTTTGTAAAAAATTTAAATTATCATCAATTCTAAATTCTGATATTTTAAAAGCCTATCGCCAATTATTAGTTAGCCGGCTAATTACTAGGAACGAGGTGTTTGAATCAATTTTGCGAAAACGCTCGGTGCGTACTATTTCTGGAATTGCCCCGGTTGCTGTTTTAACTAAATCCTATCCTTGCCCAGGAACTTGTGCTTACTGTCCGCGTCAAGAAGACGTGCCCGTTAGTTATTTGTCTAACGAACCAGCGGTGATGCGAGCGATTCGTTGTGGTTATGATCCTTATAAGCAAACCATGTTACGCTTAGCGGCTTTAGAAAATAATGGTCATCAACCAGAGAAGATTGAACTTATCGTTATTGGCGGAACCTGGAGCTACTTGCCTAAAAAATATCGTTATTGGTTTATTTTAAATTGTTTTAAGGCAGCGAACGATTATAGTCGTTTCCGTAAAACCCTGCTTTCTCTTGGTGATGGCGAGGAGGCTTTTAAGGCAGCTATAAAATCTTTTTATTCACAGTCGTTAGCACAGAAAAAAATTGAAGAATATTTAAAGTTAGAACAAATTAAAAATGAATCAGCCAAGTATCGTTTAATTGGAGTTACGTTAGAAACCAGGCCAGATTATATTAACAAAGAGGAAGTTGATTCAATGCGTGAACTAGGTTGTACGCGTGTGGAGCTTGGTGTTCAGGCGGTTGATGATAAAATTTTAGCTTTAAATAAACGTGGTCACGGCGTTCAAGCAGTTGCTGATGCTACTGCTCTATTAAAGCAATATGGTTTGAAGATTACCTATCATATTATGCCGGCTCTGCCAGGTTCTAACCCCAGGAAAGATTTAAGCATGTTTAAGTTGTTGTTTACCGATGAACGCTTTCAGCCTGATCAAATAAAATTTTATCCAACGGTAGTTACTGAAGGAAGCTTGTTGCGTAAATGGTATGCCGAGGGGAAGTATCAGCCATATTCTGACAAAACTTTGCAGAGCTTAATTATTAAATGTAAGGCCGTGGTCCCAAAATATGTTCGCATCATTCGTTTGATTAGAGATATTCCGGGTGAGTCTATTATTGCTGGTAATCGCATTACTAATTTGCGTCAGGTTATGAGTCAGCAAGGAGTAGCCTGTAATTGTATTCGCTGCCGCGAAGCTAAAGACGGTCGCGTGTCTGAATTTAAGATTAATCAGCAGATTTATAACGCTTCTTCGGGGAAAGAATATTTTTTAAGCGCTGATAGTTTTGATGGCAAAACGCTGTATGGTTTTTGCCGCTTAAGACTAGACGCGATTAGTCCAATCGCTACCGCCATAGTGCGCGAACTTCATGTTTATGGAGAATTAGCGCCGGTGGGCGGAGAGGGCAAGGTTCAACATCGTGGTCTTGGTAAACAACTATTAAAAGAAGCCGAAATAATTGCTCGTCAACAAGGTGCAGAAAAAATTGCTGTTATCTCTGGTGTTGGCGCGCGCGGTTATTATCGTAAATTAGGCTATCGAAAAATTGATGGTTATATGGTTAAGAAACTTATAAAGTCTTGATAATCTTAATTTTTTTAAGTTATTTTGCGCTTTGACAAAAGCTGGTCCCTGGAATAAGATTATATTATACTATTAGCTAAAAATATGAATTATTCTCATCTTTCAAGTCAAGACCCGGAAGCCTTAGAAATTATTAATGAAGAGGCGAAACGTCAGAACGAGGAGCTGGAGTTAATTGCTTCTGAAAATTATGTTTCCCCGGCAGTTTTAGAAGCGATGGCTAGTGTCCTGACAAATAAATACAGCGAAGGCTATCCAGGAAAAAGATACTATGGCGGCAATCAGGTAATAGACAAGATTGAGTCCCTAGCGATTGAAAGAGTAAAAAAACTTTTTTCTGCCGAGCATGTTAATGTTCAGCCCCTATCCGGCTCGCCAGCTAATGCGGCTGTTTATATGGCCTTTTTGCAGCCAGGAGATAAAGTCTTGGGCCTAAAACTTGATCATGGCGGACATTTATCACATGGTCATAAGGTTAACTTTTCTGGCCGGCTATATAATTTTGTTCAATATGGCGTCGATAGTGATACGGGGGTAATTAACATGGATGAGGTGAGAGAGATAGCACTCAGAGAAAGACCAAAAATGATTGTTGCGGGCTTTAGTGCTTACTCTCGAGAAATTGATTGGCAGAAATTTAAAGATATCGCCGATGAGATTGGCGCTTATACGTTTGCTGACATTGCTCATATCGCGGGATTAATTGCTGGTAAACAGTTAGCTAATCCAGTTCCTGTTTTTGATGTTGTTTCTACAACAACACACAAAACCTTGCGTGGTCCAAGAGGAGCGATTATCATGTGTAAGGAGCAATTTGCCAGGCAGATTGATAGTGCGGTTTTCCCAGGTATGCAGGGTGGTCCGCATGAACATATCATTGCCTCGGTGGCCGTTGCTCTCCAGGAAGCTCTAAGGCCAGAATTTCAAACCTATGCCGCTCAGGTCATTAAGAATGCTAAAGCGATGGCGACTGAATTTTTAGATTTAGGCTATAAGATTATCTCCGGGGGCACGGATAATCATTTATTGGTTTTAGATTTATCAAGTAAGAATATTGCTGGCAAAGAGGCAGAGAAAATTTTAGAAAAAATCGGTATTTCTGTGTCACGTTCAACTATTCCTAATGACCCTAATCCACCAATGAATCCCTCGGGCGTTAGAATTGGTACGCCAGCTATTACTACGCGCGGATTAAAAGAAGAAGAGGCTAGATTAGTAGTTGGTTTTATTGATGAGGCTTTGAAGAATAAAGACGACGAAGCTAAACTGCAAAATATTAAAAAAGCTGTTGAGGAAATCTGTAAACGTTTTCCTGTACCCACCAAGTAATAAGTTATGTCTAAGATTATTGATGGACGCGCTATTGCGGAGCGAGTTAAAGATGAAATTACTAAAGAAATATATAGCTTTAACGGGTTAAGGCCTAATTTGGCAATTATTTTAATTGGCGAAAGAGAAGATTCTAAATTATATGTTTCTCTAAAAGAAAGAGAAAGTAAAAAAGTAGGCATTGACACGCATCTCTATTCTTTTGAATCCTCAACTTCTGAAGAGTCTATCATTGAGGCTATTGAGTTTTTAAATAAAGATGAGCTGGTTGATGGCATTCTTGTACAGTTACCTTTGCCGGAAGGAATGAATACTGATAAAATTATTTCTGCTATTGACCCTAGTAAAGATGTTGATGGTTTTCATCCCCAACACCCTGATTACGTGGTTTCACCAGTTTTTGCCGCCGTGGTTGCTTGCTTAGAAGAAATTAAATTAGCTGGCAGCGATAAGAAGGCTTGTCTATTATATCATTCAGATATTTTTGGTCGCGGCCTGGAAGATATTATTACTAAGCGTGGTTTTACTATTATTAAACCAGAAGAAACCAAAGAAGCTGATTTAATAGTCACCGCTTTAGGTAACCCGCTTAGTCTTAAAAAAGAGGCGGTAAAAAAAGACGTAGTAATTATTGATATTGGTATTGCGAAAGTAGACGGACATATTTATGGCGATGCTGACTTTGCTGATTTACAAGAAACTGCTTCTTTTATTACCCCAGTTCCTGGTGGGATTGGACCGATGACGATTGCCTTTCTGTTTAAGAATGTTTTAGAAATATTCAGGCGACGCCATCTTGGAGAAATTAAATAAACTTACCAGCCGGCACTTGGCCGGCTGTTTATTCTTCGTCACTTCTCATGACTGCTAAAAAACAACAACTTTTAGAGCTTTTAAAAATTCATTTCGGTTATGAGTCTTTTCGTCCTGGGCAAGAAAAAGCGATTGATAGTATTTTGCATGGCAGAGATACTATGGTGGTTTTACCGACTGGTGGTGGTAAGTCCATGATTTTTCAATTACCCGCTTTAGTCTTGGACGGAGCAACGCTAGTTGTTTCTCCACTGATTGCCCTGATGAAAGACCAGGTTGATTCTTTAGAACAAGTTGGTATCCCCTCAACTTTTATTAACTCTTCTATTTCCCCGGATGAAGCCGAGCGACGCCTGGCACAAGTAAAAAGTGGTTTCTACAAAATTGTTTATCTGGCGCCCGAAAGATTTTATAATCAAAATTTTCTCACTGGTCTAAAAGGAATAAAAGTTTCTTTATTTGCGGTTGATGAAGCGCATTGTGTTAGCCAGTGGGGGCATGATTTTCGTCCTAGTTATTTACGTCTCAAGGAGGCGGCCAGATTAGTTGGTCGTCCGCCTATCGTCGCCTTAACAGCAACCGCCACGCCAGAAGTTAAGGAAGATATTATGAAACAACTGGGCTTAGTTGATCCAGAATTAGTAGTAACTGGTTTTGCGCGTCCAAACTTACAACTAGCTGTTATTCCTTCAACCACTGGTCAAAAGCTAGAACATATTTTAAATTTTTTAGTAACCAATCCCGATTTGGGCTCCGGTATTATTTATACCGGAACAAGGTCTAAGGCCGATGAGTTGGTTGAATTATTAACTGATAACGATATAAAAGCTGTTGGTTATCATGCTGGTATGGATGCTGGCAGCCGTGACTGGGTTCAGGAACAATTTATGCGCGGAGAGGCGCAGGTTGTGGTGGCGACTAATGCTTTTGGTTTAGGTATTAATAAAAAAGATATTCGCTTTGTTATTCATCATGATTTACCAGGAACGGTTGAGGCTTATTATCAAGAAGCCGGTCGGGCCGGTCGCGATGGTTTGCCGAGTTTTTGTTTATTATTTTATCATCAACAAGATAGATATCTGCGCGAGTTTTTTATTAAAGGCGATAATCCGGAGCCGCGGATGATAGTGGAGATTTATGATTTTCTCTTGCGCCGTTTTGAATTAGAGATTGATCCAGAGAGTTCAATTTTAGTTACTTATTCAGAGATATCTCAAAATTTATCAGAATCTGTTCCGGAAATGGCGATTGGCACGGCTTTAAAAATATTAGAGAAACAGGGCTACATTTCTCGTCCTAATGAAAAGAGCTCCAGCTCGTTTTTAAAGGCGATTAAGCCCTTAGAGGATATTACCAACTCAATTAGTAAAAGGTCTAAGTCACAGCTTGATGTTTGGAGTAAACTAGCTCCGCGTTACGCGCAAGAATTAGAAACTGGTTGGGACTTTTCTGCGGAAGAAGTGGTCATAGTTTTAAAGATAAAAAAAGATTCTTTAATTAGAGCAATAAAAAAGTTGGCGGAAAAAGGTATGTTAGAGTATAAGCCGCCTTTTCGGGGAACTGAGATTAGAATTTTACGAGTTGTTGAGCCGGAAGATTTAGAATTAGATTTTAAGTCCCTGAAAGAAAAAGCCTCTCGTGCCTACGAGAAGCTTGATGAAATGGAGGGTTATGTTTATCACGCGGGCTGCCGCCAAGAATATATTCTTAATTATTTTGGGGACCATAGCGCTAAGCCCTGCGGCACTTGTGACAGTTGCTCGCGTTTAAAAAAAGTTTCGGGCGCCCCTAAGCGTGAATATTTAATTAGCGAATGAAAAAAGAATTGACTGACAAATTATTATTGTTAGTACAGGAAGGCTATGACAACATTGCTTCTGAATTCGATTTAACTAGAAAGAAAAAACTTTGGCCGGAATTGGAAAAGTTAGCTTCTAGAGTAAAAAACGGTGACCACGTACTTGATGCCGGTTGCGGTAATGGGCGTTTACTGGAAGCTTTTGTTGATAAAAAAATTGATTATCTCGGTTTCGATAATAGTAGTAGTTTATTAGAAATAGCAAAACAAAATTATCCTAGTCGTGAATTTATTTTGGGTGATATTTTAAAAAAGGATGAGGCGCTGGTTGGGAAATTTAACTACGTTTTTTGTATTGCTGTTTTAGCCCATATTCCGAGCCAAAAATTACAACAACAAGCACTGGAAAACCTACGCAGCTACTTGTCTTCTGGCGGGCAATTAATTATCAGTGTTTGGAATTTGCGCCAGAAGCTTAATTTCAGATTGATGATTTTTAAAAATTTAGTTTTAAAATTTTTTGGTTTACGCTCTCTACCGTCCGCCGACCTAGTTTTCCCTTGGCAAGACAAAACTGGCGCCCAGCGTTATTATCACGCTTTCTCTAAAAAAGAGTTAGAAAGGTTAGCTAAAAAAACGGGATTTAAAATATTAGAGTCCTATCGTGATAACTATAATTATTGGTTAATTTTAGGGAAATAGTATTTAAAATATGATGAAAATTTAACCTCGGACTAGGTTCGGGGTTTTTATATATTGACACCCCCTGGGGGTGTATGTTAAAATAGCATTATGAAAACAAGTGAACAAAGAATAAATAATATTATTGGGCAACTTGAGGGGGTAAAAAAAGTCTTGTCTGGTGAAAAGAAGAAAGATTGCGTTGCCCTTATTGTCCAATTAAAAGCGATTAAATCGGCGATGTCTTCGCTGATGGAAAAGATTATTGCTGATGAGTTTAATTATTGTCTCTTAGAGGATAAAGCCTCAAGTCAGGAAAAAATGGAAAAGATATTTAAAGAATTAATTAATAAATAATAAAATAAAAGTATGTCAAAAGCATTAGAAGCAAACAAGGATAATTTTGCTAGTGAAGTTTTAGCAAGCGATGTTCCGGTCTTAGTAGATTTTTGGGCGCCTTGGTGTATGCCTTGTCAGATGATGGCGCCGATTCTCGATGAATTAGCCGGTGATTTAGCTGGTAAGGTAAAAATTACTAAAGTTAATACGGAAGAGGGTTCTAATCAGGACTTAGCAATTCAATATCAAATTCAAAGCATTCCAAACATGAAGTTGTTTAAGGGTGGAAAAGTAATCGGTGAATTTATTGGTCTTCGTAATAAAGAAACTCTAAAAGGCGAGATTGAAGCTTTAATCTAATTAATACTAATGCTCTATGAGTATTTTTGCCGATAACCTGAAAAGGTTGGAGGAAGTTCGAGCATTAATTGGTGTTAGTGAACAAGAAATGCTTGTGCTCTCTAGTCCGGTTGCAGTCCATTATCAAGATTTAGAGTTGAATAATAAAAAATATCCTGCCTGGCGTATCGTCTATAGTCGCGATCTAGGCCCAGGGAAAGGTGGAATTAGATTTCATCCCGCCGTGAGCGAGGATGAAGTTAAATCTCTGGCTTTTTGGATGGCTCTAAAAAACTCTTTAGCTGATATTCCTTACGGGGGTGCTAAAGGTGGAGTAATTATTGATCCTAAAGTTCTTGATAAAAAAGAATTAGAAGCAGTTAGTCGTTCTTATGTTCGCGCTTTTTCTGACCATCTTGGTCAAGATAAAGATATTCCCGCTCCTGATGTTTATACTAATAGCCAGGTTATGGCCTGGATGCTTGATGAGTTTGAAAAGATTAATGGTCGGCATGAGCCCGGAATGATTACTGGTAAACCCCTAGAGCTTGGTGGCTTAGCCTTGCGAGGCGATGCGACTGCTCAGGGCGGTTATATTGTTATTAAAGAAATGGTGACGGCCTTAGTTTCTGACAAAACAAATTTAACTGTAGCCGTTCAAGGATTTGGTAATGCCGGTGCTTTCATCGCTGAAAAATTAGCTCAGGACGGCTTTAAAATCGCCGCGGTCTCTGATAGTAGTAGTGGTTTAAGAAATTATAATGGCTTAGATATTGCCGCTGTTTCTCGATATAAAAATCAAACTGGCAAAGTTGCCGATAAAGAGCAGGGAGAAATTATCACTAACGCCGAGCTCTTAGAAAGTGAAGTTGATATTTTAGTTTTAGCTGCCCTAGAGAATCAGATTACTGCTGACAACGCTTCTCGTGTAAAAGCTAAAATGATAGTTGAGCTAGCTAACGGCCCAATTAATTATGCGGCTGATAAGATTTTAGCGGAAAAAGGCACGGTAATTATTCCAGATATTCTGGCTAATTCCGGTGGCGTGATTGTTAGCTACTTTGAATGGGCGCAGAATAGAACCGGACAGATATTAGATGAAGAATATTTACGAAATCTTCTTGAGAAGAAGATGAAAACTAATTGGCGGCGGGTTTTTAACAAGCGGTCCGAATTTATTCAATCAGTTACTTATCGTGAAGCTGCCTATGCTTTAGCAATTGAAAAAATTATTAGCGCCGCTAAACAGAGGGGCAGAATATAGTTTACTAAATTAGATAGTAATTTGTTTAAACAAAAAACCACCGAATTAAATCGATGGTTTTTTTATATCTATCAACTAAGAGTTAGTTGCAGGAAGCGGCAGCTGCGCTGTCAGTTGTACCAGTGCCGAAACCAGGAGCAGGGGTCTCTGAAGACATATCGGCGCTACACTCTGCTGGAACAGTGTTAAAGGCACCACAGATAGCACCCATTAGACTCGCAGAATCACGACCGGCTTGGATTTGGGCACCATTTATAACCAAAGTTGGAGAACCTTGGACGCCATACTTAGTATTTTCGGCTTTATGAATACCGAATCCAGGATAGGTTCCGCTAAAGTCAACTTTGTTTTTGAAGTTTTCTGTAACTTTAAATTGGGCATCAGTTGCTTTTACACAAGCATCTAACTTGCCCTTATCAATACCGGCAGTTGTTAAACAAGTATCAGATTTACCGTCAACTAAGAAGCAATCTAGATAAGAGAAGAACTTACTCTTCTGTTCTTTATCAATACAATATTGAGCAAGTTGTTCTTTTAATTCAACTTCACCATGCATCGCGTAGTCAACGAATTTAATTTGAAAATCAATTTTGTTACCTAAAGCCTTAGCAACTGGTAAAATTCCTTTTTCAATTTGAGTGCCGTATGGGCAATGGCTCATAACAAAGACTTCAACAACCGGCTTATCACTTTTTGGAGCGTCAGCAACCGGCGCCGCACCACTAGCCGCATCATTAGCATTATCGCCATTTTTCATCTCCTCAACATTGAAAGCTTGTGGGAAGAAAATGTTTAGACCTTTATCAATGTAAGAGTCAACAATATTTCCTCCGCCGATATTAACTTTGAGCTTATATAAACCTAGTTCTTCGGTAACCTCTTCAACAGTAGCCTTAGATCCTTGAGCCATTAAATAAGTATTAATGAACTCTTCGGTTTGCACTTTAGCTTCTTCCGGTGACAACTTCTTTCCACCGGCAGTAGGGTTTTTAAACGTGGCATAACCAATTATGGCCAAAATCACTACCAGGATTATCGGTAAGACAATCTTGGTGAAGACAGTTGACTTCAAGAGTCTTTGTACGGTTTTCTTCATAGCTTTAAAAAATTAGCTTATTATTTATTTTATAGCTGTTATTATACTAGAAACGAAGGGCAGGGTCAAATTATCAGGCGCGCGGCAAACACTTTTCTAGATCAGGCGAAAGGGGTAGAGCAAAGTCTTTTTTCTCTCCAGATAAATCTTTAAAGGATAAGTGGTTGGCCATCAGGAAGACACGTCCTAGATTTATTTTTTCATTTTTAACCTTAGTCTTTTTAGTAGCGTATAAATCGTCGCCGGCCAAAGGGTGTCCGTAGGCAAATAAATGGACTCTTATTTGATGAGTGCGACCAGTTTTTATTTTTACTTCTAAATAGGTGTAATTAACAAATCTTTTCAAGACCTTAAAGGTTGTGATTGCTTCTCTTGATTTTGCTAGTCCGGCAATAGTGCCCTCATCTCTATTTTTTGGATTTTTTCTTTCGGTTAATTTAAGAGAGCTGGCAGGCATAGCGGCCATGCGATGACCATCCTTTGCGCGTTTGATGGGAAAATTAATTTCTCCCTCATCTTGTAAAATTTTGCCGTGTGCTAGGGCGAGATATTGTTTATTAATATCTCTTTTTTGAAATTGTTTTTTTAAACTAGTAAAGGCTTCTTGGGTTTTAGCAACAACCATTAAGCCGCTCACTTCTTTATCAAGGCGATGAACGATTCCTGGTCTGATTGGGTCATCACCAATTTTGATGATTTCTGGGTATTTTTCAATCAGCAAATCAGCTAAAGTTTCTTCGGTGATACCTGGCGCACCATGAACAATAAGACCGGCCGGTTTATTAATTACCAGATAGTTCTCATCTTCAAATACGATTGGTGGAAAGTTTTTCTTCATAATATTTATAATCAAATACTGCCTGACCCATAAGTTTGACTGCCGCTAGATTTTTTGGACAAAGCGCGCAAGTCTTTGAGTTTAATTCCTTTAAGCACGAATAGCAAGAGCAGATAGATGATTGATGCTAAAAATATAACTAACATTAAATGAAATACGGTGCTATTGGCTTTAATCGGAGAAAAGTAAATAGCTGTGCCCATGACTAAGCTAGCGAGTAATGATTTACCAACTGTTTTAAAGCTAGGAAAAAAGCGACTATACTTAAATACGCAATAAGCAGAAAAAACAGCGATTAACAGTTCGCTATAAATAGTGACAGCGGCTGCGCCGAAATATGAGAACCTAGGGATTAAAATAAGATAAGCTGCTAGTGAACTAAGACTAGTGAAGGCATAGAAACCGATTAATTTTTTTTGTTTATCTAAAGCAATCACGGCATGTGAAAACATGGTTCCGAGAAAAATGGCAGCTACGGCGACAATTAATAATCCTAGAACAGGGCCAGAGTCTTGAAAATCTGAACCGGCGACCGCAACCATCACCGGTTTAGCTAAGAGTTGTCCGCCAATGATTAGGGGGATGGCAATAATTGCCATAAAATCAAAAGACCGCTGCATGACCTGATTAAAATATTCTTTGCGAACTTCTATCCAGGCAGTGGTCAGGATTGGCAGGATTAGCCCCGCAAACATAAAGGGTAGGGTTGTGAGAACATCTACTACTTTATAAGCTGCTCCATATAAACCAACCTCGGCCGAGCCTTTAAATAAAGAGAGAAAAATTATATCAGCCCGTAAATAAATTAGATTAAGAATTACGGTAATTGCCAGAGGCCAAGAACGCTGTATTATTTCTTTCCAGACAACCATATCCCAACGTAAGCTCAGGGAGGCAAATTTTTTCGCCAGTAGGTAGTGTAAAATAAAGCTCGCAGCGCCAGCGGCAACATTGGCTAGTAGAATTCCTTGTAGTCCCCAATTATATTTCCAGGCGGCCGCTACGATTATTACTAATACTATACGACTAAGGACTTCAGCTAAGGCTGCTCTGTCCATGCTTAATTTTTTTTGGAGCAGACCGACAATTACTTGGATTAAAGCTGGAAAAATAAAGTAAGGCGCGGCGATAAGAACGCCCACCTTTACTGCCTGAGAGTAGGGCATTAGCATTAACACCAAAGGGGCTAGGGCAATAAATATTAAAACAGACACCAAGCGGAAACTGAAAAGATTACTTAAAATACGTGATTCTTCGAGTCGGTCTTTTAAAGGGCTAATCATCTGTACGGTTACTAGGGTTAAACCAAAGTCCGCAATTACTGCAAAGATAGTGAGGTAAGTAATTATTGTTGTGTAGTCACCAAAGCCCTCCTGTCCTAAATAACGAGTGATAAGGGCTAATGAAAAAAGACCTAGCGCCGTGGAAATTAACTTTCCAATCATTTGCACTAGGGTGTTGTGGGCAATTTTTCGGGATAAACTCATTTTCTTGTGGTTAAGCCAGAATTCCTTTATAATATTAGTATCTCTTTAATTATATCATTATTATGAAAATAACTAAAAAACACGTCATTGCCTCATTGTTTTCCCTAATCTATTGCGCTTCTATCATGTTTTCTTATTATGTTGCCACTCCGGTGCGAGCAGACGAGGCTTTAGTGGATAGTCAGGTGGGACTAAATGAAGCTCGGCCACTATTTGGCGGCAGTAAAGCTGAAGAAGACCCGCGTATTTTTATAGTAAACATGATATCTCTAGCGCTGACATTTATTGGTACTATATTTTTAGCATTGGCGATTTATGCGGGATTTAAATATATGACGGCTGGTGGAAATGAGGATCAGATAAGTGATGCTTTGGCGCTTTTAAAAAATGCTATTATTGGTTTTATTATTATTGCCTGCGCCTGGGCCATTACTCGGTTTAGTATTGTCATGATTTACAAAGCTTCCCGCAATGCTGGCACTGAGTATTTACGCTATGGTATGTAGTTTTTATTTTTGACAAAAAAATTATTATCTGCTAAATTGTCATTAGAAAGCTAGTTGTTGCCACAATTAGCTTTTCTCTTAAATAGCTAATTTTAAACTATGTCGGACATAAGCAATGCTATCAAGCAACTCTGTGAAGAGAAAAACCTGGACTATAAGTCCGTTTTATCAGCCATTGAGCTCGCCTTGGCCGCCGCCTATCGTAAAGACTACGGCGAAAGAAATCAAAATATTCGTGTTAAATTTGATCCAAACCTAGGTAGTTCGGAAATTTTTGATGTAAAAACCGTGGTGGATAACTTGCCCGCCGAAGAAGAGGCAGAAATGTTACGCAATCTTTATAATCCCGATCCGCAAGAGTTAAAGCGCGAAGAAATTCGTCAAGAATTTCGTCCGGAAACTATTGTTTCTCATGATGAAGATGAGGAGGGAAAAAAGAAATTTAATCCCAAGACTGACATTCAGCTAAAAGAGGCGATGATTTTAAAACATGACGCCCAGATTGGTGATGAGATTGTTACAGACTTACCTATTCCAGAAAGTTACGGTCGTATGGCCGCTCAGACAGCTAAACAAGTCATTATCCAAAAACTAAGAGAGATGGAGCGTGATATGATTTTTGGTGAGTTTAAGGGTAAAGAGAAAGAGGTTGTTTCTGGAATAGTTCAGCGTCGTGAGGGTCGTTTTGTCTTTGTTGATTTAGGCAAGGCCATCGGTTTACTGCCAGCTGAAGAACAGATTTACACTGAGCGTTACAATATTAATGATCGTATCAAAGTCTTTATTAAAGAGGTACGAGAAGGACATAAAGGTCCAGAAATTATTTTATCTCGTCGTAGTGAAGAAATTTTGCGTAAAGTTTTCTATTTAGAAATTCCTGAAGTTGCTAATGGTACGGTAGAAATTAAGAGCGTTGCCCGTGAAGCTGGTTCAAGATCTAAGGTGGCTATTTTTACTGAATCAGAAAATGTTGACCCAGTTGGTTCTTGTGTTGGTCAACGCGGTTCTCGTATTCAAACTATTATCAGCGAATTAGGTGGCGAAAAAATTGATATTATTGAATACCACGAAGATGCCGAGAAATTTATTGCTAGTGCTTTGGCCCCAGCTAAAGTTTCTGGTATTGAGCTAGATGAAGCGGAACACAAGGCGACCGTTAAGGTTAGCTCTGATAAATTATCTCTCGCGATTGGTAAGAATGGTCAGAATGTCCGTCTAGCTGCTCGTTTAACTGGTTGGAAAATTGATATTATTGAAGATGGTGTTGAGGGCGGGCAGAAAATCGTTGGCAGTGATGAAGAGGGCGTTATTGATCAACCAGTCGAGATTTCTGATGAAAATACAGAGGTGACCGCTGATGACCAAGCTGAAAATAAAGAGTAATTTTTATAAACATTAATAACCGTATGATGACGACATTATTTATTCTAGGGGGCGCGGCTGTTGCTATCGTTTATGGCGCAATTGTCATTGCCTCTATCCTTCGTTTACCAGCCGGTAACGAGAAGATGAAAGAAATCGCCGCTGCTATTCAAGCAGGCGCTAAGGCTTTCTTAAATCGCCAGTACAAATCAGTTGCCATGGTGGCAGCCGTTTTGTTCTTAGTCATTGGCTTTATTCCAGCCTTAGGCTGGATGACTGCCGTTGCTTTTTTAGCCGGTGCTGTTTTATCAGCTTTAACTGGCTATATCGGCATGTTTGTTTCTGTCCGTGCTAATGTCAGAACGACAGAAGCTGCTCGTGGCGGTCTACAAAAAGCTTTAACCGTAGCTGTTCGTGGCGGGAGTGTAACTGGTATGCTAGTAGTTGGCTTAGCTCTTTTAGGCACTGCTGGCTTCTACTTATTAACTCATGACTTACACGCTTTAATTGGCTTTGCTTTTGGTAGCTCTTTAATTTCAATTTTTGCTCGTTTAGGTGGCGGTATTTATACTAAGGCGGCTGATGTCGGTGCTGATTTGGTTGGTAAAGTTGAAGCGAGCATTCCTGAAGATGATCCTCGTAATCCAGCCGTTATTGCTGATAATGTTGGTGATAACGTTGGCGATTGTGCTGGTATGGCAGCTGATTTATTTGAAACCTATGCTGTTACTTCAATCGCGGCGATGGTCTTAGGTTCTCTAACTTTTATTGATGATAAAAATATTATCATGTACCCATTAGTTTTGGGTGCTGTTTCTATTATTACTTCAGTTATCAGTATTTTCTTTATTCGCTTAGGCAAGAAACAGAATATTATGAGAGCTCTTTATAAGGGCTTAATTGTTTCTGGTGTTTTGTCAGCGATTGCTTTTTATCCGGTGACTAAATATTTATTAGGAGCTGATAGCTTAAATATTTATTTAGCTGGACTTATTGGTTTAGTTGTGACTGGTTTATTAGTAGTAATTACTGAATACTATACTTCAACCAAATTTGCTCCAGTAAAGGGAATTGCGGAAGCTTCTAAGACTGGCCACGGCACTAACGTGATTGCTGGTTTAGCAGTTTCAATGAAATCAACTGCTTGGCCGGTTATCGTAATTGCTCTAGCTATCTTTGGTGCTTTCTCATTAGCCGGTTTATACGGTATTGCGATTGCGGCTATGGCCATGCTTTCTATGGCTGGAATTATTGTTACCATTGATGCTTATGGTCCGATTACTGACAATGCTGGTGGTATTGCCGAAATGGCCGAGCTTGGTGACGATGTGCGCAATATTACTGATCCGTTAGATGCAGTTGGCAATACTACTAAGGCGGTTACTAAAGGTTATGCGATTGGTTCAGCAGCTTTAGCGGCCTTAGTTTTGTTTGCTGACTTTACTTATAAGATTAAAGCCTCTGGTGGTAACGCAGAATTTTTAATTGATAATCCTTACGTTTTAATCGGCTTATTCCTTGGTGGCTTACTACCATATTACTTTGGCGCTTTAGCGATGAAAGCGGTTGGAAAGACCGCTGGTTCAGTGGTTGAAGATGTGCGCGCCCAGTTTAAAGAAAAACCAGGCATCATGTCTAATACCGAGAAGCCTGACTACGGACGCACCGTTGATATTGTTACTAAGGCTGCTATCAAGGAAATGATTGTTCCGGCTTTAATTCCAGTTGTTGTTCCTATTGTTGTCGGTTTCGGCTTTAATATGATTAGACCAGGTGCCGGCATTGAAGCTTTAGGTGGATTATTAGTCGGCTCTATTGTGACTGGTATTTTCGTCGCTATTTCTATGACTTCAGGTGGTGGCGCTTGGGACAATGCTAAGAAGTATATTGAATCCGGTTTCTTTGGCGGCAAGGGCTCTGATGCCCATAAGGCTGCTGTTACTGGTGATACCGTTGGCGATCCTTACAAAGATACTGCTGGTCCAGCAATTAACCCGATGATTAAAGTATTAAACATCGTTGCTTTGCTTATTGTTGGTTTGTTACTTTAGTTGAAAATAAAATTTTAAGAAAAGAAAAAAGGCTCAAGCGGTTGCTTGAGCCTTTTTGGTTTTACAGAAAGTAATTTATTTAAACTCGTAGATAACCCCGAGTTTTAAAAGAGCTTTGCCGTCTTCATACCAACTGTAACCAGCGCTGCTGAATAGTTTCCAATTATCGGTAATCGGTTGTCGATATTTAAAATCGATGAGTGGTCCCCAAGTGCCATTGAAATTCATTATGGCCGCCGTAGCAGACAAATTTTTATAACTAGCATCAAGAGATTGTCAGAAAAAAAGATATTGCCAGTTAGCTAAATCAGCTTTACTACCAAATTCGCCAGCCGATATTCCTGTCCAAGTTGTTGTGCCGATGGAAAAATTAGCGGCCTTAATTGGTGTCGCATTTGCCATTATGCCCAAGAGCGGCAAGTTGTAGTAAAATTCAAAACTCGGCCCGATATTAAATCGGGAGCCGAGACCTTTGAGATAAATGAAATACATATCACGCTCCCCTAAAGAAACATTTAGAATATCATTTCCGCGGGAGAAGTAGGCCTCAAAGAAGAGTCCGTTAGAGAGCGGACCTTCGCCGCTAGATAGGGATAGAGAGTTTAGCTTTAATTTGGTGTCATCCTGAGCTGAAGATGGTTGATTAAACACAAGCATGGTTAGCATTAAGAGAGGAATCAGTTTTTTCATGATTTACTTTTTGTTTATTATTAAATTGTTAATGTTCAAAAATCTTCTTATTTTATGATATTTTATCCAATTTGTCAAGATATGGGTTATATTTTTTTGTTATTTTTGGCTAATTTTATTGTGTTGATTTTTTTGTCGGTTTTGTTATAATAATTAAGCTGATAAGGCAATTTCAAGCGGCCAATAAGTCCGCTTATTAAATATTAGAGAAAATATGCAAGTAAATAAGAAAGATTTAGAAAAATCACAAGTAGAAATTACGATTGAACTTACTCCAGAAGAATTTGCTCCTTATATTGAAAAGGGCGCGCAAAAAGTTTCTGAACAGGTTAAGATTGAGGGCTTTCGCCCGGGCAAAGTTCCATTTGAAATTTTAAAACAGAAGGTTGGCGAAATGGGTATCTTGGAAGAAGCCGCTCATATTGCTATTAAGAAGACGGTTGATGATGTAGTTGAGAAGGAAACCATGGGCCGTCAGCCGGTCGGTCAGCCTAATGTTAGTATTACTAAACTAGCTCCTGGTAATCCTTTGGAATATAAAATCACCGTCGCACTTTTGCCGACTATCTCTTTAGGAAAATATAAAGACTTAGGACTTAAAGCTGAAGAAGCAAAAATTGAAGATAAAGAGTTAGAAAGAGCACTTAATGATTTACGGGAAATGCGCGCTAATGAAAAATTAGTAGACAGAGAAATTAAAGACACTGATAAAGTCATTGCGGATGTGCACATGTTTTTAGATAAGGTACAATTAGAAGACGGCCATCATCATGGCTTAGCAATTATTATCGGTAAAGATTATTTGGTTCCCGGCTTTGATAAACAACTTATCGGCATGAAAAAGGGGGAGAAGAGAGAATTTTCTTTGCCTTACCCCGAAGATTATCATCGTAAAGATTTGGCTGGGAAAATGGTTGAATTTAAAGTTGAGGTTGAAGGCGTTTATGAAAGAGTTGTACCCGAACTTAATGATGAATTTGCTATCTCTTTTCGTTTAAAAGATTTAGAAGATTTAAAGAAGAGCTTAACCGAAAGCCTGCTTCATGAAAAGAAGCATAATGTTGAATTAAAGAATGAATCGGAAATGATTTCTAAGATCAGTGAAGATACCAAGTTTGGTGAATTTCCTGATGTGATTGTCGAAAGTGAAGCCAGAAATATTATGGCTGAGCTTGAGCAGTCAGTTGTTAGACAGGGCGGAAAGTTTGCTGATTATTTACAGCATTTAAAAAAGACCAGGGAAGAACTGATGTTAGAGATGATGCCTAATGCGATTAAGCGTGTTAAAGCCGCTTTGATTATTAGGGAGATTGCCGTTATTGAAAAGATTTTTCCTAGTGCTGATGATATTAATAAAAAGGTTGATGAGCTTAAAAATCAATATGCAAATAATGCTGATATTTTAAAGATGTTAGCTGAACCAGAATATAAAACCTATTTGCAAAATATTTTGACTAACGAGCAAGTCATTGCCAAGTTAAAAGAATGGAATTATGCCAATACTGGCAGTCAACAAAAAAGCTAGTTTTGATTACGAGATCCTCGAAAAATATGAGGCTGGCTTAGTGTTGTCTGGCCAAGAAGTAAAATCCGTTCGGGCGGGACACGCAAGTTTAAAGGGTGGCTTTATTAGCCCGCGTACGCAAAATGGTAAAACAGAATTATTTTTACTTGGTTGTCAGATTCCGCCATATAAGCAGGCCGGCCCTTTGCCTGATTATAATAGTCGCCAGGAAAGGAAGTTATTGTTAAGAAAACAAGAAATCGCTAGACTGGTTGGCAAGAAGCAAGAAGAGGGCTTGACACTAGTCCCACTCAAAATATATACTAATCATAGCTTTTTAAAGCTTGAGTTTGCGGTTGGGCGGGGAAAGAAAAAATACGACAAGCGTGAGTCAATTAAAAAGCGAGAGATTGAAAGAAATCTGCGCTCGTTAACAAAGCGAAGATAGGAAAATTATGTAGGGGATGACAGGCCTCGACAGTTGGATTTTTTCCTTGGCACTCAGAGCGTGCTTAACTGACACGTTAAACCAGTTAAAAAACACAAATGTCAAAAAGACATCAGCGTTTACTTGGGCTGTCCCAAGTTACGCGCCAGTTTTAGCTTAAATTAGCTGAAGCCATCGGAGTGGTTGCGAGGCTCCATAGCCTCCACCCGGTGTTATAAAAATGGAGATAGGCATATCACTCTTGTTTCCGGGGTATAGCTGAAACAAATAGGAAAATCGTTTGAATCGCTTTTTGTCTGATTTATGATGATTCAAACTAAACCAATTAAATCAGGCTAACTTTGTAAATGTGTCTTGGAAAGCCGATTGGACATGGGTTCAACTCCCATCATCTCCACAAGCTTAATTTTTTGGCTTAGACTGTAGGGTCTAAAGCCGCGATGGCGGAACTGGTAGACGCGCTGGACTTAAAATCCAGTTGTAGCAATACAGTGCGAGTTCGATTCTCGCTCGCGGCACGATAGAGTTATTTTCGTTGCGGGTATCGTATAGTGGTTATTATGCGACCTTGCCAAGGTCGAGAGACGGGTTCGATTCCCGTTACCCGCTCACTAACAAAGGCAGTCCGAAAGGGCTGTTTTTTGTTTTGGTTATTTTAGTTGCCGGATAGAATATGTTATAATAAATATATACACATAAAAATATGCTTATTAAATGGAATGAAATTAATTCTGTTAATGTTAAGGAAATTGACGCACAGCACCAGACGTTAGTTGAGATTATTAATGAATTCTTTGCTATTGAAGAACAAGAAAAAGAGCAGTTAGCTTTAATATTAAATAAGCTGATTGATTACGCTGACATTCATCTTGGTCTTGAGGAAAAATACTTTGCCGAATTAGCTTACGACAAAGCCGATGAGCATACTGAGCTGCACAATGTTTATCGCAAACGCATTAAGGGTTTGCAAGAAAGTTTACAGGACGCTACCAGCGAAGAGCGTAAGAAAATAATTGATGAGTTAAGCAATTTCTTAAGAGATTGGTGGATTAATCATATTAATAATGTTGATCATCAATACTCCGAATGGTTTAATAAACGAGGAATATACTAGTAGTTACCAAGAGATATAGTAAAAAAACGAGGCCAGTCCTCGTTTTTTGGTTTATTGACAAAATTAATATTTATTGATATAAAAACTGGTTGATATTTTTGCACATTAACAATTTAAAAAAAATAAAAAATGGAACAGGGTAAAAAAATTGAAAGAATTGCTGAAATTTTAGACATTAGTAGCTTAAAGGTAAAAAGAGTTCTTGATCTACCCATTAAGGATTGCTACGCCTTATCTGCCGAGAAGGCTAAAGAAATTTTTGAAGGCGCTGAAGATGAGGAAGAAAAATTCGCTGCCTTGTTGAAATGGATGGCTTTGACTGAAGATCGGGAAGACGTCATCTCGGCCTTTCGGTCGGTTGATAATGACAGTGAAGAGGAAGTAATTGTCTTGCGCCGTTTATTGGGGTTAAGCACAGACGCTGAGCAAATTTTTGAAGCGGTTGACTATATTAGTAGTGCAGTTAATGATTTGATTGACCCAAGCAGTGTTTATCAAAATTTATTTCAAACAGCGTTAAGCTCGGCGTTAGCAGTTTGTCAAAGCGCATCTCAGGCTCGCGAGCTTTGGGACTATGAAAACCTTAGCGATGAAAGCAGGGAGCTGGTTTTTTTAACTTGGCTCCGAGTCTGTCAAACAAAAGGTGATTTTGAGGATATGTTGTCCGAATTCGATGAGGATGATGATGGCGAAAGAGCTAAGATTGAACTGATTAATCAACAATGGCAGACTCTTTTTGAGGCAAGGGTAAATCAGGTTTATGACTTTAATACTGGCGCCGCTACTTATGCTGTCTGTCTTCCGGTCCCGGAAAGCAAGGAAAAGGTCATTATAAAATGGCTGCAATTTTGTTCATCCGCTGAGCAGGTGGAAGTAATTTATGAGAAAATAGATTCGGAAGAATACTCTTCAGCTGTTGAAACTGAGATGATAAGACGGCTTTATCAGTTGCTTTAGACTTGACAAAATTTTGATTATAGTGTATAATATTCTTCTAGTTCTTAAAGTACAATCAATACACAAAAATCATAGAAAATGACACTAACAGCGACTTTGAAGGATTTGCTCTCAAAAGAGCTTCAGACGATTATGGATGGCTATGCGGTTTTTCG
The DNA here is from genome assembly GCA_964483295.1 of uncultured Gammaproteobacteria bacterium. Taxonomy (GTDB): domain Bacteria; phylum Patescibacteriota; class Patescibacteriia; order Patescibacteriales; family UBA12465; genus UBA12465. Next base: position 38,879 of record CAZAAD010000006.1, read on the forward strand.
CTCTCAAGTGGCTAATTTTGGCCAAAATGGGGGCGATATTAAACCCGCCCTTGAAGAAGAAACTGTTTGGGAGGCTAAAATCAAGCGAACAAAACAAGCCATGCGTGGAAAAACCATTCGTCCAGAGAGGCAAAACAAAATTATTGCCCTGGGCAGCCCTGTTACCCTGGTTTATCCTAGTGGCGAGAAACAAAAAGTAGTTATCGATGGCGCCGGCTTTAAAAATGATCAGTTTATGGTCATCAGTCAGAAGTCACCGATTGGCACCCTTCTTATGGGAAAGAAAAAAAACAATTCTATTTCTATTGATGGAAAAAAAATTAAAATTGAAAGTATTGGTTACCCATGGTAATCCAGATTGGCCGTCTCTATTTTTAGAGCGGCCTTTTTTTAATCCGATTGACTGTTGTATAATAGAGTCATATTAATATTTATATGTTTAAAGAAAATTTTTTTAAGACAGGCCATCAGCAAAAAGTTGATGATAAAAAAACGGAAACGGAAAATAATCGTGAGTCTGAGTTTCTAATGACTATGACTGAGTTAGATTCTTTTCGTAATCCCACCACTAAGACTCCAGAGAAATCAGAAAAACTGGAACGCCTTAATCAGCGCATTGATGAGGTTGTAGCTGGTGGCCACGCAGAAATATTTAAAAAGTTAGCTGAAGCTAAAAAAGAGGGGAGCTCTAAATCTAACTTATTATCTGAAGAGATTGATGAGTTGTTTGAAAATTATCCGCTTGATGTAAAACTAATTGATTTGCCGGAGAGTTTATTGGGAAAAATTTTAAAACCGATGAGCAAAGAAATCCGCCAAGCAATTTATGTTCAGCGCGATAAACGAACTCTAGAAGAAGCGATGAGACTTTATCGTAATTGGACCAAGGATGCTGTTATTGCCTATCATGTTAGCGACCGAGAAATTAAAAATGGTTTTTTACAGCCAGGGCACAATGAATCGGCGGTTTATTTTAGTACTGATATTGAACGTTTATTTAATTTAAAGAGCGCTAAATATATTTATGCTTTTCGTTTGAATAAAGATAAGGTGGATAAATATCGCTACGGAGCCTTAGATTGTTTTGGCAAAATGGAAATGCAAAATCAACAAGGAGTAGAAATTGAAGATATGGTTAGCATCTTTAATCAAGATGATCCCGCTTATCGTCAGCGCGTACTTGATAATTTAGGAGCAAAATTTGCTGAGAATTATCACGCTGCGAGCGATACGGCTGATGCTTTTTTAAAAAACCACGCCGCCTAGTAAAAAATAACTAGATAAAAAAGAAAGCTCTGTTTTTAATTAACAGAGCTTTTTTTACAATAGTATCTTTTCCTCTTTTCTAATATTGAGGATAGGCCGGTAAAACCACGTAATTTATCAGCTTCTAAAACTTCTCGGTATTCAATGAAATTTTCTATTCCATATTTTGTGGAATAAGCGTCTTTAACAGCATCAAAGATTTTAATAGGATCGCTGTGTGGTTTCAAAATGAATTCATCGGCAATTTTTGCCAGGACAAATTTTTCTAATAATTCATCAGTATATTTTGATTTATTATCAGAATTAGAAACTGGCAAAATGTGAGCCTCGATAAACTCAATTATAATCAAGTAAACCCGGATAGCATTTGTGCCTATCATTTTTCCTCCTTTCTTTTGTTAAAGTAAGATAAAAAATAACCTGACGTTAACTGGTCAGTTCAGTAAAAACAGTATATCACTAATTTATAAAATTGTCAATATTAAGATAAAAGCGCCAGGTTTTCTGGCGCTTTTTGCTTTGTAGTTAGCCTTTTAATTGATAGGCGGTTTTTTAGTAAATTCCCTTTTTATTTTACTGGAGATTTCAATCGCTTTTTCTGAAGCACGGCCAGAGTATTCGGCTGATCTTTGAAATAGGTTTTTTACTTCTTCCGGTATTCTGGCAATTACTTCTTTTAGCTCAACATCTTCACCGTCTAGCTCAATCAGTGCTTGATAGAGATTAACGCCATTCTTTTTGGCATAATTCATCAGGCGATGATTAACTAGGTGGTGAGCATCTTTTTCGTAGCCTGCCATTTGTAGGGCCAGATAAAGAGGTTCAGCAATCATCAGTCCGCTGCTTTTTTTTACATTTTGCAGACAATTTTTTTCATCAATGGTGATGTTTGATAAAAAATTTCCGCCATGACCGTCGGAACGCAGCAGGGTATTAAGCTGTTGCGCTAAGTTAACAATGATAATTGGAAAATCACGAGCGACTGAGCTACCAACTAAATCGCGTTGGTGTTCGCTGATTAACGTGTCTAATACTTTTCCAAATTCATTTTTTGTTTTTAGCCACATTCCTTCCAGATTCTCAAAGTTAATCGGATTGCGCTTATGCGCCATTGTCGATGAGCCAACCTGATTAGAAGAGAAGGCCTCAGCTACTTCGCCAATTTCCGAGCGCATAAGATGACGACAGTCGCGGCCAAATTGACCAAGAGAAGCCGACATCATCGTGGCGGAGAAAAGAAAATATCCCAGTGGCTCCGGTGGTAGGATTTGCGTACTGATGGGCGCTGGCCTGAGTCCGAGTTTTTTTAAAACAGCTTTTTCAAAGTCTCGTGGTCCGAGATTAGAAATCCCTAAACCAATTTGCGCGTTATAGGCACCAACGGCGCCAGATATTTTTCCTACCAAGCCAGTTGCGTATCTTTTCATTTCGTTATAATTGAAAAGAATTCGCTGGGCGATAGTTGCCAACCAGAAACCGACAGTAATTGGCAGAGCATGTTGTCCGTGGGTTCGCCCGATTTGCACCAGGTTAGACGTTTCTTCAATTTTTTCTGCCAGTCCTAATAAAACTTTTTCGATTTTTGGCTTTAGCAGAGCGAAGGCACGAATGAATTGTAAAGCACGAGCAGTATCAACAACATCGTAGCTGGTAAGGGGCACATGTACCCATTTGCCTAATTCCGGTCCGAATACTCTTTGTATAATTTGGACAAGAGCGCGAACGTCATGTTTTGTTACAGCCCTTTCCCACTCATCAACCTGGGAGGTGGTTATATTTTCCAGGGCAGTAATTGACTCCAGGTCCATTTTTTTAAAATCGCTGTCGGGAATGATTCCTAGCTCGTGTAAGGTTTCAAGGGTGGCTACCTCTACTTCAATATAAGTCTTGTAAAGATAGTCATAGCCAAAGATGCTTGTTAATTCTTTCGGCTGGTAACGCGGATTTCCTGGTAGGGTTAAATTTAAGACCCTATCAGACTCTTTTTTTACTTCCATTTTTATCTGATTTAAAGGTGATTATTTTTTTAAAGAACTTCCTGGTATATTAGTTATTTTGAAAAAAATAGTCAATCTAAGGCTTTTTGCGGCCAATAGTTGACATTTATCAAAAAAGCATATAAAATAACAGTAATAATTTAATAAACCGCCAGTAACAAATTCCTTGGATTTTAAGCTAAATACTTGAAATGGCGGCCAAGGAGCTCCGATTTTCGGGGTTAAGCCAGCTTTTTTTGTTGGAAAAAGCAAGCTTTTATGGAAAATAATAACAATACCCAAGACATTGATTTCGGGCAAATGCTTGAAAAAGATGAAATTAGAATTCCTCAGGTCGGCGACATTATTAAAGCCACCGTTGTTTCTGCTTCTAAGGCAGAAGTAAAGTTGGATGTTAATGGCATTTTAATGGGAGTCGTTCGCGGTCCAGAACTTTATAATGAGGTTCCGGAGTATGCTGAGCTTAAGCCGGGTGACGAAATTGAAGCCGCTGTCGTTGATGAGGAAAATGAAAATGGTGAATTGGAACTTTCTTTCCGTTTAGTTGGACAAGAAAAAGCCTGGAAGACTTTACGCCAAGCCTTTAAAGATAAGGTAACGGTTAAGGTTAAAGTTGTTGATGCTAACAAGGGCGGACTTTTGAGCCGTTATTGTCAGATTGATGGCTTCTTGCCAGTTTCTCAGTTAGCTCCAGAAAATTATCCAAGAATTTCTGGTGGCGATAAGAGCCGCATCTTAGAAAAATTGAAATCTTTTGTTGGTCAAGAATTGGAAGTTACTGTGATGACTTTGAACGAAGAGGATAATAAGATTATTTTCAGTGAGAAGGATGTTTGGAATAAGCGCCAGAAACCAGCCCTAGATCGTTATTCTATCGGCATGGAAGTTGAGGGCAGAATTACCGCGATTACTAATTTCGGTGTTTTCGTTTCTTTCGGTGAAGGAATTGAAGGTTTAATTCATATTTCTGAATTAGCTTGGCAGAGAATTGATTCACCAAGTGAAATGTATAAGGTTGGTGATGCTATTAAGGCTGAGATTATCTCAATTGATGGCGCCAAGGTTTTCTTAAGTGCTAAAAAATTGTTGAAAGACCCTTGGTTAGAAGCTAGTGCTAAATATCAGGTTGGCCAAGTTGTTCCCGGTACTATTTTGAAAGTTAATCCTTTTGGATTGTTCATCAAACTTGATGAAGAAATTCATGGTTTAGCGCACATCAGTCAGCTCAATATTGGTCCTAAAGAAAAAATTACCGATTTGTATAAATCTGATGAAGTAAAGAATTTTGAAATTGTTAGCATTTCTCCATCAGAACATCGTTTAGGTTTGAAGTTGGAATCTGGTCGCAAGACTGGCAAGAAGGCTGATAAGACTGAAGAAGTGGTAAGCGAAGAAGCTTCTGTTACAGAAACAACTGAAACAGTAGAAGCTAATGAGGAAAAAGCCGAATAACAATATTGTTATCACAAAATAAAAATTCCTCAATCTGAGGAATTTTTATTTATTAGCAGACAATTGCCAAAAGATGCTACTCCACCTATAATTAAGATAATAATTCAGGAAAATTAAGATTATAAAGACATGAAAACTCTACTTAAGAATTTTTTACTAGTTTTAGGTCTTTTCTTGATAGTTGCGGCGGTTTTTAGCGCCCTGTCTGAAACTACCGCTAAAAGCTCTGAGGTTGGTATTGAAACTTTGGTTAAACGAATAAATCAAGAAGAGGTTCAGGAAATAGTAGTCAGTGGCGATCGTATTAAAGCTACTTTAAAAGATGGCCAGATTGAAACTGTGCGCAAGGAACCAATGGAATCATTTTCTTCTTTGCTTGATAATTTTCAAGTTGATCCCGCTAAATCTACCAGCATCAAGATTAATATCCAGGATGAAAGTGGTTGGGATTATTTTTTAGCTAACATCTTGCCCTTCTTATTGCCATTTATTTTAATTGCCGCTTTTTTCTTATTCATGATGCGCGGTATTCAGGGTTCAAATTCACGGGCGATGAGTTTTGGTCAATCTACCGCTAAAGATTTTAAACCAGACGCTAAACAGAAAACGACTTTTAAGGATGTTGCTGGTGCTAAAGAAGCGAAGGAGGAATTAAAGGAGATTGTGGAATTTTTACGTTTCCCAAAGAAGTTTCATGACCTCGGTGCAAAAATACCACGTGGTGTCTTGTTGCTTGGCTCCCCTGGAACTGGTAAAACTCTTTTAGCGCGTTCAGTAGCTGGTGAGGCTGGTGTACCATTCTTTCACATGTCTGGTTCTGAGTTTGTAGAAATGTTTGTTGGTGTTGGCGCCTCTCGGGTTCGTTCTTTATTTGAAAAAGCGAAGAAGAGTGCGCCTTGTATTGTTTTTATTGATGAGATTGACGCCGTTGGGCGCCGTCGCGGCGCTGGTTTAGGTGGCAGTCACGATGAAAGAGAACAGACTTTAAATCAAATCTTAGTAGAGATGGATGGTTTTGAGCCGACCCAAAATATTATTGTTATCGCCGCTACTAATCGTCCCGATGTCCTTGATCCTGCTTTACTGCGTCCAGGAAGATTTGATCGCCGAGTAATGATTGATTTGCCTGACTTAAAAGATAGAGAAGAAATTTTAAAGGTTCATGTTCGTCAGAAACCCCTGGGTCCATTAGTTGATTTGAAGAAAATTGCGGAACGTACTTCTGGTTTTTCCGGGGCCGACCTAGCGAATATTTTAAATGAGGCGGCCATTTTAGCGGCTCGTAAAAATAGCAAAGAGATAATTAATGAAGATTTGTTCGAAGCGATTGAGAAAGTAATGATTGGTCCGGAAAGGAAGAGTCGAGCGATTAATGATAAAGAAAAAAAGATTACCGCCTATCATGAGGCTGGTCACGCCTTGGTTGCGCATTTTTTGCCAGAGACTGACCCGGTTCATAAAGTGTCTATTATTTCTCGCGGTTCAGCTGGCGGTTATACTCTTAAAGCCCCCTCAGAAGATCGCCACATGCACTCTAAGTCTGAATTTATTTCCGAAATCGCTGTTCTGTTAGCAGGACATGTTGTTGAAAAATCAATTTTTGGTGAAGTGACTACTGGGGCTACCTCTGATTTACGCCGGGCCACATCTTTAGCGCGCAGCCTGGTAACTGATTATGGTATGAGCGATCATCTTGGTCCGCGTACTTATGGTGAAAAAGAAGAGATGATTTTCTTAGGCCGAGAAATTCACGAACAACGAGATTATAGTGAAAAAATTGCCGAGAAGATTGATGAAGAGATTACCGGCTTTATCAAACAAGGTATAGAGAAGGCAGAAAAAATTATTAAAGATGAGAGTGAGTGTTTAGAAAAAATTGTGGCCGCCTTGCTTAAAGAGGAAACTTTAGAAAAAGATGCTTTTGAGGCGATTGTTGGCCCTAAACCAAAGCTGGTTTAACATTGACTAATATCAGCATTGCGTTATACTAAAATTGTAATAATAAAATTAATATGGCTAATCCAAAGAAAAAGAAAACTCATAGTAAAACCCACATGGGCCGTGCCCATTTGGCTCTTAAGAAAGTTACTTTGAAAAAGTGTCCTAAGTGCGGCGAGATGAGAAAACCTCATACCGTTTGTGCTGTTTGCGGCACCTACAAAGGAAAGGAATCGGTCGCGGTTAAAGCTGCTCCGAAGACGGCTAAGAAAAAATAAATTATGTCCAATAGGCATTTAGCCAGAACAATTGCTTTGCAAACATTATTCGCTTGGGACTTTAACGGTTGCAAGAATGAGGGTTTAGAAGATTTAATAGTGGATAATTTTAATAATTTCGCTCCCCAATTTGATGATAGCGGCTTTGTACGCAATTTAGTTTTTGGTGTTGCCGAAAAACTGAAAGAAATTGATGAGCATATTATCAAATATGCAACAGAATGGCCGCTTGATCAGATTACGGGCATTGATCGGAATATTCTGCGTTTAGGTATTTATGAATTATTGTTTACGGAAATTCCGCCGCGTGTTGCCATTAATGAATCAATTGAGGTGGCTAAGAGTTTTGGCGGAGATTCTTCCAGTAAATTTATCAATGGTGTTTTAGGCGCTCTTTACGCCGACGAACCAGAAATACAGAAGCGAGATAATAAAGACGAGGCTGAATCCAAGGACCAGCCAACCGAAAACCAAGAGGCGCCTAGCAATTAGGCCCTTTTGTATTTTTATGGAAGCGAATAATTTAGAAAAACTACAAAAGAACTTGAAAATTAAGTTCAAGGATAAAGATTTGATACGCCAGGCCATGGTGCATCGCTCTTATCTTAATGAGCATCCAGATTTTCGCGTTGGTCATAATGAGCGCTTAGAATTTTTAGGCGACGCGGTTTTAGAAATTGTTGTGACCGAGCATTTGTTTTTAAATTTTGTTGATGTTCCAGAAGGAGATTTAACAAACTGGCGCGCATCCTTGGTTAACGCCAAGATGCTTTATGAAATTGCGCAGGAATTAGATATTGAGGACTACCTCTATTTGTCTAAAGGAGAGGCTAAAGATAAAAATAAGAAGTCTCGCCAATTTATTTTGGCTAATGCCATTGAGGCGATTATCGGTGCTATTTATCTTGATCAGGGCATGGCGGCAGCTAAGAAGTTTATTTTAAAAAATATTGTTTCTAAGCTTGATGCTATCTTAGAGAATAGACTTTATCTTGACCCTAAATCTCGTTTTCAAGAAAAAGCTCAAGAAGAGAAAGGAATTACCCCGCATTATCAAATTTTAGAAGAGTCCGGCCCAGACCATGCTAAAGCTTTCCGAGTTGGTTTATATTTAGGAGAAGAATTGATCACCGCTGGCAATGGTTTATCTAAGCAAGAGGCTCAGGTTGATGCTGCTATCAAGGGGATTAAAAAAATGGGTTGGTAAAAGTAGAAAATAAATTAAGTTTCTTGCGCCCGCATTAAACTAAAATATATAATATGGACGCTAAAAACATTCTTAAACTAGCTGCCGAGAAAAATGCCTCCGATGTGCATTTGTTATTTGGTCAGCCGCCAATTTTTCGTATTGACGGCGAGTTGTTTGACGCTAACCAGATTGTGGGCGCTGGTAGTTTTCCAGTGTTTGACCAAGATGATTTAGAAAATTTTGTTGCCGGCCTGTTAGATAAAGAACTACAAAAAAGATTTATTGATAAAAGAGACTTGGATTTCGGTTGTCAGGTAGAAAGTTTTCGTTTTCGGGTAAATTTTTCTTTTGAAAAAGGCAACATGAAAATTGTGGCGCGTGTTATTCGTGATGAAGAACAAACGCTAGAGGGTTTAGGCTTGCCACCAGTAGTTGCTAAGATGCTAGAAGCTCGCCAAGGTTTGATTTTAGTAACTGGTCCAACCGGTTGCGGTAAATCAACAACTTTAGCGGCGATGATTAATCATATCAATGCTAACAAAAGCGTTAACATTATTACTTTAGAGGACCCGATAGAATATATTTTTAAAACGAACATGAGTATTATTTCCCAGCGTCAGCTAGGAAGTGATATGAATAGTTTTGCGAGCGGCTTAAAACACGTTTTACGTCAGGACCCCAATGTTATTATGTTGGGAGAAATGCGCGACCTAGAAACCATCTCTACTGCTTTAACGATTGTCGAAACTGGACATTTAGTTTTAGCAACGCTCCATACTTATAGTGCCGCCCAGACAATTGATCGTATTATTGATATTTTTCCACCCTTTCAACAGAATCAAGTTAAATCACAATTATCTATGGTTTTAGCGGCCGTTATTTCTCAGAGATTGTTGCCTAAAAAAGGCGGCGGACGCATTGCGGCTCGGGAAATTTTAATTAATAATTCCGCCGTGGCCAATCTTATTCGCGAAGGAAAGATTGCTCAAGTAAAAAGCGTCCTGGAAACAGGAGCAGCCACGGGCATGATAACTTTAGATAAGAATTTACGTCAGCTTTATAAAGCCGGGATGATTAGCAAGAAGGACGCGATTAGCCACATGGAAGATGCGCGCGATTTAGAAGAATAAAAGATTATCTCAACCAACGATATAAATAGAAAAATTCATCCGCCTTCACAGTGGGGCGGGTGTTTTTTGTAATTAGTTCTAAGTCGGGGTCAGAGCCTGGTGGCAGGGTGGTTAAAAATAATGTTTCAGTAAGATTTATTCCTTGTTGCTGATAATTTAGTTTCATCCGATTTTTGAGCGACAAATAGGACGAGGCCTGCCCGCTGTAAAAATTTATATCCCAAGTTAAAAAAGTAGTCTGACGACCAGTTTCAAATTGATAAAATTTTTGGTTAGGTAAATATGGTAACAAGGCACTACCGGAATAAGATGGATAGGCAGCAATTTGTTTTTTATCTAAATTATTAGCCTTAAGATAGTTAGCTATTTCCTTGGCCCCAGAAAAATCTTTGTGTAAATTTTGGTAATAGAAGCCAGCGCCGTACAGGGCCTGGATTATAAATATAGCCACTATTAATAGTTCGGCGCTTCTTTTCATCTTTTGATTTTTAAGAGCTGTTGTTTTAATCGTTAAACTTAGCCACCAAGCGAAGAGAAAGAAAATTAGAATGAGCCCATAATGACGCAGGTCACCAAAGTGTTTAGTAATAAAGATAAAAAACAGCCAAGCGCTGGCCAGGCTAAAAAATAACAATGCCTGTCTTTTTTTGTTTAATAAAACTATTAACGGAATCCAAAGCAGACTAATAATTAAAAAGAGATAGTGGTTAGGAGTCGTTATTTCTACTAACTGAGGCAATAGGGCGATTGATAAAGCGTGGGTAATTGCGGGCCAACCATAAAAAGCATAACCAGAAACTTGGTCTGGATAGGGAATCAGCATTAAGACGGCGCCAATTGGACCCAGGATAGCGAGACAGACGCCAATAATATATTTAGTTTTTAGTGCAAAGCGCTCTTCTTGTTTTATTATTTTTTTGGCTAGCTCAAAAATGAATAATCCGCCTAAAATTGCGGCCGGAATAAGTGAATGAATATTGGACCAGGAGAGGAGAAAGATTAGCGAGGAGTATAAAATAGGTTTTTGCCAACGCTTTTCATATAAGGCGGCAATACTAAATAAGAGCAGAGCGCTTAAATTATAATTACGCGCAATTACTGAATATTCAAAAAGAAAATAATAAGAAAAGGGAGCTGTGAATTTAAGCCAGCGTGGCAATGGAGAATAAAAAATAAGGAAAAAGATGGTCGCCGCCGCAATTAAGTAATGGATGACAAATTCTGAAGCATACGGTAGCCCTAGCTTGGCCAAGGGGAATAATAGTAAGTGCCAGAGCGGAGGCGTTCCTTCGTAAGGCATTTGACTAATTACTTCCGAAAAACTTAAATCACGGACAATTAACCAGCTTTGCGCCTCATCGCGCCAAGGGGAATGAGTGAAGGCGCCGAATAAAGTAATGATTAAAAAAGTGCCAAAAATAAGATAAGCAACTTTATCTTTAAATTTTGTCAGTGAACTCATAATTTTATTTACTCTCATGATAAGAGTCTTCAGTATTAATTGACCAGAGTTTTTCTTTTTCAGAATTATTGATAATTGCTCGGGCCGCTTCTAGGCCAGTTAGCATTGAGTGGTCCATGTTGTTGTAGCGATGTTGTCCATTTCTGCCCACAGGGTATAAGTTGTAAATACTATCAAGGTAGGCGCGCACTTGAGGGAATTTATCATAAGAGCCGAGATAGGCTGGGTAGGCTTTAGTCTGACGGTAAACATGACCGTCTAAGGATTCTTCTGTATCAGCGATACCTGCCTGCGCTAATTCTGCTTTAGCGAAAGTAATAATTTCTTCATCGCTCTTTGTCCAAAAATCATCATCTTCGTTACAAAAGTATTCTGCGCCTAGCCAAACCTTATCTTGGTCTTTAAGGAGTCGCGGACTGAAATTATTAAATATATCTAAGCGCCCCATTTTTAGACCGCTTTCTTGAATATATATCCACTGGTCAGGTATGGGAGTTGTTATTTTTGAATAGAGCAGGGTAACTAAAATAAAGTCACGGTAACCCAAGCCTTGGCCGATTTCTTTAATTTCAGCGGGAGCCGAGTCCGACATTGATACTAAATCTTTAATCGGTAGGCTAGAAATAAAATAATCGCCTTCGTATTTTATTTGCGTCTTAGTTTCTTTGTCCCAGACTAATACAGAAATTATTTTATTGTTTTGAATATTAATACTGGTAACTTGGCAATCAGTTTTGATAAGGCCGCCTTGGCGCTTAATCTCTTCGGCCATGGCTTCATACATCTGGCCGGCGCCTAATTTTGGATAAAGAAAACGGTCTATCAAACTAGTTTCTTGGGTTGCCCTTTTTGGTTTAAAAATATTTTTAATAGCCTCTGATAGAATCTTTCCAATTGAAAGCTTTTTAATTCTTTGTGCCCCCCAAGCTTTAGGGATTTCGGCGCAAGGTACGCCCCAGACTTTTTCCGTGTAGTCGCGAAAAAAGAGACTATATAATTTAGAGCCGAAACGATTAATAAAAAAATCCTCTAAACTAATCTCTGGCTTGATTGGTTTTACGCGAATTAATATGTAGTCTTTGATAATTATTAAAATCGTCAGCGGGGAAAAATTTTTGAGATTTTTAAAGGTTAACTTAATTGGGTAGTCAAAAAATCTTTTATTATGATAAATGCGCGTGGAGCGATTTTTTAACAGCAGGCTTCTGTCTGTATTTTCGGCCACGTCTTTAATCGGCAACAAGTTTTCCCAGATTTGGTTAATTTCTAGCGATTTTGAAAAGAAGCGATGGGGGCCAATATCAAAACGCCAACCGCGGTAATCCAGGGTTTTAGCTAGACCGCCCACCCGAGAATTGGCTTCTAACAACATCGGTTTTGCGTCAGTTGTTTTTATTAATTCGTAAGCCGCCGCTAGGCCAGCGGGACCAGCTCCAAGAATAATAATTCTAGTTTGACTATTTATTCGTGCTTTTTTGTCATTTTCCATAAATTTTCGGACCACTCTTTGTATTCAAATTATAGCATAAATTAGCCTATTTTTTACCTAGTATTTACTGTGCCTTTTCCCTCTTGACATTATTTTTAAAACGGCTATAATTAGTATCAGTTTTTAACAGGGTCATTATAGACCAAAAAATATGAGTAATTCGGTAAGAAACCATATTAAACAGCGATTCTAGCTAATACGCGATTTTGCGATTACTTAGAACCGCTGCCAAGCGGTTTTTTTGCGCCCTGTGTCCCTTAACAATCGAATGTTTAGAGTAAAGACATCAATTAATTATAAAGGCGCGTTCTGGTAAGGGATCCAACTCCCTGCTGTAAACTAGAGCGCGGCACATTTTTATGCTTTATGCGTAAAAGTGTGGGAAAATCTCGTAAGAGTGTATGGCGGATGCCTTGACATAAGAAGACGAAGAAGGACGTAGCAGCCTGCGATAAGCTGCGGTGAGGTGGCAAGCAACCTTTGAC
>CAZAAD010000007.1:0-42421 GCA_964483295.1 uncultured Gammaproteobacteria bacterium
AAAACCTTTAAAGCTAAACCTGTTAATGAATATCTTAATTCCCAGGGAAGATTTAAACACTTAAAACCGGAAGATGTTGCCTTTATCCAAAAGCTGGCTGAAGAAAATATTGAGAAATATAAAATATGATTTTCTTAACTAGCAAAAAAGTTTATAAAACTTCTATCTTCTTGGCTACTGCGAGTTTTCTTTTTATACCATTATCAATTGTCCAAGCTGCTTGTTCTTGGCGAGCGCAAACAATTGCTACCAACCCAGAACTAGGCGGCTCCTCTATTACTGGCGGTTGCTACTCTAATGAAAAACAGGCTACCGCTGGGGGTGAAAATTGTACTGAAGCCCGTCCAGAAAGAACTAGCAGCGGATTTACAACCACTGACTATCTTTGTTGTTGCGCCCAAGAAGAAGCGGCTCCAGTCCAAGTAGAGCCCCCTAAATTTAAAATTCCCGAGTTACAAATAAATTTTGGCGTTAATTTTTCTGCACCAAACTGCGATGCAATTGATGGCGAGACGGAGTGTCGCATCAACTGGTTAGGTGAATATCTAACGGCAATCTATAATTATGCTTTAAAAATCGGCGGCATTCTAGCGGCCGTGATGCTCATGGCCGGCGGCGTGATGTGGCTTATTTCCGGTGGAAATTCCAGTCAACTTGGTACTGCCAAAGAAATTATTACCGGTAGCATAATCGGCCTAGTTCTTCTCTTCTCTTCTTATCTTATATTAAGTCAAATAAATCCCAATCTAGTAACCATGCGGCCAATTACGCTCGGCTCAATTAGTGGCAAACAAATGGACGCGGTTTCTAAAATTAAAGATGGTGGCGCTGCTGCTACTTTCGCACAGAAAGGTTGCGCTAGTGATGCTGAACTCGCAAGCGGCACTGACTTTTATGCTACTGGCTATTGCAAGCCAGCTTACGAAAATACTGACCGCTTCTTCTGTTTTATTGCTATGAACTGTTCTTGCCCCGACGGACGCGATACAACTAAAAATTGTGATAAATGGTTTGGAAAAACCTACCCCGGATATGCTCCTTGTAAGCCATTTTCCAAGGATGCTGACTACTGCGGAAAAACAGCAAGCGGCGCAACTCCTGAAATAGGCACAATTGCCGGACCAGACTGCGCGAATATGCCTCTTGGCAGAAATGTCTGCTTTACTAAGGACGGAAAATCAACAACTTATAAAATTACAGATAGAGGCGGCGGGATTCATGGTAAACGTATTGATATTTGGACTGGTGACTGCGCTAATGCCACTCAAGTTTCTGGAGCAGGAGTTCTAAAATTTGATGTCTGCCCAGGAGATTCGGGTTCTGGTGGTGGCAGTTGGTAAAAAATAATTGAGTAACAAAAAACAACTTCTAATATGAAGTTGTTTTTTTAATATCAATAGCTAATTTTATTTTCCCCTATCCATCGCTTCATTAGCCAAGCGGTCAGCCTCTTTATTTTGTTCGCGCGGAATATGATGAAAACTTATTTTTTTAAAACCCAGACTAAGATTATAAACCTGCAAAAACAAAGGAGCTAGTTCTTGATTCTTAACCTTATACTCCCGATTTAACTGGCGAACGACTAATTCGCTATCAAGATAACAAGCGACCTCACTCGCTCCTAAACTTGTGGCCTTTTGTAGGGCCGCAATTAGCGCTTGATATTCCGCCTGATTATTAGTCGCGACGCCTAAAAAATTAGACACCTCGGCCACCACTTGCTTATCTTCATTATAAATTATTGCGCCGATTCCGGCTGGGCCAGGATTACCACGTGCGCCACCATCAGAAAAAATGATTAATTTATCCATATACTAAATTTATTCTTTACGTTTGTCCTCAGACAAGCGTAAATCAATAATCTTAAGCTGAGCTTCACGGCGCCCATTAAAATCATTTACTTCTAGATAATAAACCACATCAACCACATCACCGGGTTTTAAATATTTATATTGTTCAGCGGCACCAAAAGCTAAGCCCCAGATGCCAGAAAGGCGGATTTTAATATGCTGATTTTCAAAGCCCATCATCATAACGTCTTCAACAGTTAAGCCATAACTTACTAAACGTGGCTGCTGATTATTCTGACCGAAAGGCGCTAGTGTGCCAATTTGATCAGCTAAAGAAAGATTTAATTCAGCTGGCTTTAATTCAGCTTCAATATCTATTTTCGGAACCAAAGACTTGCCGGTTAAAGCTACTTTAACTAGTTCTTCTAACTTGGATCTAAAAGAAGCCAGATCCGCCTCAGATTTAACAGAGAAACCACAAGCCATTGGATGTCCACCATATTTGTCTAAATAATCTGAGCAAGAAGTAATAGCAGCGATTAAATTTAATTCCGGAATAGAGCGACCGGAACCCTTAAAAGAAACTTTCTTAGGAACCAGCTTTTTCTTAGCAATATCAAATTCGGCTTCCTCAATTAAACGAGTAATAATCAAAGTGGGACGATAATATTTTTCCGCAATCCGACCAGCTACTAAGCCAATAACTCCTTCGTTCCAAACCTCATCTTCGCCAGCGATGCCAATAATAATATCAGGGATATTATTAGGGTCAATGCGACTTTCAACTTGTTCAGTAATTTCTTGAGTAATCTCCTGACGACTTTGATTGCGACGATTTAATTCTTCAGCTAATTCCTGCGCCTCATCGGCGTTAGTGGTTGTTAGTAGGGCAAAAGCGGTATTAGCATGACTAAGACGACTGGCGGCATTCAAGCGTGGCGCAATCTGCCAACCAACATTCCAGGCGTCAATTTTTTTATCACTATTAGCTTTAGCTGATTGTAATAATTCTTTCAGTCCTAAGCGTCTTCCTTGATTTAAAATTTCTAAACCCTTTTTAGTTAATAAACGATTCTCGCCCAAAAGACTAACCATATCAGCAATTGTGCCGACGGCAACTAAATCAAGACTCTTTTCGGCAATTAACTGCTTTTGAGTATCAGGTAAACTAGACTTAAATAATAAGGCGCTAATTAATTTAAAAGAAACGCCAACCCCAGCCAAAAAGGGACAAGGGTAATTATTGCGTTTATCGGCCGGATTGATAATCGGGCAATCTGGCAAATCTTTGGCATCTTCCGGTAAAACATGATGGTCAGTAATAATAATGTCTAAACCCTTGAACTTAGCATAGGCCACCTCTTCTTTATTTCTAATACCGTTATCAACCGTGATAAGTAACTTAAAACCAGCCTCAAGAATCTGATTAATTGCCATCTTATTAAGACCATAGCCCTCGCTAACTCGATCGGGTAAATAAACTTCGGTCTTAGCATGTAATAGTCTTAAAGCTTCTAATAAAATAACTGAGGAGGTTACGCCGTCAGCATCATAATCACCATAAACCACAATCGGATTACCTTTTTTAATGTGGGAAATTATCAGTTCAACCGCCGCTTCCATATCTTTAAATAAAAATGGGCTGTAAAAAGCATAATCAGCCGCTTCCGAAAAAACGCGCGTTAATTTTGGGTCTAACTCACCACTTAAAAAATCCTTAATCGCTGCTTCAGTCGTTAAGCCACGATTAAACAACATCTGCAAAAACACCCGATTCAAATCGGGCCGACTCTTAGCAAAATCAGCAGGCATTGTTGGCAATAAACGCCATTCTTTCATAATGCAAAATTTAAAAACCACCAGCTACAAAAGGCAACAAGACCATCGACAAAGAAACAATAATAGACAAAACCATCCAGAGAGCTTTAACAATTTTTTTCTTTTTCATAACAAACTATATTATCGCTTTAAAATTTTAACAAAAGTATCTGGCGGAATTTCCACACTACCCTTTCCGGCGGCCATCATTTTCTTTTTTCCCTTCTTTTGCTTCTCTAGTAGCTTGCGCTTACGCGTTACATCACCGCCATATAATTTTGCAGTTACATCTTTGCGCATCGCTGATAATTTCTCGGCCGCAATAACCTTGCTGCCGACAGCGGCCTGAATTTTAACAGCAAACATTTGGCGAGGCAAACTATTTTTTAAAATATCAACCACTTCTCGACCCTGACGATAGGCATCATCCCGATAAACAATAGTCGCTAATGATTCAACAATGTCTTCAGCCACTAAAATATCCATCTTCACCACATCAGCCGGACGATAATCAAGATATTCATAATTAATTGAAGCATAACCAGCGGAAACACTTTTTACCTTATCATAGAAATCAGTCAAAATTGCCGATAAAGGAAGTTCATAATGTAAAATTGCCCGACCGCCTTCGCCTTCCGCAGAAATATACTGAGTATTCTTATAAATACCGCGCTTCTCTTGAGCTAGTTTAATAATATTACCCATGTAGTCTTTAGGGCTAATAATATCTAGAGAAACCCAAGGCTCTTCAATCTTATCAATCTGCGTCTGTTCCGGCAAACGTTGGGGCGTGCGTACCACAATATTTTCACCGTTAGTTTTCAGAACCTTATAGGCAACACTAGGAACAGTCACAATCAAATCTAAATTATATTCCCGACGCAGACGTTCTTGAAAAACTTCCAAATGAAGCAGACCTAAAAAACCACAGCGAAAACCAAAGCCAAGGGCATCCGATCTTTCCGGTTCATACGATAAAGCCGCATCATTTAACTTTAATTTTTCCATCGCCTCGCGCAATTCCTTAAAGTCATTGCCTTCACGGGGAAAAATACCAGCAAAAACCATGGGCTTAACCTCTTTATAGCCCGGCAAGGGGTCAAGTTTTTCTTCTAGAATAGCCGCTGAACCAGAAGCAAGCGTATCGCCAACGCGACAATCGGAAACTTGCTTAAAACCAGTAACGATATAGCCAATTTCTCCGGCCTTAAGCTCATCTTTAGAAACATAGCCTGGTTTAAAAACGCCACAATCCAAGACTTCGCTCTCCACCTGCATAGAAACTAACTTAATCTTGTCACCTTTGCGGATAGTGCCATTAAAGACTCGGATATAGGCAACGACGCCGCGATAAGTATCATATTTGGAATCAAAAATTAAAGAACGAGAAACCTGATGCTTATTATTTATTTCCGGTTCAATCGGTGATGGTCCCCGTTTAATTATTTCATCCAAAACCTCCGCTACACCTTCACCGGTTTTACCAGAAGTACAAAAAATTTCTTCTTCCTGACAACCGATCAGTTTCATGATTTCTCTTTTTACCTTAGGAACATCAGCTGCCGGTAAATCAATTTTATTAACTACCGGAATAATAGTCAGGTCTTGCTCCAAAGCGAGATAAAGGTTGGCTAGTGTTTGCGCTTGGATACCCTGAGTAGAATCAACCAAAAGCAAAGCGGTCTCAACAGCCGCCAAAGAACGGGATACTTCATAAGAAAAATCCACGTGGCCAGGAGTGTCAATTAAATTAAGATTAAGGCCTTTATGAGCCATGTTAACCGGGGTTAACTTAATCGTGATTCCTCTCTCCCTTTCAATATCCATACCATCAAGCAGCTGCTCTTTCATTTTTCTTTTTTCAACTGTGCCGGTTAACTCTAACATTCGGTCAGCCAAAGTAGACTTACCATGATCAATGTGAGCAATGATGGAAAAATTTCTAATGTTTTTTATATCAGACATAACCTAAAATTACATACCGCGCGCCTCTCCCTGATCCTCCAGTTTAACTTTCTTAAAGGGCCAGCGATTTCTTAGAGACGACATTAAACCAAAGAATTCTTCACTACCAAGTAGATAACAAAATAGACCATAAACCAAAACACCAACACCGAAAGAAGCCGCTAATTGTAGGAAAACTCCGCTAAACTTAGCCATATTTATAAATGGCCAAACCACTATTTTCATAATCTGGGCCGCTAAACCAGCGGCAATCGCGGCCACAATAAACTTCAAAGAAGAGGCTAATATTCCAGCCAAATCTAAGGCTCCTACTTTAACATAAAGCCAGGTCCAGAGCAAGATAAGATTTAAAATATTAGCGATAGAAAAAGCCAGCGCTAAACCGGCTACACCCATTAATTTGCCTAAGTAGAAAGACAAAATAATATTAATAATAATAGCAACCAAGCCAAAATAGAAAGGGGTGCGAGAATTATGACGCGCGTAATAAACCCTGGTAAGTAAAGGGATGGTAGCCTGAGCAAATAAACTAAGCGCAAAGAAGCCAAGCGCATCCATTGTCATAAAAGTTGAACGCCAATCAAAGTTGCCGGTTCCTAAAACCACACGAATAATTTGAGCACGCAAAGCAATAATTAAAACTGTAGCCGGAACAATAAAAAATAAAATCTGACGGATAGCGTTAGAAAAATGCTGAGTTAATTTTTCTTTATTATCAGCGCTCTCCGCTAAAGCCGGAAAAGCAGCAATGGCATAGGAGATGCCAAAAATACCAACGGGAAAAGCTTGTAAATTATTAGCAAAATTAAAAGCAGTGAGCGAACCGCCCGGCAGACCGGAAGCGATAATGGTGACAATAACTAAATTAATCTGGGAAATTGCTAAACTCATCGTCCGCGGAATCATCATTCGGCCAATCTTCCGGGCCGCCTTATCTTTAAAAGATAGAAAAAAAGAATAACTAAAACCAAGCTGAGAAACAGAAGGAATTTGCACCAAAAAATGCAGACCCGCACCCAAGACAACACCCCAGGCTAAACCAATAATGCCGAGCTTGTCCACAAAATAGACAGCACCGATAATAATACCGACATTGTAAAAAATTGGCGACAAAGAATAAATTAAAAATCGCTTAAATGACTGCAAAATCCCACCTAAAATGCCGGAAATTCCTAAAAACACCGGCGACAAAAACATTATTCTCGTTAATCGAGCAGTTTCAGCTTGCGCCTCTAAACTAAAACCAGGAGTAATTAGAGCCACTAAACGCGGCGCAAAAATAATACCGATGACTGATAAAGCCACTAGGCCTAGAATTAAAAAATTTAAAATATTACTAGCCAAAAGCCAAGCTTCTTTATTTTTTGCTTTACCCTCGCGACCAGATTTGTCCCTATCTCTAACTAAAGAGCTGAAAACCGGAATAAAGCCAGCTGACAAAGCGCCTAAAACAACAAGATTAAAAATTAAATCTGGAACACGGAAGGCGGCATAATAAATGTCCAGCTCTTCGCCCGCACCAAAGTGTCCGGCTAAAATACGATCACGAACTACTCCTAATAAACGCGAAATCAAAGACGACAAAGCAACTAAAGCGGCTGCTACAGTAATATTATTAATAGAGCGATTAAAAATTCTCTTAAACATATGTCTATCTTAACTGGTTTTTCAAAATTAGCAAACGCTGAATGTTGGCTAAAGTGACTTCATAACCAGGATTAACAGCTAACTCTAGACGAAATTCTTCTTCAGCCGCCTCTAATTCATTGCGATCAAGATAAATTACACCTAAATTATTATGAGCCATTCTCTCTTGTGGATTAAGCTGCAAAGCCTGATGATAAGCGGCGGCGGCGTCATCAAGTCTATCCTCAAAATACAACATTGCTCCCAAATTACGATGTGCCAGTGGCGAACGCGGTGAACGCTCTGCGGCAAATTCCCAGAAAGATAAGCGGTCTTTAAAATTGGGCAGATGAAGAGCGGACAAAACAAAAAATATAACTAATACCAGAACAGAAAAAACCGTAATCGCTTTACTAATTAAAACTGGCGGAGAAAACTTTCTAACAAAATAGGGCCAAGTAAAATCTTTTAAGATAAAAATTAAACCAAAAAACGGTAAATAAAGACGATGCTCTAATAATAATAAATAGTAAAACTCTTCCGGATTAGGATTAATAAAGGCAGGCAAGGTAAAAGCTACAAACCAGACCAAGCCAAAAGCGAGCCAGCCTTTAACAATTAATTTAAATCGAGCAGCTAGCGCTAATAAAATAATAGCCGCAAGGCCGTATAAAATAGTAACATCAGCCATTACGGGCATAATCGCCAAATTAAAAGGAAAAAAGAACTTACCAAAATTAATTATCGCCGCTGGAGAATTTTCAACCACCGCCAATAAAATTGCTGGCCAGCCACCCAATTCACCGTCAATCGCTAACTGGCGTAATAAAAACCAAAGAATCAAAGCGCCCGTACTGCCTAATATAAACATACCAATATCAGACCGACTCATTTTCTTATCAGTTAAAAAGAGGTAATAAAAAGCAAATAAAACAGGGATAACAACGGCTACTTCTTTGGTAAATAAAGCAGCCAGAAAAAACAATAAACTAGCGGCAAAAGCTGCTACCCGCGGCCTATCCAAGAAACTCAGAAAAAACCAAAAAGAAGAAAGAATAAATATCGCTAAAATAGAATCATTACGCCCCGGAATCCAAGCTACGGCCTGAACTAAGGCCGGGTGGACAAGAATAAAAAGCGACAACCAGAGCGAGCGCAATTTAGGAGCACCTAACTTCCTTAAAACAGCAAACAATAAACAGGCGGCTAAAATATGGAGAAAAGAATTCATTAAATGAAAAAACCAAGGCAGGGTTCCGGCAACCTGCATATCAAGCATGAAGGATAAATTCAAAAGTGGCCGATAATAAAAATTCTGCTTAGAGAAAAAAGCATCATCCACAAACAAACGACCGATATTAGAAACATCGCCAATAATGACACTGTTCTCTATTAGCAAAGCCTGGTCATCAAAATACGAAAAATCAAAAAAAGCCGTCCAAGCATAAAGCAAGACCCCAATGAAAACTATTAACAAATAAGGACGATATTTTTTCAACATAGAAACACGACTGACTTATTTTATCCTCCCTAAAACATATTTAGCCGCTACCAATAAAGTATCAAGGCCGTATTTTAAGCTTCGCCAAAAATTTATTGAAGAAGCTTCCTGAAAATAACGAACTGGAACCGGAATTTCACCAATACGATAATTATGTGCCACAATCTGAAATAACATCTGGCTATCAAACACAAAGTCATCAGAATTTTTTTGCCAATTAATTTTTTCCAAAACTTCCCGCTTATAGGCGCGCATACCAGTATGCCACTCTGATAGATTTCGACCGCTGGCTAGATTTTCTAACATGGTTAAAACGCGATTAGAAAAATATTTATATAAAGGCATGCCACCAGCCAAAGCTTCCCGGCGACTTCTAATTCTGGTACCCAACATCACATCAAAATAATCATCAGCAATAAACTCGGCAAAATATTTAACCAGCTTCGGATCATATTGATAATCAGGGTGTATCATTGCGACAATGTCTGCCCCTTTCTCTAAAGCTAAGCGATAGCAGGTTTTTTGATTGCCACCATACCCTTTATTTTCGCCGTGTTCAAAAACAGTAATACCTAAACGCCGCGCCACCGCCACCGTCTCGTCACGACTCTTATCGTCTACTAAAATTATCTCATCAACCAGGTTTGGTAAATCAGCGACGGTTTTTTCTAGCGTAGCCGCCGCATTATAAGCCGGCAAGACAACGATGATTTTTTTATTTTGATACATACAAAATACGAACATCAACGGCTAGCGGTTTACTATCCGTCATTATTAAAGGATTAATATCCAACTCTTTAATTTCCGGGTAATCATTAGCGAGACGCGACAAAGAAACTAGTATTTTTGCCAAACTATTAATATCGTATTTCTTTTTACCTCTAGCGCCATTTAAAATAGTAAAGAAAGGTAAATCCTTAATCAGGTTGAGAGCCCGCGTTTGATCTAAATCAGCAATGGCTAGCTTGGCCTGTTTAAAGACTTCCGCATAAATTCCTCCAAGACCAAGTAATAAAACTGGACCAAAAGATGGGTCGCGCTTAATGCCAACAATTAATTCTAGTCTACCTAGAGCCTGCGGCTGAACTACTAAGTAATTTTCTTGATTAATAAAAAGTTTAGCTTGCGACTTCAAGAGGCTACGCGCAGCTTTTTGCAAAGCCGCCTCATCTTGGAGACCAACAACAACGGCACCTTTGTCAGTTTTATGTAAAAATCCAGGACCAACCGCCTTCAGAACCAAGGGGAAAATTGAATTTGGTAACTTAGTTTTTTCTGGCTCATATTTAATTGTTTTGCTAACAGGAATTTGATAACTGTTAAGTAGCGCTAATGATTTTAAATAATCGCTATCTATTAAAGTTGGTTTTTTCTTCTGAAATAATGGCGGATTAAGCCGATAAGGCGTCATATCATTAAGCAAACGACTCCGCTTAGCTAAATAGGAAATAGCAGCTAGCGCTTGTTCAGGATGATCAAAAGAAGGCAAGCCGGCTAAAGATAAAACTTGTTTTGCCTCGGCAACCGCCTGCCCGCCCAAAAAGCTCGCCACCACCAAACGTTTAGGTACGCGCTTGGCAATCGCTAAAACTACTTTCGCTGTTTCTAAAGCATTAGTCGCTGCTTGCGGTGTTAATAAAACTAAAATTGGCTCTTGGCCGCCACTAGTAATAATTTTATTTAAAGCCTGGGCATAACGCGCAGCATCAGCATCACCTAAAATATCTAAACTAGCAGAAATCTCTAAATTACGCCGCTCCGCTTCATCAGCTGATAAAACAGCTAAACCACCGGCATTGGTTAAAACTTTTAATTTACCAGGAATGGACTGACAAGCAGCCGGTGATTGCAGCATAATTAGTAAACCAAATAGGTCTTCTAAATTATCAATCATCACCGCCCCCGCACGAGCCAATCCAGCTTTTACCGCTTCTTTAGCACCAGTTAAGGCGCCGGTGTGCGAACGTGCTAATTCGCTTCCCCGTTCACTTGCACCAGCCTTAAGAACAATAACGGCCTTATGCCGAGAAACTTTAGAAACCAAATCAATAAAACGCTGACCAAAACGGATATCTTCTAAATACATCACAATCGCATCAATATCTTTTCTAGTGGAAAGATATTGGATAAAATCATTTTCATTTAAAACCGTCTTATTTCCTAAACTAACAAAGCAGGCTAATTCTAGGTTTCTAGCTTTTAGCCAATCAAGTGCGGCGCTGCCTACTGCGCCCGACTGGGATAAAAGGGCGATGCGTCCTGCTGAACTTTTAATCACCGTATTTTTCTTGCCAGCTTCAGATAATCTTCCAGAAAAACTAGCATTTAAACGGGTTGACCAACTAATAAAACCTAAACAATTCGGTCCCAAAATATTTAAATTATACTGCTTAGCTAAAGTCAGTAAATCGGCCTCCCGCTTCTTACCTTCGCCGCCAATTTCAGAGAAACCAGCACTGATGATAATAATATCTTTAATTCCCAAGCGACCACATCTTTCTACTTCCGGTAAAACAAAGGCGGCCGGAATCGCAATGACCACTAAAAGCTGCTTGCGCTCACGGCTAGGAATATCTTCAAGACTAAGATAAGCGCGCAGGCCGGCAATTTTTTTATCTTTTAAATTAATCGGGTAAACAGCGCCAGTAAAACCACCCGAAATTAAGTTATCTAGAATCTGGCGACCAATCTTAGCTTTATCGCGCGAAGCGCCGACAACAGCTACAGACACCGGTTGAAAAAAATTTTTCAAATTCATATATTTATATTCAATCTTTAATAAGTGCTAGTAAGCCAGAAACAAGCAGTAAAAAAACTAGATAATTCAAATTAAAATAAGCTAAGACAATATTGGGAAAAATTATTTCTAGCGTTGCGAGCGCAGCCAAAAGACAAGTGAAAAAATAAAAAAATTCACGCGCTAAAACTTGGCGCGGGAGCTGATTAATTTTAAAAAATAATTTCTTAACCATAAAAACAAATTCTAAAAACCATCATCAAGTTGAAAAATCTTCTGCCATAAAGTTCTACCCGAAAACTCTATCTGCACAGATTCTATTTCTAAATAGTCTTCCTGGCCATCATCTGCTTTTAAGCCTGGCACAGAAATCATAAAATTATACTTCCCTTTTTCGCGATAAACACCCTTAAGTCTAAAGGTAGCCGAAGCAGTTTTAGTCTCACTAGTACTATCTGCCAACTGATAGTCGGCAATGACATATTGTTTACTGTCATCAAGCTTGAAATAACGATCAATCTTGGTAAATTGAGGATTAAATAGATTTTCAGCTGATAAAGCAAAAACACCGTTATTTTCAATTACCACATCATCTTGGCTGAAATTAATCTGATTGGCCTGACCGCGCTTACCCGCTATAAAATCAAACTGCTCATAAGGACGACTAAGCGCAAACTGCTTATCAGCAAAGTTAAGCGTCTGCAAGCTAGCCGGGCCCATCGCCTTAACCTGTAAATAGTTAGCGTCAGTAAAAATTTCTATCTCCTGACCATAAGAAACTGGCCAAAATTTATTCACAAAAACAAAGCGATTTGTAGAAATTTTAAAATTCTTAATTACAGTATCGTTGCTAATCTTAAATTCTAACCGATAAACTCCTGGCGCTAAATCACTCTTCTTTAAAGAAAGACTTTTCTCTTCTTCTTTCCCGCTGGTTGGATTAAGATTTTCATCTTCAAGACTAGCTTCAGCAATAATGCCCTGAGCATCAGTTAAAATAAACCGAATTGGGTCAGCTGCTTTGTCTTGATTTAGATCAACAAAATTAGCTGATAGGGCAAAATCAGCGCCGTCCAGATACACAAACAAGCTATGGCTCCCGCGCAAAGGAATGTCAACTTCTTGAGAAACTGGCGGCGTGGCCGTTTCTGGCCAAATAAATTTAGGATTAAGCGAATAATTGTAGGTCGCCACACAATCAGCCACTTTTCCCGAGCAATCAATTAAGCGACCAGCATTAATATCTTCCAAAAAATCAGCAATATTTTGATAGTTGTTTTTTTTCTGCAATAAAACAAGGCCATCCTGCTCAACTTGATACCAAATATAACCTAGGTCGGATAAAATTTTATTTTCTAAAGGTTGTAAATCATAGCGCCAAACTAAATTATCCGCTAAAACACCAGTCTCAATTATAGGGGTAGAGGCACTTAACTGTGAACGATAGCGAACCGTCAGTTTAGCTTGAGAAAAAGTACGCGGTGTAAAGACTGAAAAATAAACCGGATCACCAACTAACCGTGGGTAGCGCCCACTAATTTCATCAATTCTTTCTCCAGGCGTGAAATTATAGATAAATCCTTTCCCGGAACGTAACCATTGACCATAGTCTTTGGTATAAGTTATCTCCCCGCCGGGAAGAATTTTTAGCCATAAAAAAAGCACGCAGACAAATAAAATCAGCGCTAACCAAAATAAACGTATTTTTTTCAAAATCGATAAATTTAAAAACTGGCGAAACGAAAAAATCTTGGCCATATATCTTCTATTTTACGCTAAAAAGCCGAAAAAAACAAAGCACCCCTGGCCGATAAAGGCTAGGGGTGCTGTTCAACTAAATATTAAATGATGGGCTTATTTACTGTATTCAAAACGTTGCTTTTTACCCTTATAGCCCGTACCGGCTGGAATCAAGCAGCCAATAATAACATTTTCCTTCAAGCCCTCAAGATAGTC
The DNA here is from genome assembly GCA_964483295.1 of uncultured Gammaproteobacteria bacterium. Lineage (GTDB taxonomy): Bacteria > Patescibacteriota > Patescibacteriia > Patescibacteriales > UBA12465 > UBA12465. Next base: position 13,394 of record CAZAAD010000007.1, read on the forward strand.
AATCTTGCCGCCAACAGCCGCATCGATTAACACGCGTGAAGTTTCTTGGAAGGAAGCAGCTGACAAGAAGCTATCCGTAGTTAAAGAAGCTTTAGTGATACCTAAGAGCAAACGATCGCCCTCAGCTAAAACCTTAACATCTTTATTAGCCTGGAAGAAGACTTCTTCTTCAACGGTTTCACCTGGCAACAAGTTAGTATCGCCAGAACCAGTCACAAAGAAACGAGAGAACATCTGACGAGCAATGATTTCAACGTGCTTGTCGTTTAACAGCTGACCCTGGGAAGAATAAACGTATTGAATTTCTCTAATAATATACTTCTGGGTTGCTAGTTGGCCCTTAAGCTTATAAAGCTCGCGCAAATCAAGACTGCCTTCAGTTAACTGGGTGCCGCGTTCAATAACATCACCGTCTTTTACCAGCATCATCGTTCCCTTAAGAATGGAGTGCTCTTTAACCTTTTCAACCTCCTTAGCGATACTGACAAATTTTTCGGTCACATGAGCAATACCGGCCGCCTTAGCCTTAACTAAATTTCCACCCACCGAGAATAAATCAGAATTCTTACTGACCTGTTCACCATCCTTAACAATAACTTTGATTTCTAATTTCTTCTTGTCCTTAGCAGTTAAGCCCTCAGCTAATTTTATTTCATTAATCTTTTCTGAAAAATAGTATTTATCGCTATCTTCGCCCTTATAATAAACACTTAAAATCTTAGCTTGTGGGTTATCAACTAAAATTTCCTTGCCGTCCTTATCACGAATAGTCTTTTGCGCAAACTCAATCTTCACGCGACCAGACACATCAGAAATTAAAGCTTTTTTCTTAGGGCTTCTGGCTTCAAAAATTTCCTCAACCCGAGGTAAACCTTGGGTAATATCTTCCTGACCAGCAACACCACCAGTATGGAAGGTTCTCATAGTAAGCTGCGTTCCCGGTTCACCGATAGACTGAGCAGCAATAATACCAACTGTAGAACCAATCTTAACTGGTTTGTTGAAAGCTAAATCCCAACCGTAACACTTAGCACAAATGCCTTTATGAATATGGCAGCTAAGAACGGAGCGAATCTGCATAGACGTTACTGAAGAAGCTTTGACGGCCTTCAGATTATCTTCATCCATCACTTCTCCGGCCTTCACAATCACTTTGCCATCAGCATCAATTGCATCTTGCGCTAAATAACGACCAATAATTTTCTTGTAAAAATCCTCACCCGCCTGTTCCGCGTCGGCTTTATTAACAATAATACCAGTCTCATCGCCGCAATCGTCTTCAGTCACAATAACATCCTGAGAGACATCAACTAAACGTCTGGTTAAATAACCAGCGTTAGCTGTTCTTAAAGCCGTATCAGACAAACCTTTGCGAACACCATGAGTAGAAATGAAGTATTCCAACACACCGAAACCTTTCTTAAAATTACCTTTAACCGGCAATTCCAAAATAGCGCCAGATGGTGAAGTTACTAGACCTTTCATACCTAAAATCTGCACCGGCTGAGCCCAGGAACCACGGGCACCAGAATCAATCATTGAATAAACCGGTAAAATATCGTTCAAGCCTTTCTTACAAATTTCAGCAACCTTATCCTTGGTGTTAGTCCACTCTTCAATAACCTTGGAATAGCGTTCGCTTTCGGTTAATAAGCCTTCTTCGTACTGTTCTTGGATAGTATCAATCTTCTCGTTAGCCGCTTCAATCAAACGATCCTTCTCAGGTAATGATGGCAAGTCGCCAAAGCCCCAAGATAAACCAGATTTAGTAATAAAGGCGAAACTACGATTCTTTAAATTATCAATAAAACGAACAGTCTCTTCTTCGCCATAGATATGAAGACACTCGCGAATCATATCCTTAAGTTTGCCCTTACCAACAACATCATTAACAAAGCGAAGTTTCTCCGGAAGAATGGAGTTAAAGATTAAACGACCAACTGTAGTCTTAAGCATTCCGTCTGTCAGTTTGACATAAATCGGTTCGTGTAAATCAATAAAATTATTATCATAAGCCAAATAGGCTTCATCTTCATTATAAAAATGACGAGTTTCTTCCTTTGGTTTATCAGTATAATCCTTATTAACCAAAGTAATATAATAGGTACCCCAAACAATGTCTTGTCCCGGGGCAATAATCGGATCACCGGTTGCCGGCTTCAATAAGTTATGAGTAGAAAGCATTAAATGCTCAGCTTCATGCTTAGCCTCCTTAGTTAAAGGCACGTGAACCGCCATTTGGTCACCATCGAAGTCAGCATTAAACGCTGTACAAACAAGCGGGTGAATCTGAATAGCCTTACCTTCAATCAAAATCGGGCGGAAGGCCTGAATACCAAGACGATGTAGAGTTGGGGCACGATTTAATAGTACGAAAGCGCCTTTAACAATCTCTTCTAAAATATCCCAAACCTCATCATGACCCGCTTCAATATAACGAGAAGCGCTGCGGACATTATGAACAATCTCTCTCTTAATAAGTTGAGAAATAATAAACGGCTTGAATAATTCTAAAGCCATAATCTTCGGTAGACCGCACTGGTCAAGATTAAGCTTCGGATTAACCACAATAACGGAACGACCAGAATAATCAACGCGCTTACCGAGTAAATTCTGACGGAAACGACCTTGCTTACCCTTAAGGGTATCGGCTAAAGATTTTAGCTGTCTCTTTTGACCAGTAGAAGCAGTTACAGTCTTAGTGTGACGAGCAGAATTATCAATTAAAGCATCAACCGCTTCCTGAAGCATTCTCTTTTCGTTACGACAGATAACTTCTGGAGCATTAAGGTCTAATAATTGTTTCAAACGATTATTGCGATTGATAACACGGCGATATAAATCATTTAAATCAGACGCAGCAAAACGACCACCATCAAGCGCAACCATCGGGCGCAAATCTGGTGGGACAACCGGCAAAATCGTCATAATCATCCATTCGGGACGAAGGTCATTATTTTTAAAATTCTTAAGCAACTTAAGACGCTTAATTAATTTTTCTTTCTTAGATTCAACCGCATCGGATAACTTTTCTTCTAAATTAATAATACTCTTCTCAAGATCAATTTTTTCTAATAATTTACGAACGGCCTCAGCGCCAATAGAAGCTTCAAAAATATGGCCGAACTTTAAACTTAAAGACTGATATTGCTGCTCGGAAAGAATAAGTAAAGGTCTAAGTTCTTTAAGCTCCTTTTGAGTTGAAGAAAAATCTTCATCTAAACGAGCAACCTTATCCTCCTTAATTTTTAAGGCCTCTTTTAGATCAATTTCTTCTCCGCCCTGTTCCTTAGACTTCTTAACCTGATTATTATATTCGTTTTCGTAGCCTTTGAGCTTGCTCTTGTATTCGGTCTTAATCTGGTTAATGGCCGCTTCTTTCAAATCTTCATCAACTTCAGTAACAATAAAGCTCGCGTAGTAAATAACTTTCTCTAAAGACTGAATACCTAAATTCAAAAGTAAACCAATCTTTGATGAGAGGCCGCGCAAGAACCAAATATGAGTCGCTGGCACCTGTAAAGTAATATGACCAAAGCGTTCACGTCTGACAATGCTTCTAGTTACTTCAACGCCACACTTATCACAAACTATGCCTTTGTAGCGGATTTTTTTATATTTGCCGCAAGCACATTCCCAGTCCTTAGTCGGACCGAAAATCTTTTCGCAGAATAGACCGTCTTTCTCCGGCTTCTGCGTACGATAGTTGATCGTTTCCGGGCGAGTGACTTCACCATTTGACCAGTCAGCAATTTGCGCTGGGCTGGCAAGTTTCAGACGAATGGCGTCGAAATCGCTGGTTTTTATTGGATTCAACATAAGAATATATAGATGCTTTTTAAATTGATTCAAGTTACGCCTTTAAACGGCGCAAGAACAGCTTATTCTTCGCTCTTGCCACTATCTTCAGAGATGGTGGCAATTATTTCCGGCTTCTCGTAGTCAAACTTTTCGTCCTTAAGCGGTTCTTCATCAAGGCCGGTAATCACTTCAGAGGCTGGAACTTCGTTCTGGCCACCAAGTAAATCAACATTTAAGCCCAGACCCTTAAGTTCGCGGATAAGAACATTAAACGATTCCGGAACATTCAACTTCTCGATTTCCTCACCCTTAATGATTGATTCATAAGCCTTGCTACGTCCTGGAATATCATCAGATTTAATGGTCAAGATTTCTTGTAGTGTATGAGAGGCGCCATAACCTTCAAGCGCCCAAACTTCCATTTCTCCAAATCTCTGTCCACCGAATTGGGCTTTACCGCCTAAAGGCTGCTGAGTGATTAAGGAGTATGGACCAATAGAACGTTGGTGAATCTTATCTTCAACCATATGGTTGAGTTTAAGCATATACTTATAACCAACCGTAATCTTGTGATCATATGGCTGACCAGTCTTACCATCATATAATAAAATTTTTCCATCCTCAGGTAAGCCAGCCTTCTTGAGTTCTGTTTTAATTCGGTCCTCATCAATACCATTTAAAGCTGGCGACATAACTCGATACCCTAATTTCTTAGCAGCAAAGCCAAGATGAGTTTCAAGCAACTGTCCGAGGTTCATACGAGAAATAATACCGAGAGGAGACAAGATAATATCAATCGGCGTACCATCAGCAAGATATGGCATATCTTCAACCGGCACGATACGAGAAATAACGCCTTTATTACCATGGCGTCCAGACATCTTGTCGCCGACTTGAATCTTACGGAGGTTAGCAACTGATACTTGAATTGACTTTAAAACGCCAGCCGAAAGCTTATCACCTTCTTCCCGAGAGAAAATCTTAATATCAACCACTTTACCATGTTCACCATGCTCTAAATACAAAGATGAATCACGAACATCTTTAGCCTTTTCACCAAAGATGGCGCGTAATAATTTTTCTTCAGCGGATAAAGTAGTTTCTCCTTTAGGAGTAATCTTACCGACTAGAATATCACCGGAAGAAACTTCAGCACCAATCCGGATAACACCTTCTTCATCGAGATTCTTTAACTTCTCTTCACTGATGTTAGGAATGTCATTGGTAACTATTTCCGGACCAAGCTTAGTATCACGAACATCAATCGTATAGTTTTCAATATGAATAGAAGAATAAACATCACGCTTTACCAAATTCTCAGAAATGATAATCGCATCTTCATAGTTAAATCCTTCCCAGGTCATGAAAGCCACCAGAACGTTGCGACCTAGAGATAATTCACCATTATCAATCGCTGGACCATCAGATAAAATCTGGCCCTTCTTTACCTTCTCGCCAACCTCAATCGTCGGGTGCTGGTTAATACAAGTTGAGGAGTTAGAGCGTAAAAATTTATTCAAATTATAAGTAATCTTCTGACCCTTCTTGGTTTCAAGCTCAATCAAACCCGCATCAGAGCGTGTAATAATACCATCTTCATCAGCAATTACTACGTGTCCGCTATCACGAGCAGCCCGCTCTTCCATACCGGTGCCAACTACAGGCGCTTCACTCTTAACGAGCGGCACGGCCTGACGTTGCATGTTTGTTCCCATTAAAGATCTCTGACCATCATTGTGTTCCATGAAAGGAATTAATGATGTAGCAACAGAAATAATCTGATTGGCAGCGACGCCAACAAAATCAACCTTATCAACATCTTCCATGCCCGGTTGACCATGCTTACGAGCTTCATATCTAGATACCAGAAAATAACCGTCATTATCAGTTGGCACGGTTGAAGCAATGGTTACATATTTTTCTTCTTCAAAAGCATCAAGATAAACAATTTCATCAGTGACGCGTGGACCCTTCTTATCTTTTACTACCTTACGATATGGCGTCTCTAAGAAACCATAACTATTAAGGCGGGCATAGCTGGCTAAGTGACCAACTAAACCGATATTTGGACCTTCAGGAGTAGCAATCGGACAAATGCGGCCATAGTGAGTAGCGTGTACATCGCGAACATCAAAGCCAGCACGTTCACGAGTTAAACCGCCCGGACCCATCGCGTATAAACGGCGCTTATGCTCAAGTTCCGCTAAAGGATTAGTTTGATCCATGAACTGTGATAACTGAGAAGACATAAAGAATTCTCTGACCACGCCAATCACCGGACGAGCATTAATTAATTTAGAAGGAGTTAAAGTAGCAATATCAGAAGTAGACATTCTATCCTTAATAATTCTTTCCATGCGCGCTAAACCAACACGGAAACGATTCTGAATCAAACCACCAATTGCGCGCACGCGGCGGTTACCAAGATGATCAATATCATCTTCTGGTTCTTTAGTAATATTTAAACGGATGACTTCTTTAATAATTAAAACCAAATCTTCTTTTCGTAAAATACGGAACTCTTTTTTATTAGCCGGTAAGTCAAGATCAAAGCGACGATTTAATTTATAACGTCCCACGCGACCGAAATCATAGCGGTCAAAGCGGAAGAACATGGAATGAATAAGCTGACGGGCATTATCAACTGAAGCTAAGTCCCCTGGGCGAATACGGCGATAAACTTCCTGTAAACCTTCGGCTTCATTCTTGGCTGCGTCTTTTTCAATAGTCGCTTCCATGAAAGTTTTTTCATCATCGCTTTTGACCAAATCTACATCCTGAAAAGTCTTGATAATTTCTTCATCAGTCTCGTAACCGAAAGCGCGCAATAAAGAAGTAACAGCGACTTTGCGCTTTCTATCTATTCTCACCCAGAGCACCTTGCTAGGATCAGTTTCAATTTCTAACCAAGCACCACGATTCGGGATAATCTTCGCACCATAACATTTCTTGCCCTTAATAAACTCCGCGGTGAACATAACACCAGCGGATCTAATTAACTGCGAAACTACGACACGCTCAATACCATTAATAATGAAGGTTCCCTTGTCGGTCATCAATGGAAAATCACCAAGGAAAACTTCCTGGTTAATGGCATGATTGGTTTTCTTATTGAGTAGTCTCGTCTTAACGCGTAAAGGAGCCTCGTAGGTAATATTTTTTTCTCGGCTCTCAACTTCCGAGAATTTGGGCTCATCCAAATAATAATCCTCCAGATACAGTTCTAGATCGCGACCGATAAAATCAGCCACGGGATTTATCTCATCAAAGAGTTCGGCTAAGCCTTCCTTTAAGAACCAGCTATAGGAATCCTTTTGGATTTCTATCAGGTCCGGCATAGGAAGAACCGCTTTCTCCTCGAAAAATGATGTGCGCTTAGACATAATGCGTATATAGAGTATTTTTTAAATAAAAGAAAAATAAAGGTCAAAAAAAACATAGCCTTTATTTAGATTAACGGTTTTTAACAAAAAAACCCCCAATCCCAATTTGGCTTGAGTTTTAACGTTTATTTAGTTAGCTCTTAGGTTGATAATTCACTTTTTTTGATAAAAAAGTGTAAGCGTACTCTTATAATATGATAGGTTCTGTTATTTGTCAATACACAGCTTGTCCCCAATCGCCTGTTTTAAAGCCTCGCGATCATCCCAGGGTTGCTGCTCGCCATTAGCTAAGCAAATATATTGTTCTGCTCCCTTACCAGTAAGCAAGACAATGTCATTTTTTTTGGCTAAATATACAGCTTTTTTAATAGCTTCCGTACGGTCAAGAATTTTAAACAAATCCTCCCCATTAACCTTGCCCGACATTTCGGCGCCAGCCGCCACCTGATTAATAATCGTGGCCGGGTCCTCATCATAGGGGTCCTCATTAGTAACAATCACCATATCAGCATTTTCAGCCGCTAAACGACCCATGATTGATCGACGCGCCTTATCTCGGCCGCCACCCGCTGAACCAAGGACATGAATTAAACGGCGATGCGGCAAAACCGAGATAGTACTATAAAGTTTTTCCAAAGCCTTGGGCTCAAAAGAGTAGTCAACAATAGCAGTGAATTCCTGCCCCGCTTTAATAATTTCCATTTTTCCCGCTAACTGCCGAACACTTTCCAGGCCAACTTTAATTTTTTCAGGTGCAATTCCTTGGTCAAGACCAACACTATAAGCCGCTAAAGCGTTATAAGCATTAAAACTACCAAGTAAATTAAGATGAACATGCTGATTAGAAACCTCTATTTCTAAACCAGAAGCGTCTGACTCCAAAAGTTCGCCGCGTAAAAAGGAAAAATCTTTAACTGCCGCTTCACTACTTAAACCTGTTGCCAAGCTAGACAAATCAGCGGCAGGATCAAGCGAGTAGACGGCCTTAGCTTCACTCCAAAAATTTAAAAAATAAGCCGCCTGCTCATCGTCACCATTTATGATAGCGGTTTTTTTAATGCGCGAAAGGTTCAACTTCATTAAACCCCTTTTAGTATGACGAACCTGCTTTTTGTCATCAGCGTACTTATTTCCGAAACGATGCAAATGAGCAAATAACTTGCCCTTGGCTTCTTTGTATTTTTCAAAACTACCGTGAGATTCAATATGTTCAGGATATAAACCAGTAAAAACTAAAACATCGTAATTTATAAAACGATGACGAAACTGTTTAATGCCTTCGGAGGTTGTTTCAATAACCGCGTAGCGGCAACCATTTTTTACCATGCGATTAATCATTTTTTGAATAAAAAAACGACCAGGCATAGTCATCTTTTTATCGTTTAACCATTCTTTTTCACCATCAGAAAAAACGGCTGTTGAAGTAAAGCCTGTCTTATAGCCAGCAGCACTAAGCATCTTGGCAATCATATAAACCGTGGAAGTCTTACCGGCCGTTCCAGTCACACCAATCACTATCAAACAACGACTAGGAAAGCCAGAAAAAACTGCCGCCGTTAAGCTCAACAAAAAATGATACGCTGGCTGCAGAGCATTAAATAATTTTTTAGGAATAAGTTTTTTTAGTCTATTCATTTAATTTAGCGGGCAAAAAACATTTCATCATCATCGTCAGGCGGAAATGATTTTTTAACAGGCGAAGACGGTGGCGCAGGTGTCAGTGGCAGCTCGTCATCATCTTCTTCTTCATCTTCTTCTATTTCTTGCTTTTCTTTAATCTCTTCTAAAATTTCATTTTCATCATCAATTGCCTCCTCTTCCTCATCTTCAGTTAGACTGAGTTCTTCCATAATCTCTTCTTCCGATTCCTCTTCAACTTCTTCGGGCGCACCATTGCCAAAATCTAACACCCCATCATCACCCTCATCCTCGGCTTGCTCAAAATAACTAGCCGGTGCTGCAGTAGTGGCGCGATTATGAATTGGTAGACCGCTAATACCGCCAGAAGCTTCATATTGTTCACGACTAACCATCACCTCACGTGGCTTAGAACCATTAGAGGGACCAATTACACCCGCCTCTTCCAGCATATCTAAAATTTTAGCTGCCCGACCATAACCAATTGATAAGCGACGTTGCAGCATTGAGGTAGAAGCCTTGCCCGCCTTAATAATAATATCCTGCGCCTCAGCAAATAACTCATCCTCGTCACCATGATTACCATCAAGTCCGACACCGGCCACACCGCCAACTTTTTGCCTATCGGTAATTCCTTCTAAATATTCCGCTTCCCCACTCTTCTCTTTTATATAGTTTACAACGTCATTAATTTCATTGTCGCTTAAATAAGCACCCTGAATACGCTTTGGCTTAGATAACTCGGCCGTGGAAAATAACATATCCCCTTGTCCCAGTAATTTTTCTGCCCCAGAAGTATCTAAAATTGTTTTAGAGTCTACTAACGAAGCGACCGAAAAAGCAATACGAGTAGGAATGTTGGCTTTAATTAAACCAGTAATAACATCAACGCTCGGTCTCTGTGTGGCCAGGATAAGATGGATACCGATAGCGCGCGACATTTGCGCCAAACGAATAATAGCCGCTTCCATTTCCTTGCCGGCCGTCATCATAAAGTCAGCTAGCTCATCAATAATATAAACGATATAAGGAAGTTTTTCAGAAGCAGTTTGATTGTAGGATTGGATATTTTTTTTACCAGACTTATTTAAGACATCATAGCGTCTATCCATTTCATTAAGACACCACTTCAAAGAATTAATAGTTTTAGAAACTTCAGTAATAACTGGAGTTAATAAATGGGGGATGCCATTATAAGTTGGGAGTTCAACGCGCTTAGGGTCAACCATAATAAAACGCAATTCATCGGGATTGTTTTGATAGAGCAAGCTCACAATAATCGCATTCAAGCAGACGGATTTTCCAGAATTAGTCGCGCCCGCTACCAATAAATGAGGCATCCTGGTTAAATCATACAGCCAAGAAGTACCGGCCACATCTTTACCTAAGGCGATAAATAAATTATTCTTGCGATTCTTAAAAACATCGTCTTCTAAAATTTCTCTTAAGCCAACAATTGCTTTGGCTTTATTTGGCACCTCAACACCAACTAGCGACTTACCAGGAATTGGCGCCTCAATACGAATCGGATGCGCCGCTAAAGACAAGGACAAGTCATTATTCAAAGTAATAATACGAGAGAGCTTTACTCCTTCAGCAGGACGGAAAGAATATTGGGTGACAGTCGGGCCAACTTTAGTTTCGCCCATCTCAACCTCAATTCCAAATTTGTCCAAGGTACTTTTAATACGCAAAGCGCCGGCTTCCGTGTCATTACCAATCGCTTTAGCAAACTTATTATTCAATAACTCTATCGGTAAATCAATCTTAATAGAACGCTTGGGCCAAGTAATTTTTTCTTGCACCTTCTTAGCATCTTTATATTTAGCCGCTGGGACTTCCACTTCTTCTTCCTCGGCGGCGCTATCAACATCGCGTTTTTGCCATGACCCTAAAATCTCTTCACGCGCCGAAGCAATTAATTCAGCCTTTTCATCGGCCGTATTAGCTAAGTCATCTTCCTGTTGTTTAGAAAAAAGCTCATGAAAAAATAAGGCGAAAGGACGGGAAAAGCGCGCTAACCAACTTTCACGGCCAATAATTTTATCCAGCGAAGTATTAAAAGTTAACACTAGGGCAATTAAGAAAATAGCAGTTAAAACTATTACGCCTCCCCAAAAACCAAAAACGTAAAAAAACATGCGACTGAAATAATAACCGACGTAGCCGCCACCTTCTCCCAGCTTAGCTAAGGGCAACCAATTTTTCTGCTCTGAGAAAAAATGAAATAAAGTCTGATAAGAAACAAAGAGTAGTCCAACTCCTAAATAATCATTAAGCTTTAAAGGCGCTACTTCTTTCTTAATCATGCGCCAAGCCCAATATAAAATAACCATGGGAAAAAACCATTTACCTGCCCCAAAGAAAAGAGACAATTTTTCAGAAACAAATTTGCCAAAGTTGCCAGAAAGATCAAATAACCCTAACAAACTAATAAGTCCTAAGACTAAAAGCAAAACAATACCAATGCTACGCTTCGCTCTATCATCGAGCTGAAACTCAGGCACGGCTATGTAATCTAAGGGGTTCTGATTTTTCTTTTTTCTTCCCATATAATTAAATTATATCATAAAACTATTTTCTCTGCGGTCAATTTCTTCTTTCTTCGCTATAAAACTACTACGATACTTAGCTCTATCAGCAAAAACTGCTTTAGCTCTCGCCAATAAAGCTCCCTCTTTAAGTTTGTCTAAATCTACCACTAGTTCCGGATGACCGATAAATTCAGCAAAGCCATAATTACGAATATCGTAGGCGACACTAATTTCCGGAGTTAAAGCACCAAAAGACATCACGCCGACATGCAGCATCATGCCAATTACTAAATCTAGCTGCGCATAAACATACTTCTGCTGGCTAGGTTCTAAATTGACTTTCAATAAATTATCAATTTTCAGTTCTGGATAAATATTATCTTCTCCAGGATGGTGTTGCAAATAATAAATTTGCGCACCATGCTCTTTAATAAAATATTCAGCTGTTTCCTGATAAGCCTTTAAGATGTCTTCTCGCCATTTACCAAAACCAAGCCAACCAGAATAATTTAGATTCAAACCAATACGAATGGCTTGCCCCTTAAGTTTAAGGCTATCTAATAATTCTTCGGACAAAACCTGTTCTGATAATAAAGCTGCCGGGTCGCCAATAACTTTTATTTTTTCTAGAGGTAAACCATTATCTACCAAAAAACGCTGAGTGTTAAAATCGCGAACGCCAACAGCAGCCGCTTTATGTGCTAAAGCTAAAACGCTATCAATGTTCGCTTGCGGCCACAACGGCGCATCTACTTCTTTAATATAGCCCAAACCAAATAAATAAATCGGCTTGGTTATAGAATTAACAACTTGAACGTCAAAAGGTAAAAAATAAGAATAAAAAATTCCGCCACCGCCAATAAATATTCGGTCACAATCATTGAGCCTGCTAATAACTTCATTATCAGACTGCTTGAGAGTTTCAACGGGAAAATCAATAATCTGACAATCAGGAAAATTCTTTCGTAAAAGTTCCTGCACTGCCAAGACAATGGCATAGTCGCCCTTATTATTTCTGTCCCAAACATGGATATGAGCAATTTTCATGATAATTCTTAAATTAACAAATCATTCTTAACTCTATTCAATAATTTTTCGCCAGTGGCTGGATCGTTGTCATACTTTAAAAACATAAAAATCGCCGTGCGCATTGTTGTCCAGTCGTAATAGAGCTTAATGCGCTCTTGGAGCTCAGGCGTCATTGATAAACCAGCATAAGACAAATAAGAAGATAAAAATAATTCCTTATATCTATCTGCTAAGGTTGGTTCGTTGCTCTTAGAAACTAATTTATATTCTAATTGCTGTAAGAAAGTTCCTAAATCACGCGCGAAATCGCCTAAACAAAAGTCCGTAAAATCAATCAAGCCGACTCTGCCCTCTCCGGTCTTAATAATATTCTCGGTATGCGCATCCCCGTGGATTAGTCTTAAATCTAAGGTTTCGCTTAAATATTTTTCTTCTTTAGCGATTAACGTTTGATAAATCAAAGATAAGTCTTTATCAAAACGGCCATCATAACGAACCGACATCTCGCGCAAAATAATATCTACACCCGGAACAACCGTTTTAATACGAGAATTAATCGGATTAAAATTAGCAGCGGTTCCCGCCGGTAAACTATGCAAACGTACAAATAACTCAGCCGCCAAGGGCAACATTTGTTCTACTTCTGTAAAATCTTTAGCTTTAATATAATAAAGTAAATTTTCGCCCTCAATTCCACGATAAAAGGTGCCACGAAAATATTCAGAATAAAAAAGCGGATGCGGAATATCAATATGACCGCGATTAAAATCGTGATTCCAAAGATATTCCATCGCCTGAAAAACATTGTCACGCGATTCCGTGCTGTGTGCCGAGCAAACTATCAATAATTTATTAGTTCCTTCGGGGCTAGTAAAATAAACATCATAACCGACAACGACATGATATGTCGTTTCCCAAACCATCTTCTTATAAGGATTGACCTTAACTTTTTCAATTCCGGAAAACTTCGGATAAAGGGGCAGAATATTTTCCCTGAACAGTTCTAGGACGTAACCTTCATCGAACAGATGCAGCGCCTTGTTCATATAATCTTTTTCTCTGGATATAGCTTCACGCAGCGTGATGCCAATGCTTCCGCCAGTGCTCTTCCCAGACCATTTTTTTTATTTTTAAATAATAAGTTTCTGCTTGCAATTTATACTTGCGTGACTTCAAGTCATCTAAAGAACGTACTGCCCTAATCATATCTTCTAAACCGCGTTCAATACCATCAGGACTCCAGGCATAAGGCCCAAAAATTTTAGAAAAATCACGCGCGCTCGCCCACCAAAAAGTACAACTAGCAATACCACGAACTAAATGCCAGCGATACCAGCGGTAATTTTTATCATGGGGAAATCTTTCCCCTAAAACAATGGCCAGTTCAGCCAGTCGCCAAAGATAGGTATGGATTTTATTCTTCTGGTCTCGCCACAAGCGAAAAGGCTGTTTTTTTAACAACTCTTGACGGCTAGACTCCCAAGATGAACTTTTTAGTTTTACGGGGACAAGCCCAGTCTTAGCGGCGACCGTTAAAAACTGGGTGATTGTTTGCGTTGTTAAATTTTTAAATTTCACGACGCGCTCTAGTTCCGCGCTCGGATCTTCATGACGCAGACCATAAAGCTCGGCATCGGTCGCAGTAATAACAGGGCGGGCGTGATTTATTTTCTCTTTAGTTAAAGCGACTATTAATTTATCCGGCGGATAAGAGTTAGAATAGGCGCGATTACGGAAGATAACTTTTAGACCACTATTTTCATCTAAATAAGCTCGACTAAAATCCGGCCGACTCTGACCGCCAGCAAAAGTCACCTCATCTAAAATAATCCACTGATAACCCAGGCTCTTTACTATTTTAGCAACGGCAGGCGAGTAAGCCATTTCGGGAAAAAAGAATCCTTTTGGTCTATTTTTTAAACCTAAAAACTTATGTAAGATTTTTTCATTCTCTTTAATCTGACGGACAACTTCTTTTTCTGGTAATAGCGGCAAGAGGCCATGAAAGGCAGCAGAAGAAACTAATTCCAGGCGACCGGATTCAGCCAATCGCTTTAAACGCAATAAAAAATCATGCTCACCCTCATCAAATAAGCGCTCCAAAAGACAACCAGTAATATTCCAGGTCATCTTCAATGCCGGATGCTCCTCCATTAAACGCAAAAGGCGAAAATAACTTTTATCAAGCGCCTGCTTCACGCTAAAAGAATCAATGTTAGCGGGCTGATAGAGATGAAAAAAATTTATCCAAAGCATAATAACATTATTTCTTAGCTTTAGTTCCTTGATGTTGACCACTTTCTAGCGCCTCCTCATATAATTCAACATATTTCTTAGCCGGAATTTCCCAGCTATTAGACTGCTTCATAACGCGGCGCACTAACCCCTGCCAAACACGCCTATGCTTATAGTTTTCCAAAGCGCGAATCGTGGCAGCATAAAACATACTTGGGTCCTCGGTTTTAAAAGTAAACCCATTACCCTGGCGATCAGCTGGGTTAAAATCCTCAACCGTATCATATAGTCCACCAATTTCTCTAACTACTGGAATACAGCCGTAACGCATAGCAATCAGCTGATTAATTCCGCAGGGCTCATGATTAGATGGTAATAAAAATAAATCACTCGCTGCGTAAAGCAGGGTTTCCATTTTTTGGTCAAAAGGCAACCAAACAATCTTATCAGGAAAACGGCGCTGTAATTTTTTAATCGGTTGAATGTACTCCTTATTGCCGTCGCCCATAAAAACCAGTTGCACGCCCAAGCTCAGCATCGCGTCCATCACACGAACAATTAAATTAAAGCCTTTCTGAAAAGTAACACGCGAAGTCGTACAAAACATAGGTATCTGACTATCTTCTGGTAGACCAATTTTTTTCTGCAAGAACTTTTTATTAGCCGCCTTATAAACGGCGGGGTTATGTTCATAAACTTTATGGAGTAACGTGTCTTTTTCCGGATTATAAGCATTGTAGTCTATTCCATTAATAATGCCATGAAGTTTACGGGAACGATTTTTTAAAATACGATGCAAATCTTGACCGAACTTCTTGGTCATAATTTCTTTACGATACTGCTCACTAACAGTATTAATCAAATCAGCCGACAAGATTGCCCGTTTGGCAAAATTAATATACTCAATTTTCGGATCTTCAATATGGGGCAGACGGCCGCGCCCATAATCTTTATACTCCGGAGGAATCTCCCACCAATTATGACCGAATTGAAAAATTAAATTATGGATAGTAAAAATTGTTTTTGTTTTTTTCAAAGTCTTAGAATAACGAAAATCTGTTTTTAAATAATAAGGCACTAAACCAGACTGCCAATCATGGCAATGAATGATATCAACGTGACGCTTTAATAAAGATAGCAGCTTTAAAGCGGCGACATTAAAAACTAAAAAGCGTGCATTTTCTCGTGTAGAACCATACAGGCTTTTATGCTTAGAAAAAAATTTCTTACATTCAACAAAATAGACCGGCAAATCTTCCATCAGATAGCCCTGCCAAAAATTAACCTTGATGACTTCCTGACTATTCAAGCGCAAATTAACATTCTGAAAAATTAATTTTAAACCACGCTCTTTTTTATTGATTACCTTGCCATAAAGTGGCGTAATCAAAGACACGTCATGTCCAAGCCGACGTAAAGCTTTAGGCAGACTACGCGCAACATCTCCCAAGCCGCCAGTTTTAGAAAAAGGCGCAACCTCGGAAACAATATGAACAATTTTTAACTTTTTTATCTTAGGCATATTTAATTTTTCATTTTTTCAAATATGGATATGAATTTAAAGCACAGATGGCAATCGCTAAGGCATCGGCCGCATCATCTGGCTGCGGCAATTTATCAAGTTTAAGAATCATTTTAACCATCTTCTGCACCTGGGCCTTACTGGCTTTACCGTATGAAGACACGGCCTGCTTTACTTGTGAGGGTGTAAATTCAATAATCGGTAAATTATTATTAGCCAGCGCCAATAGGGCAACGCCGCGCGCTTGGCCAACAATGAGAGCTGTTCTCACATTCTTATTGAAAAAAAGCTGTTCAATCGCCGTGGCTTGAGGCTGATATTTTTTTATAATTTTATCAAGTTGCGCGTACAGGGTAATTAGACGATTAGGAAGACTCTGACTAGGCAAAGTTTTAATAGTGCCATAAACAAGACAAGATAACTTCCCCGCTTCTTCCTTAATAATGCCGTAGCCAGTATCGGCAATACCAGGGTCTATTCCCAGGATTATCTTAGGCATCTTAATAAAATTAATTTATAGTAAATTGGTGTAATAATCATTAACATCTTCATTATCTTCCAATTCTTCCATAAACTTATCTAATTTCGGCTGCTCATCTGCAGGTAAAGCTGTTTTCTCCTTAGCAACATACTCTATCTCCGCATTTTCAATCTTTAAGCCTTTGCTCTCCAAGAACTCTTTAACGCTCTGCAAATCTTTCATATCAGTGTAGACAATAATGCCTTCATCCTCTTTAACAAAGTCTTCTATTCCTTTATCAATCAACTCTAATTCTAATTCCTCGTTGCTTAGATGTTTGGCTTTAATTTCTTCCTGCGGGACACTAATAACGCCGAGCTGACGAAAATTCCACATTACCGCCCCAAAGGCGCCGCCGTTTTTCGTAAATAAATGGCGAACCGTTGAGCCGCTGCGATTCTTGTTTTCAGTTAAACATTTAACAATAACCTGAACACCAGGCGGAACAATCCCTTCATAATAAAGTTCCTCAACCTGATCACCTCCTAATTCACCGGTTCCCTTCTTAATCGCGCGTTCAATATTATCTTTGGGCATATTTGCTGCCCGCGCTTTATCAATCGCCGCTCTTAAGGCGGGATTATTTTCCGGATCGCCGCCTTTTTTAGCGGCAATGGATATAACATTGGCAAATTTTGTAAAAATGGCGCCACGCTTGGCATCAACAATAGCTTTTTGGCGATGAGTTGTCGCCCATTTAGAGTGTCCGGACATAAGGATATCAAAATTAGATATAATTTAGATAAAGTTAAGAAGCCGGATGAAATGATTTCCAGCTACCCCAAGCTTAACGTAAATTGAAATAAAAATCAAGATGAATTATAATGAAAATATAATAAAATAAAGCAAAATTATGAATACTAAGCACCTGCCGAATCTTGATGTCAGCCTATTTGCTGCTTTAGATTTTTTCAGCAAAAACTATCCGCAACCACTAAAACTAGAAAAAGGATGTATGCCTTTTGTGGTTGGTAGTGGAAATGCTTATAATACCGGAAAAATAATCTTTTCTAGCCGACCAGCCGTTTTCGCCAACGAAAGCAATTTTCAGCAAAAATTAAAAGCCTACAATAAGTTAGTAAAAACTGGGGTTATTTCTAAAGCTTTAATTATTTCCGCTTCCGGCGAAAAAGATGCTACCTGGGAAGTTAAGGCCGCTAAAAAACAAGGCCTGAAAACTATTATCATGACTTGTAATCGTAATTCAAGCGGCGCCAAAGAAGCGGATGTGGTTATGGCTTATCAAAAACTAGCCGAACCTCAGACTTATAATATTTCCACTTATCTTGGAATGATTCTGTCAGCCACCGGGGAAAAAGCCAAAGATATTAAACAATTTATCAAAAATTTGCGCCTGCCAAACAATTATACAAAATATAGCGCTTATTCTTTTATTCTACCCGATGCCTACGCTGAGGTTGTGCCAATGTTAGATATCAAGAAGCATGAATTATTTGGACCACATCTATCAATTCGCTCTTTTACTTACGGCGATGCCCGTCATGCTAAATTTGTTATGCCCTGGGAAAAAGAATTAGTTATCAGCTTGGGAGAAAATAAATATTTTGGCAATCCTAAACACCGCTTGGAAATAAAAATGCCTAAAAAGTACGGCGCCGGCTTGATTATGGCCTTAACTTACTATCTAATCGGCAAAATCCAAGAAGCAAAACCTCCTTACTACAAAAAGGCGGTCGTCAATTACTGCCTTGAGGGTCCGAAGGCTTATGGAAAAAATGAACCGTTTGAAATTATTGTTCCGGGAAATTAATTATCATAAATAAAAATACAAAAAAGCCTCGCATTTAACTGCAGGCTTTTTTTGTATTAACTCAATTTACTTTTTACCTTGTTTTTTAACTTTATCAATCGCCGCTTTTAAAGTTTTCTGATCGGCTAAATAATAATGCTTAACTGGCCTAAACTTTTTATCCAACTCATAAACCAAAGGGATGCCTGTTGGAATATTAATTTCCGAGATGGCGGTAGCCGATACTTTATCAAGATATTTTATAATTGCCCGCAAACTATTACCGCTAGCAGTAATTATAATTTTATTGCCTGCTTTAAGTTCAGGTATAATATTGTTTTTCCAAAAAGGAACAACTCTCTCTACCACGTCTTTTAAACTTTCTGTTTCCGGAACAGGAACACCAGCATAACGCACTTCTCCTCGCTGATTAAAAAGATTATCTTTATCAATTTTTGGAGGACGGACACTATAACTGCGTCGCCAAATTAAAACTTGTTTTTCGCCAAATTTTTCTACCATTTCTTTCTTGCTTAACCCCTGTAAATTTCCGTAATGCCTTTCGTTAAGGCGCCAGTCATAAATAACCTTGGGCTTCTTCCCTCCCATCTCCTTAAGCGATATCTTTAAGGTGTTGCTGGCTCTTTTCAAAAACGAAGTAAAAGCTATATCAAAAGCAAAGCCTTTATTTTTTAATACTTGACCAGCTGTAGCTGCTTCTGTCTTGCCTTTAGCAGTTAAACCGACATCAGTCCAGCCAGTAAACAAACCTTTCGCGTTCCAAACGCTTTCACCATGTCTCAATAAAACGATGCGATAACAATTTTCTTCTTTTTTCATAATTATTTATTTTCACTATCTAATTTAGTTTTATTATATCATAAATTGACTATAAAAGTTTAAAAATGATAGCATATAGTTAGCTTATCTTATAATATATAAAAAACGCTAAGACTAGCCAATTCAAGAAAATAGCCGTCGAAAGCGGCTTATTCGCTATCAAGGGGCTCAAAATATTTGGTCGCTTACTAGCTACTACCTTCCGGCTTACTGCCGGCTTTTTTCGCTTACTTTCAAAATTATTTTTACATCCGCTCTTAATTAAGGCCTATTTTGAAGCTTTCCGTTTTCGCAAACATACCTTAAAAGACAAATCTTCTTTCCAGTTTCTAAAAAATAATGCAGCCTATCTTGCTTTATTAACTTTAAGTGTTTTATTTATCACCGCCAACTTAAAAGACTACGGTACAGCGAATGCGCAAATTTCTAAAACCGTCATGGCGAACTTAGTACAAAACCAGTTCAGCTACTTAGAAAGCGAGGAATTAATTGAGGAGGCTTATACTCCCGGAAGTTTAAAAACGGCTGGCCAAGAAAAATATTATTCAGACTCCCTGGCAATAATACAAAAACAAGGAGGTATTATCAAATCAGAAGAAAATACTGAGAACCCATTAATTTTAGTTAATGAAGATGCTATTTCCGTAAAACCGCGCACCATTGGCGCCATCTCTTCCGGCGAAGAATTTATTTCGCAAAAAAGAAACGGGATTGTTTATTATACTGTTCAAAAAGGCGATACCGTTAGTACAATTGCCCGTCGTTTTGATATTACTATCAATACTATTCTTTGGGCTAACAATCTTGGCTCCTATAGTTTAATCAGGCCCGGTGATTCTTTGGCTATTTTGCCAGAAAGCGGGATTTTGCACACTGTTAAAAGTGGTGACACTATTTCTAAAATTGCCAACACTTATGATGTGGAGGAAGAAAAAATCTTAAGCAGTAATCAACTGGGCTCAACTTTGCGCATCGGTGACAAGATTATGATTCCTGGCGGCCGAAAGATTACCGTTGCTAGCGTTGCTAAACCAGCTACTACTGTTAGCAGCAATAACCCTGGACTTGGCATTATCCGCGATTTAGTTAAAGCCCCATCCTCACCAGCGGCTGATAGCGGCGCGAAAATGGCTTGGCCAACTGACGGCGCTCGCATTACTCAGTATTATTCCTGGCGTCATACTGGTCTAGATATTGCCAATAAAACTGGCACTCCTTTATACGCCGCTGAGGCTGGTACTGTTACTTATTCCGGCTGGAGTAATGGTTATGGTTACAACGTCTTAGTAGACCACGGCGATGGTCGCCAAACTCGTTACGCCCACGCCAGTAAATTATTTGTTGAAGTTGGCGATTCAGTCAGTCGTGGAGAAAATATTGCCGCCATGGGTTCAACTGGTTGGTCAACTGGACCACATATCCACTTTGAAGTTATAATAAACGGTAAGAAACAGAATCCTCTCAATTACATAAAATAAAAATACTATGGGACAAATCTTTGGCGGCATTTTAATGTTGGCTGCTGGCATATTCTTAGTTATTAAAACCGAATGGTTTCTGAATAATTTTGGCAGCATTGCCTGGTTTGATGCTAATCTTGGATCGGAAGGCGGGTCGCGCCTGGGTTATAAATTAGTAGGAATAGTCTTAATTTTCTTAGGGGTGATTATGGCGACCGGCAGTGGTGATAATTTTATGGCCTGGCTATTAGCGCCACTGATGAAATATAATCGCTAAAGACGCCGAACGCCTCTTGACCTATTAAATAGTAATTGCTAATCTTTCTTTCAGTCCACTAGATACTAAAAAATTAGTGGGCCCTTAGCTCAGCTGGCTAGAGCACCTGCTTTGCAAGCAGGGGGTCAAGGGTTCGAATCCCTTAGGGTCCACAAACAAGAAAAAAGCGGAACATTATTGTTTCCGCTTTTTTTGTTTTAATTTTAGAGATTTAAATTTCTTAAAGAAAAATCTTCAGCCCGCAAATCAGGATCAAAAATATTAATTTCCATACCAACAGGTAAACGTTTTAATATTTCCATAAAGCTGAAGCCCTGAATTTCCGCCAATTTATCTGGCGAGGGCTTGTTGCTAATCCTGGCAATATCCGTGGCCTCGCTATCGGTTAAAAGGGCGGTGATAAGGAAGGGGTCATAGTTAAACAAATCAGAGAATCGTTCTAAGAAATGCATGACTTGCTTTAACTTCTGACGAGCACCGACTCTATCACCCTCGCCATTAAGCTTTTCGTAAAAATTCTTATAAGACCACTGCCGTAAAGCTTCAAACTGACGGGCAACGATTGAGTCATTAAAAGCAATGATTCCTTTTTCACTACTTTCTTGAACTAAGGCTTGGACACAAATATCTTCTTGCAAACGTTGAACTGGACCACCAAGTAAAAAAAATTCCACTGGTAAATCTCTTCTCCGCAAGTAACCAAGGCGCAAGGCATCGCTTAGGTCCGCAAAAGTGTAGGCAATTTTATCAGCAAACATGGCAACGCCATATTCTAATGGCAAATCGGCTCTTGTTTGCACGCCATTTTTACCAGTTGAGTGCCGTAACACACCCTCTAACACCTCCCAGGATAAATTTAAACCTACTCCGCCGCGCTCTATTTTTTGCGCCATCACAACACTCATGACTTCATGACGGAAAGTTCGACCGGAAAGTTCAGAAATAAATTCTTCTCCCAGGTGACCAAAGGGGGTATGTCCAGCATCATGATATAAAGCAATCGCCCGACACAAGTCAACGTTTAATCCTAAAATACGAGCGATTTTAACAGCCAAAACCACAACTTCGTTGGTGTGAAAACCACGATTACGCACATGTTTATGACCTGATTGCATAAAAACCTGCGTCTTATCAAAAAGACGACGAAAGGCCTTACTTTTAGTAGCCTTATCTTCATCAAGGGCAAACAAGTCTAGCGTAGAGTACATGGCGGCATCATCATCCTGCGAACGCGGATAGCGCCTACCTTTACTTAAGTGAGCATCAAACGCTTTATCTGATAAAGCATTTGAATACGGGGTGAAATTTAATGTTTCCATTATTATCGTTTTTGATTTATTTTATTGTTAAAGAATTAATAAATATTAGTACTGAAATAACCCTGTGTCAACTTTTAAAAGAATAGAAAAACGGACCTGTTGATAACTAACTTGCCTTTTTATTTTCTTTTCTCTATTATTAGAAACATACCAAGACTACGGAACATGATAAAGTTGTTAGTTCTTTTCACAGTTCTGAGTTTAAGCGGCATTTCGCAAATCAAAGTGGATGAATCCCTTTATTATCCTTGCTTTATCGAAGCGGATTTCCATGTCACCATTTGGCCTAATGTGTTCGGGGTATTACCGGATAATCATTTTGACCATGTCAGTGGCTTTGATTTTGCTGAAATCGTGCCAAAGGTAGCAGGCAATACACTCGCGGCTAATTTACGGGATTGCTTCGGCAAACAAAAGCTTAAACTCTAAGGCATAAAGGCAATGAGGAAGCCATTATGCCCATGACCGATGATTCCTCTAATCAGCTTCCCTTTCGGGACCAATAAGTTGATTAAAAAATCATCCCGCCTAACAATAGGCAGCAAAAAAACCAAAGGTAATCGACTTAATCGACGAAACCAGTATCGATTTAATCGAAAAACCCGTACGAAAAACTCTGTTCTACTAAACCGAAAGGCGCCGTTTAAAACGAGCGCTTTTTTCTTTGCCAAACCGGGCTTTTCTCCCTATAATTAAAGTATGTCTAAAAACAAACAAAAACTCATAATAATTGATGGTAATGCCATTATTCATCGCAGCTTCCATGCCCTGCCACCGACTTTACGTACTAAAGATGGTGTTTTAGTTAATGCAGTCTATGGCTTTACCTCTTTTCTTCTAAAAGCTTTAAGCGAATTCAAGCCGGAATTTATTATTTTAACTCTTGATAAAGCCGGGCCAACCTTTAGACATGAAGCTTATGCTGAATATAAAGCAACGCGCACTAAAGCGCCGGACGAACTTTATGAACAAATTCCTTTAGTGAAAGAGGTGGCCAAGGCTTTTGATATCCCAATTTTTGAACTCAGCGGTTTTGAAGCTGATGATTTAATTGGCACCCTAGCTAAACAAGCCGAAAAAGAAAAAAACTTAGAAACAATTATCATGACTGGCGATATGGACACGCTCCAGCTAGTCAATGAAAAAGTAAAAGTTTATACCATGAGCCGCGGCTTATCTGATAGTATTCTCTATGATGAGGTTGCGGTTATGGAGCGCTACGGATTAAAACCAGAACAAATTATTGACTACAAAGCTTTGCGTGGCGATCCAAGCGATAATATTCCTGGGGTAAGGGGCATTGGTGAAAAAACAGCCGTTGAATTACTACAGAAATTTTCTACTCTAGATAAAGTCTACCAAGCCGTTAAACGTCAAGATGGCAGCATAAAAGACCGAACTATTGAACTATTAACCACTTCTGAAGCAGAGGCTTTCTTGAGCAAAGAGCTAGCAACAATTAATTGTCAGGCACCTATTGAATTATTATTAGATAAAGCGCGCTTCTCTGTTTTTGAACTTGATAAAGTTTTGCAACTATTTAGCAAATTTGAATTTCGCTCTCTTTTAGGAAAACTAAAAGATGTTAGTGATCGCTTGAAAAAAATTGGTGGCGATAAAGAATTAACCGAAGAAACGAAACAAATTACTAAAAACAAAAAAGAAGCAGATATAAAAACAGACTACCAAATCGTAACAACCGATAAAGAGTTAGTGGGCTTAATTAAAAAAATAGAAAAAACAAAACACTGTGCTATTTACGGAACAAGCACCAGTTTCGATATTAACGAGGCAAAATTAACTGGCCTGGCTTTTAGCTTAGAAGTTGGTCAAGCTTCGTTTGTAGAAATAAATGATAAGACGCTTACAACTTTAAAACCAATTTTGGAATCAAAAGAAATAAAAAAAACCGGGCACGACTTAAAAACTATCTGGCGCCTGAGCAAGCGTCTTGGCGCGGAAATGCATGGACTAGAATTTGATGCGATGATTGCCGCCTACCTACTCTCACCCGGAGAAAGGCGTAATGATTTTGATTCTCTAGTTTTTTCTGAACTAAGCCGAGAACGCTCTAATCAAGCCGGCGAAAAAAACTCTAACCAACTAGCGATTGATTTTGAGGTGCCAAATTTAGAAAAAATTGGTTTACTAGCTTGCGAGAGCGCTGACTTAGTCGGGCGCCTAGAAAAAAAGTTAAGTGTTCGTTTAAAAGAAGCTGACTTAGAAAAAGTAATGCGAGAAATAGAAATGCCCCTAGTGCCGGTTTTAGGATTAATGGAAGAAATTGGCATTAGTCTAGATGCTAAGCTTTTAGAGAAAGCGAGCGTCGTTACTAGAAAAAAAATTGCCGAACTCACTGAAAAAATTTGTGAACTAGCTGGCAAAAAATTTAATATCAGCTCCACTAAACAATTAAAAGAAGTTCTCTTTGAAGATTTAGAAATTCCCACTGAAGGAATAAAAAAGACCAAAACTGGATTTTCTACTGCCGAAGAAGAATTAAATAAACTAAAAAACTTTCATCCTATAATCGTTTTAATCCAGGAATATAGAGAATTAACAAAGTTGGAAACAACTTATCTTAACGCTTTACCAAAATTAAAAAATCCGCAGGATGGAAAAATACATAGCAGCTTTAACCAAACAGTAGCCGCTACCGGACGACTATCTTCAACTGACCCCAACTTACAAAACATTCCTACCAGAACCGAGGAGGGGCGCCACATCCGTAACGCCTTCGTAGCCGAAAAAGGTTTCAAGCTAGTTAGTTTTGACTACTCACAAATTGAGCTACGCGTTGCCGCCCATATGTCAGGGGATAAAAAAATGATAGCCGCCTTTAGCTCGCAAGAAGATATCCATACCGCGACGGCTGCCGCCATTAATGGCGTTAGTCTTACTGAGGTCACTAAAGAAATGCGCCGCGAAGCTAAAGCAATTAATTTCGGTATTCTCTACGGCCAAGGGCCGCACGGCCTCAGCCAGGGGGCTGGTATTAGCTACGCCGAGGCCCGACAATTTATTAATAAATATTTTGCTACCTATCCAGAGGTTAAAAAAATGATTGACGGCTTTATTGAAGATGCTCGCGAAAATGGTTATGCTAAAACTATTTTCGGGCGTAAGCGGCCACTGGCTGATTTAAATTCAAATATCCCCGCTGTTAAGCGAAGTGCGGAACGAATGGCAATAAATACACCGATTCAAGGAACGGCGGCTGATTTAATTAAAATTGCAATGATCAACGCGGCTAAGTTTCTTAAAGGCAAACAAGATGAAGCACGCTTGCTTTTACAAGTACATGATGAATTGATTTTTGAAATTAAAGAGGGTAAGATAAGCGACTACACGCCCCAACTTAAAAAAATCATGGAAGAAGCGGCTAAATTATCAGTGCCGGTAATCGTCGAGGAAAATATCGGCGATAATTGGGGAGAATTAAAATAGTAATATGAAAAAACTGGCAGTTAAAAAAACTAAAATCGCTTTACTTGGCTTGGGACTAGAAAACCAATCGCTTTTAAGCTTGTTGGCTAAAAACAATGCGCCAGTAGAAATAACTATTTGCGATCGCCGTGATAAAAAAAATCTACCGCCCCATAAAGCAGGTCGGCTAAAAATTACTTACCGCTTGGAAGAAAGTTTTAATCAGCGTCTAGAAGATTTTGATTTATTGTTTCGTTCTCCCGGTTGGCCAATAAATTGCCCCGGGATTCAGAGGGCGCTTCGCTCTAAGCACACCAAACTTTCTAGTCCGCTGAATTTATTTTTTGAACTCTGTCCCAGTAAAAATATTATTGGTGTTACTGGCACGAAAGGCAAAGGTACGACTGCTAGCCTAATTTACCAGATTTTAAAAGCGGACAGCCGTAATAGTAGGCGCCAGGTATTTTTAGGCGGCAACATCGGCATTGCTCCGCTTGCTTTTTTAAACAAAATCAAACCCCAAGATTATATTGTTCTTGAGCTCTCTAGTTTTCAACTAGAAGATTTAAAAACTGCACCGCGACTAGCTGTTATTACCAATCTATTTAAAGAACATCTCGCACCGGCCGACCCTAACAATCCCAATTATCATTCCTCCCTGGCGACTTACTGGCAAGCTAAGCTTAATATTGCCCGTAGTAAAGAAAATAAAGTTCTCGTTGTTAATCAAAGTCTAAAAAATCGCTTAGAAAAAATCACGCCAACTCTGCCCGGAAAAATAATATTTTTTCAGGATAGTACCCTGCCCTCAAAACTAGTCGGCACCTATAACCAACAAAATATTGCTGCGGCTATTGCTATTGCTAAAGTTTTAAAAATAAAACCGGCTGTCTTTGAAGGGGTAATAAAAAAATTCGGCAATTTAGAACACCGCCTAGAATTAGTAAAGGATGAAAATGGAATTAAATATTTTGATAATAGTTTTTCTACTACACCAGAAAGCACCGTTCTAGATTTACAATCTTTTTCCGGACAAATAATTCAAATTGCTGGTGGCGCTGATAAGGGGGCTGATTTTAGGCCGCTGGCTAAAACTATTAAAATAAAAACTAGCGAATTAATTTTACTACCTGGTCAGGGTTCAGAGAATCTAAAAAAAGAATTAAAGAGACTAAATTTTTCTGATAAAAAATTACACTTAGTAAAAGATATGGCTAAGGCCGTCGCGCTAGCTAAACAATTCGCTAAACCAGGAGCAATCGTTTTATTGTCAACTGGCTGTGCTAGTTTCGGTATTTTTAAAAACTACAAAGAAAGAGGCGACCTGTTTAAAAAATATGTTCGGCAAACAAAATAAAAAAACTACTGACCACGGTGCAATCGGCGTTTTTGATTCTGGCCTAGGCGGCCTGACGGTTTTTAAACATTTGCTAGATAGACTACCGGGATATAACTATATTTATCTAGGTGACAATGCGCGCGTGCCTTATGGTGAAAAATCTGCCGAAACCATCTACGAGTATTCGCGCGAAGCCATGGAATTCTTATTTAACCAAGGGTGCCACCTAATAATTATTGCTTGTAATACTGCGTCAGCTCAAGCGCTCCGTCGCTTACAGCAGGAATATCTACCTAGCCATCATCCTGACTGCCGTATTCTTGGCGTTATTAGGCCACTTGCCGAAAAATTTGCCGGCTCCGGACATGCTCGCATCGGTGTTATCGGCACAAAAGCAACCATTGCTTCTGGCGCCTATTTAAAAGAAATAAAAGATTTAGACCCTAAAGCAATTGTTGAACAAAATAGCGCTCCTTTGCTAGTCCCGCTCATAGAAGAGGGGTGGGCAAAAAAACCGGAAACAAAAATGATTTTAAAAAAATATTTGCGACCCCTTAAAACTAAGCAAATAAATTCTTTAATCCTTGGTTGTACTCATTACCCGTTTTTAATCGCAGATATTAGGCGCCTGATGGGCAAACGCGTATCCGTACCTGATCCAGGAGAGGTTATCGCCGACAGCTTAGCTTCCTATCTTGAACGTCATCCCGAATTAAATTTACCAACAAGCACCAAAAGTAGTGTTACTTGCTATACAACCGACAATCCTGTCTCTTTCCGTCAGCTAGGAGAAAAATTTCTAGGCCAAAAAATTGATACTATTAAGCAAGTGGACATTACTGGCCTCAATAATTGAAAACTAGACTTATGATTATATTCCTTTACGGAGCCGACTCCTTCCGTGCCAAGCGGATGCTCCAAGAAATGAAAAATAAATTTGTCCGCGAAGTTGACGCTGAGTCAAATAGTTTAGATGTGCTTGACGGACAGGCGGCAGAATTAAAAACGATTGAAGAAAAAATAAATACCGGCTCACTGTTTGCGCGTAAACGCCTAATTATTATTGAAAATATTTTCAAAAATAAAAAAACTACTATCTTCGCCGAACTAGCAATTAAATTAAAAAAAATCGCTGAGGAAGACAGTTTAATTATTATTTTCCGAGAAGGAGAACTTGACACTAAAGATTTTCCCCTGAAAGCAGAAGCAAAAAAATTATTTTCTTTTTTAATAAAACAAAAATACGTTCAAGAATTTAAACTACTAAGTGCTGCCAGTTTATTAAGCTTTATTAAAAGCGAAGCACTAAGTTATGAAAAAAATATTGCCGTTGATGCTGCCAATGAATTAGCTCGGCGCACCGGTGGAGACTCTTGGCTCATTGCTCAAACCATTAAAAAAGCTGCTCTGGGTACTGAAGATAAAATTTTAAACAAGGAAATTATTAGAGAGTATTCCGCCGAGGCGTTTTCAGAAGATATTTTTGCCTTAACTGATGCTGTTGGTGCTAAAGATAAAAAACGCACTTTAAAAATCTTAGAAGAGCAATATGCTGCTGGCCTAGAAGATGAGGGTATTATCGCTATGTTAGTCAGGCATTTTAAAATCTTAATCATGTTAAATGATGCCGTAAATAGTGGCATTAAACCGGATAAGCTAGCCTTGGAATTAAAACTTCACCCCTTCGTTGCTAAAAAGGGGCTCGGACAAGCCAGAAACTTCTCTCAAGAACAACTAAAACATTATCTTAATAATTTAATAGCTTTGGACTTTTCCAATAAGACTGGCCGTAGTCAAATTAAGACCGAGTTGACATTATTGCTGTTAAGCCTATAATCGCTAACTCTTGCCTTTTTATTTATTGTTTGTTATATTCTTACTCAGCATTCCGATAGACGGAAATTATGTTTTTTTATTTAAAAAGGGGCAATTAGCTCAGTTGGTTAGAGCGCAAC
>CAZAAD010000008.1:0-23379 GCA_964483295.1 uncultured Gammaproteobacteria bacterium
ATTGGAATCTCTCCGGTTCTAATTTATATGCCTCTAATACTGCCTGGAATCTCGGCATTGGCCTCACTAACCCAACCGCTAAACTACAAGTCTCTGGTGCTACTGGATTTATTAATGGTGGAGCAACTCAGCTATCACTACTTGGTGGGGCAGGAAACGTCTTAGTAATGTCTGATAATACTGGTACTTTATACTCAACTACAACTTCAGCGGTTATTAATCCAATTGTTACCTCTGCTTCTGGTTGGACTGCTAATGGCACGACTGTTTATAAGACAGATGTTAATGGAAATGTGGGGATTGGGACGACAGCGCCAGACAATTTATTAACTGTATCAAAAGATCAGAATGCAATAACTCGCATTCAAATAGAAAATCCAAATTCAGGGGCAAGTGCAGGCACTAACTTATTATTTACTAAAAATGGTGTTTCTCAGGCAGGAAATTATTTTAATAATTCTGACCTTTCTTATAAAATAGCAAACTATGTCGCAGGGGATATGTTTTTCTCCACAACTAATGTAGAGAGAATGAGGATTTTAGCTAATGGCAACGTCGGTATCGGCAAAACTAACCCGGCGAAAAAATTAGATGTCGTTGGTGATATTAATGCCTCTTTAACGGTTAATGCTACTAGCCTTTGTATCGCCAGTGATTGTAAAACTAGCTGGGGTGCTTTTGTCCCAATGTCTGGTAACGTTACTTTAACTGGCCCCTTGACTATTCCTGGAGTTAGTTTAACTAGTCATTTAACCTTGGGTAGCAATAATATTTCCGGTGTTAATAAATTAACCGTTTCCGTTATTGACCCTCTTTATAATATTAATGGTGTTAAATATTCTACTTATGCGCCATCAATTTCTGGCGGCTTAAAAGAAGAATATGTAGGCAAAGCTGTGCTTGATGTGAAAAATAAAAATACTAATGAATTTGAGGCAGTGATTGATTTTTCTCAAGTGAAAGAGGGCAGTGATTTGTGGGTTTGGCGTAAAGTTATTGAGTTTAATAAGGAAAGCGTTGAAGTTTCTGTCACTCCTTATGGTAAATTAGCTCAGGTTTATTATTTAATTGATAATAATAAATTAATTTTCCGTTCTGATAAACCGGTTGAAGTTTCTTATCGTTTAATTGCTAGACGTTTTGACTGGCGCGACTGGCCGACTCTTTCTAATGACCAATCTGAAGAAACAAACTTAATAATTAAAGATTAGCTAATATGGTTAGAAAAGAACAGGTAATGGGATTAGTTATTGCGGTACTAGTTGTTTTGTTAGTCCTTGCCTTTGCTTATATTCAAGTGCAAAAATCTTTTAATTCTGCAAATCAAGAAGATATTATTGAAGAGGTGGCAGTGATTGAGGCGCCGCAAAAAGTAGCGGGCGACGTAGTTGAAACTGATGGTGCTAAAGAGCTTTTCGCCGGGGCTAGTCCGGTTACTGCTGATAATCACGTATTGAACAGTTCTTTTGAACTAGCTCAGAATAGCGCAATCCCTAATTCTTCCGAGGCTCCTAAGTCAACTGTAATAAAACAAGAAGACTTACCAAAGGAAGTTTTAAATTTAAAAATTAGCAACAATAAAATTACCCCGGATTCTTTTACTGTCCGGTCCGGTGATTTAATTTCTTTAGCGGTTACTTCTGACGACAACAAGGTCCATGTGTTTGGCTTTTATGATAGCGCCGTCGCCGCCATTGCTATGGGCGTTAGCGAGGGGCAGACAAAAATCATCAGTTTTAATACGCCGGGGCCCGGTGAATATATCTTTGGCTGTGGCGTACCAGAGCATAGAGAAAATGGGGAATTCGGCAAGATGATTGTTCAGTAGCTTTATGTTTAAAAGCCTTGGCTTATCTCAGAAAAATTTGGGTCGGATAGTCGCTAGTTTAGTGTCTTTTATTGTTCTCGCGCTTCTTTATTTTTCTGCCATTATTTATTTTGAGCAATGTATTTTGTCAAAACAAAAAAATAATCCAGTAGCGAAAGCACAGGCTAGCTTTCCTCAGGATGATGTTGTGGCGGTAGAGGAAAAACAAGCCCTGCCACCGCTTACTTCGAAAATTAATAAAAAAGTTATCACTTTTTATAGCTTTTTTTGTGATTTAACAAAAACCAATACCTCGTTTGGTTCCTTAGACAAAAAGTCGGATGCTAAGCAAGAAATAGATAAACAAACTTTGTACTTAGGGTCTTTCCCTTATACAACCGCTGTGGTTGATACTGAGAAAACTAGTCTTTATTTTGAAGGAGTTTCTAACTCTATTATTTTTCCTCCCGACTATGCCTGGGATACGGCTAGCCAGGAAATGGTTGATCAGCATAAAACAATCTTTGATGGTTATATTAATAATAAATTAGATGGGCCGTATAATGATAAGAGATGCTTAAATAATAATTGTCTTGAGTATAAAAATAATAGACTTTTTTACAATGGTAAAGAAATTTCTTTTCCGAAAGGAATAGAGACAAGATATTTAAAAGCGGTTTCATTAGGAAACGTTGGTCAAAAGTGGTTAGTTGGTTTTACTGTACAGGATAATGGTTATCGGGGTGAAGTTTTTTATTTTGATGGCGCAGCTTTTTCTAAAATACAAAATTTCCCGTCAATTAGTTCTAATTATTTTGGTTTATTTGGTTTTGGCGGTAGTGAAGATGACTTTTTAGTTATCTATGGCGCTTATAAAGGACAAGCCTTTAGAGTAAGGGGTGAAAAGATTACCAATCTTGATAAATTTTTCGGGTATCGACCAATGAACAATGGCTTTAAGCCAGAAATTATCAGGGCAAAAAGTGCTAACTACTCTTATTGGTATGTTTATAGCTCTACTTTAGATGCCTTGCGCTTTATTAAATTATGGGAAGATACAGACGGGGAAATCAGTGGCGAAACTTCTTTAGCTTATGATTTAGGGATAATTGGTAAGTCGGCCGAATTTAAATTAATTGAGGCTAAATCGGACGAGGTTGTCTTGTTGGCTAAAATTAATTCCGGAAACAACATTACTTGGCAAGTATTTAGGGATAAAGGCTTTATTAATAATGAAGAAAAGGTGTTGGTTACTTTACCAATTACTCACAACGCTGAGAACCCGGAAATATTTATTAAAAAGATATACGAAAGCAGCCTTGTGCTTGATGCTAATGGCCAAGGGTTAGTACGAGTTGAGTTTTCTGCTGATGGGAAGAAATGGCAGGAAATTTCCTGGGGCAGAGACATTGAATTTGAGCAGGAAGCGACTAGACAGTATTTTATTAGAACGATTTTCTCGCCTTTAGACAATAAGTTCTATTCTCCGTCAATTAGTAATATTCTTTTCTCTTACGTTTGTCGAATTTAGTCCTTATTAAACTATTTATTTATTTTTTTGAAAATGTTATAATATTATTGAGATTTTTAGGCTAATTATGATTTAGCTAGAAATCTTTTATTAAGTTTTTATTAATATTCTAATTAAGAAAATCCTATGGAAAAGAAAAAATACCTTTGGGTAGCAATTGCGGTAATTATTATTGTAGTTATCGCTTTAGTTATTGCTAAGATGTCTGATAAAACAGATAACAGCCAAAACCAGCCGGTAAATCAGGAGGTTCCTGTTAATGAGGCTGAAGAACAGGCAAAAGATAACGTTCCTAACGAACCAAGCATTACTGATACTATGCCGCTAGCTGAAGAAGTCGTAATTACTGCTACCGGCAAGACTTTTTCGCCAAAAACTTTTTCCGGTAAGCAAGGTGAAAAGGTTTTGTTAACTCTCTCGGCTACTGATGACGAGCGCCATACTTTTAATTTTATTGATGAGAACTTATCTTTTATTTTAGTTACTTTTAATAAAGAAGAAGGGAATAGGTCTTTAACTTTCCCAGCCCCAGCCCCAGGAACTTATACTTTCTACATTGATGATAAGGGCAATACCGGTAAAATGGTTATTGAATAAATTGTTAGAGCTTGTCGGACCGAAAATCTTCGGTCCGATTGCCTTGCCAATTTATATAGTTATCATTATTCAGCCAATATATAATATATGGTTTTCTTGAAGACAAAGCTATCCAAATTAACTATTAGTTTAATTGCTTTAGCTTTATTTTTTATTTCTATCGCCCTGCATTCTTCTAAAGCGGCCGGGCCAGCGATGACTATTCCTGATAACTGCGGCATCAATGCCGTTAAAGTCGGGAATGTGAGCTTGAGTGGAAATTCGACTTGTAGTATCACCGGTATCACTGGTTTTTCTGGTGGCACTTTAAGCATTACCGGTGCTAGCACGATAGTCAATATCGCTGATGGCGCTAAATTAGTTTTAGACCCGGGACAAGAAATCCGTTTAGTTCCGCCAAAAGGCCAAATCAGAATGTTGACTGGCGGTGGTTTGAATGAAGGTATTATTCACGGCACAATGTGTATTTTAGATAGTGATAATGATGGCTATGCTAACAATGGTGCGCCTTATGTTGTTATTGATCCAGTTAGCAACGTAAAACAGAGCTGCCCGGCTAATTATCGAGAGAAGGCCACCTTGGCTTCAGTAACGGAATATGATTGCGATGATAATAATCCACTTATTCACGATTGTTGTACTAGTGGTTATCGCGATTACGATAAAGATGGCAGCGGTAAAAAGGATGATGTTTCAGCTTGTTACGAACCTTCAGCTTCCTATAATATAGTTTCTAATAATTATGATTGCGATGATAATAATGCTTCTATCTATCATGGTTGGAGCGTAACTTCTTTTTGTGGAGTCGGTACTTGTGGTGGCTCTGGCTCAGACTCTTGTAGTTTTGGAGTGAGAAGTGATTCTTGTACAACGAGCGCTAAAGCTTGCTGTAATGTAAATGGTACCTATAAGGCCGCGCAAACCCCAATTAGTACTTGCTTAAAATGTAACGGAACTCAGGCTGATCCAATCAATCAGACCTCCTCTGAAGATTTAGGTAATTTATGTTCTACTGGCGCCCTAGGTTCCGGTACTTCTTGTCGGGGAGCTAATTGCTCTGGTACTGGAGATTCTTGTAGTTCTCTAGCTAACGGCACGGTTTGTAATTATGGCGCTTACGGTGCCTGGACTGGCGCTAACGGCGCTTGTTATGCTTATCGTTTCCGTCCATATTATACTTGTTCGTCTGGAACCTGCTCTGGCACCTCTGCCGGCTCTGACTATGACGCTAACCAAAATGCTTCTGTCAGTGGAAATGTTTGGAATGGCAGCTCTTGGGTTGCGGCTAACTGTTCTAGTTATTGTGGAATTCAAACTGCCTATTGTTCTGGTCAAACTTTAGCGCGTGGTGTCTACGGCTGTAATATGAGTGGTACCTGCGATAATGTGACTGTTCGCGCTTCCTGTCCTCCGGGAGGTTGTACTGGTGGTGAAAATAATCGTTGTTCAGGAAGTTCTTGTGTAAATAATTGTAGTAATGGCCTTGATGATGATGGTGATGGCTTTACTGATGGTCAGGATACAGATTGTGGTGGCTATGGTCAGTGTTCAAGTGGAGCTTGTTGTAATACAACTACTGGTCAGTTTTTAACTAATGCCACAATTTGTTCAACCGGTACATTTAATAATCCGGCTAGCGGCTCTTGTCAGAGAGTAGCAACTGATCAATATTGTTCTGGGTCTTCGGCTACTTGTAGCGGCTCTACTGTTAATAGATATCAAAATGCGCCGGCGAATAATAATATTTGGAACGGTTCTTCTTGGGTCGCTTCAACCGGTACTATTTATTGCGGTTTAAGCAGTCCAAACACTTGTAGTGGACAAACTGTCCAAAGAGATGCTTATGGTTGTAATACCTCTGGTTCTTGCGGTACAACCCCTAACGGCTATAAGGTAAATTCTGGCGTCATTTGTTCCGGCGGAGAACATGATTATTGTTCTGGCGGTTCTTGTCTAAATCTTTGTTCTGATGGATTAAATAATGATGGTGATACCTATACTGATGCGCTTGATTCTGATTGCGGTGCACAGTGTACTGCTGGTGATTGTTGCGATGTGGCTACTAACAGATATCGACCAAGTAGTTATACTTGTCGGGCAAGTGCGGGCACCTGTGATCTTGCCGAAAATTGTACCGGCGGTTCTAATGTTTGCCCAGTTGACTCTAAATATTCTAACGGAACTTTGTGTAGAAGTAGCGCTGGTGTCTGCGATTTAACAGATTATTGCAACGGAACATCAAATCTTTGTACCGATAGCAAGTCAACCGCTCTATATCGTTCGGCGACCGATTTGTGCGATGCGGATGACTATTGTAGCGGGTCTTCTAATAATGCTCCGGCTGATGCGGTAAAGTCCAATGGGACTTTATGTAGAAACAGTAATGGTTCGGGCTGTGATTATGCTGATTATTGTAATGGTTCGGCTAAGACCTGTGCTGATAGTCAGGTAGCTAACGGAACTATTTGTGCATATGGTAGTTTCGGCGACTATTCTGGTTCAGCCGGTTCTTGCTCGGCCTCTGCTTCGCGACCTTATTATACTTGTTCCTCTGGTAGTTGTTCCGGTTCAATTGCCGGTTATGACTATACTTATAGTTATGGCTCTTCCGGTCAGGTCTGGAATGGTTCCTCTTGGGAGGCTGCCTCCGGTTCAAATAAATGCGGCACAGGTTCATTTTCTTGTTCTGGGACCACCTCTATTCAGTTACAATATTATGCTTGTAATGGTGGAGGTTCTTGTAGCACCTATATGGGGACATACCAATATGGAGCCTGTAGCGGCGCGGAAAACAGTATGTGTGTAAGTGGTTATGACTATTGTAGGAATATGTGTGTTAACCCTTATTCTGATAATAATGGTGACGGCTGGAATGATTATCAGGATCCCATTTGTGGTCTTGGCGGATGTAAACAATGTACAAGCGGTTCCTGTTGTAATGCGACGTATGGGTGTTATTTATCATCTTCAAATGTTTGTTCTTATGGCTCTTATTCTTGTATTGATTCTTGTACTTTAAGAGCGACTGATACGAGTTGTTCCGGAAGTAGTTCTTCTTGTAACGGTTCAACTTCGTATCGTTATAATTATGGTTCTTCGGGTCAGGTTTGTAGCGGGTCCTCATTTGTGTCCGGTTCGTCTAGTTATTATTGCGGTAGAACGTCTACGCCAACGGCTTGCTCTAGCAATCAGCCTTTGGATAATGCTAAATATTGTAATGGCGGTGGTTCCTGTACGGTAACTGGTACCACTTTGGCCTATGGCGCTGCTTGTTCCGGTGGAACCCCGTATTGTACTAGTGGTTATTGTTATAATTGTTCTTCGGATTCACATTGTGCGGCGGATGGTTTTGTGGCTGGGACATATAGTTGCAGCGGCAGTAATGTGATAGCGACTTGGCGTAATTATTATTGTTCCTATGGTTGTCAATACTCGGATACCCCGTCTACTGTAGTACAAAATTGCTCAACCACTGGTCAGATATGTTCTAGCGGCACCTGTACTTATCCTCCTTGTTCCGCGCAAACTGTCAGCGGTTATTCTGTGCCGGCTTTAAGTCATGGCGGAAGCACTACGGTTACTAAGGGCGTTGGCTATAGAGTTGGTGGTGGTTATTATCAGGCAACGGCTAGTTGTAGTAGCGGAACAGTAACGGTTAGTAGTCAGACGGGGCCGCATTGCTATAGTGGTTATCTATACACTTATGGTTCCTGGTATCAGTCAACCTATGGCTATTATGATGTCTGTGTTATTTCTACTTGTTCTGCTGGTTCGGTTAGTGGCTACTCCTATAGTGCTATGTCTCATAGTCAGACCGTAGCTGCCAGTAAATCAATTACCAACGGATCTTGGAATGCGACTTTAAAATGTGCGGATGGAGGCGTAACGGTACAAAGTGAAGCCTTGGTTTGTAATAGCGGCCATATTTCAACAGGGTCAGCCTGTGTTCAGTGTACCTCTGATTCACATTGTTCTTCTGGTTATTATTGCGATACCTCAGCGACAGACTATTATGATTGGTGTGCGGGAAATTCCGCCAATAATACTTGTAAGAAGAAATGCTGGACTATAGCGGAGACGAAAGTCGCTTATGTTTCCGAGGGTGATGCCGCTAAAGCTGAAACCTTGTATAAGACTTGGAGTAGTGGTGAGCTCTGGTATTTATATCACTCTTACTCGCTGACGCCATTAGCCGATAATGCTACTGTTTCTTATTGCAGCCAAGCTAATACCGGTTATTTCGATAGTGAAACTACTCCTTTAAGAAATTGTACGGTTGTTCAGTTAGATAATCCTCTTTGTATGTCAAAGTGGGCTTCAGATGTTTCGTTTACCACGTCCAATTGTCCAATTGGTATTAATAGCTATGTAACCCAGGTTTCTAATGGTTATGGCAGCTGTAAACAAGTGGCTACAACATTAGGTGGTTGGAGAAGTAGATTGAGATTTAAATGCTCAGCGACCGTTTATCCGGTTCGCTCCTTCGGCGATGCTTGCCGTACTTATGGAAGCACATATTTGAACGCGGTTGTTGATGCTAATGGTTTTTGCGCAGTTCCGCAGTATTGTGGCGATTGGTCTTGCAACAATGGTGAAGATTGTGAGAGTTGTCCTGGTGATTGTGGTTATTGTGAAGTGTGCGGCGACGGGCAATGTACTGGCTATGAGGATGAAGTAACTTGTTATGAAGATTGTGCTGGTAGCGGAGAATCTTGTGATTACAATTATTATTGCGATGAGTGGAGTGGTGAAAGCTGTCGTTCTTGTTCAAATGATTGTGGAGGTTGTTCTCAGTGTGACTGGGATTACGAATGTGATGCCTATGAAGACTATTGGTCATGTAGCAGCGATTGCCCGTATCCAAACTAGTAATTAGTTGATTTCTAAAAAAGCCATCTAATAGATGGCTTTTTGTTTAATATAAGCTAAATTATATTTATTTCTATTGACAATTTCTTATATTTATAATATAGTATAAAAGTAGTAAATTTTTATATTTACTCTGAACTTTAAAAATTAAATAAAAACATAGGAGATTTTAATCATGAAAAATTTAATGCTAATGTTGCTTTTGTTGGCTAATGTTGCCCTCGGTCAGAATTTGCCGACCGTCGTTGACAATAGCCAGTGGTTTCCGCCTGTTAGGAGTCAGGAAACAATGCCGAATTGCACCCATTTCTCTTTAATTTACTATTTAAAATCAGCGATTTGGAATAGGAAATTTAACCGCGATCCAAAATTAGAGATTAATCAATTTAATCATAATTTTGTTTGGAATCAGAATAGCCACCCTGTGTATAAAATATCAGACGTTGAAAGCGCTTTTTATTTTATGCCAACCCAAGGCTGTGCAACTGGTTCTGATTTCCCGTTTAATGAACAGGATGTGATTAAACCAGATTTATCTGTTAGAGAAAAAGCTTTACCTTATAAAAGCAAAAGATTATTTACTGGCGCCTTCTTTGGATATGGCCCGGAAAATAGTGATGCGTATGTTGCTCAGAAAATTAATGCCCTGAAAGATTCGTTGGCGCAAGGGAAATGTTTTGTTTTGGGCATACAGTTGTTCAAGTATTTTAATCAGATGACAACTGCTAACAATGTTTATAGCTGCTCTCCTGGTATTAGTTCTGATAGTATTGATTATGGTCACGCCTTTACTATTGTTGGTTATAATGACACCATTAAAACTACTTATGGACGAGGCGCATTTCAAGTTATTAATTCCAATATTAATCCAGCTCAAGGACATTTCTATTTGGACTACAATTGGTTTTATTTTGCTAAATGGCAATCTTTCAACTATTGGTTTTTGGAAGAAGATTTTTCTTCCGTGCCGCAAGTCGCTGTCAGTGTTAAAATTAACAATGGTATCTCTGGTAAGGATATTTTGGAGCATAATCATCTTTTTACGGACGCGACGCTTATCAGTTCTTCAAAGAAGGTTGATTTTGTAGATTTTTTTAATTATCTTTTTTCTGGAAACCAGATACAGGTATCAGAAGTTAATGGCTATAATATTGCATTGCGAAGCAAAGTCATGGTTAGACCTCTAAATAATCTTGACGGTAATTATGAACTTATTTCTGATTTATCAGATTTAACTTCTGCAGGCGATTTTAAATCCATCTCAATTGTGATTTTTGATCCAGTTTCGGCAAATTACATCGGAGCTAATGGTCAAAGTTTCTTGTCTTATACCAGAGAGTCTAAGCTAAGTATTGATGACGCTTGGATAACATTTCTGGGAACAGATAAAAAAATTAAGGCCAAAGTTAAAGATTTAGCCGACACAACTATTGTTGCAACTGATTTTTATTCAGTTGCTGCTGGTTTAAATTTGCAACCTTTTCAGGAACAAATCTACGTTCAATCTTGTACCTCAGTTCTGAAGAGAAAGCTTGTTACCTTTTCTATTGCTGATCTACAGACTGGTACTCCTCCGGTGTTTACCCGGGTGCCTAGTGGGGATATTTTAGCCCAGGAAGGAGATGTTGCTACTTTTACCTTCAAAGCCGTTGATACAGCAAACAGTGTTATTACTTATTCTATTACTAATGGATTAGGAGCAAGCATAAATCCAACTACTGGTTTATTCAGTTATGTAGCTAATCAAGTTGGTGATTTCTATTTCTCCGTTAGTGCTAGTAATGGTATTAGTTCTGTTTCTACTCAGTTTAAAGTAAAGGTGAGTCCTGCGGCATATAACGCTGCACCGGTGTTTTCAGCTAAAGCTGAGGGAGGGTTTAATGTCTTGCAAGGAGAGGTAGTAAATTATCAATTTAAAGCTACCGACCCAGAAGGATTACCTATCACTTATATCTTAGCTAGCGGCACTGGAGCCACTCTGAGTCCTACAACTGGAGTATTTGAGTATAGGGCGCAAAACGTGGGTCGCTTCGCTTTTGAAGTACAGGCTAGTGATGGTATTAAGTTAGGTGTTGCTAATTTCCTTATTGATGTAAATCTTAATAATCCGCCGGTTTTCACTAAGGTGCCTGACAATCAGGATCTGTCAGTTGGGGAAAATTTTGTCTTTAGTTTCTCGGCCTATGACCAAGAAGGGAAGGCAATTTCGTTCTCAATTGTTGAAGGGGTTGGCGCTAGTATTAATCCGAGCACTGGAGAATTCTCTTACGCCGCGACTAGCATTGGAAACTTTGTAGTAAAAGTTGGGATAAGTGATGGTTTTTCTACGAGCATTTTCTCGCTTACTATCAATGTTAAAGCGGCAAACACTGCTCCGGTATTCGTTGCTCCTCCAGCGTCACTGACCGTTTATGTAAACGAAACATTGACCCATCCTTTCTTTGCTTACGACGCGGAAAATGACCAAGTTACTTTCTCAATTCTTAGCCCCTTGGCTGAAGCGCAGATAAGTAGCAACGGCATCTTAACGTTTAAGTCTAGTAAAGTAGATACTTTCGATTTAACGATTGTCGTTAGTGACGGGAAATTAAGTACCAATTTATTGGTAACGATAAGAGTTGACTTGAAAGTTGGGATTGATGATGTCTTTGAATCAGAGTATTCAATCAAGGCTTACCCTAATCCGGTGGCCACAAACTTGAATATTGAGTTCATTTTGAAAAAAAGGTGTTTGATTAATATTGCCCTTTACGATTTACAAGGACGACAAATCACCCTTATCAATCAGGCCGACTATGAAATCGGTCAGAACACCATAGATTATGACACTTCTCAATTAAGAGGAGGAGTCTATATCTTGAGACTGACTTCCGCAAAGGAAAATTTTACGAAAAGTATTAAAATTATTAAACAGTAAGGCATGCCCGTTTCTAAACATTAGAGACGGGCATTTTTAACGCCTAAGAGCCTTCTTTTAGGCGTTTTTATTTGGAAATTGTATTCTGATATGTTATAATAAAAATGAGATTACAATAAAGATAGAAAATAATTTTTTAACCATGACAAAAAAGCAGCGGGTAATTTTGATAATTTTTGGTATTGCGATTATTGTTGTTTTATCGTTGATTATTTTTTTGGAAATGCAAAGCCGGAAATTAAATCAGCCGGATAATAAAATTAATCCCCCGCAACCCGTAGAGGGAAATGTTTATGTGCCTGATGAGGCCGCTACAACTAGGCCGCGTGACTGGGAAGAGACGGAGTTCCGTCAACCAGTGCCGGTTGATGTTAAAGTTCCTGAAGTCGGGGAAGTCTTGCCAGATAATTTAAAGGACATAGTCGCCGTACCGGAGCATTCCGTTGATATTCCAGTTTCCGGTGGGGCGAATTTTCGAATATTTCGCATTCGCGGCGAGGGAGATAAATTTTCGCCAGAGCAAGTGATAGTGAATTTTAAAGATATGGTTCATATTGAACTTATGGCGATTGATAAAGATTATGACGTCGTGCTTGCTGGCTATAATATGATGGTTAGTGCGAAAAAAGGAGAGACGAAAGCAATAGAATTTCAGGCCTTGCAAGATGGACGTTTTATGTATTATTGCAACTCTTGTGGCGGCCCAGAATCAACTGCTAAGGGAGAAATTATCGTCGTAAAATAATTTGAAAGGTTTTTTAAAAGGTGATATAATTAACCTAAGATAAATAAATCAAGTAAAGACTATGCAAAAGAACATGTTAGGAAAGCTGGCAACTATCATCTTGATGATAATTATGGCCGGTCTCTTCGTTTATTTTTACATTACTTTGAATCGGGTTGACAAGAAATTAAGTGAAATGGAAACGAACGTCACGCAAGATGCTGCCAAAATTAGCAGTATTGTTAATTTCTTTAACGCTAACTTAAATGCGAACACTAATCAATAATAAAAATAGAAGCGCGGTCCGCCCGACCTATTCCGGCAGCCGGCTTAATAATGATAACAACAATATGAAAAGAGAAATCGTTTTTCCTTTAGTCGTTGGCGTTATTCTAGGCGCCTTAGTGATGATCTTCTGGCAATTCACCGCTAGACTAAATAATCAGAATGCTCGTTTAGCACAATTAGAGCAGTATGCTAGCCAAAATGCTCAGGCAGTTAATGAGATTGTTGCTTTCATCAATAATGCTACTAATCCTCAGGGAACTAACGGCACTCAAACCCAAACCCCGCCAGTAACCCCAGCTCAGTAAAATTTGCAAAATTAAAAGTTGAAAAGATACTTGCGAAGCCCTGCCACAGGCAGGGTTTTCGTGTTATAATGTAGATAACTATGAATGAAGCTGAGGCTAAAAATAGAATAGCTAGGTTAAGGGCGGAAATTGATAAACACCGCTATAATTACCATGTTTTAGACCGGGAAACAGTTTCGCCGGCGGTTTTAGATAGCTTAAAAAATGAGCTTTTTCGCTTAGAAAATGAGTTTCCTAAGTTAATTACTCCGGACTCGCCGACTCAGCGCGTCGCTGGCGAGCCGCTAGAGAAATTTAAAAAAGCTAGTCACCTGCGACCGATGATTTCTTTGTTTGATGCTTTTTCGGAA
Organism: uncultured Gammaproteobacteria bacterium; assembly: GCA_964483295.1. Taxonomy (GTDB): domain Bacteria; phylum Patescibacteriota; class Patescibacteriia; order Patescibacteriales; family UBA12465; genus UBA12465. The sequence continues at coordinate 13,389 of CAZAAD010000008.1, forward strand.
GACGATATGCGTGCCTGGCAAGAGAGGAATGAAAATTATTTAAAACATTCTTGGCGGGGTGATTATTATTGTGAATTGAAGCTTGATGGCTTAGCAATTAGTTTGCGTTATGAAAGAGGAAAGCTATCTTTAGCGGCCACACGCGGTGATGGTAAGACCGGGGAAAATGTGACAAATAATGTACGGACAATTTCTAGCATTCCTCTAGCTTTGCGCCGGCCGGACAAAAGTGAGTTAGTGGCTGCAGGATTTTCTGTGAGCGAGATAGAGATTATTTTTGGATTTTTTGATAATGGCTTAATTGAAATTCGGGGTGAAGCGATTATGACTAAAAAAGTTTTTACTGAGCTTAATAGTCATTATGAAAAACTCGGTAAGCAATTACTGGCTAACACCCGCAACGGCGTGGCTGGTTCTATCCGTCAATTAGATTCACGGATTACTGCGGAAAGAAAATTGGATTTTTATGCTTATGATTTATTGCTCGGTGATTTAGAGCGCGGTGAGGGAATAGATAAAAAAAGTAAGCTTGATAAATTAGCGAAACTTTTAGGCTTTAAAGTCTTGGCCGAAAATAGTGTTTGCCGGGATTTGTCTTCAGTTTTTGCATTTTATAAAAACATTGAAGAGAAGCGGGAAAAACTACCTTTTGAAATTGATGGTGTGGTGGTTAAGGCCGATGATTTGAAAATGTGGCCGGTGCTTGGGATTGTTGGTAAGGCGCCGCGTTATATGATGGCCTATAAATTTTCCGCCGAACAAGCCACGACTAAACTTTTAGATATTATTTGGCAGGTTGGTCGGACCGGTGCTTTAACGCCGACGGCAGTTTTAGAGCCGGTTAAAGTTGGTGGCGCGACCATTAGCCGTTCAACTTTACATAATTTTGATGAGATTGAGCGTCTTGGTTTGCGCCTGGGCGACACGATTGTGATTGAGCGTTCTGGTGATGTTATTCCTAAAGTAATTTCTGTTTTAAAAGATTTACGCTCAGGAAAAGAAAAGAAGATTACTCCACCAGCGATTTGTCCAATGTGCGAGGGAAAAGTTGAGCAAGTTGAAGGGGAAGTCGCTTATCGTTGCACGAACAAACATTGTTACGCCGTTAGTCTAAGGCGTATTACCCATTTTGTTTCTAAGGGTGCGGCTGACTTTGATGGTCTTGGGCCGAAGCTAATTGAACAATTTTTAGATACCGGTTTAATTAAGGATGCAGCTGATTTATATACGCTTAAAGAATCAGACTTGTTAAGTCTTGAACGTTTTGCCGAAAAGAAAGCGAAGAACGTCATTGAGCTTATTGCTAAGAAGAAAAAATTAGATGTTGCTCGTTTTATCTTCGGGCTTGGCATTCGCCATGTCGGGGAAGAGACAGTGGGAACACTGGTTAGTTTATTGAAAAAAGATAAGATTAATATTGATGACTTAATTAAATTTTTTCAAAACAAATCAACGGAAGAATTAGAACTAATGGAAGATATCGGCCCCATTGTTGCTAAAAGTATTTATGATTTTTGGCAGGACGAGAAAAATTTAGAATTGTTGAAAAAATTTGCTGCCAGTGGCGTTGAATTGACAGTCGAGGCTTTGCTTAAAGGTAATAATTCTGGTCGTCTGGCCGGCAAAAATTTTGTGCTAACCGGCTCTTTGTCTGGTTTGACACGCCAAGCGGCAAAAGATAAAATTAAAATGTTAGGCGGTCACTCTAAAGAAGCCGTGACAAAAGAAACTGATTATGTTGTTTATGGTGCCGACCCCGGTTCTAAATTAGAAAAAGCCAAGAAATTAGGCATTAAAACCCTTAATGAGGAAGAATTTTTAGAATTAATTAGGTAGATTAATAATTTTTTGGCAAAATAAAAACCCCCTGTCGGGGGAATTTATCGGTTTAACACCGGTTGCATTAACCGAGCCTTAGCATATTGTAATTATAAAGCATCATTTCTTTTTGGTCAACCACTGTGGACCCACGGGGATTTGAACCCCGAAACCAGAGATGCTAAAGCTCGATTTGCAACCAATGCTGGGCCCACAGCGATAAAATTATAACAATTGGACGATGAACCGTGGATTAAAAGATATTAAATATTTTATAAGAACATGAAACTCACTCCTGAAGAAGTAAAACATATTGCGGAACTTTCGCGCTTAGAATTAAGTCCGGAGGAGACGGAAAAATATCGCGGCGAATTGGGCGCGATTTTAGACTATGTTGCGATGCTTAAAGATGTTGAGACTGAGGGCGTAGATATAACAGCACAAGTCAGTGGCCTAACCGATGTTTTTCGTGAAGATAAAGCAGTTGATTGGAATAAAGAAGAGGTTGAGATTGCTCTAGGGCAGGGAGAAATTGAAAATGGTAATGTTAAAGTCAAGCGAGTTTTGTAAATAAAAAATCGGACTTATGAACCTTAATGAACTAACAATTGAAAGCGCGCGTGTTAAATTAGATAAGGGAGAAATAACTTCTTTAGCTTTAACTGAGGCTTGTTTAAAAAAAATAGCTGAGGCGGACAAAGAAATTCATGCTTGTTTATCTGTCTGCGCTGAAGAGGCGAGAGAAGAGGCAAAAAAAGCTGACGAGCGTTTAGCGCAAGGCGAACGCGGTTCTTTGTTAGGAATTCCATATCTCTGCAAAGATATTTTAATGACCAAAGGTTGGAAAACGACCGCGGCTTCAAAAATATTAGAAGATTATATTGCTCCTTATGATGCTACGGTAGTAGCGCGTCTGCGCGCGGCGGGTGCTGTTTTGTTAGGCAAAACAAATCTTGATGAATTTGCCCACGGTGCTTCAACCGAAAATTCTGCCTATGGTCCAACTAAGAATCCATTAGATTTAACTAGAGTGGCTGGTGGTTCATCCGGCGGTAGTGCGGCGGCGGTAGCGGCTCATATGTGTTTGTTTGCGCTTGCTTCTGATACGGGCGGCTCTATTCGACAGCCGGCTAGTTTTTGCGGTGTTGTTGGCTTAAAGCCGAGCTATGGTAGAGTTTCTCGTTTTGGTTTATTATCAATGACCTCCTCAACTGATGTTGTTGGTCCGATTGCTAAAACTGTGAATGATGTTCGTTTAGTTTTTGAAACTATTGCCGGTCAAGACGAACATGATGCCACTTCGGCAACCAAGGAACATATTATTGAAACTAGAGAAAGAATTGAAGAGTTAGATAAGGAAAAACATAAATCATTAAGCAAAAAATCTTTGGCTGGCCTAAAGGTTGGCTTGCCGAAAGAATATTTTTTAGCTGAGTTAGATGGGCAGGTAAAAAAACAAGTAATGTCGGTGGCTGCAAAAATGCGTGAACTAGGCGCTGAAATTGTTGACGTAAGTTTGCCGCATACTAAATATGGAATTCCAGTCTATTATATTATTACCCCTTCAGAAGTCAGTTCTAATTTAGCGCGCTTTGATGGTGTTGGCTGGGGACTGAAAGCCGAGGCGGCTAATCTGCAAGATTTTTATAAGAAAAGCCGCGGTCAAGGTTTTGGTCCAGAAGCGAAGCGCCGCATTATGCTTGGAACTTATGCTTTATCAGCCGGTTACTATGATGCTTATTATAAAAAAGCTCAGGCTGTTAGAACTTTAATTATTGAAGATTTTAATAATGTCTTTCGTGAGGTTGATTTATTATTAACCCCGACCGCACCGCACCCTGCTTTTAAATTAGGGGCGCAATCTAATGACCCGTTAGCGATGTATCTGGAAGATATTTTTGTGACCACTGCTTCCTTGTCTGGTCTGCCAGCAATTTCTATTCCAGCCGGAAACGTTTCGGTTGCTGAGGGCGGGGAAATGCCGATTGGCGCGCAGTTAATTGCTCCACGTTTTTTTGAAGATGAGCTTTTAACGGTAGCATCTTGGTTGCAGTCAGTTTAATTTTTGAAAAATAGTTAGGAAATTAAATAATCAAAAAATATGTTTAGCGACAAGAAGATGGCGAAACCAGTTTTGTATGCCGGGTTAGCAATCGTAATTTTAATAGCGGCCGTGATTGCTATCTTGGGTCAGGGAGACCACAAAAAAGTGACACCACAATTAGCGCAATCAGAGGTACGAGAGTTTAAGCCGATTGAAGGCGCTCGCGCTAATAGCTACCAGTTAATGCCGTCTATTACCGAAATCACGGAAACCGATTTATTAATTGGTGAAGTGGGCACGGATTTAAAGATTTTTGTTTATGAAGATTATTCTAATGCTTTTAGTGCGGAGTTAGCTACTACGCTTGATCAGATTGGGCGCGAGGCCGCTGGCAAGATTACTTTAGTATCGCGTCCTTTTGTCTTAACGGATTCAGATATTTCTCGTGAAGCAGCTTTAGCAGTGATGTGCGCTCAGGATGAGAAAAAAGGTCAGGAGATGCGCGTTTTATTATTATCAGCGGCTGCTACGGGGGACCTGGCTGAAGGCTTAGTTTATAATAAAGCAAGCGAGCTTGGCATCAATCAAGATAAATTTGCCGCCTGCTTGACTAATGAAGAGAAATCCGTAAAACTGGAGGAGATGATGTCGCGGGCTAAGCTTAATTTAGTTATTGGGGCGCCAACTATGCTAGTTGGTGATGAAATGATTATTGGTGCTCGTCCTTATTCTGATTTTACTGATTCTAACGGTGATATTATTGAGGGACTTAAAGCGACAGTTGAAAGAAAGTTAGTTAAATAAAATATAACTTAAGGCGGTTTCCGCCTTTTAGGAGAGCTCGCATAGTGGTCTAGTGCGCACGCCTGGAAAGTGTGTATACCGCAAGGTATCAAGGGTTCGAATCCCTTGCTCTCCGCAGTTTGTAAATAGCCCTGAATAGGGGCTATTTTTTGATAGGGAGTTTATTGCCCAGGGATGAAATGGTATAATTAGATTATCTAAAGGTAAAGCAACAGGGAAATAATATGGATGAAAAAGTAAAACAATATTTTGCAAAACAGAAAAAAGTGTCAATATGGAAGGTTTTTGTTTGTTAATTATTTTTTTTGCTTGTCTTTTTAGGGTAAATACGCTAGAATAAGAGGGAAATTGGGCTTTTTGCCCTAATAAATAAACATATGCTCAGAACCCACACCTGCGGCGAATTAAACGCCAGCCATGTCGGCCAGACCGTGACTATCTCCGGTTGGGTCAACAGTCATCGCGATTTAGGCAGTCTAATCTTTATTGATTTGCGCGACCGCTACGGCTTAACTCAAGCTCGTTTTGACGTGACTGATGGTGATTCTGACGTTTTGGCTGTTTTAAAAGAAGCGCGCAGCGAATGGGTTTTACAGCTTACCGGTCAAGTTGTTTCTCGTCCGGAGAATATGATTAAGAAGGAAATGACAACGGGAGAAATTGAATTAGTTATTACTGGCGCGAAAGTTTTAAATAGAAGTTTAGTAATGCCATTTGAACTTAATGAAGACAAGGCCGGGGAAGCGAATGAAGCCTTGCGTTTAAAATATCGTTTCTTAGATTTGCGTCGCCCGAAGCTGCAAGAAATGTTGCGCGTGAAAGATGAAATTATTACTTATATCCGCAGCTATCTGCACGCTCGTGGTTTCTATGAAATCCAAACGCCGATTCTCGCCAACTCTTCACCAGAAGGCGCGCGTGATTTTTTAGTTCCATCCCGCATTTATCCGGGGAAGTTTTATGCTTTGCCACAGGCGCCACAGCAGTTTAAACAATTGTTAATGGTTGGCGGCCTGGATAAATATTTTCAGATTGCGCCATGTTTCCGCGATGAGGACCCGCGCATGGATAGACACTATGGCGAGTTCTATCAGCTTGATATGGAAATGAGTTTTGTGGAACAGGATGATATTTTCCAAACGATGGAACCTTTAATGAAAGAGTTAGTCGCGACTTTTAGTAGGAAAGAATTAGTCGGTTTATTGTCCGATGGTCGTTTCCGTCAGATTGCTTGGCGTGAAGCGATGGATAAATATGGGGTTGATAAACCGGACATGCGCTATGACTTAGAAATTAAAGATGTCTCTAGCTTGCTAACTGATAGTGGCTTTGGGGCGATTGATGAAGCTCTAAAAGCTGGTGGACAAGTGCGCGCGCTAACAATTCCGGGCGCCGCTAATTTTACACGCAAGGAAATTGATGAAATTATTGAAGTTGCCAAAAAGAAAGGCGCTCCAGGATTATTCTATATTACCTTAAAAGACGGGGAAGTTAAGTCGTCCTTAGAAAAGTTTTTAGGAGTAGAAAAATTAAAACAGGTTGCCGAGACAACTAGCGCCAAAGAGGGCGATTTAGTTTTCTTGCTGGCTGGTGCTTGGCGGGCAACTTGTGAAGCCTTAGGCCAAGTGCGTATTTTCTGCGCTGATAAATTAGGCTTACGTGATAATGCTAAGGCCGCTTTTGTTTGGGTCGTTGATTTTCCGATGTATGAATACTCTGAAATTGAGGAGGGAAGAATTGACTTTGGTCACAATCCTTTTTCTATGCCACAAGGCGGAATGGAGGCCTTAAAAACAATGGCGCCGCTTGATATTTTAGCGCATCAGTTTGACTTAGTTTTAAATGGCTTTGAAGTTTCTTCCGGGGCGATTCGTAATCACGATCCAGAAATTATGTATGAAGCTTTTAAAGTCGCCGGCTATACTAAGGAAGAAGTTGATAAAAACTTTAGTGCGATGATTAATGCCTTCTCTTACGGCGCTCCACCTCATGGCGGTAATGCGCCTGGTTTAGACCGGTTGATTATGGTTTTAAATGACTGGAACTCTATCCGCGATATCTATGCTTTCCCGAAGGATAGTCAGGGTAAGGATTTGATGACGGGTGCCCCTTGCGAAGTGAAAGAAGGGCAGCTATCAGAGCTTTCTATCAAGCTTGATATCAAGAAAAAAGATTAAATAAGCGCAATATAAAAAAGGCCAGAAATTAATCTGGTCTTTTTTATTTATCTTAAATACTTAGTCGCAATATTTTTAATCAACCGTCACAATTTCTTCAGCGGTCGCTTCTTGAGTGACTTTGATTTCAGTTTCTTTTTCATGGCTGATTATCTTTTTATGTTTCCATTTACCTTTAAAGAAAACTGTTAAGTAAACGGCTGACATAATTAGATTGGTAATTGGAAAAGTTAACCAGACACCGGTCACGCCTAAATTAAAGGCTTTGGCTAATAAGAAAGCGAGCGGTAGTTGGACTAACCATTGAGAAATAATACTAAGTCGCATCGCTTGAGCAGTTGCGCCAGCGGCCTGAAGAGTGCTGCCAACAATAATTTGCAAGCCGATTAAGGCAAAGGCGGTTGAGATAAAACGAACGAGGCGAGCGCCCTCGGCAATCACGCCTGGGTCATTAGGAATAAAGAAAGCGACTAAATTAGACGCGAAGATAAAAGTCAGTATTCCAGAAAACAAGAGAAAACTAAAAATTAATTTTAAACTTAGGCGAGCAACTTTATTAGCCTCCTCTGGTTCACCGGCACCAAGTCTTTGTCCGACTAGGGCTGAATTCGCGCCGGCAATACCAAAGGATAACATTAAAGCGAGGTGTAAGACATTACCACTCACGCCATACGCCGCCATCGCGAGCGTACCAAAACTAGAGACTAGCCCAGTCATAACAGCGAGCTCTAAACTGCGGGAAGACTGCTCAATTGAAGCAGGGAGGCCGAGTTTAAAAGAGCGGGCAATAAAAGACCAGTCCGGCTTGAAATCAGATAAATGTAATTTAATACCGCGCTTGCCAGCAAATAAAGAAGCTAAACCAATAATCGCTGCTAAGCTTTGGGTGCCGATAGTGGTCATCGCTGTTCCGGCCACACCGAAGGCGGGAATAAGGCCATAGCCAAACATAAACAGCGGGTCAAGGAAAAAATTTAAAATAACTGTACCGACAATAATATAGACAGGGAACTTTGGTCGACCAATACTACGCATAATCGCCTGAAACATGAAGAAGGAGAAATTAAAAACTACACCAATAAAAGAAATGCGTAAATAAGAAGAGGCTATAGGCATAATACTGCTATCAACTTGGAGCCATTTTAAAATCGTTGGCGCTGCTAGATAACCGATGGCACTTAAAAAAATAGCAGCCGACACAACCATGAGCATTGTTTGGGCGGCGCTATAGCTGACCATTTTTTCATTCTTGGCGCCGAAATATTGGGCGGTTAGAATTGCACCAGAGACAGCAAGACCAATTCCTAGAGAGATGAAAAAGAAAATAACTGGAAAGCTAACCGAAACAGCGGCCACCGCTTTTTCGCCTAAACGTCCCACCCAAAAAGCGTCCGTCAGTTGATAGGCGGCTTGAAAAAGATTAGCTAGGACAATAGGTCCGGCGAGCAAGAGTAAAGGGCGGAGCATTTTTTTGTCCGCCTGAGAAAAAATTTGTTTCAACATTTTTGTTTTAGTTAGAGCCTGAGGTCCTGGGATTAGAGTCCAAGATTTTTTTTAACGAGACTATAAACCTCTGGGATAGGGAGGCTACCATCAATTTCTTTTAGTAAGCCTCGGTCGCGATATAAATCTAAGAGGGGAGCTGATTGTTTTTCAAAAACACCAAAACGATTTTTAATCGCAGTTTCGTCAGTATCATCTTCACGGCCGCCGCCAGAAAGAGCCGCGCGGGATTTAATCCGGCTTAAAGCATCTTCAGCACTTAAGTGTAGATAAATAAAAGCATCAACTTTGAGCTTAAGACCACCTAGAACTTCATCAAGCATTGCGGCTTGAGTGGTGATTCTTGGGAAGCCATCAAAAATCAGACCCGCTTCATTAGCATCTTGTCCGGCTTCTTTAATTATTTCCGCCATTAGTTCATCCGGAATTAAAACGCCGGCATCAACGCTGGGTTTAATTTTTTGTCCTAGTTCAGAACCAGAGGCGATTTCGGCGCGCAAACGTTCGCCCATCCCGAATTTGGAGAAGCCGAATTCGGCCGCCAATAAATCAGCTTGTGTTGTTTTACCGCAACCCGGTTGGCCATAGAGGCAGATAATTTTCTTCATATTTTGACATTATATGCTATAATTAAGATAAATTCAAGAAACGATGGAAGCTGAAGAAAAAAAGAAAGAAAGCCCCGGCACCAGCCCGGAGTTGCTTGCCATCGCTTCGAAAGCGATAGAGCAGGCCTTAGCCCGACATCAAATTAGTCAGGTGCAGCTGGAGAAATTAGTTAATGAACCGCAGTCAATTTTCGAATTTTTTGAAGATTTACTAGCGCGAGAAGAAAGCGATCCGACTCCTCCTTTCAGACTGGATCCTGAAAAACAGTTCTTTGTCATTGAGGCTCTATCCGGAGTCTGTTTAAAAGTTGACCATGCTAAACTAGTAAGTAAACGCTATCATCCTAGAAACTTTGCTATTGAGGCTGCCGCTTGTTTTAGTGGCGATAGCCCGGCTAGTCAGGAAATTAAAGCGCGGGTATATCACTTCAAAGGCGAAGCGAATATTACGGAAGCCTTTACTTCAATTGAGGCAAGTCTGAAGAAGTTGCTATTTACTAGAGCGCAAATTAGGCATTTCTGTTCTAAATATGCTGATATTATTTTGCTCAAAAACATGGTGCCAATTTTCTTGTTTGATCGCTGCGAATTAATGGGCGATTGCGCCGAGGGAATAATGGCGGCCACGGCACATCTTAACAGCATAAATTTTCATATGGGCATCGGTACACTTGACCGAAAAATTCGCACGACTCAAGAAAATGATTTTTATCTAGTCGCGCCGGTTAAGCAGTATAGTGAAGATGAATCGCCAATGCTTGAGTATATGGAACTTTGGGAAGAAATGTAGATTGATTAAGGAAGTAGCGGTAAAAAAACCGCACTTCCTTTTTTCTTGTTTTAAGGCTATAATATTAGCAAATGCTAGACAATATTTTTCAAAAACTAGAACGTTTTGTGCCGGAAAAGCACCGCTGGGTCTTAGGCCATGAGGGCTTCCGGCGCTATTTTGCTAATACCGGCTGGCTCTTTGCCGGGCAGATTGTTTTTCTGCTCCTGTCTTTTTTTATTGGCGCTTGGATTGCCCGCTACTTTGG
>CAZAAD010000008.1:23479-28534 GCA_964483295.1 uncultured Gammaproteobacteria bacterium
CAAGTTAAGGCGAAGCAAGCGATTAAAGCCCAGCTCGCCGCGGCCATTATTTCCTCGCTTTTAAAAGTTGCTTTAATTCTCTTAGGCGGCGGCGTGTTCTGGTTGATAGTGATTTATGTTTTAGATTCAGTCTGGCAAGGCCTATATTTAATTAAGTTTTATAAAGAGCAGGGCTTTAAACTAGCTGCTTGGCATTTTAAGCCGGAATTAGCGCGGAAGCTATGGCACGATTCTTGGCCACTGATGTTATCTTCGGCGGCTGCAGTGATTTATCTGCGCATTGATCAGGTAATGATTGGTTGGCTTATGGGTGAAGCGGTAGTTGGTATTTATGCCGCCGGGGTAAAGCTAACGGAAGTTTTTTATTTTATCCCGGGAGTGATTTGCGGTTCTTTATTTCCGGCCATTGTTAATGCGCGCAACACTAATGAGGCGGTTTATCGCAGCCGTTTAAAAAAGCTCTATCTGCTTTTAGGAGTTTTGGGCCTAATCATCGCTGCCGCCACTGCTTTTTTAGCCAGTCCATTTATTAGCTTCGTCTTTGGTTCAGCTTATCTAGCCGCGGTTCCAGTGTTGCAGATTTATATCTGGTCTAGTATCGGGTTGTTTTTGGGAACGGTAGTTTTTCATCAGTTAACCGCCGAAAATCGGACGCGTCAAATTTTTCTGATTAATTTAGCTGCCATGATTATTAATGTCGGTCTTAATATTTATTTTATCCCGCGCCTTGGTCTGGTTGGTGCCGCTCTGGCAACACTAATTGCTTATTCCGTTGCCCCTGTCTGGCTAGCGCTTAGTCCGCGAAAAAAAGTTTAGATTTTGTTCAGGAGGGAAGAGTTAAAATAAAAGAGTCCTCGAGAGGGGGCTCTTTATTAAAACATTGACTTTATGCCTGATAAGGTATAATATTATACAAGATCTATGAAAATGTACTTTTATGACTTCCCGGGACAAGACAACATCTGGGAAGAGCTGTTAGAGGGTAGGAGCAATTATTTTAGTAGGGAAAACCAAAAAAGAGAAATTACCATAAAGGTAAAGATAAGGGCTACTTTAAATCATGTCAGTAGCAACAAGTCTACCCTGAGGCCGCCAACCGCCAAAGATCTTGGCAAAATATCGCAAAAAGCGGTTTTATATGAATTAAGAATAAAATTAGGACCTGACTGGTTGAGAATTTTTTCTGTGTATGAAGACGATGCTATCTTTCTTTTAGAGATTTTGATTAAGCCGTATTTATATGAAAAAATTATAAAGAAAAAAATAAATCGTCTATATCAAGAAAAAATTATGAGCTCTAAACATAAATATTTAGATATTAAAAAAGGTGGAGCAAATTTATTAGAATTTGATTTATAATATGACAAAAATTATTAAGCGAAAATTAAGTCCTCTCAGCGAGCAAGAGAAGAGGGAGTATGAAAAGGTTAGCGGATTGTTGCTTATAGCAGAAGAGGTTTTCCGTGCTCGAGTGCGGCTAAATTTAAGCCAGTCCGAGCTCGCTTCTTTGATCGGCACAACCCAACGTATTATTTCTAATATAGAAAATGCCGAGATTAATATCGGTTTTGACTTGTTGTTAAGACTTTCCAAGGCGTTGAGTTTAAGTTTTAAGTTTGGTGCCACAGGAATTACTGATGGAGGCACTAGTTTTGTAATCGATTTTTCAAGAACTACTGATTCTAGTCGAAGTCTTCGCGTTGAAATTACTAATAGTGTAATATAAACTAACCCCTAAAAATATGAAAAACATCTGGTCACTTTTATGCACGCGGGCGCTGATTGATCAAAGAACAAACGGGCTAAGCCTGATTGACGCGATTGATGAGCTAACCGTGACTTTTAATAATGCCGAGGAGATGTCGGCGCCGACGAAGAATATTCCGGTTGCTTTTGAGTTTGTAAGTCTTTGGCACGATGAGGCGAAGGAGGCGGAGAGAAAGCTGCCTTACACGATTATTATTAAAGACCCGACGGGCAAGCTGATTGGTGAATTTAAGAATGAGGCGAGGTTTGAGGCCGGTAAGACACGGCTTAGAACGCTTACAAGCATTAACGGCTTAAATCTGACCGTTGAGGGCAAATATCTCTTCCAGGTCAGCCGCCAGGAAGGGGAAAAGTCCGAGCTAATCTCCGAAATCCCAATTGATGTCAGGTTTCTGATTAATTTGAAGAGATAATGGTATATACAAAAAACTCATGTTTCTTGACATGAGTTTTTTATTTAAGCTTCTAAAGTTTCTTTTATTTTCTCCGTAAATTTTTCCAGAGTATAAAGCTCTTGGTATCGCTTAAGAGCATTGTCGCCGTACTTACGTAACAAGTCATTATTAGTTAAGAGTTTTTGTATGGCCTCATGCAGCGCTTCCGCATCTTTAGCAGGAACGGTCAGGCCGGTTACTTCATTTATGCTAACTTCTTCCACTGCGGTATTTAGATAAGTATTTATCACTGGTTTACCTGCCGCCATCGCTTCAAGCTGCACTAAGCCGAAAGCTTCGCTTGGCTCTGAGGAGGGAAAAAGAAAAATATCACAGGCTAAAAAATAAGGAGCAAGCACGGCTTGGGGTGGGATAATAGTGATTTTATTTTCTAAGCCCAATTCTTTAATAAGAGTTTTAAGGTTTTTTTCTTCCGGACCTTGGCCGATAATAAGAAGATGAGCATCTATACCAACCATAGCCCTAATTGCATACTCATAACCCTTGTAGTAAACTAAGCGCCCGACGGCAAGCAGAAGATTTTTATTGCCGTAACGCGCTTTTATTTTTTTCGCCTCCTGATGGTCGGAGTCTGAATATTCTATTTTCATGCCAAAAGGAACTATCTGACATTTATCAGCAAAGCTTTTTAGGAAAGACGAGGAGTTAATAATATTTTGGCCGCTAACCATTATTAAATGAGCGCGCTTGAGACTATAGCGGATAAAAGGAGTAAAAATAAAGCGGAAGAATTTTTGGCGGACGATATCGCAGTGGTAGTAAATAAAAAGTTTTTGTTTGGGAATAAAGGGGGTGATTAGGGTGGCTAACGGAAAAGGGAAATGAAGAAGAAAGGCATCATAATTTTTTCTTAGTTGAAAAAATAAGAGGAAGAAATCAAAAGATAAAGGCATGCCTAATTTTTTGCCATAAGAAGCTGCTTTATATATTTTTTGACCATCAATTTCTGTAAGTGTGCGCCCGCCTTTGAGTTCACAGGCCAGGACGTCTGATTTTAAGCTTTCAGTGATATTTTTGACCACCGTTTCAATCCCGCCGATGACCGGATAATATAGTTTATTTATTTGCAGGAGTTTCATAGGAGTGGATTATTTTTGCCAGTTTGCTGGATGATTCTTGCCAACTAAAACGCTGACAGTTGTTTTTGCCTTTAGAAATCAGGTTGTTAGCTAATTCGGGCGAGTTGAGAATAGTTAATATTTTTTTAGCGATGTCTTCTTTATTTAGAGGATTAAAGAATGTGGCGCTGTCACCAGCGACTTCTCGAAAAGAAGGAATATCAGAGCAGGTAATGGGAGTTTTTAAAACATTAGCCTCGACTATTGGCAGTCCAAAGCCTTCATATAAAGAGGGGAACGCTAGGAGCTCCGCTTGGCTGATTAGTTTAGCTTTTTCTTCTTCAGACACAAAACCGGTAAAGATTAGAGAATCTTTTAGATTAGGGTAGGCGGAAATTATTTCTTCCATCCGCCAATCTTTTTTACCAACTATTAGTAGTTTCAATTCTGGCTTAGTTTTAGTGACTACTTCGAAGGCTTCAATTAATCTTTGTAAATTTTTACGGGGACGAGCGTTTCCGATTGTTAAGATATAGGAATAATCTTTTATTCTATCAGCACTGGTTGCATTATATACAGGAGAGCCGTTATAAATTATTTCTATTTTTTCTGGTTTTATTCCTAGGTGCTTGATTAGCTCTTGTTTGGAAAATTCGGAAACGGTCATTATTTTTAAGGAAGTAATTTTTCCAAAAAATAAATTAGCACGCCAGAAGATTTTAGCAAGAAAACTATTTTCTTCTTTTAAGACAAAAGGAGCGGCGTCATGAATGGTAATAATTTTTTTACGATAACACCAGGGGGTTAGCAGGGAGGCGCAGAATAGCAAATCAAATCCTTTTTTCTTTAGTAAAAAAGGGAAGCGAAATTGTTGGAAAATAAAAAAATTTAAACGCCCGGTTTTTTTAAAATTAATAACCTCAATTTTAATATGATTCGGCAGACCAGTTAAAAAATTAGCAAATTCTTGGTTAGTAAAAACGACTACCTCGTCCTGGGGGTTATGGGTCCAGTTTTTGAGTAGGTTATAAAGAAAGGTTTCTATGCCTGACCAGCGAACATAGGGAATAGCGTTAATGGCGAGTTTCATAGTTTACCAATTTTTATATCTCGAAGTAATAGATTGAGCTTCTTTGTACGTTTCTGGGTATAATTTAATAGCAGTTTTTAATCTTATTGCCCATATTTTTTTCTCTCTGAAATTTTTATATTTATAAACAAAATTAGAATAAAATTTTAGTCCCATGAACGAAATGATTAATAATATAAATGCCTGAAAACTAAATTTTATTTTTATGGAGTTTATCAAATTTTTTCTACCATTTTTTAATTCACCAAGCAGCAAATCAAAATTTCCAGTTTCTTTGTATTTTAAAGATAGGTCTTGTTGAGGAGTCTGCTTATTATCTTTATATTTTTCAATTATAGCGTTAGTTTTTTTTCTTAATTTTTTTAAGTCATCATGGTTAGTTTCTTGATTTTTATGTTCCAAATATATTACCAATGGCTCATTGTTAAATGCATGAGAAAAATTTATTTTTTTAATTTTTTGGCTTATGGAGCAAGTTATAAACAAATCAGCATCTTCAATGCCTCTTAGTTCAGAGCTTTCATCAAAATATCCAAGTTTATCAAATATAGACTTTTTAAAAAGTGCACACGATGGATTTGGGTCATTAACATCAAATATTTTTTTATTATAATTAAAAACCCATCTCTTACATATGGTATATAAATTATCAGTTTTGTGTATTTGTAAAATAGATTTTTCTACC
>CAZAAD010000009.1:0-20570 GCA_964483295.1 uncultured Gammaproteobacteria bacterium
TTACCAGATTTAATCAATTATTTTTAAAAGTCAGTAAAAATAATATGAAAACCTGTTGGGTGCTTAAAGGGGATATTAGAAAATTTTTTGCCAGCATTGATCACAAAATATTAGTAAATATTATTAAAGGTTACATTCCAGACGAAAACATAATTTGGTTACTAACAAAAGTCATTGATAGTTTTAACTTTGAAACGGGCAAGGGCTTGCCACTCGGCAATCTGACTTCGCAGCTTTTTGCAAATGTCTATCTTAATGAGTTTGATCGATTCATAAAACATAAAGTTAAAGTAAAATTCTACATCCGCTATGCCGATGATTTTGTAATATTATCGGACGATAAGACGTGGCTTGAAAACCAAGTACCTATAATTAAAGAATTTCTCCAAGCGAGGCTTAATCTAGAAGTACATCCAAATAAATTATATATTAAAACAATTTCTTCCGGGGTTGATTTTTTGGGTTGGATTAATTTTCTCAGCTATAAAGTGTTGCGCAGAGCGACTAAAATGAGAATGTTTAGAAAATTAAAAGAGAATAACTATAAAGAGGAATCGCTTAATTCATATTTAGGAATGATTAGCCACGGAGATGCTTTTAAAATTAAAAAGGAAGTGTTAAATAAATGCACAAGTAATCATTATTTGAATTAGCCCGTTTCTATTAGATTTTTCTCAATGTGACTGGATATTATTATTTAGAGATAGGATTATACCTCTAATTCTTCTTTAATCTTAATCACACTAGTTCGAACTTTGTCCACGAGCCCGAGCCAACACATTTTTTGTGCTGTAGACCGACATATTTGTCGTAAAACTAGCCAAAAAACAAGAAAACATGATTTAGGTCATGTTTTTTTGTTGGAGTCAAATTAATAAAAAGGGCTGTAAATAAAGGATGTTTTTGGTTCTAGTCCAAGTTCTGTCAAAATTAATATTTTAGATTAGATTATTTTTTGATGCCGGAACGGTAAGGAGGGGGTAGCAAACTTTGGCTAGTAATTATACTATTTTAGATAAAAGAGCTATCATAAAAGGTATGAAAAAGAAATTAATTTTAATTATCGCTGTTGTCTTATTTTTAGCTTTAGTAAGTTTACTTGTTTTTAAAATTAAACAAAATGAGACTATTCCTCAAAAAAGCAGTATAGACCAGATAAATCAGACGAATCAAGAACCGCCGATTATAAACAATCTGGCTTTATCTAGCTTTCCTGAAACAAAATGGTTATCTTATCAAAATAATGATTTAGGATTAACTTTTAATTATCCTGATCAAGTCATTCCTGGCATGTATTGGACGAGCTATGATGCCGTTAGCCAGGTAATAAGACCTAGCATAGTTTTAGCTAAAGACAATATTTTATACATTAAATCTGGAGAGTGTTTTTTCGATTCAGTTGAAACTGAATATCAAAAATATAAACAGGAGCATGGCGGTAATTTTGGCCTAGATCCTTCTTGGCGCATTACAGTTGCTGATGTTAATAACGAACAAGAGCTTAGTGATTTTATAAAACAAAATTACGGTAAAGCTTGTTCGTACCATAAAGTCGCTACGGCGTTTTCCGATACTTTTGATATTGTTTTAGATGGTGACGGTAAATCTTTGGATGTAAGCGAATGTCCCGTCAATTATAATTATTATCTAAAATATAGTCCCATTAGTAAAAAGGTTGCCTTTTGGAACACTTCACAGGAATGTCAGATGGGATATGGATTTGAAAAATGTTTTGATAAACAAATTGCTGAGTCATTTCATTTTATAAAACAAACCGATTTAAAAATCTGCCCTTTTGAAGCGGCTGGATTTAAATTCTCGTATCCTAAAACTTGGGGTGAATGCAAGGTTGATGGTCAAAAAATATCTTTTCGAACAGACTTTAAAAAATATGATGTCGATCTAGTCGCTGAGATTAGAGAAACTTCAAAAGAAATGGCCCAAGGTTTTATTGATTATAGTATCAAGCAGGAAAAGATTGATAGTATAGATAATGCCATTATTTATAGAGGTGCTTGCGGGGGCGGTATCGCTTGTAGCGTTTTAAATATTAATAACCAAAAATTCTATGAAATTGATTGGGGTGTTGTTAGCAACCAATCAGTACCAGAAAATTTAGATGGAGTATGGGTACCTGATTATAGTTTTACTGACGATGATATTTGGATTATTTTAAGGTCAATTAAGAATTAAGAATAATAAATATGAAAAATTTTACAGGGGTATTTAAAAATAAAAAATATTTAATTATTGCAAGTTGTGCCGCGATTTTATTATTTATTGGTTGGCCGTTAATTAATAGTTTGAGTATCAAACCGCCACGCTTATATTTGTTTTCAGAGTTCTCTAAAACAATTCAAGCTATTTCTGGAAGTTATTCTTGGAGTAATTGGCATGAAAGTGTGATGGCTGACTCAGTTCATCCTACAGAATTTCAATATACAGCCGACAATACTTTAACCATTAGCGGAAATGAACAGATTGTCTTGAGTAATAAAAAAGTAAAAATTGATCGCCGTTGCCCCTTTGAGTTATCAAACTTGGAATGCTTTGATAACAACAAAGTAGTGCTAGATTATAAAGTGTCGCCAACTTATAGTAACGGGGATTTGTATATTAACGCACCGTCTGTCAGTGGTGTTTATATTTGCAATGCAGTATTAAAATATAAACAAGGCACAGTTAGTTATGGTTATAAGTTAGTGGTCATTAGTGATGAAAATAAACTAAATTATTAAACATGTCAAAAAATAAAACAATAGTCTCGCAAATCATTAGTGGTATTTTAAAATTTCTAGTAGTGGCAATTTTTATCCTAGTAATTATTGTTTTTGTCATCCCGTTATTTTTAAGCATCGTCAAAGGAAAAGATATACCGCCCGTAGAGGACTCAAATTTACAGCTGCAAACAGTTAATCTTTCTAAAGAAGAAAATGCTTTCTATGATTTGAACAAGTTATACAATACAGAAAAACATCAGGAGTTGATTATCCTAAGAAATGTTCCCGTAGGAAAGCAACTAGTCTCTGACTACTTAAAAAGTGATGAATGGGACCAGGAAGCTGTTACACAGCTTCTAGCTGATAATGAAGATGTTTTACAATATTTTACTGATGCTACTACCAAAGGAGTGTTCCAGCTGCCCGACGCTGATAATCAATCAAAGATTTCCAGTGATATGCCTGTGACGCCGCTAAATAGTTGGCGAGAAGCAAGCCGTTTAAGCGGTGTTAAAGCTATTTGGTTAGCCAAAAATGGCAAGAGCAGAGAAGCGCTCGACGAGGCCTTTAAGTCAATTGTTATGGGTAATGCCATAGAAAATTCACAGGGTTTATTAATCACTCATCTGGTTGGTATTGGTGTAAAGGATAATGGTCTAGATATTTTGCAGAAAGTAATTTCTATAATTCCCCAAGACAGCCCTCTTTTATCAGAGTATCAGTCTAAATTGGGAAACTATCAAGCCAAAGGGAATTCAACCCCTTTTATAACTGAGTATCTTGTTGTCAAACAAGCTTGGGATAATATTGAACAAGGTGGTAATAATCGATTTGGAATGTTCTCGAAGATTTTAATGAAGAACAAGTTCTATTATAAGAAAAATATAACCCATAGCTATTATTTTGATTTTTATAATAAGCTGGCCATAGAAGCAGAGAAAGACTGTTCGGAGGTGAAAAAGATTCAAGGGTTAACAATGCCATTAGAGAAAAATAACCTAATAAAAATGTATTTCACGGAAAATTTAGTCGGAAAATATTATGTGGAAATTCCGGAGTTAGCTTTAAATAATGTTTTAGAAAAGAAATGTGCTACTGAAAACAAGCTTAAAGAAACAATCTCAATAATTAATCGTCAAAAATAATGACTTTTTTGAAATTGACAAAAAATAAAACCAAGCTATTTCTATCGATGATTGCCGCCAGTTTTGTGGTTGGCGCTTTATCTATCTTGATTAATCGTTTTTTAATACTTAACTTTTATTTGGAGGGACAAATATTTTATCACCAGCTAATTAATTTTTTTATAGATATTATTCGGTATATTGCTATCGCCTATTTAACAATGGCTTTTTATAAAAAGAAGATTTCACCTCACGGAGAGTATTATACGATCTTTAAAATTGCCATACTCTTGGCTATTTTTGGTTTTTTATACCGCTTGTTTTTGAGTTATATTGGTCAACAAGCACCAGATATATTTTTTTCTAATTGGGTAAATGCGGGATTTGTAGTTATTAATTTAACTTGGTATTATTTGTTGATTTGTATTGTTTATAATTTTAAGGAAATAAGAATCGAAAAACATGAAAAATAAAATACTTTCCATTATTAGTTTAGGAATCTCACTTAATTGGCTAAGTTTGTTTTTTTCTTATCGTAGGCTTCAAAATATAAATATCAATCAAATATTTGCTACTGGCGGTTTCCCGTTTAAAGTTTTTGAGTACCCGTTTCCGCCAATGGGCCACGATTGGCCACCACTTGAAACTTGGCCTATCTTTTTTGTAAATCTGTTTATTTGGATAGCGTTTGCTTACTTAATTGGGTTTTTGATTGGCAAAAAGGTGGAAAATCGGACAATAATGAGCTTTCTATCTATTTCGGCTGTAGTTTTATCATTGTTTGGTATATTTTATATAATGTTAAATTTTGATTAAATATGGGTAGGAAATTTTTTATTATTTTAACAGTCTTCTTGCTATTAGTTATTGCCGTTGGTATTTATTGGTTTAAGCGTGGCGACGCCTGTTTAACCCAACCGCCATATTTCAATTGCCAGACGCAAAATAAGTTTGAAGATATTGATGCTAAATTTGACGAATTGTCCAATTGGATAGCGAGCAATGAGGCGTCAGTTTTTAACATTGATAAAAATGAAAATGTCTTTTCTTTTGTGCATATCAAAGGCGATGGTGGAGTAGGTTGGACTAGAATAATGAAGAATGAGGAGGTCAAAGACTCCCTTGGGTTTTATACTAACTATATAGATCCAATACTTACGCCTCTTTCAGACGATACTTTAATCGGTTCAGCTTGGCAATGGCCACAAGACTCAAAACTATATAACGGGCCCTTTTTTAATTATTACTTAGATTTTAGCACTAGAAAAACAGTGGAATTATCAACCAAGGGAAGGTTAATTGCTAAATCGGCAGACGGGCAGAGGGTGGTTTTTTTGGAAAGTGATTGTGATAAGTATCCATTAACCCCAGAGACTGATCGTATTTGTAATAATCGAGATTTAAGCCTTCGTTTAATTGATTTAAAAAATAATGTAGAAGGCTTGATTATTAACCATTATTATGAGATGAACCGCCAGGAAGATAAGAAATTCTTAGATTTTGGTAAAGCTATATTCTCGCCTAACAATAGAAGATTGGCTATTGAGGTTAAAATTGAAGAGATTGATTACGATACACCCAATGAATATTGGACTTTGTTTATTGCTGATACGGAAACGGGAGAAATTATTAAACAAAATAACAGATTATCTAAAAATAGATATGAATACGTTTTTTGGTTGAATGATGAAAACATAATTTATTGGTAAATATATGAAGAAAATTTATTTAATTTCCGGCCTTACTATCATATTTGGATTGCTATTTGCTCTTAAGCCAGATTGGTTTAAATTTTTGTGGGGTTGGCAACTTCTTTCACTTCCATTAATGTCGGGGATGTTAATGGTTTTAGTACAAGATAAAGACAGGAGTTATCATTTTTTGCCTGGACTTATTACCGGCTCATTTTTGACGAGTTTTGTGTTTGTAATTCTGTGGCAGCTCATTGAATATGATTATGATGGCCATTTTCTCTTGTTAGGAGCCTTACAAATGGTTTTATTTTTCTCAATTGTGTGTATTTTTGGTGGACTAGTAGGAATTGTTATCAGAGGTATTACTTTATTAATAAAAAAATATGCCAAAAATTAATAAAAAAAGAGTATTTGTTTGTTTAGGAATATTGCTAGCCATTTTTGTTTTAGCCTTTTTGCTGTATAGCCCGATAATTTTTCAAGAAGGTAATCCTTGGCCAGAGATTAAAGGAATAGCCCAATTAAAATTTAGCGATAGTGATATTGTGAAGTTGTCAGGTTCGGATAATAAATTTATGACCGAAAGTAAAAACGGAACTGTTATCCATGATTTTATGAAAACCAAGGGATACGAATTCACTGGACAGATGGGTTCGGGCTATTTTTTTAAGTCTTTGACAGAACAAAGTGCAGTTGCTACTCATAAATATTATAGTCGGTTTTATTCACTTTGGAATATAACAGAAAATACAAATAATTTAGATAATTTGGAAGATGATGATAATTTGTGGGAGACCACAACGACTGGCGATGATATAACATTTCAATATCCGAAAGAAATATTAGCAGAGTATATTAGCGAAGCGCAGTGGCCGCCAAAGTTAATAATTAAAGATAAGTCTTTTGTCTGTAATCCGTCTGGTAATGAAATCCAGCAGGGTGGGCAAACCGAATTACGTTTAGTAGATAATCGGTCGTACTGCGTTACTACAGAGAGCGAAGGGGCGGCCGGTAGCACATATATTTCCTATACTTACGAATTTCCACAAGATAATCAAACGGGAGCTATCACTTTTACTTTACGTTTTGTCCAGTGTCAAAATTATGACGAGCCAAAAGCGTCAGAGTGCGAAAACGAACGATCAGCTTTTGATATAGACAGTACTGTAGATAGAATTGTGCAAAGTATTAAAATTAAATCCAAACAATTATCTATCGCCGAAGAATTAAAAGACTGTTTGCCAAAAAGCGATACAGCTAGCCATGAAAAATGTAATGAGCTGTTAGCAACAATAAGAAACTTTGATGATTGTGTTAAGGCCGGCTTTAGTATTATGAAATCAAATCCGCCCCAATGTGCTACAGTAGATGGCAGAACTTTTACCGACGAAACTAATAGTACCTGGGATGTAGCTTTAACCGCTCTTAATAGTTGTGAAGTTGAAAGTGTTTTTCAAACTCATAGTAAACTGGTTACTCTTAATCTTAAAAATGGCAATGAGCTGACAGCCTACGAACCTAAAATTGATGATGTGATGGATGTGGTTGATGGATTAAATGGTGGATGTGGTGATGTTAGAATGGCTACCGAATAGAGAGACAGTGCTAGTAATCGGATTCGAACTTAAATTATAGCTATTGCTTAGAAAATATTTTAGCTAATATTAGATACCGAGAAGGGGAATCGTGTTTTAAGACCGACCCCTAGTTCGAATCCCACCGCAGGAGTTCCGTTGACAGAAATAATACCTTTATGGTATTGTTTTTTATTACCTTAACAATTTGTTTAACTAAAAATAGTAGAATTAAAAATGAAAAAAGTGCTAATAGTACAGTCTATTCCTTATGTTTTAGACTTGATCAAATTTAGGATCAAAGAAGTTTTTCCTCAACTTGAAAATATGGTTTCGTATCATAATGATTTTGAACAGACATTGGTTTCTTTTCCTGAGAAAGGGGAGGTCGTTGTAATTGCTAGCGATAGTTATCATGATTCGAAAAATGAACTATTTTCAGAAGAAGAAAAAAACGGCAGTAAGCTAGCGGAAGAAATAAAGAAAATAAATCCAATGGCCAGGGTCTATATCTTTTCAACGTATCAGCCTAATATGGATTACGTCGATGGTTTTTATGAAAAAACTAATGGTGGCGACAATACTCTTGATGAAATAGTTGAGATTTTTTATGACCTAAAGCTAAATGTTTAACTATTTATTCCCCCGAAACAAAACAAATCCTGAGACTAAAACAGTTTCAGGGTTTTTAATTTGTCTAAGCCAATTTTTTCAGTCGGAACGATTATATACAGATTTGAAAATACATAATTTACAGAACCAAAACCAGGCCATCGGCCTGTTTTTTGTTTTGACTTTAGGCCATTTTTATGGGATTATAAAGTCAGAGTGAAAATAAGCCAAATTTTATGAAAGAATTATTAAATATCGTAAATGAAAACGATGAAATCATAGGAGAGGAATCTAGAGAGAAAATTCATCGCGATGGTCTGCTTCATCGGGAAGTTCATGTTTATTTTGTAACTCCAAATAAAGAAATAATATTCCAACACCGCGCTAAAGATAAGGACACCTATCCAGATTTGTTAGATGCCGCTGTCGGTGGTCACGTTGAGATTGGCGATGATTATGAAAAGACCGCAATTAAGGAGGCTTATGAAGAAACTGGCATTAATATTAAGGCCGCTGATTTAATTTTTCTAAGTAAGACCAAGAGATCTTCCAAGGATGCAGTCACTGGAAAAATAAACAATGTTATCGGGCAGAGCTATATTTATATATTTAAAGGAAGTCTTGATGATTTAAAAATAGAAATAGGGAAATCGCTTGGTTTTGAGATTTGGCCAATTGAAAAATTAATGGCCATAGACGAAAATGACTCTAAGAAATTTATTCCATATATTATAGAATTTTCTAGAGCTGAAGTGGTTAAGTTTATAGATAAATTAAATATTTCCAACTCCTCCCGTTAAAAGATGTTTATGCTAAAAAAGGAAATAATCATAAATGGGCTAAAAGTTAATTACTTAGTAAGTGATATTTTTCAGCCTGAGCGAGCTATTATCTTTTTACCTGGTTGGAACTCTCCGGCGGAAATTTTTAGCAATCAATTTAAAATTGATAATTTATTAGCCATTAATTTACCCGGTTTTTTTGGTAGCGAAAAACCTCAGGCTATTTGGGGCGTCTCTGATTATGCAGATTTTTTGTCAGCATTCTTAACTAAATTTGCTATCACGAATCCAGTATTAGTTGGTCATAGTTTTGGCGGGGCAGTGGCCCTACGTTATGCTAGTAGAAATTATGTTAAGAAACTTATTTTGATTGGAGCGGCTATTGTCCGAACTAAAACTTCCCAGACCATAATTTATTATCTGGGGGCTAAAATATTAAAAACGTTAGCACCCTGGTTGGCTAAAAAAATGAGACACGCTTTTTATAATAGAATTGGATCTTTAGATTATTTAGAGAGTGGGCAAATGACTGATATCTACCAAAAAATTATTAGAGAAGATTCTCAAAGCTATTTAAAAGGCGTTCAGAATATCCCGGTAACTTTAATTTGGGGCGAAAAAGATTTAGCTACGCCTTTATCTCAGGCTTATTTAATTAAAGAACAGTTACCAAATAGTTATATACATGTTTTGTCTGGCGCTGGTCATTATTGTTTCCTAGATAATAAAGAAGATTTTACTAAAGTATTCTTTAAGGAAGTGTTATGATTATTAGAAATTTAATTTATATTTTACAGAGCGAGCTTTATAATCAATGGCGTTTTTTGTCTTTTGTTTATCATGATTATAAGTGGTGGAAATTAGAACAAAGACAGCAAGTAGATTGGACCGTGAAGGCAAAACTGGTTTATGTTATAAGCCTGTTTTTTGATTTATTATTAATTATATTTTTCTTTTTTATCTGGAATTTTTGGTCATTGTTGTTATGGCCGATAATTTATATTTTACAGCCAGTCATAATTTTACTCGCTTCTTTAATTATTCGTCCATTAGATTACTTGCTTAAATTTCTATTGATTAATAAGGCTAAAAAAATTATTAAAAACTATCCTAATTTGCAAGTCATTGGTATTACTGGTAGTTATGGTAAGACGAGTGTTAAAGAAATTTTATTTACTATCTTAGCCTCTAAATTTCCGGTCATGGCCACGCCGGATAATATTAACACCGACTTAGGTATTGCTAGGTTTATAATAAATAATAAAGCAGAATTAGATAAGTTTAGTTTTTTTATCGTAGAAATGGGTGCTTACCAAAGGGGGGATATTTCTAAAATTTGTGATTTAGTGACGCCTGATTATTCAATTTTAACCGGTATTAATGATTCTCATTTAGAAAGATTTGGTAATTTAGACAATACTATCCTGGCCAAGTTTGAATTAGCCGAACATACTAAAAAATTATCAGTTCTTAATTTTAACGATGACAACATTAGAGATAATCACCATCGTTTTAAAATTAATGAGATTATCGGCCTAGATAGCACGGCTGTTTCTGGTATTGAGCTATTACCAAATTTCTCTGGTTTGTCTTTTGTGTTTAATGGCAATAATTTTACCACCAAGTTATTAGCTAAGCATAATATTGATTTAATAGTTTTAGCCTTAACACTAGCTCAGAGATTGGGTATTAATAATAATGAAGCTGTCCGGGCTGTGTATCGCTTAGAGTATGTTAAACATCGCTTACAGCCAATTTTTAATAATTTGAGTCAGGTTTTAGTTATAGACGATAGCTATAATGGTAATTTTCAAGGATTCATTAGTGGTTTAGAAGTTTTGAGTCGGGCCACGGGTCGCAAATTAATTATTACTCCGGGGCTGGCTGAGTTGGGTAAAAATAATGAGGAGCGCCATAGAGAAATTGCTAGATTATATATTGAAAACAAAATAGACTTAGTGTTGCTAGTTAAAAATAGCGCCACCAAATTTATTATTGATGAATTTAATAAAAAAGGTTTTACTAATTACCAGGTTTACACGAGCACAAAAGAGGCGCATAATAGCCTTAAAGATATTTTAAAAGCGGGCGATACAATTGTTTTTCAAAACGATTGGCCAGATAATTATAAATAATATGTCTAATATAAAAAATATTGGTGTTTTCTTCGGTGGCAAAAGTCCTGAACACGAAATTTCTATTATTACCGGACAACTTATTATTTCTGAATTAAAGAAAAATCCTGACTATAGAGTGATTCCTGTTTATATTGATAAACAAGAACATTTTTTTATTGATGACTCTTTAGGGAAGTTGTCTTTTTTTAGTGAAGATGGCTATGAAAAAAAACTTAGCAGCCTAATAAGCTACGACCTATCTTTAAAAGAATCCGTTAATAAAATAGTTTTCAAAAGTGGTTCAATTTTTTCTAAAAAAATTATCATTGATCTTGCTTTTCCTGCTTTTCATGGCAATTTAGGAGAAGATGGCTCTATGCAAGGATTGTTTAATATTTTTAATATTCCTTATGTCGGTTGTGATGTGCCGGCTTCAGCGATTGCTATGGATAAAGCATTGACCAAGATTTTTTATCAAGGACTGGGCGTTAAGACCACTAAATTTTTAAGTTACAGCTTAGCTGATTGGGCTAATAAAGCAGAGACTATTTTGGAGGAAATAAAAAATGATTTGAAGTGGCCTGTTTTTGTGAAGCCGCCTCATCTTGGGTCATCCATCGGCATTACTAAGGTTAAAAAGATTGAGGATTTAAGTAATGCGATTGAAGTCGCTTTGCATTATGATACTAAAGTAATTATTGAAGAATCGGTGGAGAATTTAATGGATGTCACCTGTGCGGTAATGGGACACCAAGAACCTGTCGCGTCTTTATTACAGGAATCGAGTTGTTCGGAAATGTTTAGTTATGATGATAAATATTTAGATGATGGCGGTGCTCAATTAGGGCACGCAGATAATAAAATATTTATTCCAGCTCGTTTGGATGAGCAGACAGCTAAAGACATTCAGGAATGTTCTAAAAAAATATTTATTGCTTTGGGTTGTTCCGGGATTGCGCGCTTTGATTTTTTATATAACAAAGAAACGAAAGAGTTTTTTGCTAATGAAATTAATCCTATGCCAGGAACACTTTACCATCATCTGTGGCAAAAGAGTGGGGTGGAAATTTCTGATTTAATTAAATTATTAATTCGTTCTGCTATTGAAAAACAGCAAGAGAAAGATAAGATAGTTTTTAGTTTTTCTACTTCAGTTTTGAGTAAACTTAAGAATAGTAAATTAAAACTTAATCATAAAGACCATTCAGAATAATGATGCGTTTTAAATTTAATATTTCACAAAAAATATGAAAAAAAAATTAACCATCGCTATCATCGGAATTATAGTCGTAGTCGCGGCAATTCTATTGTTAAGTAATAAAAAATCAAGTGATGTGTCAGGGCAAGCGATGTTTGAGCAAACCTACGCTGTTTCTACTGAGTATCTGTCTTTGCGCTATCAAACGGAAAATGTTTTAGAGAAAGCTGAGAGCTTTGGGGACTATGATAGCTGGAAGGCAAAAATGGATGAAATTATTAAAGGCTGGCAGGAGTTAGAGCAAGAAGCAGCTACACTAGAAAAAGTAGCTGGCGACTTTGCTAATGAAAAAGTCGGTCTAGAACTTATTCCTTCGGCTTTAGCTTATGATAATCAAGAAATTAACAAGATTATTGATAGTGCTCCGGCAGGCAAGAAAATCATGACCTTAGCCAAGCATTTAGGAACCGACGCCAAACATGCTCAATTAATACTCAATCAAACCCAAGATGAAATCTCTCGCGAAGCCTACGGAGAAGAGGGTGATGTTTTTGAAAAATGTGAACAGAACTCCATGCGCATTAAAAATGGTGCCAAGGTAGCTGGTTTTGTTGGCGGTGTTGTTTTAAGCGGCGGAACCTCTGCTATTGTCGCTTCAGGAGCCTTAGCCACTACCGCTACAGTCGTAGTCGGAGCAGATTTAGTTTTGGAAGTAACTGATGATGAAGCGAGAATTGCTTTGGGTGATAAAAATAAAGTTTCGGAAATGGTTAGTGGCATTCGGACTGTTACCGAGCCGGCCGCCGCTATTTTAACCCTGGCTAATATCCCGGGGAATTTAAGTAAGGGCATTGATAAATTATCCGCCGTTAGTTTTGGGGCTGACCAAATTAAATCAGTAATTCAAGACGAAAAGTTATTAGGGATAAGTATAAAGACTGATGAAAAAGGTGAAGTAAAAGCGGCTGTCGCCGGATTAACCGAAGAAGAGGTCCCTGTTTGGCGAGAAGATAATCAGGCGCCAAAAAGCACTGAATCAGCCGAAGAAATAATTAGTAACGCGAAAATGGCGGCGGCAAAGATGGTTATAGAAAAAGGAAGCGAGACTAAAAAAACCGCAGACAAAGAAAATGATACTAAAAAAACTGATGACGTTGAAGAAAATGGTATCGCCGGTTCTGGTTGGGAGGGAACGCTGAGCAGTATGTCAGGAGGAGATAATCAAAAGCGAACGATAGATTTTGATTTTGTCTTAAATAAAGATGGTAGTGTTAGCGGGGGAACATTTAAAAAATGGCAGCAAGCAGGCGATAGAATTAAACTATACGGCGAAGATGAGGCTATCGGTTACTATGAATTTAAAGTTAGTAATCACGGTCTTTTGCTAACTAAAATAGTTATTGGCGAGGAAGTAATACAACCCGGACAAGAATATATGGGAGGCATTGCTCCAGCTGGCTATTTATCAAAAAAAGTAAGTTCTAGTGCCGAGGGTTCTCAATCTAATACGGGTGCGGGCGCAATGTCTCTGGCTGCTTACAACGAGATGGATGATGAGGGGTTATTTAGCAATATTTCCTCAGTAGTTGAAAATTTAGGAGAGCCTGATGTTAAAACTACTGACGACAATGGTCGTATTGTTTATATTTATTATGACTTGGTTAAGTATGATAGCGGAAACTCGGGAAGCGTAAAAATGGCTTTCTATAACGAAGAAGGTTATAAATCATATATTGAGAACATGGGGGCTAGCTGGGAATCAAATAAAGAAAATTGGGATGAGTCTGGTGGCGGTATTAGAGCTACTAGCGAAATAAGAAGCGCTGATACCTATAAACAGATATATGGGGAATAAAAAGGGCAAACCCCTCTAACTACTTAAAACAGAGACTTATTGACAAAAAGGTATATCTATGATATACTTTTTTGATAGTTAAATTGATTGTCGAACCTTAAAAATAATAAATAATGAAAGAAAAAAAGAGTTTTTTTGGAAAAATAAAGGATATACTGATAATTATCGGTAACATTCTTTTAATTGTGTTAATCTTTTTGTTTTTTGCCGGAATTACTGCGTTAACTGGGAAACTAGTTAATTATTCGCCCTGGTCTTTATTAATTTTTGACACCATGTTTGTCTTGGTGGTTAAAAAAGTTATTGATAAATTTTATCAGGAGGGCAGAAAAATAAATAGATTTTGGACCGGAACACTTTCCTTGTTCATTTTATTAGGCATAATTATTTCTATCGGGGTTTCCTTGGTTCATGCTTGGGCAATACTTAATATCCTGGTTTTAATATTTTTATTTTTCTTTTCTTTGATAGTTTTTATGATGAAGAGAACAAAAGTATAAAATTAGTATAAATAAAATTATTGTTGAACTTTAAAAATAGATTATCATGCCGATTTTAATTATTTACGGAACCCCGACTGAAACGGAGCAAGCAACTCTGGAAATATTTGCCGAGCTCATGCGCCAAAGAGCTGCTGATGTTGAAGAATTAGGGATTAAAAAAGAACAAGTTTCTATTTTCTTTCCTTCAGATTTAATGTCTCAGGGACTAGGTGAAGAAATTATTGTGTTCGTTGATGGCCTAACTGAAAAGCCAGAAAGAACCGAAAAGGTTAAGAGGAAATTAGTTCTTAATTTGGTGGACGAAGTTCATCAGTCATTTCCCAATGCCTCTTTGGTTGAGTGTATTATCCGCCCTTATACCATGTCTGGTTTTGGTAAACTGGAAAATGATGGTGGCTTCTGGGGTGATGTAAGGTAAAGACGAGATTCTCGGTTGTTAGGGTGTTCAAAAATGAACACCCTTTTTTATTTTTTAGTAACGATTTCTTAATATAAAAAAGCGTCCAATTAATTTTGAACGCTTCTTTTGTTGCATTTTTGCAATGAGCTTAACAGGCCTTTAAACGAATGAATGAGCAGTAGCGAGCGGGGAAACCAGACCGACTATGGCGTCTGGGTTTAGATAGATTTTAAACCCCGGGCGAGCAATCCAGAGACCGCCGATAAATTCATATTCATTCTTTTCCGCATTAGCAAAGAACACTAAACGATAATGCATCCTTAAAGAATCAACCGGACTCTTAATCGGCATCTGAAATTTTTGCAGATAGGTCGGTGCTTCGTGGATGAAGCTCATGATTGAAGCCCGGGTAGAAAATCCATTAGTGTAACCGAGTCGGCGCCAGTCTGGGTGCCAAATTTTAGTAATCCCTTGTTCGTTTTTTACACAGAATGGCTTTGTCCAATCTAACCCCTCTCTTTCGTTAGGGGTTATTTTTTTCCAAAGACCCGCCTTTTCTCCAGTTTTGAAATCGGTTTTAAACTGGGAATTTTTCGCTGCCCCTATTTTTTCGGCCAGCCAAGCCCTGTCTTGACCTAGGAATGATCCTGCTAATTTGTAGATGAGGCGGGCTGATGCAATTCCGTTGCCGTAATTAAAGGCACCTAGATTACCGTTAGGCGAGCAATCAAGCTCTACGATAGTCGGATTTTTTTCTCCCGTGCTTAACTTAACGACTAATAACTTCGCTTGAGTGGCGTTGAATTGTTCAATCTCCATAATTTCATTGGAACTGACAAATTGGTTTTTCTTTTTCATGAGATGAATTTTTTAAGAGTGAGACATTATAGTTAATATTAAGTTGTTAAAAAACAAAGACCGGCCCTAGTTGGTCCGGTCGGAATTTATTGAAAATTTTTTTCTTTAGTACCTCTTTAGCAAGTCGTTTTTTTATCAATAAAAACCCTCCGGATAAACATCCAGCAATTAAAGCTAAAGTTGCGGTAGTTTTTAGTTGATAAATTTAACATGTTTATTATTTTAGCAGATATTAAATAATTTACAAGAGGATATTTTTTTGGTATAATAAGCTCGATTACTTCTCATAACTAATCTATGAAAAAATTATTTCAAGCGATATCGCCAATATTTTTTTGGGCATCTTTGACGGTTGTCAGCGGGCTAGCCCTTTTTCTTATGTCGGTTAGCTATGAAATTGTTATGATAAAGTCAGTAGCTGCAGCCGAGGTCGGTTCCTCGCTAGTAATTAGCCGAACAGCGATGACGGAAATTGAAAGAGAAACAGCCACTCCTGGTTTTATAAGTTGTGACTGTGAAAAAACTTTTGCTAATCCCTCGTTGGTGACTTGGGAAGGAAAGGTAATCGCTACTTTTATGAGTGGTGCCGGTTTAGGTGTACAAAAAGATGATGAGAAATCCGGCCTAAATCAGTTTTTCGTTAATGTGCCTGAGGAATATATTCAAGACTTTGGCGATATCGTTAAAGTAACCGGTCGCTTAGTTGGTGTTACTTGCGCTTATGCTAACACGGTTTTCGGAGAATGCGTGGGCGAGGTTGAGGCGGACATGGTTGAAGCGGTAAATTGAAATTAATGACCAAGGAAAAAATACAAAGGCTTGATAATCGAGTTGACTCGTTTATTAAATGGATAGGTTCTTTTACTTCACTGATAATTCATTCAGTGTTTTTTGTTTCCTGTTTAGTTGCTGGGTTAATTTTTCATAATTGGGAATCAATTTTATTAATCCTTACCACCGCAGTTTCTTTAGAGGCTATTTATCTATCCATTTTCATCCAGATGACCATTAATCGCAATACTGAGAGTTTGCAGGGAGTTGAGAAGGATATTGATGAGATTCGTGAGGATGTTGAGGACATCGCTGAAGATGTTGAAGAGATTGCTGAGGACGTTGAAGAGATTCAGGAAGATGATAAACAAGAGGACGATGAGGATGAACAAGACCGCAAATTACTTAAAGATATTCAGGATAATCTTTTAAAGATTACCGCTGATTTACAGCAGTTAAAAAAGAAGAAATAATCGTTATAAAAAGAACTGCCTTGGCAGTTTTTTTGTGGATTAACCGGGTATTGACACAAAGGTATACATATGTTATAATTTTTTGTTATCTAAATTTGAGTATTGAACCTTAAAAAAGCAAAAATTGTGTTTTATTATATTTTCTAACCAAAAAACAAAACATCATGAATCTGCATGAAGCACAGAGTAGCACGCCGCTACAATTAGTAAATCAGTTATTCGCCCAGGGCGGATTTGTTTGCCCGGTTGAGGTAATAATCGAAGAGGGAAAAGAAGTTGAAATCAGTGAACTCACTGACTATGAAAAGGCTATGTTATTAGCCAGAAACCAAACTTCGGATAAGTTTAATGAAATGGTTAAAAACCATGAAGACTCCGAAGAATCTGACAATGACACGCCGGCAATCATGGAAAAACTCAGCGATCAAAAAAAATTGGTTAAATTTTTGGATGATCTTTTCTGGCTATCTGTCCGCTCGCGGCTTAATGGTGTTGCCAATTCCGAAATCGGCATTCGTGCCGACTGGAAAATCGTCAATGTTATTAAGACAGATGACGAGGATTGTGACAACTGTGACGCCAAAGAGGGCTGTTTAGTCTTCTTGATGAAAGCTTCAATGGCTTAAACTATCAATTAAATTGGGAAATTAAGGGTTGTCTTTACGGCAGCCCTTTTTATTTAAATTATAATAATTTTAGGGAAACACCAGGAAATCAATTTGACGGATTCTCGCAATACTTGCTTTTTATTCAATTAACCCCTAAGCTGTATAGATAAAATAGATTAATAACATTTTGTTAAAACTATGAAGAATTTTAAGACAGGAGGTAGCCGCGGTGGCTTTGGCGACAGAGACAGGGGCAGCCGTGGCGGTTTTGGTGAGAGAAGTGATAGAGGAGACAGAGGTGGTTTTGGTGGCCGTGATCGCGGCAGCCGTGGCGGTTTTGGCGGCCGTGGCGGTTTTGGTGATGATTCAGTAAGAACCATGCATCGCGCAACTTGCGCTGAATGCGGTAATTCTTGCGAAGTCCCGTTTAAGCCAACCGGTGAAAAACCAGTATATTGCAGTACTTGTTTTGGCAGCCGTCAAGATGGTCCGATGGAGCATCGCTCCGAGCGCCGCTCTTCTGAGAGATTTGACAGACCAGCTCCAGCTGCTAAACCTGAGCACAATCATCGTTTAGAGGAAAAATTAGAAGCAATTAGCGTTAAGCTTGATAAGTTAATGAATATCTTAGCTTCTAAGACGGCTGAACCGAAAAGTGTTGTTGCTCCAGTGGTTGTTGCTGAAGAGAAGGTTGTTGCTAAAAAAACAGCGCCAAAGAAAGTTGCTGTTGTTAAAGCAGTAGCTCCAAAGAAAGCTGTTAAAAAAGTAATAAAAAAGAAATAAGTTTTCACCTGAAAATAATTACATAAAAGAGGTTAAGCACCTCTTTTTTGTTATTGACAAAAGTAATTCTTTATGATAATATTAGGAGTTCTTTAAAAAACGAATATTAACCAAAAAAATCATTATAATGAGAGAATTTGTCGAAATTCAGTCTTGGGGATTTAATACAGTTATTATTTCCTCTTTCTTCACGATGTTTCTTACCTTGCTACAAGGTTATGGATTTGCTCAACAATCACAAAGAATTTGGCGGGAAAGGTCAGTCGAATCAATATCGGCGCCATTTTTCTTTATGTTCTTCTTTTACTTCGTTGCCTTCATTTTTTATGGCTGGCATAACCGGAGTTTGGCCATGATGTTTAACGGACTATTATTTATAGTTTGTTTGCCAATTGTTATTGGAATTTTGAAATTTGGCTCCCGCTCGTTCTCGGATAGGATGGCATTGCACCGGAATCCAAATCCTGGTCAGGGTGCCAGGAACGCGCAATTTGATTTACGATTCCGTGGCTGAACCATCGGAAGCGGCTAAGGTTTTCGTGATTGAAAAAGCAGTACGTTCTGAAGTTTTGGAACAAAATAGCTTGGTAGACATTATTAAATAATAGGTTGCATCTTTTTGCAGCCTATTTTTTATTATTTAAAAGTAAGTTATAATTAGTTTATAAAAAGTTTATTTTACCGTGTAATTGTTATGAAGATGTTATTATTTCCCGAATTGCGCCAGGCTTATGATTGGGATTGCGGCGCCAGTGCTATTCAGTCAATCTTAATTTACTATGGCATTGATGTTCGTGCGGGGTTAATCATTGAGAAAGCTGGCACAAATTATGATTATGGCACGACGCCGGCAAATATGCGAGCGGTTTTTAAATCATATAAATTAAAATGTACGGCTGGTAAGATGACAATTGCTGATATTAAAGACTGTCTTGATAAAAAAACGCCAGTCATTCTGCTTTTGCAGGCGTGGACGCGTCAAGAAAATGTTGACTGGAAAAATAACTGGTCCGATGGACATTATGTTATTGCAATAGGTTATGATAGTAAGAAAATTTATTTTGAAGACCCATCTTCTTTTGGGAGAACCTATTTAACTTATGATGAGCTTCTAAAGCGTTGGCATGATAAAGATAAGAATGATAAGAAATATATCAACTGGGGTTTAGTGGTTACTGGTAAACCTTCTCGGGAATGGCGGAAGGCGCGACACATGGACTAATTAAAAAGAATTATTAATTAACAATAAAATAAAACTATGCGCAAGAAGTTTTTTAGCTTCCTGGTCCTAGTCCTGATATCGGGTTTTTTAACGCCCTTTAGTCAGTCACAAGCGATCGGTGAAACGCTTGGTTATTCAACCTCAATTGATATTTATTTGGATGTAAATAATCCAAATTATACAAACGGGCAGGTGTTTAATTGGAGTGTCGGCGTTAGGGCGAGCGATGTTTTAGGGCAGGAATGCTGGGGGAGCCGTAACTTTTCCTACGTCTGCACCTTTAATAAGACAGAAGAGACGGTGCTGCCATATTTTACCTGCGGGGTAAGTGGCGACCATTTAGCCAGTCAGCCTTCGGCAGAGTTCCCAGTGTACTCTATCTTTCAAACTGGTTGGTATAGCTTTAAGCATCGCTTTTTAAATGATGGTACTGGTCATTTAAAAGTAGAAATGGACTTAGCTGATAAAAATGGCAATTTATCTAGCTGGATAATGAGTAACCCAGGTGATATTATCGGTCAGACTGTTGGTCATTTGCGTCATGGTTGGTTAACTAAAAATGATTTTGGCTTTTTGCCGATAGATAATGCGCAAAGGTACGAATATGCGCTTAATGATTTTAGTCAAGGGTTTGAGGTAGATAATTCCGGTTGGTTTAGAATTATTAATAATGCTACTAATAATTATTATCCGCAAATTATTTCTAGTAATAGCACCGGGATACCGGCTTCAAGTGGAGATTATTATGCACTTATAGAATCGGGAGTTAATACTAACTGGGGTTTAAGTACACAATTACCTTATCAAGATTGTTCTTGGCCATCGGCCCCAGTGAAACGCAGCGGTGAAATAATTTCGCCTGAGTCTAGCGCGGTTGTTTCTGGCTTCGTTTCTTTTCAGGCCAAGCTTTATAATGATAGCCAAGATGATGGTATGAATTGGTCGGTGAAACAGGGCGGCTGTCAAGAAGAGGGAGCTATAAAAATTGGTCAGACTAACCACTATTCTTCTTGGGACGGAGTAACTTTTTCCGCCGGCGACAATACTTATAACTGGACCCCGGGCCAATATTGTTTTGTGTTTGACCCTCTAGAGAGGGAAGGCGAAGAAGATATTTTTTTAACGAGAGAATTTGTGGTTAAGGATCAGACTGTTCCTACAGCGGAAATTTTAAATCCAGCTGATAATTCCACTTGGTCTGGGCCAGTGACTATCTCAGCTAAAGCAACGGACCTAGAATTAACTCGTTGCGAATTAACCATTAAATCCGCCATTA
>CAZAAD010000009.1:20580-28134 GCA_964483295.1 uncultured Gammaproteobacteria bacterium
ACGGGGTGAGCAGCTCAAGAGATGGCGGGGGAGCCGGAGGAGCAGTAGTAAGGGCTGTGGAGCAATTTAATGCTGATACTTGTCGGGCCGGTATTTCTGTTGATTGGAATACGGCGGCTGATAATATTGCCTCCGGTGATTATATTATTTCTTTTCAGGCTTTTGATGGTGCGAATATGGGGGAGGATGTGCATCGTATAACTATTCAATCACCTGTTGCCGAAACTTGTACGGCTTGGACGTATTCAGATTGGGGTGCTTGTGTGGGCGGGACAAGAACTAGAACCATTGAGGCTTCTTTTCCTGTCGGTTGCGAAGGGGGAACCCCAGAAGCTTTATCTGAAACCTGCACAGCTCCAGTTGATTTATGCATCCGCCCTTATGAAAAAGAAGATTGCATGAAAGGTGGCTGGAAGTATGCGGAAAAATTGCTGCATTATAATTTTAGAAACCAGGGTGATTGTGTTAGTTTCCTAGAGAGTGCCTATAATGCGCACTGCTATAAGTATTAACTGGTTTTAATTTAGAAATTGGTAAAGAAAAAAGGAGCGTTTAAGGCGCTCCTTTTGGATTTCATAAGTTTGTTTTTTGTTTTTCAAGCAGCCGGCTTGAAGCGGTAAATCATTTCAATCATTAAATATAAACCAACGCGCACGCTGATATATTTTCCTTGGATAACGTGTACCCGATTGATAATTTCTTTCGCCTTGGGGCGAGGCTGTTCGGCAAAGACTTCGTCAATTTCCTGGTTTTGTTTTTCTATTAACTGGGAGTATTTTTCCCGTAATAGCGTTTCTGTTCTCATTTGAGCAATTTCCAGGTAGAAGTGGTTGTCTTTGACGGCAGTAGTCGCAGGGTCAGTCGAATCCTTTTTTTTCTGTAATGCGAGCAGGTCGTCTTCTAAAGCGTCTTTCCAAATTTTTTCAGTGTCTTGATTTAACACGCTAATATTAGCGATTAAATACGTTAAAATGTTAAAAGATAATTCTTCTGTCATGATTTATTTTTTTAGGTTGTAAATGTTCTATATTAACAATATATTATAGCATCAATTCTGATTTTTGTCAAATATATGGCCAAAGTTGGCAGCCTCCTTTATGTTAAATAGTTCATAATACTTATCGCTACTCCATCTAGTTTTGCTTTATTATTTTCAAGTTTCCGAGCATTAGCTAAAAAGAAGCCCTTACTTCTAATGCCACAAAAGAGCAAAATATAGCGAGTAACTAGGCGTAAGGAGGACCTTCTGATTAAATAAAAGAAAAAAGCCGGACCACTAGTCGTGGTAAAAACCGCGGCGCGTTTGTTTTTTAGTAAACCGAAAGGGATGCTATTTTTATAGACAAAGGCAAAGCCGCTGACAAAAACTCTATCAAAAAAACCCTTGAGAATAGCTGGCATATTTTGCCACCAAGTTGGATAGATAAAGATAAGGCGCTCAGCCTCTTTGACTTTAGCTTGCATGATTTTAGTTTCCTCGGCAACATCGCGTCGGCCAGCTGAATATAATTCATTATCTTTTAGAATCGGGTCACAGCCTTGTTGGTATAAATCTAAAATTTCAAAATCAATTCCTTTAGTTTTTAATTTTTCAGATAGCTTCTTTAAAAGATAACCATTGTGGCCATCATGGCTAGGATGGGCATAGACAATCAAATATTTGGACATAAAATATAAAATGTAATTAGTTTTTTATTATAACAGATTTGTCTAATATTGACAAAAATTGCTGTTTCTTATAAGCTGAGGGCGTTGAATATCGTTGCACATTAAAAACAAAAAAGAACATGAAAAGCACAGCAAGATTAGATTTTTTTACTGAAAAGTATGGTTCTGATTTTTTAGATGTCAGGCTTATTAATTCTTTCCCGCAAGCCGTGAGATTTAAAAATCATTATGGTACGAGCGCGGCCTGCGCTCTAGTAGTTCTTGATGACTACGATCCGCACAATCCGGCTTATTTTCTCTGTCGAACCTTTTTGGAAGACTTGGAAAATATTGGCGCCCAAGGACATTTCGTTTTAGCTCTTCGTTTTCATCGGGCTGGCATAGTGGTGACTGCGGATTTAATAAGTTTAAAAGGGGCGAAAAGTTTTTCTGATATTGCCTATCGTCATTTTAGAAATGATGGTTGGTTGCCGATAGAAGTTAACTATGAGAGGGACCATTTTCAAGAAACTCTCTATTCGCCATTCTTTTTAGCGAATGGTTCTTTTCAGCGCTTAAATTCTCAGGAAATTAAATTTTCTGGAACACCAGGTGCTTATGGCGATCGTTTATTGTCTTTTGATGCCGGGGAAGTTGCCAAGTTTATTTATAACGCTTGTTATAATCTCCCTTGTGTCGCTAATAAGTGTGTGGGCAAAGAGTTGTTTTTTACTGTCGGAGATTTTGTTTCTAATAATAAACATGCTCCGGATTTTTATTCGCTTTTAGCAGATGCCCTACTCAGCAATCAGGGTATTTTGGGCAGTCGTAATTGTTTGGCCGCTTTGCTGATGGAGGCAGTTGATAAGGCGGAAAAAGAGTCTATGGATTTGCCACAAGCCGTTATTATGAGTAATCATGAGGGATTGGGAAAGCATTTAGCCAAATCTGGGCCAGTGTCTTTAATTTTTCAAAATTTTGACTGATTTTAAACAAAAAAAAGTCAGTAAAGTCCCTTATTTTCTGAGGGGCTTTTTTATATATTGACAATTATTTTCTATTATGTTATAATATCTTTAGTTATTTGAAAATATGTCTAACTAAATACCAGTATCATGGCAACAGTAGGAAAAAAAAGAAAAAGCACAAACAAAGTTAAAATGGTAAAATGTCAGGCCTTTGGCAACCGCTGCAGTCTTTGCGGGACGTTTTTTGAAGAAGATGTCTGCAGCAACGGCCATCAGATTGGCCACAGTTATACCGTTAGCGCTGGGAAATAGGCGATAAAAGAAAGAGAGGATACAAATCTCAGTGCGACCCGCAAAAGCAATTTTGCGGGTTTTTTTATTTTCTTATGATATAATTAAAGTAATATGAAAACTATCATCATCTATGACTCCTTGTACGGCAATACTAAGGTAATTGCTAAGACGATTGCCAAGAGTATGCCCGAGGGCTTAGCGGAAGCACTTGATGTTTCCGAAATTGAAGTTGACCGGATTATTCCGGCCGATTTAATTATTTTTGGTTCACCAACACATGGTGGCCGACCAAAGCAAGCCATGCAGGAATTTTTAGAACGCATCCCGGCTAATGCTTTAGCGGGTAAGCGGGTAGCGGCTTTTGATACCCGCTTTTTAGAGGCGGAACAGAAGCTACCCTTACGTCTGCTAATGAGGGCCATCGGCTATGCGGCACCGAAGATGTTAAAAATTTTAGAAGAGCGCGGTGGCCGTAAGATTGCTTCGCCGCAAGGTTTTATCGTTACCGACAAGCAGGGTTCGTTTCAAGAAGGGGAAGTAGAGCGAGCAGCAGCTTGGGGTAATGAATTAGTGAGTTTAACTGCTTAATTAATTTATGTCTCTTTTATTAAACCTGGCGTTACTGCTAACTTTATTTGGGGTGTTAGGTTTTGCCGCTGATTTAGCGGTGACTCATATTCGTAGTGTTGCTTTAGCTTTGCGCATGAAGCTGTTTACCCTCGGTATTCTTTTGGGGATAGTCACGACTTTACCCGAATTTTCGGTAGGAATTAATGCCACTTTAGAAAAAGCCGCGACTTTATCCGTTGGTAATATTATGGGCGGAATTGTGGTTGTGTTTGGTTTAATTCTTGGCACTAGCTTAATGCTCAACCGTAGTATTAAAACTGACCATAATTTAAAATCACTTTTACCGTCTTCTTTAATTATTTTATCGCCTTTTATTTTTGGTATTGATGGCAAATTCGGAACCTTTGATGGCGTTATGATGATTCTTCTTTACCTTGGTTTAATTTTTTATTTATATAGACTTAATCGCTCGCCGCTTGATGGTGGTATAGCGATGGTTGATAAAGGGAAGGCGGGTAAATCTTTACTGATTGCTTTAGGTTGTTTGATTTTGGTTATTTTAACTTCTCATTGGATTATTGAATTAACGATGCTTTTATTAGAAAAAGTAGAAATAAGTAAGCTCTTGATTGGTATCTTATTATTTTCTATCGGTACTAATTTGCCTGAGATAACAATTACCTTTACCTCTTGGCGGCGCAAGGCTTCAGATTTATCACTCAGTCATTTAGTTAGCTCGGCTTTTACTAATATTTTAGTGCTTGGCATCTTAGCAGTTTTACATCCTATTGTATTTACCATTGGCCCAGTTTATTACGCGCTCGCTTTTTTTATTTCTTTAATTATTATTCTTTTTATAATCTTTGCTCACAGTGATAAACGGTTAAGTCGGCTTGAGGGTGCGGTTTTGCTGTTTGTTTATGTGCTTTTTGTCGCCACTAATATTTTTTTGGCCGGCCGTTAGAAATTAACCTAATATTATTTTAATATTAAGCCCGATGTTTTTCGGGCTTTTTATATTTTAACTTTTCCTGGTTTTATCCTTGGCAGCTTTTTAAAAATATGCTACAATAAATTGCTCCAAGATGCCTAGGCCGCCTCTTTGGAAAGGGCCGCAGCTCGCTACCATCATCAGGACGATACGAGCAAGCAAGCCTCTATCTTTCCTGCCATGATGGTTACTTTTAGCTGTTAGTACCATCCAAGAGGCAGCCGGCGCGGTTGAATATGATAATACCTTTGTAATTCTTTTTATACGACCACGGCTATATTCTCATCTGTTTCGCTAGAACTTTTAAAAAAATAAGCCTCCTGCCCCAAGGTCGATGGGCTAATCAGGAGAAGTTAATATATTTATTAATTTTATTTACTTAGCTTTAAAATATATGAAGAAGACTTTACATATTTTTGTTGCTATCGCTATGGCTTCAGGCTTCTTCTTGTCGGCCTTGGGCATGTCTTTGCCAGCCCAAGCGATTGCGCCTCCTCCGGGTACGGAAATCCTTTATCTTTCCGATAGTATGGTTACTAACGATGGGATAACCATGATATATCGGGTTGACCTGGATGCAACCTCTACGCGCGCCAATTTAATTGAAATAACTGGTAGCCCAATTCCTTTTGACCAAGTTGATGCTTTAGCTGCCTCAGAAGACGGGGCAACGCTTTATGCAATTGATAAGACAACGAGTAAGTTAGCTACTATTACTGTATCTGATGGCACTTATGATGAAATTGATGTAGTTAAAGAAGTAGCCGAACCAGCTATTGCTGAAATAGTTTTAGCAGCGACAGCTCCTGATGGAACTTTATATGCGGCTAGTCAAAGCACTAACGAAGTTTATACAGTTGATACCGCAACGGCCGTGGCCGTCTCTCAGGGCATGGTCTTTAATGGTGCTAACTATTTAGACTTAAGTGGAGCAGATTTAGTCTTTGCTACTGACGGTGCGATGTATATCTGGACTAATGCTGCTAAGACTGGGGCGCCTAAGGGTTTATATATAGTTAGTGATCCATCTACTTTACCTTTACAAGCAACCTATCTTGGTTTGGGTACAGGTAATTTCTTCACCGGTTTAGCGATTAGAAATAATGGCGGCGGTGATTTAGTTGGTTCTGATACTAACTCTGACCAGATAGTGGTAATTGATAAGACCGATGGTAGTATGTCAGTATTCTATGATATGTATAAGGACGATGCGCCTTATGCCTATACTTTCGGTGATATGACGGCTGGACCAATCATTAATCCCTTGCATATTGATAAGACGGTTAACACCTCTTTTACTAGAACTTGGGAATGGGATATTG
The DNA here is from genome assembly GCA_964483295.1 of uncultured Gammaproteobacteria bacterium. Lineage (GTDB taxonomy): Bacteria > Patescibacteriota > Patescibacteriia > Patescibacteriales > UBA12465 > UBA12465. The sequence continues at coordinate 26,373 of CAZAAD010000009.1, forward strand.
ATAAGACTTCAACGACTACTAATTTACTTCTAGCAGATGATGAGCAGTATTTAGTAAATTATGAAGTGATGGTTTCGGCTATGCCCGTTGATAGTAACTGGATGGCAACGGGAACTATTAGTATCCATAATCCTAATATCATTGCTGCCACAATTACTAGCGTAGAAGATGCTATTGGTACAAGCACAGCTAATGTTGTCTGTCCGGTAGCATTTCCTTATGTCTTAGACCCATTAACGGAGTTAGAATGTACTTATTCTGATTCTTTAGATAATGGCATGATGGCTACTAATACTGCCATGGTAATGACTTCAGGTATGATTCCGGGAAACATGGTTGAAAAACCAGTTGTTTTCAGTGAACCAACCATAGAAATTGATGAGATGGCCGATGTTAGCGATGATCATTATGGTGTTTTGGGAGGCGGAACTTTAGTCGCGACTACTACACCTTACGAGTTTGACTACTCTTGGTTAATTGGTCCATATCCGACAGGCAATCATGTCTTTGAGAATGTTGCCATCGTTGTTCCAGGAGACACAAGCTCAACTTCAACGGATAATCATTTGATTACGATTGAAGTAGCTGATGATAGCTGTACTTTGACTCAAGGTTATTGGAAGACACATTCTGATTTCGGTCCCGCGCCTTATGACGAGACTTGGAACGGAATGGAGGATGATACTTTCTATCTAAGCGGCCAGAGTTATTACCAGGTCCTGTGGACAAGTCCTAAGGGCGGTAATGCCTATTACCAGCTTGCTCATCAGTATATAGCCGCTTGGCTTAATGAAGAAAACGGAGCCAGTGTTCCAGCTGAGATTTCCTCGGCTATGAGCGATGCCGTTACTTTATTTACCAAATATACTCCAGCTCAAGTTGGAGCTATGAAGGGTAATAATGCGGTACGCAAAAACTTCCTAAGTTTAGCTAGTATTTTAGCTAGTTATAATGAAGGAACGATTGGTCCAGGGCACTGCGATGAATAAGTTTTATTAAGATTTGGCAGACAATCTCAAAAAAAGAACTCTCTTTTAGGCAGGGGAGTTCTTTTTTTATGACATTTTTTTGTTTAAATTTATCATTTGACAATTTAGTTTTTTTGTTTTATTTCCATTGACGTTTTGAGATATTAGACATAAAATATATATACTTTTGAAAATAAATTAAATTTTTATATATATTTTAATTAGAAGATTTTTAATTAATTTTAAACATATGTTTAAAAAATGATATGCTCCAACAGCGAGCAAAAAATTGCACAGCCTCTGGCGCTCACTTTATCTTTCCATAATGTTAATGTTAGTCGTAAACATGTCATACCTAGGCGTGTTTTTTGTTGTTAAGGAGGTGGGGGCAGACGCGCCAAGAGTTTTAACAGTTTCTTGTGGGGACGTTTCAGTTAATGGAAATGTTTGGACTTTATCTGGTAATTGGTCTGCCAGTGCTTTTCCTGGTCAACCAAGTCAATATGATGTAGCAATTTTTGTTAATACATCTTTAGCCGATAGTTCTTCAAAGGATTCTCCGGGGACTTTTGTTTTTTCTTATGGCGGAGATAATAATAAAGATGATATGGGCGGGTCCTGGTCTAATCAATATACTATTTCTGGCTCTTACCCAACATCACTATCTGCTGTTTTGCATCATCAAAATATATCTGGCGCAGAATCTTCAGGAGATGCTATTTGTTATTTTAAAATACCTACTTGCAATCCAAGTTCAATTACCAACGGAACAATTAGTTCTTATCCAGAATGTG
>CAZAAD010000010.1:0-27145 GCA_964483295.1 uncultured Gammaproteobacteria bacterium
GGTGACCTTCTCCTTACCATGGAGATGCTCTACCAGCTGAGCTACAACGGCGACTAAGCAGACTATACAAAATAGGTAGTAAACTATTCCTGACTAGGAGCATCCTCCAAGGCCATAATTTCCTCTCTTATTTCTGCCAACTTATTATTTTCTGGATTAGACTCGGCTAAACGCTCAAAATACTTCATGGCCGACGCCTTATCTTTCCTTATTATACTCAAATCCAAAATTAAATCAAGATAACGCGGACTACTCGGTTCAAACTCTAAAGCCTCTTGAACATTATCAAAAGCAGCAGCAAAATTACCAGAATCTTTCTCAAGCCAAGCTAAGGCAAAGTAAATCTCTTGAGGATTAAGCACCGGCTCTTCTCCGTCACGGGTACGGGCTTGCTGTCTAGAAAGTTTTAAGGCGTACTCATAAGTCTGTCGTGCTTCCGGATATTTTTTTAATTCTTCATAAACTCCCCCCAGCTCAAAAAAAGCCCAAACATTTTTTTGATCAAGACTAATTGCTTCTAGTAGCTTATCCTCAGCCTCCTCAAATTCCTCCGCCTTAACCAATTCTTCAGAGCTACTGAGCAATTCTTTAATTCTCTTCTCTTTTTCAGTAATAGGCAATTTTTCATTAGCTTTATAATGCATCTTAACTTTTTTTAAATTATCCTGAGAAGACTGCAACACCTTAGAAAGCCAGCCGCCCATTTTCAAAAACACGCGACCGAAAAGACCGCTTAACTTAGCTAAGTCACGATCCACTCTCGCCTTCATGATAGTTGATTTAAATTTGGCCTCTTTCTCACTTGTCATATTATTTACATCAAGAATTGCCAAAGATGGGAATTTCTTAATAATAATAGCAGCTACTACTAGAATAGCTATCGTAACAAGGATTAAAGAGATAATGGTAAGCATGATTTTATTTAGCTACAAATATTATAAAATTTGGCAGCATCTAAACTCGCGCCACCAACCAAAAGACCATCAACATTGGCTTGCTTTAAAAAATTGGCGGCATTATCAACATTAACACTGCCACCATAAATAACGCGTGGAATCTGACCAATAAGCTTAGCAGACTGTGCTTTTAAGAAACGGTGAATGTTTTCTGCCTCAACCGGAATTATCGGCTCACCTGTGCCGATTGCCCAAATTGGCTCATAAGCGATAATAATATCATTGGCTTTTTTTAAATTTAAGCCCTTAATCGCCGACTTAAGCTGAGCCGCTAAAATTTCTTTAGCCTTGCCCGCTTCTTTGTCCGGCAAACTCTCACCAACACAAATAATTGGTATTAATTTTTCTTTTAAAGCCACCTCAATCTTTAAACGAATCAAATCATTACCCTCCCCCATGACTAATCTTCTCTCACTATGACCAATAATGACATAGCGTGCACCAAGGCTAGACAAGTCAATAGCAGCCACTTCTCCAGTTAAAGCACCTCGGCTAGCTGGGGCACAATCCTGAGCCCCGAGAGCAATTTTAGTTTGAGAAAAAATTTTAGCAATACCTGGCAAAGCCAGAAAATCAGGACAAGCAACTAATTCATTCTTTACGTTTTTTAAAAGACGCTTATATTCTTTAGCTAAAATCAATCCCTGACTAGGACCAATCTGCATTTTCCAATTAGCGACAATAATTTTTTTCATATTTTTGTGTGCGTCTATACTATCTCCAAATTTTTCTTAGCCCAAGCAATTGTTCGCTGTATGCCCTCTTCTAAGTCAACAAGAGGCTCCCAGTCCAAGACATCTTTAGCGCGCTGTCTACTTAAACAACTGCGTCTCTGTTCGCCCGCTTTAGCTGGCTCTTCTTTGACTTTAATTGGCTGTCCAAGGGCTAACTCTATCTTCTCGCGAACGTCTAATAAACTTATTTCTTTACCTAAACTAATATTAACTTCGCCGCGACAATCAATACTTTTAGCTTTATAAAGCGCAGCAACAACATCATCAACAAAAACGAAATCGCGCGTCTGCTGACCATCGCCAAACTGCTTACTTTCCAAACCCTTGACCGCATTATCAACAAAAATAGCGATGACGCCTGCTTCGCCGCCCTTAAACTGACGCGGCCCATAAACATTAGCAAAACGTAAAATCGTATAATTTAAACCATGAACCTGATAATAGTAATTTAGATATTTCTCAAAGGCTAACTTATTTATACCATAAGGCGATAAAGGATAAGCCGGAGCATACTCCGTGGTTGGAATTTCTTCTGATTCGCCATAAATCGCTCCACCGGTTGAAGAAAAAATAATTTTCTGAACTTGGTGCGTGCGACAATTTTCTAAAATATTAAGCCCACCAGCGACATTAATTTCGTTGTCTAGCCAGGGGTCAGCCACAGAAACGCGCACGTCAATCTGTGCAGCCAAATGATAAACTACATCAAACTTTTCCTGCGCAAATATTTCCGCAATCTTTTTAGAACGGATATCTTCTTGATAAAGCTTGGCCTTGGAATTGATATAATCCTGGCGCCCAGAAGATAAGTTATCAAGAACAACAACTTCATCTCCGCCCGCGATTAATTTATCAACCAAGGTTGAGCCGATAAAACCGGCACCGCCGGTTACTAATATTTTTGCCATATATATGATAATAACATTATTTTTCTATAAAAAAAAGCCCGGAGTAACAAACCTCTCCGGGCAAACTAACTAGACAGACTGGCTAGGCACATTGATTTTTGTAAACAAATATCCTACTACCAACAATCCATTGGTTTTTATCTTCTGTGGCGCAAGCATCCAGATGCCAACCGGACCGAGTCCAATACAGAATAACAGCGCAGACTTCTTTACCGTCAAAAACGTAAAAGACGTTTGCCATGCCATTAGTTAAGAGCTCACCGGATTCGCCATTTGGCTGCCGTAACAGCATGCTCCACAAATCTGCCATCCTGGTTAAGAACCTGGGACCAATGATATTCATCACTGACAAATCTGTTTCTTCTTGCTTTAAATCATAGCCGCAAACCACTCTCTTTGGTAATAAATCTTTGTTAAAACTTTGAAAGCGGTGTTTAAAACCATCCTCAATCGCTGCAATTTTTACCATTTTTTTCAGCTTTCTTTCAGTGACCAATTCAATACGCCTACTAGAAGACAATACGATTTCTGTAACTGGGACCAAAGTTTGATTTTTCGTCATTTTTCTATTTATTTTTTGGTTAATGTACAATTTTAACAATTCAACCAATAATAACACCAAACAAATAAAAAGTCAATATTAAGGCCTTGCTTTCCCTTTGTTTTACTGCTAAAATATAGGTAGTTAGTAAGCAATTAGTTACTAAACATATTAGGCTAAGATAATTATAAAAAATACCCTGAACAGCAGGAATTTTGTTTTTTTATGAGTAAAGATGACAACAAGAAAACCTCAAGCTACGGTGCTGATCAAATTTCCGTCCTAGAGGGTCTAGACCCGGTTCGCAAAAGACCGGGCATGTATATTGGATCAACTTCAGCCGCCGGCCTACACCATTTAATTTGGGAAGTAGTTGACAATTCGATTGATGAAGCTATGGCTGGCTACGCTGATACTATTTCCGTCTATTTATTAAAAGATGGCATGGTTAGCGTTGAAGATAATGGTCGCGGTATTCCAGTAGAAAAACACAAAGTCACTGGCGTGTCCGCCCTAGAAACAGTTTTAACTAAGTTGCACGCTGGTGGCAAGTTCGGCGGCGGCGGCTATAAAGTATCTGGCGGCTTACATGGCGTCGGTGTTTCTGTGGTTAACGCTTTAAGTGAATACTTAAAAGCCGAAATTCATCGTGAAGGCAAGGTCTGGGAACAAGAATATAAAATTGGTAAACCACTAAAACCAGCCAAGGCTGTTGGTACGACTAAAAAAACCGGAACCATTATAACCTTTAAACCGGACGCGACTATTTTTACTGAACTAGAATTCAGTTGGGGTAAAATTCTTGACCGCTTACGCCAGCAATCTTATTTAACTAAAGGAATTACCTTAAGTGTTTTTGACCAACGTCCCGGTCATCGTGAAAAAAAATACAAATTCCATTTTGAAGGTGGCGTAAAATCTTATATCAAATCGCTACACCGCAATAAATCAGTTAAAAATGATACTATTTTTTATATTGATAAAGAAATCAATGGTGCACGAGTAGAAGTTGCTCTTCAATATAATGATGAATATAACGAAACAACTCTCTGTTTTGCGAATAATATCCATAACCCAGAAGGTGGAACGCATTTGGTTGGCTTTAAAACCGCTTTAACAAGAACGTTAAATAACTACGCGCGTAATAAGAATATTATTAAAGAAAAACAGGAGAATCTAACCGGCGAGGATGTTCGCGAAGGTTTAACTGCCATTATTAGCGTTAAGTTAGGCGACCCCCAATTTGAAGGACAGACTAAAGGTAAACTCGGCAACGCTGAAATGAAAGGTTACGTTGAGAGTATTTTTGGCGAAGCTTTTAACACCTTCTTAGAAGAACATCCAAAAGAAGCAGAAGCAATTGTCGGTAAATGTATTCTCTCCTCTCAGGCTCGTCTCGCCGCCAGAACGGCGCGCGCGACTATCTTAAGAAAAGGAGCCTTAGAAGGCATGACCCTGCCTGGTAAGCTGGCTGACTGTTCCAGCCGTCATACCGAAGAATGTGAGATCTATATCGTTGAGGGTGATTCCGCTGGCGGCAGTGCTAAACAGCGCCGTAACCGCAAATTCCAAGCTATCCTGCCCTTGCGCGGTAAAATCTTAAATGTTGAAAGAGCACGTCTTGATAAAATGCTAGCTAATAACGAAATTAAAAATTTAGTTATTGCTCTGGGCACAAATATTGATGAACAATTTGATTTAAGCAGGCTAAGATACCACCGTATCATTATCATGACCGATGCTGACGTTGATGGTGCTCATATTAGAACCTTATTATTAACTCTTTTTTTCCGCCACTTCAGCAGTTTAATTACCGGCGGACATATTTATATCGCTCAGCCACCACTTTACCAAATTAAAAAAGGGGCAGCCGTAAAATATGCCTACAGCGATGAAGAGAAAGAAAGAATAATCGCCGAGCTCGGCGGTCACGCCGAGGAAGCAGTAGAAATTGGCGAGGAAAATGAAGATGGTGAAAATAACGAAATTGAAATCCCGGAAACTGAAGCGGAAAAGAAAACCGAAGAAACCAAGAAAGGCTTTAAGATAGGCATTCAGCGCTACAAAGGTTTAGGAGAAATGAATCCAGAACAACTTTGGGAAACAACTATGAATCCGGCTACCCGCATTGTAAAACAAGTAACCGTTGAAGATGCTGCTAAAGCTGATCAAATTTTTGATATGTTAATGGGTGATAATGTTGCTCCGCGTAAAAATTTCATCCAAACGCATGCCAAAAAAGTGACTAATCTCGATATTTAAATTGAGATAGTTAGTCTCAAATAAACTATATGTACATCTTTATCATTTCCCCTATTATCGCCTTTACTATTGCCCAGGGGATGAAAGTTATTATACGCTCTTTCAAGCGAAAAATAACTTGGCACGATATCTTTGCCTATTCGGATATGCCTAGTGGTCACACTTCAGTTGTTACTTCGGTTACCACAATAATTGGCTTAAGACAGGGCCTTGACTCTCCTATTTTTGCTGCCGCTTTCGTCTTCGCTACTATTGTAATCGTTGATGCTATTGGCTTGCGCAATTACCTTGGTCAGCACGGCAAAACAATTAATGTCTTAGTGAAAGACTTGAAAGATGATGATTACCTAGACAACCACTATCCCAAGCAATTAGAAAAAATTGGACACACCCCTCTGCAAGTAATCATCGGCGCTATTATTGGTATTAGCACTAGCGTAATAGGACACCTACTATTTTAAAAATGATTCAAAATAAAAACCCCTCAGTATTTTTGCACTGAGGGGCTTTTTAACAGGCAGCGCCTGTTAAAACATGTAAGAAAAATCTAGACCTCTTTCCATACTAGGCCGACACTGGGATAAAAATCCCCGAACGCCCAATAAACGAGAGTACATCAGGGCAATTTTAAACTTGCCAATACCCATGTCATGTAGAGTTTCCTTGGGCGTGTCCCAGGCAATCGCTAGAATTTCATAGATACCATCATCAGTTTCCTGATTTTGAGCCGATAGACCAAAATTTAAACGATTGTTAATGATAGAAAGAATTTCTCTTTCCCGAGCGGTAATTTCAATTTTATTTTTCATATCGTATATTTTTAGTTGTTAAGGTTCAGGAACAAAAAGGGGTTAAAAAGGCAAAATTATTTAAATTGCCAAACTTTGACCCTCAAAGGTATTATTACTATTTTCAATTTCTAGTAAATCTAAAATTGTCGGTGTTACATCTGCCAAGCTGCCGGAAATTTCCGAAAGACTCAAGTCGCCATCAGGAGCATCTTTAAGGCCAATTGTTTTACCTTTAAAATCATGACCAAAAATAGCAAATGGCACTGGGTTACTAGTGGTATGTTTATCTGGCAAATCAGTAACTAAATCCCTCATCTTCTCAGCATTTCCGTGAACAGAAGCAATAAGTAAAATGCCGCCATTATTTAAAACGCTGGCCGCCAATCGCTTAATCACTTTATCAAGCGCCTCCATCGCTTTAATCGCTTCCGACAAGTCACCCGTACTCGCAGCACTATCTAGAATCGAACAAGCCGCCATAATAAAATCATACTGTCCGCTTTTAATAGCTTTATGGCTCTCACGCATAGTACGTTGCAAACCTAAATAACTATCAAAGGCTTTTCCCGGGCTAGACGCAGAAATGGCTAACCAATCTTCTCCAGCGACTCTTTCTTCGCGCCGTCCATTAAAAAAATAGGTTAAAGCCGCTAAGCGCTCACTATCAAAAATTTTTAATTGTCTTAAACCAGCGGCAGCAATAGAAGCGGTTAAATCAGAGGCGAGCACGCCTGCGGCCGGAATCATCTCTTCCTCATTAGCAACATCCTTCCCGGCACCTAAAGAAAAGTAACGAGCATTTAAATCCCCCGTCGCCGGGAGTAGCGCTCCCGCGGGATACTCTCTAAATAATTTTAAAAAATTAGGAGTCTTTGCCAAACTAATAGCATTAGCCTCGCTCTTTGCTGCCACTCCCCAGCCATCAAGTAAAAGCAGAAAAACCGGCTTGGGTCGGCTAGTAATATTTATACTATCTTCTTCAGGATTGTTTTCCATTGCCTTTAATAATATCTTCAATTTCCAATAAACGATTATACTTGGCTAATCTTTCTCCGCGCGACAAGGAGCCGGCTTTTAAATAATTAGCACCGACCGCTACTGCTAAATCAACAATAAAATCATCATTTGTCTCACCACTACGATGAGAAACAATAGTTTGATAATTATGTTTATCGGCTAATTTTACACAATCTACAGTTTCAGTCAAGGTGCCGACCTGATTTGGCTTAATAATAATAGAATTAGCAGCCTTTTCTTTGATTCCCTGACTAAGACGCTGAATATCAGTAGCAAACAAGTCGTCGCCAACTATCATAATTTTTTGGCCCAACTCTGAGGTTAAGGCGCGCCAGCCAGCCCAATCGTCTTCTGATAATCCGTCTTCAAGATAAGAAATTGGATAACGACCTAACCAAGATTCATATAAACCGCGCAAATTGTCGGCGGTAAACAAGGCATTGTCTAGCGGGAAAACATAACGCTGTGAGACAGTTTCAAATAAAACTGATGAACCGACATCAATTCCCAGGCGAAAATCCTTGCCAGGCTCATATCCAGCACGCAAGGCTCCGGCGATAATAAGCTCTAAAGCCTCAATACTGGAACTTAAATCAGGAGCATAACCTCCCTCTGCACCAACATCAGTATCATAGCCCGCTTGCTTAAGCTCAGTTCCTAGAGCGTGAAAAATTTCCGCTCCCTCCCTAATCATTTCTGCAGCTGTTTGTTTTTTTGGTATCACTAAAAATTCTTGAAAATCTAAATTAGTATCGGCGTGTTTGCCTCCGTTAAAAACATTAAATAAAGGAACGGGAATTTTCGGTTCGTTTAAAGAAAAAGTTTTTTGTAAATAAACAAAAAGTTCTTGCCCCTCGCTTTTAGCGGCCGCGCGAGCACAAGCCAAAGAAACAGCCAAAATAGCATTAGCGCCTAAATTAGTTTTTTTCTCCGTCCCATCAAGTTCAATCAGTAAACGATCTATTTCCTGCTGACTGCGCACATCCTTCCCCACTAAGGCTGCGGAAACAATCTCTCTGATTTTGCTAGCTGCCCGCAAAACTCCACGGCCTTGATAGCGCCGATGATCGCCATCGCGCGCTTCTTGAGCCTCATGAGAGCCAACTGAGGCGCCACTAGGCACACTAGCCTTTGCCGTTAAGCCATCCTCTAAAAAAACTACTGCTTCTAAAGTCGGCCAACCGCGAGAATCTAAGATTTCACGGGCGTCGATTTTTTTAATTATCGGCTTAGCTTTCGGCATATGTTTTAAGAAATTATTTTCGTTAATCCCGGCATCTTATCTTTCCCTAAATAAGAAAGCATAGCGCCACCAGCCGTAGAGACCCAATCAACATACTCCATCATACCGCTCATCTTTAAAGCTTCAACGGTTTCGCCGCCACCCGCCAAACCATAGGCTCTGCCTGAAGAATGAGAAGCGACCACGCGCGCAATAGCTAAAGTGCCACTGCGAAAACGTGCCTCCTCAAACTTGCCCATCGGACCATTCCAAATTATAGTCTTAGCCGACTTAATTAAACGCGCATACAACTCAACAGTTCTTGGTCCAATATCTAAAATAGCATCCTGTTTACCGACTTCCGCAATTGCTTTAGCCTTAACTTTACCAGTGCTAATTTTTACAACCACATCCAAAGGTAAAATAATTTTCTTATCATTCTTTTTACCGGCAAGCAGACGCTTAATTACCTTTAAGCTATCTTGATCATACAAAGACCGGCCAATTTCATAGCCTTGATATTTCAAAAAACTATTTGCTAAACCACCACCCAATAAAATTTTATTAGCCGCTGGATAAAGACTTTTGATAATTGGGGCCTTAGTGCTTATTTTTGCCCCACCCATCACAGCCACTAATGGCTTTTTGGGCTTAAGTGCTTGCTGCAAAGCTTGCACTTCTTTTTCTAGCAATAAGCCGGCATAAGCTGGTAGATAAGATTTAATGGCAAAAACTGAGGCCTGGGCCCGATGAGAAACGGCAAACGCATCATTAACATAGATATCGGCCAAGGCAGCTAAACTTTTCGCAAACTTTTTATCATCTTTAATTTCACCCGCCTCAAAACGGACATTCTCTAAAAAAATAATTTCCCCCGGCTTCATTTTCGCCACCGATTTAACAGCTAGCGCGCCGGAAATATCCGCCACAAACTTAACTGGCTGTTGTAATAATTTTTTTAAACGTAAGGCCAGAGGCGCCGTTGATAACTCTAATTTAGTTTTGCCGCCCGGATCTCCTAAGTGCGTTAATATTATTACACTAGCTCCTTGAGCAGTTAAAAATTTAACAGTTTCTAAACCAGCGACAATCTTATAATCATCTTTTATTTTTCCAGCTTCCATCGGCACGTTAAAATCAACGCGCAATAATATTTTTTTACCAATAAAATCTTTAAGATTGCTAATACTTTGTATCTTCATATCATTATTTTAACTTGAATTTATTTACTACCTAATTTTACGCTAACTGTTTTTTCTTCTCCGTCGCGAAAATAAACTACAGTAATAGAATCATCCGGATTAAACGAAGCGATAATGTCGGATAAATCATTAGCGGCATTGATTTCCTGATTATTTATCCAAGTAATAACATCACCCGAACGCAAGCCAGCTAATTCAGCTGGACTACCTTTTTCTACTGCCAGGCTAGTAGTTGAATCCTTTAACCAGGCGCCCTTTTCTAAAGAAACGCCTAAAACTTTAGCCGTACTAAGATCAATATAGTTAACTCCTAAAGAAGGCTGTAAGGCGGCGCCTTTCTTGAAAAAACTCTGCCAATAATGACTATAAGAGACTGCGGGTATTACTACTTTATCCGATCCGATGACGGCTACTAAATTACCGGCCAAATCAAAGACAAAAGAATTTTTAAAGTCATCGCTAATAGCCCCAGCTAAAGAAAAACGGGCATTTAAAGAATCACTACTAGAAACCGCCGCCACCTTTTTAAAAGAGGAGAGTGATGTTAACAAAACATTATTAAAATCATTAACCGCAATAACTGACTGCCCTAAAGACATTTCTTGTCGAGAAGCAATTTTTTTGACGGATAAATTTGAAGCACCAGCTAAATGAAAGAATATTAAATTACCAGGCAAGTCTTTGAAATCTGAGACTTGGTCTATTTTGTAAATTTTTCGATCACTGGTAATAACTACATGATCTTCCGGATTAAATTCTTTATCTAAAGGCTGTGGTAAAGAAGCGGCAATCCAACCGTCAGAAGTCACCGCCAACCCCATCATCACCGGTTGGTCTAACTGATAATAATCAGAGTTAATTGAAGATAAATCGGTTGACTTAGTAGTCGTCGCGGCTAACGCTTGCGCATCAGTGCCAATATTTTTGAAAACTCCGACCAATACCGGACGAAGCGAAGAAATGGTTTCATTAATCTTTACATCCTGATTAACGACTACTTTTTTAGCATCTCTAATAATCAAGCTAGCTCGATTATAATCTAAATCTGCCAACTCAACTTCATTATTGAAATAAGGCACGGAAAAATCCTTTAAGATATAGACTCTAGTTACTATTTCCCCAGTAATCCCGGCGGCCAGGCCGCAGATAATCGCAATAAAAATTACAGGAATAAGGCGATTTTTTTGTTTTTCCATATTTGAAATTTTAAATTAAAACTAAAACCAACGAGCAGTTACCAAAACAATGACAGCAATAACAAGGCCGGAAATTAAAGGAAAGCGCAATAAACGACCAGAAAAATTACCCCGCAAAACTGAACGTAAAACTAATAAGGAGAGATAGAAAGCAAAGGCAGCTAGCAATCCTAAAACGCTAAAACGTAGAGGCAGAAGATATAGGGCCGCCAAAATCTGTATTAAAATTAAATTGACCGCCAAAAAAAATGGCCAATTTGTTTTTATATTAATATAACCGATAACAAAGGGCTGACAGGTAAGGAGAAAAATTAAGACTGAGCAAGCTGCCAAAAGGGGCCAAAAAGACCATCCCAAAAAAGTCGGCAAACCATAAATCGAGGCTGACAAAAAGAAAAAAGCTAAAACACTGCCAGCCAAAGAAATAGAATCAATCTTCCCCGCTCTCTCCGGGGCTTCATAACGCATGAAATAATATAAATTTTTTAAATAGGAAAAAATTAAGAAAGCCATCAGTAAAAAAAGAACTTGAACCCAATAATGATTAGGGATCAATGTTTCATATAACGAAGCAGAAATAAACATCAAGGCTGGAAAATAAAAAAACATTGGCCAATCAGACTTATGTTTGCCAATAGAAAGCCCTTTAACCGCCAAGGCCATAATAAGAACTCCTAAGGAAACCGAGATAAAAAATAAATTTGGCCTAAATAAAAAAATCTGTCCTAACAGCCAAAGGGCGGTCGGAACTAAAAGGACAGAAATTCTACGCTTAAAAATATTCATAATTACACAATCATTAATTAGACTCTACCGGTGCTACCGTATCAGTGGATTCATTATTGTTTGGAGCATCATCTGACAACATGGATTCGTCAGTAATTGTACTCGCTTGATTATCTGATATCTGTTCTTCGGTGGGACTCTCTATATCAGACGGGGCAGGCTCTTGATTAGATTCTACTGGTTCTATTGGAGCTAGCGCCCCAGCCTCGTCGGGCGTTAAAGTTAAACTAGTAACTTCAGAAAAATCAGATAAACGATTGATTTTTAGATACTTATTAGAAAAAGTAACGAGATTATTACCCAAAACAAAACTACGCTTCACCGAATTGTCATAATACTGAACATTGCGCCAATAATCAAGCTGACTGAAGCGACCAGCCGAAGAATGGTCTAATCTTTCAACCATCTTTAAATCACCAGCATTATCCAAAGAAAATACTAAAGCGCCAGAAAAAACTAACGCACTATTTTCTGATAAAGCGGCCGGCACAATAATTTCCTTGGCGCCAGAATAAGCCGACAATGCCTTGTAATCTTTTAAGGCAACCGAATCATCATTTTCATTTCCTACAACATAACTACTAACTTCTACCGGTTTCTTTAAATCAGAAAAATCAAACACCGATAATTTTAGGCCCAAATTACTCTTCTCAGGAGATGAGCTTGCTGTAGCACGGCCAAAGGCTAAAATCTTTTCTCCCTTATTATCAATCTGATAAAGACGAGTAAGACCAGCGATTCTAACCGCCCCTAAAACAGTTGGTTTTTCTGGTTCGCCTAAACCAATAACATAGGTAGGCGCACCAATCTCAGCTGTTGACATGTAAACACGATTACCAAGAAAATAAACCGAGGAAAGGGCGGCATCGGACATAATATTTTCCAAAGAACCTAGCACCCTAAGACCAGAATCAAGAATATAGACATTACTATAATACTTGCCAGCATCATCAAACATTAAGGACCATAAACTATTCCTAACCGTCGCTAAACGCAAATTTCCTTCTTTTTCGTTCCAAGCAGAGGAACTATTAATTTTACCGTAAACCTCACCACGCGCCTGATAATCTATTTTCCCAGCTTTAAGAGAGAATTTATATAACACTGTTTTTTCCAAATCATTGGCGCGCTTCTTAACTTCATCAGCTAACGCTTTGGTAATATTTTCCCCCAGACTATTTCTCTCCTCCTCGCTTAACGATAAGCTATATTTTTCAACAATAGCAGCAGTCTTAACCCGCTTTTCCGCTGAATTCAACAGAGTGTCGGGAGAAGAGGTGATTTGTGTCACCGCCGCCTGATCTGTCTGGCTTAGTTTATTGAAAACCAAATCTAGTTTAATAGCCTGCTCAAGATCATAAACACTTAACCCCTGATAACGAGCTAAATAAAAATTACCGGCCGCTGATAAATGTAAATTATAATTAGGATCTATTAAATAAATTTGATTTACCAAAGCTTCATCACGACTTGCTAAATTAATAGCCGTAACCGATAAAAAAGTGTGATTGCGATAAGAAACATCAAAATAATAAATAGAAGAAGTAGCACAACTCTTGTTATTAAGTGTGCAAGGACTACTAATAAGCTTATCTCCCTCAACTATGCGCGGAGTAATCGGCTCTTCATTGCGATAAGCCGCTGGCTGAGCAGTAAAAAAATAAGCATAATTACCAATGAGGCGCACACCAACGTAGCCACCCTCAAAAGATAAACTTCTAACTTCGCGCGGCTGAGCTGCTTCAGAAACATCAAAAACCTTAAAAAAAGTATAACTATTTTTACTACTAGAGGAATTGTAAAGACTAGAGGAGATAATGTCTTGATCATTGCCAAAAACAGCCAAACGACTACCAGCGACTATTAATTCTAAGGGGCGAGAAGATAGATAAATCCGACTTTCAATCTTGGCATTAGTCGCCGAAGAAACGTTAATAATAATAATTTCATTTTTAACAATAGCGTAAATATAGCCACCACTAGCCTTAATAATATCTGCGCCACTGACGCCCGCAGAAGTAACTATATCAGCTAAGCCAATATCCGTCTGACCATAATCGCTGTCCGCTAAAAGCCAGCTCGCGGAAAGACCACCAGCGGAAAATGAGTTAGCTAAAAAATTTTTCAAAGAATCTTCATTGGCAAATTTTCTTAAATCCCCAGAAGTGATTGTTTCTGAAATATTTATTTCAGCGCCCTCTAAATTTTGCTCTACCTCAGGCGCAATGTGCTTTTTCTCCCAAGGGAAAGTAAAAGAGCAGCCACTCAATAAAAAAATGGCGGCCAGGGCTAACGGTCCTATCTTTAAAATACTTTTTTTCATATATTCTTATCTTATCTACTCTCAAGATTATACCATATGCCGCCGATATTTTCACGTCAAAAAAACCTTTATTTAATCTTTTATATAAACCTTGGTTCCAACATCAATTCTTTCATATAAATATTTGGCCGGCCCAACTCCTAAACGGATACAGCCATGAGAAACTGGCTTACCTAAGTGATTTTCACCTTCACGATAGCCTCCGGGCCAAACTGGTAATTCGTGAATACCAATCCCACCGCGATCAAGCCCTAGCCAAAACGGCATCCACAAACCATATGTTTTAGACCAAGCCTTACTAATCTTATTGGTCACACGAAACTCCCCTTTGGGCGTAGCCATACCAGGGCGACCAGTAGAAGTTGTAAATTCTCGCCACTTAATACCATTAATAAAAAAGGCCAGCTTTTGAGATTTAAGATAAATTTCTATCCGGCGCGCGAATAGTTGTGTTGAAGTAGATAGAGGGTCGTGAGCGCTGTCTATTTCAGCAAAATCATCAAAACCATCGCCATCAGTATCTTTAACAAAAGGGTTCGTTTTAAATAAATATTCAAAATAATCATTTACTCCGTCACCATCAACATCACTTTCGCCAATTTTAATTGAGGCAGGATTATAGGGCGACCAACCCGCCGCAATCTCAGCCGCATCACTATAACCATCGCCATCAGTATCAACTTCTGGTTTTAATTCTTGAGCCGAAACAGTGTTAAAACTAAAAACAAATATTATTCCCAAAAATAAACCAATGTTCACAATCTGTTTTTTTAAAGACGACTTTTTTTCATTGTTAGTTGCCTGCTGACAAGAAAATTCACAACCACAAAATTTCTGACGATAAATACCCAACTCTTTGACTAAATCCTGTGAACGACGATAAACATCAGCTGCTAAAAATTCGGCTGCTAAAAATTTTACACCACTAGTGGAGGCTAAATCCTCAGACTGTTTCATAATCACCTCTTTATCTTTATATGGGCTAGTTAGTAGTGTTGTGCTAAAAAAATCAAATCTTTTTTTGGCAGCCAAACTAGCGGTCTCCCGCAAACGATCTAAATAGCAAATCAAACAACGACCGCCTCTCTCAGGATCAGCTTCACGGCCCTTAATTTTTTTTAACCAGGTCGCGTGTTCATAGGGCGCGGCAATAAGTTTAATTCCCCACTCTCTCGCCAAAAGCTTAACTGGTGCCAATCTTTTATTATATTCCGCCAAAGAAACTAAATTAGGGTTATAAAAAAACCAAGTGACGCGATATTTCGGTAAAAGCAATTCTTTAGTGACATAAGCACCACAAGGCGCACAACAAATATGGAGCAGAAGTGAGGGTTTTTTAAATTCTTGGCGCTTATCAAGATAACGTAATAACAAAACTAAAGCCAACATTAAGGCTAATAAAATAGTAAGAGCCAAAAACTTACCGCGACTCTGTAAGAATAATCCGCTCGCGCCAAAGACAAAAGAAGTTACATAAAAAAAGGCCACTGTCTGGCGCTGACTTAAACCTAAACTTAGAAGGCGATGGTGTAAATGTTTTTTGTCAGCAAACTTGAGAGGATTTTTTCCCTGCCATAAACGACGCACGATTGTCCAGGCAACATCTAAAATTGGAATACCCATAATCAACAAGGCAATCGCAATCTTCCCCCCAGAAATTATCGCCAAGACTCCCAAAGCATAACCAAAAAACAAAGAGCCGCCTTCGCCTAAAAATATCTTAGCGGGATTAAAATTAAAAATTAAAAAACCACCCGCTGCCCCAACCAAGGCGGCTGCGGCTAAAGCAATATCTGGCTGATAATATTTTGTAGTCAGGGTAAATAAAAAAATAATCAAACTGCCAATTAAACCGATGCCACTTACTAAACCATCAACTCCATCTAATAATTTAGTGGTATACATCATACCCAGTAGCCAGGCGGCAATTAACAATGGTCCGACTACAAACAGGTCTCGTAAATTTATATACCCTCCCAGAGGATTAGTTATCTTTTCAATTTCTACGCCGCCAATAATAACGGCTAAGACTGCTAGTAAGGGAAAAATTAATTGTTGGCGCGCAGATAAATTATATTTATCATCCAAAGCGCCACCAATGATTATAATGAGTCCACCGATAAAAAAACCAAGTAAATGTCTAAGCTCAAGGTTCCCAGCAAGAAAACGATTAGCAAATAAAAATAAAACTATAAAAAAAGACAAAAATACGGCCACGCCACCTAACAGCGGGATGGGTTGCTGATGGATTTTACGTCCTCCGGGCAAATCAACAACCTGGAAAAACAAAGCCACCTTCTTCATGACTACTGTCAGAAAGGCTGATAAAAATAAACTAATAGCAAAAACTATAAAAAAATCCATATATAAACCCGAAACGACACACTTGATTTATGTCTTAATAAATGATATTTTAAAAAAATATATTCAGCAATATCTGGAAAACTACATCAAAATAATGAACATTAAAAAAGGAGGCTAACATGAACAGAGATTTCGGAAAGGCACAAGAATCTATTGTTGGTATCATGACCAACATCTCTTCTCTAAAAACAAAGATAGAAAAAGAAGAGCAAAAAAAAGATGATGAACAAAGAAAAGACAGGCTAGAAGTCTGGAAAAAGGAATTAACTAAAGCCGAAAAAGCTCTAGACAGAAGACGAGTGATGGCTTAATTAAAGACCAACAACAGATTGAGGCGCATCAATTTAAAGATGCGCTTTTTTAATTGAAATATTAAAATCTATAAAACCTCTGCCTTCTCAATCGAAATAACCGCCTGCTTATCAATTATAACTTGATCGCGACGCTTGAGCTCGCCTGCTAAAATTTTATTAGCAATAATATCCTCAACTCTTTCTTGAAGCAAGCGCCGCAAAGGACGAGCGCCAAATTTCGGATCATGCCCAGCGCGCGCTAAAATTAAGACACCATCCTTATCAGCCTGCAAACCAATACCCTTATCATCTAAATTCTTCTTAATTTTTTTAAGCATGAGGGTAGTAATCTTAAAAACATCTTCTTCTCTGAGTGGGCGGAATACAATAATACCATCAAAACGATTAATTAGTTCCGGCCGCATGTGTTCGCGCAATTGATTATCAATTAACTCCTGCTTAATTTCTTCTAAACTGGCCTTCTCTTGAATCTTATCCTGAATTAAAACAGCGCCAATATTGGAAGTAGCGATAATAATAGATTCAGCAAAACTAATAGTTCGACCCTGACCATCAGTCAGGCGCCCATCGTCTAAAAGCTGGAGAAATAGATTTAAAATATTAGGATCAGCTTTTTCAATTTCATCTAACAAGATTAGCGAGAAAGGCTTCTTTCTGACTGCTTCCGTTAAATAACCTAAAGTTCCATCAACATCACCAATCATTTTTTTAATACTATCTTGATGTTGGTATTCACTCATATCAAGACGTATCATATAATCTTCACTGCCGAAATATATCTGTGAAACTGCTTTTGCTAACTCAGTTTTACCAACACCAGTCGGACCAAGAAATAGAAAGCTAGCAATCGGACGACGACTATCCTTTAAGGCGGCCCGAGCGCGTCGCAAACTCGCAGAAACTGCTTTAACTGCTTCTTCCTGACCAATTAAGCGCTTCTTGATTTCTTCTTCTAGATTTAAGAGCTTACTACTCTCTTCAACACCAACTTTAGTAGCCGGAATACCGGTCATATCTTCAATGGCAGCGGCGACGTTTTCCTGTGAACAAAAGGGCTTATCAGGATTATTTCTGCTATCGCGAGCGGCCATCATCGCCGCCTTTTCTAGTAAATCAATTGCTTTTTGCGGTAAAGACTTATCCTGTAAATAACGGGAAGACATTTTTACCGCCTGCTCTAAAGCACTATAAACAATATAAACATCATATTTTGCCTCCAAAAAACCAACCCGACTCTCAAGAATACGAATTGCTTCGTTGCTATCCGGTTCGTTAATGCCGACTGTAGTCATCGCATTCCCCAATGATTTATTTTCAATAAAACGAGAATAATTTTCGGTCGCAGCCGCAGCAATACAAAAGATTTGCCGGCGACTGATTGACTCAGCTAACACCTCTGATAAATCTAAGCTTTCGCCACTGCCGGCACTAATGCCAATTAAATTTTCAATATTATCAATATACAAAATAATATTACCGGAACGATTAGCCTCATTAATAGAACTCAGCAAGCGCTCTTGAGCCACTGAAGAATCAGCGCCGCTAACTAAACGCGAAACGTCTATTTCTACTAAGCGCTTATCTTTTAGAAAATCAGGAACATTTTCCTCAACCATCATCTGAGCTAAGCCACCAACAATCGCACTCTTACCGACTCCGACTGGACCAACTAAAAGCACGCCGTTATGTCCACCGACAAAGGCTTCAAAAATTTCATTAATTTCCTTATCGCGCCCTACGCAAAGATCTAGACTACCGTTTTTAGCACGCAAAGTTAAATCATGAGAAAAATGATCAAGCGTTGGTGTCGCAATCGCCGTATAGGAGCGATTCATGCCCGTTCCTGGCTTAAAGAAAGCGAGACGACGATATTCCCTATATCTATCAACCAGCTTACGATTAACCCGAAACCAGGCAACCGCATTAGCCAATTTATCTTCATCAACCTCTAATTCGTATAAGATTTCGGCCAACGCTTCGTCTTGACGACAACAAAACGGTAAAATACTTAAAACATCAACACTTGGCTGGCGTAATTGCAAGGCTTCGGTAAACCCAGAAATAATTGCCTCTTGCAAACGTTCAGTTAAAGACCCTTCACTGCTTTTTTTATCTTCAATCGATTTATCTAAATGCCTATCAACCATTGATACTAATTTTTGCGCATCAACATTAAGACGGATAAACAAACTTTGCACTTCCTTGTCTTGCAGCGAGGCGCGAAAAAAATGAATAATATCAGCTTGAGATAATTTTAATTTTTTTGCCAATAGATAAGCTTCATCAACTATAGAAGAAGCATTTTTAGAAAGGGCTTTAGCAACATTGTAGCGTTTAGCCGGACTATTTCCTCGTTTTTTATTTTCTACAAACAAACGATAATTTATACGCCTGGCAGCCGCGGCCGCAGCGCTAGCCTTATAAAATAAAAATAAATCAAACCACAAAGATAAGATAAAGATAGAAATCAGCAAATGGGGCTCAGTCCAAAAGAAAAAAATATCCCAAGGCTGATCTTGAAGATAGGCACGATTTAAATAAATCCAAGTTAGATAAGACCCCCAGCCAGCAAAAATTACTAACCAAGAAAAAAAGCCAAAGAGACGGTCTAGCTCTCTTTTAGTTTTATCGAGTGTGATTAATGAGCGCTTAATTATTTTTTCCCAATATAAAAAATGCCCCAAGAACCAAGCGCCTTGCCCGGTGCCGCCACTATCTTGAATAAATTCTAATTTATCAATTTTGGTTTTATTCTGGTAATCCATATATTAACCACCGATCTGAAAAATAAAAGCAATCACTAAAAATAGTGGCGCTGCTAACCAAAGCGCAGCTCCGGCTAAAACAAAAAGCAGCCAAAACAATAAAGCTAGGCCGCGAAACATTATCTGAATAAGACGAATGAAAAAGCTAATAAGCCGGCCAACTAAATCATACTGGCCGTACATGGGTACAAAAATATTTTTTAACCAAACAGAAAACCCCAGGGCCTGTTCTTGTCCTAACCAAAACCGCCCCAATTTTTTTAAAGTTTCCAAAAAGCCGACGCTGTACCACCAGAAGGGGAAATAGAGAATTTCACCCACGGTTTTAGCAATCAATTGGCTACCGTATGTTAAAAAATTATGTTTAAACATAAGCTCAGATAACATTTTTATTTTAACATAAAAGTAAAATAATCACAATTTAAAGATTGACAATATTTTGGCCATATATTATGATGACATTAGCACTCTAATATAACGACTGCTAATCACTAAGTCCATAAAAATATGTTCAATAAATTTACAGATAAATCTCAAGAAGCAATTATTAATTCTCAGGTAATTGCCTCAAGCTACGGCCAGCCAAACATTGAGGCCTTGCATATCTTTCTTGCTCTATTAGAACAAACCGAGGGTCTCGTTAAACCTATCTTAGAAAAAATGAAGATAGACCCAGACAGAATAGAAGCAAAAACTATTGACTCTTTAAAGAACCTGCCTCGCGTTAAAATCCGTCCTAACGACGGACCAGTTCAGGCTGTCTCTGGTACTGCGGAAACCGCCGCTATCTTAGAAAGAGCTAAAAAAGAAGCTGATGGCATGAATGATGAATTCATTTCGACTGAGCACATCTTGTTAGCCCTGATTGGCGTCCCCTCCCCGGCCCAAGAAATCCTCTTTAGTTTTGGCGTTGAGTATAAAGCCGTTAAAGATATCTTAAAAGAGTTACGCGGCGCACAAACAATTAGCGACCCCTTTCCAGAAAATAAATTCCGCGTTCTTGATAAATATACTACCAACTTAACCGAAATGGCACGCCAAGAAAAACTCGACCCAGTCATCGGTCGCGATACCGAAATTAGACGCATCATGCAGGTGTTACTGCGCCGTACGAAAAACAACCCAGTTCTAATTGGCGAAGCAGGTACCGGCAAAACTGCTATTGTTGAAGGACTAGCCCAACGCATTGTTTCTGGCGATGTTCCAGAAAATTTAAAAAATAAGGAAATTATCGCCCTTGATTTAGGCGCCCTGATTGCCGGAGCTAAATTCCGCGGCGAATTTGAAGATAGACTGAAAGCAGTCTTAAAAGAAGTAAAGTCACAAAACGACCGCTTCATTTTATTTGTCGATGAGCTCCACACTTTAATTGGCGCTGGTGCTTCTGAGGGATCAATTGATGCCTCCAATATGCTCAAGCCAGCCTTGGCTCGAGGCGAATTACGCACTATCGGCGCAACCACAACCAAAGAATACCAAAAATATATTGAAAAAGATGCGGCGCTAGAAAGAAGATTCCAGCCGATTTATGTTGCTGAGCCAAGTGTCGAAGATACAATTAGCATGCTGCGCGGACTGAAAGAAAAATATGAAGTCCACCACGGCGTCCGAATTACTGATAACGCTGTCATTGCCGCGGCTAAATTATCTAACCGCTATATCAGCGACCGCTTCCTGCCAGACAAGGCGGTAGATTTAATTGATGAAGCAACCTCTTCCCTGCGAATGGAAATAGATTCTATGCCTGATGAACTAGACCAGCTCAAGCGCAAAATGAATCAGCTAGAACTTAATAAAGCTGGGCTTATGACTACTGATAAAAAGTCAGCCAAAATTCGCGCTATCAATCAAGAACTCGCAAAATTAAAAGAAAAATCTACCCAACTGGAGTTACATTGGAACAATGAAAAAAATATTATTTCTCAAATCAGAAATTCCAAAAAAGAAATTGAGGACTTAAAAATAAAATCAGAAATTGCCCAACGCCAAGGAGCGGATTTAACTGAAGTCGCTAAGATAAAATATGGCTTAATTCCAGAACTGGAAAAAAAGATTGATAAATCACAAGCTGACTTATTGAAAATTCAAAAGAAAGGACAACGCATTTTAAAAGAAGAAGTTGATGAAGAAGATATTGCTAAAGTGGTTGCCCGTTGGACCGGTATTCCGGTTAACAAAATGCTCCAGGATGAAATTAGAAAACTAAGCGGATCAGAAAGTGTCTTAAATCAAGAAGTTGTCGGACAAGAAGAAGCAATTAAAGCAGTTTCCAACGCATTACGTCGTTCTCGGGCTGGTATTAATGAAGAAAAAAAGCCAATCGGCTCCTTCCTTTTTGTCGGACCAACTGGCGTCGGTAAAACTGAGCTCGCCAAAACTTTAGCTAGATTCATGTTTGATGATGAAAAATCATTAATCCGCTTAGACATGAGCGAATTTATGGAGAAACATTCGGTCGCTAAATTAATTGGTTCTCCTCCTGGCTATATTGGCCACGAAGAAGGTGGTCAATTAACTGATAAAATTAGGCGTCATCCTTACAGCGTTGTTCTGTTCGACGAAATTGAAAAAGCTCATCCCGACATGTTCAACGTCTTGCTGCAGATTCTCGATGACGGTCGCCTGACTGATTCTAAGGGACGAACAGTCAACTTCAAGAACACAATTATTATCATGACCTCTAACTTAGGAAATGAAATAATTAAGCAATACTCAATTGGTTTCAGTGATGGTAGCGACCGTGGTCAAGCAACTCGCCTGCGCACGACTGAGATGAAAGAAAAAATCGATAAAATTCTCAAAGACAACTTTAAACTAGAATTTTTAAATCGTATTGATGAAATCGTGCTATTCCATAGCCTGACTCCGGAAGCTCTAGAAAAAATTGTTGACTTAGAGCTAGCTAAGGTAGAAAAACGTTTAGCTGGAAAAAATATTGATTTGAAAATCGGCGCTAAAGTTAAGAAGATGCTAGCAGAGAAAGGCTACGACATTACTTATGGCGCTAGACCCTTAAAACGCATAATCCAAAACATTATTCTCGACGAACTAGCTTTAGAGATAATTGAGGGTAAAATCCAAGAAGGAGCGAAGGTGAGAATAGATATAGACGAAAAAGATAAAGTTGGCATCAAGCTACTTAAATAGAGTAATAAAATATTAGCTAAAAACCCGCAAAAAGCGGGTTTTTGGTTGCTTTTCAGAGCTGATTATATTATAATGAAAAACGTCATCAAAGTTAAAAATTATTCTAAAAATAAACTAAAATGAAAAAAATTACCATCACTGCTGCCCTTGTAACCATGGCCAGTTTATTGATATTTTCACAAATGGCAATTTCCTCAGTTAAGGCGCAAACAGAAATTGATCCAAACTTTAACCCCAATCTTATCATCTCTGATTCAGATTTAATGGACTGCTCGTCTATGACTTTGGCTGATATTCAGAATTTTTTACAATCTAAAAATAGTTATTTAGCGAACTATATCGCTCCTAATAATAACGGGGTCATGAAAACAGCGGCGGAAATTATTTATGACGCTACTAACCGTAACTTTGACTGTGACGGCGTTACGCTTAGCGATGCGCCCACCGAAGAAGAAAAGCGTGCCAAGTGTCGCACTATTACCACGGTCAGCCCGAGATTCATTTTAGTTTTACTACAAAAAGAAGCTAGTTTAATCGAAGATACTAACCCGTCACAGGGTCGCCTAGACTGGGCGACTGGTTATGGTTGTCCAGATAACTGGGCCTGCAATCCTTATTACAAAGGTTTTGGCAAGCAAGTTAATAGCGCCGCCCTACAATTTCTCGCTTACATGAATGAGCAGCATCGCTATAAATATCAAGCTGGCAATGCCTATACTTTTACCAACCCCTACGGCACAATTTCCAAGGAACCGATGACGGTTATTCCGCAAAATAAAGCGACCGCCGCCCTCTATAATTACACGCCTCATGTTTTTAATGGTAATTACAATACCTACAAACTTTTTCAGCGCTATTTCCCAACCTCAAGCGTAATTCTAATCTATCCTGATGGCGCCTTATTAAAAACCGTGAATGAGCCAGGTGTTTGGTTAATAGAGAACGGTAAAAAAAGACCATTCTTAAATTACTCTTCTTTAGTTTCCCGCTTCAACCCAAACCAAATTCTTACTACCTCTAAGGAAATAATTAATTCTTATCCGACCGGCGAAAGTATAAAATTCCCAGACTACTCCCTTGTCCAAACACCTGACAAAAAAATCTACCTGCTCGCTGGCGCCGAGAAACACCCCTTTGATAGTCTAGCGACTTTTAAGGCGATTGGCTTTAACGCTGAAGAAATTGAATTAGCGAGCGAAGCCGAACTCGTTGGCTACTTGACCGGCAAAACAATTACCGCGACTTCAACTTACGTCACCGGCGCCCTCTTGCAAGATTCCAAAACTGGCGGCGTCTATTATGTTGAAAACGGCAACAAGGCCCCAATTATTGATAAAATTTTCTTAACCACCAAGTTCAAGGGTAAGACTATTATTAAAGCCACGACAGAACAATTAGCTGCTTACGCCACTATTTCCCCAGTATTATTTAACGATGGCACGCTACTTAAATCAGAATCCTTCCCCGTAGTTTATCTTATTTCTAAAGGCACAAAACGCGCCTTCGCCGATGAAGCGGCTTTCAAGAATTTAGGGTATCGCTTTGAAAATATTATTACCGTTTCTTCAAAAGTCCTCTACCAGTATCCTCTGGGTGAATCTATTCAATAATCTATATGCCCATAATCAAGGCCTACCTTCTTCCCCACTCTCCTTTGTTAATTCCAGAAATCGGTCGCGCTAACCATGTTTTTTTAGATAAAACCATGGCGGCTTATAATAAAATAAAGGAAGAACTTTATCAGAAAAAAATAGACACTTTAATTATTATTTCGCCTCATATAAATTTAGGCAGCTCTGGTTTTCTCGTAAACTGCGCTCCAGAGATGACAATAGATTTTCAAGATTTTGGTTTCATCCCGCCAAAAATAGCTATCAAGGGCGATATTCCTTTGGCTGATCAAATCAAAAACAATCTCAAAGAAACTGTCAAAATTCAAATGTTGTCAGAAACAATTCTTGATTATGGTAGCGGCGTTCCACTTTATCTTTTAAAGAACCCCGGGCAAACACCTAAAATATTAGTTATTTCTCCAGCCGAAGAATTAGAACTAACTGATCATTTCGCTTTCGGTCAAAAGTTAGGAACTATCCTAGAAGCTAGTAATAAGCGTTTGGCTATTATTGCCTCCGGCGACTTATCTCATCGCCTGAAAAGAAAATCACCGGGCGGATATTCGCCTAAAGGGCCAAAATTTGATAACAAGCTAATTGAATATTTAAGTGATTCCGAGAGCGCCATTGAGAATATCTTGAAATTTGATAAACGTTTAATACTGGATGCGAGCGAATGTGGTCTCAAACCAATTATCATAAATCTTGGCATTGTAAATCACCGTAACTGGCAAGCAGACATTCTCGCCTACCAAACAGATTTTGGGGTTGGCTATCTCAGTCTAGAATTCTGTTTAAACGACAATTCTTAATATGGACGACGATGACAAAAAACCAGAGGAAGGCTTCCTGTCATTTGCGGAGATTTTTAAGCAGAAGCCAAAAATAAAACCACCAGCTTATCCCTGGCAAGATTTGGCCTTGCGCGTCATTAAAGAATTATCTATCCCCAACTTTAAACGGGGAGCGGTTTTTAAGGTCTGCCGCGATTTACCCGAACACACTATTACTCTAGCAATGAATGATACTAAAGAACTATGTAAAACTGGCGCCAGCTGGAAATACTTCTTTAAGATTATTGATGCAACTAAGAAAAAATAATATGGCTAAACAACTAGATATAATTACTCACCCTAATCCGATTTTACGCAAAAAGTCAGCCGACATAAACCCAGAGCAGCTACTCGATAAAAAGATGCGCTCCTTGCTGGCTGATATGGAAGTAACGATGAAAAAACGCGATGGCGCTGGCTTAGCCGCGCCCCAGGTTGGGCTAAACATCAGACTAATCGTCATCCATCACGACAAAAAAACCCTATTTCTTATCAACCCAAAAATAACTAAGAAATCTTGGGCCAGAGAAATCGAAGAAGAGGGTTGCCTCTCAGTCGTTGATGAGAAAGGGGAAATTATTTATGCCCCAGTATCGCGTCATAAGAAAATAAATTGTCTTTACCTAGACGAGAAAGGCAAGCAGAAAAGCTTAGCCGCCGAAAAACTCTTAGCCAGAGTCATTCAGCACGAAGTCGATCATCTAAATGGTATGCTTTTTATCGACCGCATCAAAGAAGATCAAGAAAGAAAAAAGCTGAATTAAAATACTGACAAAATAAAAAAGCCGCCGATAAACTGGCGGTTTTTTAAAACAACTAAATATTTATTTTTTCGCGCGCAATTTAAATAAATAATATAACAACCAGATTGCCGCTCCCGCTAACAATACTATCTTTAATTCATGATAATACTTTAATAACAAATCCTGGTTCGCTCCCAAGGTATAACCAAAAACTGCTAAAATAGTCACCCAAAAAAAAGAACCAATAGTTGTAATAACCACAAAAGGAACAATAGGCATTTTTGTAAATCCAGCCGGAATAGAAATTAACTGGCGAACAACAGGAATCAAGCGCGCCACAAAAGTTGCTCGGTTAGCATTCTTAAGAAACATCGCCTCGGCTCTTTCTAAATCTGGTTTTTTTAAACGCAATAAACGAGCTGCCTTAGTTTCTAGTAAACGATAAATAACTGGACGACCAAGCCATAAAGCTAAATAATAATTTACTAGTGCCCCCAATAAACTACCAAGCGTTCCTAAGGCGACAACTAAAAATATATTCAACTTACCCTGACTAGCCAAATAAGCAGCCGGCGGAATAGCTAATTCGGACGGAAAAGGCAAAAAAGAGCTCTCAATTGCCATGAGCACAAAAACACCGACATAACCCATACCCGCGAACAAATCGAGGGTCCAATTGATAAATACGCTAAACATGGTCTATAATGATAATGCTATAATTTCTGTATATCAATCATAACATGAACGAATCAAGATACAAAATAATTTTCATGGGCACACCAGAGTTCTCTTTGCCCGGATTTCAGGCCATTTTATCAGACCCAGACTTTGAAGTCATTGGCGTCTTTACTCGCGCCGATAAGCCAGTCGGCCGTAAGCAGCTCCTAACTGCACCACCGGTTAAGCTTTTGGCACAAAAACATAATATCCCCGTTTTCCAACCAGAAAAAATTAAATTAGAAATAGACAGAATTAAGGCACTAGAACCGGATTTAATTGTGGTTATCGCCTACGGCAAAATTATTCCCCAGGAAATCTTGGATATTCCAAAATACGGTTGTATTAATGTCCACGCCTCCCTCTTGCCTAAATACCGTGGCGCCGCTTGTTTAAACGCGCCCCTAATTAACGGTGACGCAGAAACTGGCGTTACTATTATGAAAATGGAAGCTGGTCTTGATACTGGTCCGATTTTACGCCAGGCAAAATTAGCGCTTTCTAAAACCGCGACTTTGCCCGAAGTGCATGATAAACTATCAGAACTTGGCGCCTCTATCCTCCCAGAAACCCTAAAAGACTGGATTCAAAACAAGATTGTCCCACAGGCACAAGACGACGCCCAGGCTAGCTATATTTCTACCCTTAAAAAAGAAGATGGGCGCTTAGATTGGAATCAGCCAGCAGCTAAGCTAGAGTGCTTAGTCCGCG
>CAZAAD010000011.1:0-23114 GCA_964483295.1 uncultured Gammaproteobacteria bacterium
AAAGCCTTGCTAGGCTTGCCGAAATTACGGTTCCAGCTCGAGGTAGCCCGCAGTTTTTAAATAGCCCTGAAATAGGGGCTGTTTTTGATAGGCAGAATTGAACTTTGGAACGAACGGTGTTAATATTAAGGTAGATAATAAATAAATCTATGAGAGAGAAATTAAGTTTAAATAGAGAAAATATAATTAGCCCCAGAGAGAAATTATTAAAACTTGAAAAGGAGGGTCGTTATGTTTTTCATGGCTCTACTTCCTCAATAGATTGCTTAGAACCGCGACAAGCTTATAACAACAATGAAAAAGATGGCTTGCCTGCAGTGTTTGCAACTCCTTTTGCGGATGTAGCGATCTATCGGTCACTTATAAATGGTAACAATCTAAAAGAACCATCTACAAATGAATTTGGCTTTACGGAAAAAGGCATATATTTTAAAACATCCAAAAATCTAATAGATTTTGCAAAAGATCTTACAGCTAAGGTGTATGTACTTGATAGAGAAAAATTTAAAGATTTTGAAGGATCTCAATGTCGGTCGGAAGAGCCTGTTACGCCAATGGAAATGATTGAGGTAACGGTAAAAGATTTACCATCCAATATAGAGATTATTGAAATTAATAAGCGTGATTAAGTAGTTTTGTTGCATTTTAAAAACGTTCCAACTACGTCCCACCCTCTCCGCCGATTAAAAATAGCTCTAATGTTTGAGCTATTTTTGTTATAATATTGACTTTTTTGTTTGTAATAGTATAATGATAGTATCATTATGAAAGAGACCCTTATGTGGATACGTCCATATTGGGGGCTTTTTTTATTATGCCAGAAAATTTATGATAGTGTTCGTTGAGAAAAGTGATTTCTGTATTTTTATTCCTAAGTAAAATAGAGCATTTATTTTTGTCTGGCGAAATAATACAACTTATAGACTTATTTTCTTTTAAAAATTCCACTAAACAGCCAAAATCGCCATCTCCGGTTATTAAAATACAAGAGTCAAAAGATTTCGTATAATAATCTGTTACACTTTTAAGAACTAGTTCTGCGTCGCAATTTCCTTTTATTTTTTCGCCGACAGAAACGGTTTGCTTAAAAACTAGAATATAGCCGCATTTTTGTAAATGTTCATAGAAGTTTGTCCTTTCCGGAACTAGGCCTATAAATAAATAAACAAAAGTTGGATTATATTTTTGCCTAAGCCATCCTCTAAATTTTTTATAATCAATCTCAAAACCTAGCTCCTTGGCTGAGCGATATAAATTATTTCCATCTATGTAAATATTAGATTTGCCCATATGAATTATAATAACAAAATATTTATGTATTGTAAAAAAGGCAGATTATTACTAACGCTCACTTTAAAGGGGGTCCGGAATTAAAAAATTTGGTGATAATTTTAATGTCACCGTTCCAACTGCGTCCCACCTTCTCCGCACTAATAAAAATAAGCTAGTAATAGCTTATTTTTTTGTTATCAAGCTGCTTCATATTGACATATTTAATAAAATATGCTAGTATTTAATCATTAAAATAGAACATTTACAAATATTAATTTTAAATAACAGTTAATCATGAAACGAATCGTTATTTCCGTTTTCTTTTTCGCTTTTGTTATTCTTTCTTCTTCTAGCTTAAAAGCGCAAGAAGTAAAAGACAGTGTTAAACTTTCTTCTATCTCGCTTTCAAGCGGTGATGGAGTCTTATCGCAAGGCTTGTTGTTTGAAACCAGCTTTACTTATGGCAAAGACTTGGTAAACCTTTATTTAGGTGAACGAGATTTAGCTGTCTCTTATTTGAAAGCATTTGCTAAAGAAAAAATCTACGCCGGTTTAGCGATGGAGTACTACATGAATCTACCAACGCTCGGAGCACAGATGATAACCCTGCCAATTAAAAATGTCTCAACATTTTCTTGGATTGGATTCTCGGCTGGAAATCCGGGAGAGAAGGTTAACTTCAATAAGTGTCGGTATTTATTTTTCTACCAATCATTGGATTATACGTACAAACGTTTTTCAGCGAGCGGTATTATTATGGAATACGGTGGTTGGCAACCAATAATCGACCTGAAGTATAAACAGCCGATTATGAAAAATATTGAGTTGTTTACTTCGGCCGGATATAATTTTTTTAGTACCGGTCATGCATTGCTGAGGTTGGGAATTACCTATAAAAGGTAAGTTCAAAATCATAAAATATCGAAAGACTATCTATAAGGATAGTCTTTTTTTATTTGTCTAAAACCATTCCAACCACATCCCATTCTCCCCGCCCAGGGTTTTAAAGCAGAACTGAGCATGTTCTGTTTTTTATTTTTTTGCCTTTGTTTGCTAATTATGTCAAAATATTAGTATATGAAAAAAAGACAAATAATAATTAGCTATTTTATTGCGATTGCTATTTTTTTAGTGGTTGGTCTGTTTGGGCAATGGGTGGTAAATAATAACATGAGTGATAGCTATAATCAAAAATTGAAGCTAGTTTCTGATTTGGCTTTAGCCGCACTTGACCCCGATAGGACCAGAGACATGGCCAAAATAGTTACTGAGGATGTTTCTAATAATAGCGAGTATGCCAATCTCACAAGAAAGTTTGTTGCACTGGGAAATATTTTTTGGGACGAGGGGATTGATGCTTTGTATATTTTAGTTAATCAAGGTTCGAATTTGTTCTTTATGGTTGAATCAACGCCATTTGGCGATCCCTTATATGTAGCGCCCGGAACGATGTATGAACAGCCACCGTTAGCCGTTCTTGAGGTTGCTAGTACTAGTTTAACAGTTGATACTGATATTTATTCTGATGAATATGGCACTTATTTTTCTCGGTTTACTCCGATTATTCATCCTGATAGCGGCGAACAAATTGCTATTTTAGGGGTTGATGTTTATTATGATTATTATAAAACGACTTTAAATAAGGCTATTATTTTTTTCTGGTGTGCTTGGTTGGTGTTTTTTTTAGTTATTATAATGCTGATTATGTATTTGCGCAGTCTTTATCGACTCAAAGAAATCAGTACAATAAATGAGCAGAGAATTAAAACTATTGGTAACGCTATTGGCGATGGAGTGGTTGTTACTAATCGGGATGATAAAATAACCTTTATTAATAAAGCAGCGGCCGATATTTTTAGTCTTGATGAAAATACCGTAATTGGTAAAAGTTTTAAGAGTGTGATTAGTATTAGTAAAGTTTTTGACGTTGAATTAAGGCAAGAGGTTTCTAATTTCAAGTTTTCTTTACAAGGAGGTTTGGCTGGTCGCATATTTGAGTTAGTTTGGCCTTCAAAATTTGGAGACACAAATATCTACGAAATATCGTTTGCGTTAGCTTCGGCTGGCGCGGAAGAATATTTGGTTGGAGTTTTCCATGATATTACCAAGCGAAAAAAAGAAAGATTGGAACTAGAAAGGCAAACTAATAATTTAGAGAAGCTTAATAGTTTGATGTCTGGCCGGGAACTAAAAATGATTGAACTTAAAAAAGAAATTCTATCCCTGAAAGAATCTTTAGCCAAAAAATAAATATTAGATAATTAAAAAAGACCATCTTTTTACCAAGTGGTCTTTTTTAATTATTATTCTATTTTTTTATTACTCTATTCTTTTGGGGCCGTCTTTTTTCTTCATGCCAGTTAGTGGTATTTCAATTAAGAAGGTTGTGCCTTTATTTTCCTGAGAACTAAAACTTATTTTTCCTCAGCGCTTTTTACTAACACTAAAGAATCCTTACTTTCTTTAAGTAGGACAAAACGCAAAAAACCGTTCTCGATTTCTAAGCCACCGATCGGTTCTTTATTGGAGAGCAGAGCAATTATGTTCATAACCAAAAAGGGAATTTATATTTTAATTATAGCATAACTACTGACAGGCGCCAATTCGTCCGCGGATTGACAGAGGCTATTTTTTTTGATTTAATGGAAAAACTAAAATTCAACTGTGCTTATTGGCTAGTTGTTTTTTTTATCAGTTCTTTTCAAAAATTAGTTTGCACGTTAGTGCAGGCGTTTAACCAAAAATTTAAATAATGACAAAGCTTCTAAGTTTTTCCGGCTCGTCAAAGATGGCGGTCGGGCAGGCGCTTAAACTCTCCCAGTTGCGCCCTAAAAAAATTATGGAGATGGGCAGAAAGAACATTGTTTTTTCTGGATTTAATGACTGGCTTTTAGCTGCTCAGAAGGCAAACGGTATTAGCCCCTATTCTTTATTCTGGCGTGAAATCGCGCTGAAGTATCCAATTTCAGAGGCCGTGGCTAATCTTGATAATTTGCTAAAAGTCGCCGGCCAAAAGCCAGAGCTTGCCGATCAAGTACAAGCCGTTTTAATGTCTATTCCGGCCAAAAGAATGCCAG
This sequence comes from uncultured Gammaproteobacteria bacterium, assembly GCA_964483295.1. GTDB lineage: Bacteria > Patescibacteriota > Patescibacteriia > Patescibacteriales > UBA12465 > UBA12465. Next base: position 4,350 of record CAZAAD010000011.1, read on the forward strand.
TCGTTAAAATTTTAAGGCAACTACCCGCAGAGATGCCGGAACAGGCCCACATTAAAACCATGCTAGTGCGCAAAAAGATTTTAGGCGACAAGCTATTTGTGGCCAAACGTCTGCAGCAGGCTGTTAAGGTTGTTTCTGAGGGTGTAATTTCTTTTACCCTAGAAGATGGCAGAACTATTAGTCGTTTTTCTGACATCACCTTGGATAAAGAGGGGGCTAAAGAACGTTGCCTAACAGTTTATGGCAAAGCTACTATTATTCCGGTAAGAATTAAGCCGGAAGGAGTTAATCCAATTTTTTTATTAGTTGACGGTGACATTTTGGTAAGAAAAGTCTATCCGGCAGAGTATGAAAGAATTAGATTAACTAAATCTTGGCGCTAAAGTCGAGTGCTAAGGTTATTTTTACAAGCTTCCCGCTTTGGCAGGGAGCTTTTTTATTAGGGTTTATGGTATAATAAGAAAATAAATAGTTAACATTTAAATATATGTTTAGGAGTTATTTATTCAAAGGGCCAGTCTTAGCTAGTTTATTTTTAGCTTTATTTCTGCTGACAACTTCTGGTGAAGCTTTGGCGGCTAAGGCACCTCTACTTATTAATGTGCCTTTTACTTCTCAAGCGCCTCTGGGCGAATGGAAAGACTCTCGCCAACAAGATGGCTGCGAAGAAGCGGCCGTCGCGATGGCGATGGCTTGGGCGGGCAACGAAAAGAATATCGCCAAAGACAATTGGCGCTTGCGTATTTTAATCCTGTCTAATTTTGAAAAGAAAAAATACGGTGAGTATCGCGATGTTGCCTTGGCTGATGTCCAGTCCTGGCTGCTACGCGATTATTTTAAATACAAAAATTCTTTTATTAAGCGCGTCGCAACTTCAAGCGATATTATTAAAGAGCTTGAGGCTGGTAATATTGTGCTCGCACCGACGGATGGCCGGAAGCTGAAGAATCCTAATTTTACTGGTGCTGGCCCAGAAAGACACATGATTGTTATTAAGGGTTATGACTATGATAAAAAGCAGTTTATTACTAATGACCCGGGAACGCGTAAGGGCGAATCGTATCGTTATAGCGAAAAAGTTATTCTAGACTCTATTCGTAACTATCACACTGGTTACCACAAGCCGATTAAAGAGATTGTTAAAGATGTAATTGTTGTAAAACCAAAGACAAAATAAATTTAGCTTAAAAAAGAACTGCCAGTTTAGTAGCAGTTCTTTTTTATTTTATAAAATCGTTGTTATCAGTCTTATTCAATGCAGCAGTCAATTACTTTTTTAACTAAGGCGCCGAATTTTCCGGCCAAGCCTTGTTTTTTGGTATTAATTGCATCATCATCTATTTTCTTAACCTCGCCCAGGTCAATCAGTTTCATATTTAATCCCCAGAATAGGGAATACAGGTCATAGGCTTTTTGAAACATTTCCTTAGCATCCTCTTTATTGCCTTTGCCTTGCGCTTTGGTTCCTACTTCCATTAAGCGATAAGAGGCGGCCAGTAAATGTTTAGAAATGCACCAGACTTCACCTTCGTACTCTTTAATAATTCTCTTGAGAAGCGATTTGCGAGTTTCTCTGACTTCATTTAATAAGTCATAATACTTATCATTTCCGGTTTTAGCGCCCGTAAAGAAGAAGTGCTCTTCAATACTGACTAAGTTCATAATAGCAATGGTCAGGTCTTGGTCAGAGGATAGGTCAAGATTATGATCTTTTTTCATCTGGTCAACTTTTTCCACTAACTCATTTAAGCTAAGTTCTTGGCTCATATTTTTATTTCTTAATAGGTTCTATTTGGTTAATAAGTAGAATAATCCACTTAAGATTATTAGTGTGCCAAATGGCATAGCGACTTTCTGGAAAGGGAAATGAGCATGACCGCCATTATTTTTTTTCAGATTAACATACCACAGGCTCATGCCAGTAAAGGCGAAGCTACCAATAATTATTCCGAAGACTAATTTGTCTAGGCCAAATAATTTATTTTCCGGATTGCCAATTAAATCTTGGGAGAATAGGGGCCAGGCAATTAAGGCATAATAAGCGAGGACGGTAATGATGTCACGTAAGGACTTGCTGCCAAAATCCCAACCCTTTTTATTAAACCAGTTAATGTTCCAAGCAGCGATAGCGGCTGTTAAGCCACCAATCCAGACGCCAGAAATACTGTCATCAATTCCTAGATATTGAGAGAGGCCAAGACCGGCGCCAACTGCGACGACGCAGACGGGGCAAACAGCTTGCACTGGATTAGCTATTAAAGCAGTAACAGCGGCGGGAATAGCGGCTAGGCTGAGAGTGCGCTTATTTATTTTCATAATTTTTCAAAATAAGAAATTATATCTTCGTCGCCCATAAAGCAGTTCTCACCGTCATAGAAGAAGGGAACGCCGATACCGCTAGAAGTATCAAAACCACAGTTTCTCGCCGTCTGGTTTAACAGGGAAGCATTACCTTTATTGTTATAAACCTCTAATTCTCTAAATTCAATTTTTTCCTTGGTTCCATTTTCTAGCATATATTCTTCAACATTCTTACAGTGAGGACAAGTTTCGCCGTAGAAGAGAATCGCTTTCGGTCCGCGGAAGACTACCATTAATACCGCAATCGCCACTACCCCGAGGGCGAGCAAGATGGCGGGCAGATTTTTCTTTATTTTCATGTTTTTTATCTTAATTTTTTAGTATTGTAATAATAACACGAAATAAGCAGTATTGGAAGATACCCTCCCTGGGAGGTATTAGGCGCGCCGATTTATTTTATCTTGCAGCTCGGTAATAAAATCAGCCTGGGAAATATCTCTAGTTTCTTGCTGGCCACGGTCACGAACACTTAAAACTTCTGAGCTAGCTTCCTTGTCGCCGATAACTAACATGTGGGGCGCTTTTTCATTAATTGCTTTACGAATTTTATTGCCGACTGTTTCGTTTGACTCATCAATCTCAACCCGGATACCAGCCTGGCTGAAGGCGTCGGCTAATTTTTTACAAGCCGGGATATGCGCTTCGGCTACGGAAATAATTTTTACTTGCACCGGTGAGAGCCAGAGCGGGAAGAGTCCGCCGTAGTGCTCAATGATAACACCCATAAATCTTTCCACTGAACCAAGCAAGGCGCGATGGATAACGACGGGAGTTTTTGGTTGACCATCAACATCGGTATAATGAAGGTCAAACCTTTGCGGCAATTGGAAATCTAACTGCACGGTAGCTAATTGCCACTGGCGACCGATAGCGTCTTTAACTTTAACATCAATTTTTGGTCCGTAGAAAGCGCCGTCGCCTTCATTAATTTTATAGGCCAGCTCGGCTTTAGTTAAGGCCTGCTTTAAACTTTCTTCAGCCGCATCCCAGGTTTCCTTTTCACCTAAGAATTTTTCCGGACGAGTAGAGAGATGGATTTCATCAATTTTCAGGTCAAATATTTTATAAATATTTTTTACCTTTTCTAACAGTAAGCCAATTTCCGCCATAATTTGTTCTGGGCGGCAGAAAATATGACTATCATCTTGGGAGAGGCTACGTACTCTAGTTAAGCCGTGGAGCGTACCAGATTTTTCATTGCGGTATAAAGTTGTTGTTTCCGCTAAGCGCAAAGGCAAATCGCGGTAGGAATGAATATCGCGCTTGAAAACCAACATATGGGCCGGGCAGTTCATTGGCTTAACTCCTAAATCACAACCGTCTTCAGCATGATGCAGAATGAACATATCTTCTTGGTAGTGATCCCAGTGACCAGAAGTTTTCCAAAGCTCAGCATTTAAAAGTTGTGGTGTGCGAACTTCTTGATAACCTGGTCCGTAGGAGTGTTCGCGGGTCATTTTCCAGAGTTCTTGCAGCATAATAAATCCTTTAGGTAGGAAGAAGGGTGAGCCCGGTGCCCATTCGTGCAGCATGACTAAGTCTTGCTCTTTACCAATTTTACGGTGGTCTCTTTTTTCTGCCTCTAACATAATACGTAAGTATTCATCCAGTTCTTCTTTAGTATCAAACGCTAGCCCGTAAATACGAGTGAGCATTTTGTTTTTTTCATCGCCGCGCCAATAAGCCCCAGCTAGCTTGTTTAATTTAAAGCTACCCGGTTTAACTTCTTTAGTTGATTCAATGTGCGGTCCACGGCAGAGATCAGTAAAAGCACCGACCGTATAAAAACTGACCATAGTTTCACCGGCCGTTTTCAGGTCGCGCAGAATTTCTGATTTATAAGGATGACCCTCTTTTTCCGCTGAAGCAATCGCTTCCTCAATGCTCATTTCTGCTCTGGTAAATTTGAGGTTCTGCTTAAGCAGGTGGTTCATCTTTTTTTCAATAGTTTTTAAATCAGTATCAGAAAGCTTGGCTGTGCCGAAGTCAATGTCGTAATAAAAACCATTTTCAATTGAAGGGCCAATTGCCAGCTGGGCTTCGGGCCACAATTCTTTGACTGCTGCCGCCATGATATGGGCGAGCGAGTGCCTTTTCATTTCTACATTTTCCATATTTTTGTTGGCGTCTTTTTTTATTTGACGCTCATTTAATTATTAAAAAAATCCCATCCTAGTACAAGCAAAATCATTTGCTTTTACCGGGACGGGACTCATTAGTCTCGCGGTTCCACCTGGTTTCTTCTAAGTTAGAAGCGCTTTTAAATTGTTTTTGAGCCTTAGGCGGTTAGGCGATTTGCATCCCAGGCTTGGTAGGCCCGGCAATCAGCTCTTAAGCTACTATACCACCCGTTTTTGATTTTGTAAAGGATTGCTTTTTCTATCCCTTCGCTACGCCTAGGGCGATAATTTTTTTTGTTCCGGCTTTTTTTAGAGTTTTGGCAGCCGCTTCCATAGTCGCGCCTGTGGTAATAACATCGTCTATTAAAATAATTTCCCGGCCTGATAAATCTTCTCCTGTCCAAATAAAGGAGCCAGTTAGATTGTCTGCTCTTTGTCTGGCGGTTAAGTTCGCTTGCGCTTTGGTATTTTTTATTTTTTTTAAATTCAAACTGAGCTCATAATTAAAATTTAACGCCAAGTAGCGGGCAATTACCTCGGCCTGATTAAAGCCACGAGTGCGTTGGCGCTTTTTTGAAAGGGGGATAGGAATTACCAGATAGTTTTCCGGCCCCGCTTGTCCTTGCCAAAATAAACTGAGAAAATCGCCAAGAATTTTTCCCAGTTCAACAATAGAATTAAATTTTAATTTTTTAATCAAATCAGCCAGTAGAGGATTTTCATAATTACCAGCGATAAAAACGGAGTCAATATTTTTTAGATTGAACTTAAAATTTGGGCTATCAAATTTTAGAAGAGTTCGGCATTTAACGCAGAGATAATCTTTGTTTTCTTGCTTGCAACTCAGACAACGGACAGGGAAGAGTAAATCTAACCAGAATTTTTTAGATAACAAAAAAGCCATAATTTTTTTCTTATGGCTTTAAGTATATTACTTAGTTGATGAACTGGAGCTAAACTTTTCTAATCTAGCTTTTAACGTAGTTTAATCTGATAAATCATTTCTGAGCTTTTATCAGTAAAGTAGAGAAAGTCCTGGGTCCCGGGAACCATTATTTCTGAGATATTATAAGCGCCATTTGGAACAGCAATTAAAGTTTTAGCGCCAGTGGTTAAATCTATCTTGTATAAATCATCTTTAGTTCTATCCGCTAGTTCAGGAAACATACCGGCGCCAGCTTCTAAGGTTTCTGGTACGGCGCAGTATACTTCAGTGTTTGAAGCAAAGGTGCATTTGTCTGCCCAGGTATTAAGGTCTAAACTTTGGCGTCCAGAACCGATATTATCGCCACTGGAATTAACTATCCAAAGCCGTGGCTTATATTCATCGCGATCGTGATAGACGCTATAGAGCAGAGTGCTGCCAGTGGGCGACCACTGTGTTTCTAGTCCGCGTCCTTCAACGATGGTTGATTTAAAATTTTCACCATTTAAACCGACAAAGAAAACTTCTTGTCGGTCGAAATCTACCCCCTTGGTGTACATCGCGACAATTTGATTGTTTGGCGACCAGGAAGGATACATATAGTTAGCCCGGGAGCCAATTGGTTCTAGGGCAGTTGCTTTTGAGCCGTCGCTATTAGAAACTATGAGCCAACGATTATCTTCATCAAGTCCCATGCTTTTTGCGGTGATTTGTTCATTATCAGTAGCAAAGGAAAAATCTTCCCAGTGAGAGGGCAGGGTAACTTGTTTTTCGGTGTCAAAATTATACATGATTTTACTGCCATCAGGATATTCTAAAATTGCCTTATCGGCGCTTGGTGCCCAAGTTATTTGTTCAACCGAGTGAAAAACTTTGTCGCTTAGTCGGACAATATTGCCCGTCTTATCAACGGTATAAAAACGCCCGTCCTCTTTGTTGTAGTAGCGCACATTGCCACTAGGAGAAAGTTCCGGATTTAAAACTGAGGACTGAACGATGGGCAGGGTTTGTGTAATTCCTCCTTCAGCGATAATTGTGGGAGCGCTAGCCTGCGGGTCGGGCTGGCCGACTGGCGTGCCGGCAGTTGGCGTTTCAATAGTAGGCAGTCCTCCGGGGCCAGTAATTTCGCCACCCGTTTCGCCACCAGGGCCAATCGCCGGGAATCCGCTACCTGGGGTAGTCGTAGTGGCTGTTTGTCCGCCGGGTAAAACGATGTTATCTGCTTGGAAAAAAAATCGCCACAGGAGATAACCGAAAAAAATAATTAATCCAAGGAAGGCGATTATTAAGAAGGGCTTTTTTAGACGGGCTAAGATTCCCATAAATGCTTGTTTAATATTTCCAAATATTATATAATTCAATTATATAGTAAGAATGCGGATTATTCAATTTGTTTCTCCTGATTTTTCATATGGGATTATTTTCTTTCGGTAATGATAATCTTTTTTTGGGCATAGACATAGGCGATTCCTCCTTGAAGATGGTTGAGTTAAAGAAAAAGGGCAGGAAGATTCAGCTCTCCAACTACGCTTTTAGCGAGAATGTCAGTGAGATCAATTTTAATAAGATTGATGACATCAGTTATCTAGCCCAAGCAATTAATAAAGTAGTTAAGGACGCTGGCATTAAAGCGCGCCGCGCTTCAGTTTCTTTACCGACCTTTGCTGTTTTTTCCTCAATTATTAATATTGTTAACGCTGATAAAAAAAATTTATCGCAAACCGTGAGCGAGGAAGCGAAAAAAGTTATTCCTTTGCCGCTTGAGGAAATGATTCTTGATTGGAAAGTTATTCCTGATAAGGACGGTCGCATTCCGACCTCCGGCAATATGCAAATTTTTGTGACCGGTTCGCCTAAGAAGCTTGTTCGTAAATATTTAGAAGTTTTTAAACAAGCCGGAATTATTCTAGCTAGCCTGGAAACTGAAACATTTTCTTTGGTCCGATCTTTAGTAGGGGATGATAAGGCATCGGTTATGGTGGTAGAAATTGGCGCCAATAGTACTGATTTATCCATTGTGAAAGAAAGTATTCCGGTTTTAAATCGTAGTTTAACAGTTTGTTCCTCAACTATTACCCAGGCTTTAACCGAGAAGCTTGGCATTACTTACGCTCAAGCAGAACAGTTTAAACTTGATTTAAGTTTTGCTCTGAATGCGGAGGGAAATCAGGAAGAGTTGCCTAAGCTAATTACTTCAACCCTGGAGCCGATTGTAACAGAAATGCGTTATTTGATGGATTTTTATCAATCACAGAACGAGGAAAAATTAGAAAAAGTTATTTTGTCAGGGGGTGGTTCTTTATTTTTAAATTTAGCTGAATATTTTTCTCGGCGCTTAGACGCTAAAGTAATTATCGGTAATCCCTGGAATCGCGTTGAGTATCCCCAGGAATTAAGGCCAGTGTTAGAAGAAGTGGGACCAAAATTGGCAGTCGCTATCGGCTTAGCCATGAGAGAAATAAGTTAGAAGTAATAAGATATGCTTTTCGGCCGCAATCCACAAAAGAATCAAGTTGAAGACAAGGTTTTAAATAACCCGAAGATTTTAGAGGTCAACTTGATTAAAGAGGAAGAGAAGTTTGAGTTTGATTGGAAAAGAGGAACTAAGGCTCTGCTTTTTGCTTTGGGAGTAACTATTTTTATTATTGTTGAATTATATTTAGGTTTAGATTGGTGGCAGAAAGACGAGGAGGCGCGGCTTGAGCAAGTTAAAGCAGAAACCAGCAAGGTTAGTAAGGATGTGGCCGAGTTTCGTAAAACAGCCGCTGACGCCTTGGCTTATCAGGAAAAAACTTTAGAAGTTGATCGTCTGTTAGGTGAGCATATTTATTGGACAAATTTTTTTAAGTGGCTTGAAGGTAATACTTTAAGCACCGTTAGCTTTGGTTCTTTCTCTGGTACTAATGATGGTAAATATGCTTTAGCAGGTAAGGCAGGTTCTTTTGCCGAGGTTTCTTGGCAAATTCAGCAATTGGCTAACGATCCTTTAGTTCTTAAGGTTGAATCTATGTCGGTTTCTTCTGGGGAATCGCGCACTAGGGAGGAAATTGATCAACAATTAGCCGAGGCAGCTAAAAATCCGGTGAGCGAAGATGGCGAAGAAGTAGTAATACCGACAGAATCAGCCGGAGTTTCCTTTAACCTCGCCTTAGAAATTAATCCGACTATATTTCAAAAATAAATGCCTGACAATAAATTAAAACAACGAAATTCTTTCAACCTTTTCCTAAATGAACATTTTAGTTGGCTTTTAATGGTCGGAGTGTTGTTTGTTTTTGTCATTGCTTATGTATTTTTTATTGGCCCGAAGTTGCAAATGACTAAGGCGGCTATTAAAGATAATATTGAAGCGCAACAGCGCCTATTTGCTGAACAAGAAAAAAAGCTTAGAGATTTAAAGACAATCCAAGAAGTTTACGCTGCAATTTTACCGGCTGATTTAGCGAGATTTAATGGTGTTTTGCCTAATGAGTATCTGAAAGAAACTTTATTTGGTGAGATAGAAGAAATTATTATTGACCGTGGCTTTTTATTGAAATCAATTGTACTGACATCTGATATGGGCACGGCCAGTAGTCCAACAGAGATTGGTTTACCGGAAATGGGCAGCCCCGATACTAGCCGCGTGGGCACAGTAAGCGCCAATGTTTCTATCGGCGCGATTGATTACGCTGGATTCAAACAATTGCTGACCTCTTTGGAGGCTAACGCACGTTTATTTGATATTAAAAATGTAAATTTTTCTCAATCAGCCGAAACAGCCGAATTTCAAATTGTTACTTATTATTATAAATCTCTATGAGGAGCAGGCATTCCATTGCACTTTATATTGTCCTTTTGCTGATTTTACTCGCCGGCTTGTTTTTGTTATTTTTACGCCAACCGTTTATTAATTTTTTTCGGGAGCAGTCTGGAGTGACCGCCGTTGACGTTGCGCCGCGCAAATCTCTACCCGCCAATCAGCTGATTAATACTGATATTTTAGCAGGCGAAAAATTATCGTCTCTGAGAAATAACGTAAAAGTTTTTTCTATGGAAGATATCTGTGGCGATAGTGTTAATGCCCCCAAGCGCTGCACGGTCGGTAATATTAATCCTTTTTTAAGCAAGTAAGTAGATGCCCAGTAGTAATGATATAAAATTGTTAAATATTCTAGTAGAAAAAGGCCTGGTTTCTCAAGACAAGGCGGCCAGCATAACTACTAGCGTCATCGAGAAAGGTGAAAGCCTGGCTGTTTTTTTAATTGCCAATAAAATAGTTGATGAGGAAAAATTAACCGAGATTAGGGCGATAATGTTCGGTTTAAATTACTATAATCTTAATGACGCGGAAATACCGGAAGAAATTCTTAATTTTTTACCGGAAGAAATTGCGCGTACTTATAAAATTCTTTGTTTTTTCAACGAGAATAAGATTATCAAAATCGGCATGGTTGAGCCTAATTTAAAGGCGATTGAAGCGGTTAACTTTTTGGCGGCCGATGAAAAATTACAAGTTGAATATTTTTTAATTTCTGAGGCGAGTTGGCAGAAAATCTTCAAGCAGTATCAGAAAATGGAGCGGGAAATTTCTAGCGCGCTTGAAGTTAAGGCTAAGGAAGAGGGAGAACTGATTGAGGTTAAGACCGAATCTAGTGATTTAACCTCTGATGATATTAATAGTGCGCCGGTTTCTCGTATTGTATCGGTTATTATCCGTCACGCGGTTGAGGCGCGCGCCTCGGATATTCATATTGAACCCTATGCCAAAGAGAGTCGCGTCCGTTATCGTATTGATGGTATTTTACACACCTCTTTAACTCTGCCTAAAAGCATTCATAACGCGGTTATTGCGCGTGTTAAAGTTTTGGCTAGATTAAAGCTTGATGAAACCCGTATCCCGCAAGACGGCCGTATTCGCTTAGTGGTTAATAGCCGCGAAATTGATTTTCGTGTTTCTACTTTGCCGTTATCAAGTAACGAGAAAGTCGTGATGAGAATTTTAGACTCTGTGGCCGGCGTGCAGACGCTAGAGAGCCTAGGGTTTAATCAGATTGGCTTAAATAGAATTAAAGAGGGAATCCAAAAGACAAGTGGCATGGTGCTGATTACTGGTCCGACCGGTAGTGGTAAGACGACAACTTTGTATTCAATTTTAAATATTTTAAATCAAGAAGGGGTAAATATTTCTACCCTTGAAGACCCGATTGAATATGAAATTAAGGGAATTAATCAGTCGCAGGTGCGCCCGCGTATTGGCTTCTCCTTCGCTAATGGTTTGCGCTCACTTTTGCGTCAAGATCCGAACATTATCATGGTCGGAGAAATTCGTGATGAAGAAACAGCGGAATTATCAATTCACGCTTCTTTGACTGGACACTTAGTACTTTCTACTTTGCATACTAATGATGCTATCGGTGCCGTTTTTCGTTTATTGGATATGAAGGTGGAAAGATTTTTACTCGCTTCAACCTTAAAAACTGTCGTTGCTCAGCGCTTGGCGCGTCGTTTGTGTGAATATTGTAAAGCGGAAACAGGTTTATCTGAAGATGCTAAGCAGGAGATGGTTGACGAGCTAAAAGTTTTATCGGACAGCCTGATTAAAACAGAGTTGCCGAATTTTACTTCGGCGCAAGATATTTTTGCTAACCATAAGATGTATAAAGCGGTTGGTTGTCAGCATTGTGAAAATACCGGTTATTCTAGTCGTGTGTCTATCGCGGAAGTTATTGATATTAATGATCAGTTAAAAGAAATGATAAATAACGGAGACCGTAATTTTAATATTGAAACGATTAGAAAGACTCAGGATTTTATTTCTATTAAGCAAGATGGTATTATTAAAGTATTGCAAGGAATTACCACTATGGAAGAAGTCTTGCGCGTGATTGAAAGCTAATTAAAATATGGCAATTTTTCGATATTTGGCCGAAGACGCAAACGGCCGTAAAAAAAGAGGGCAGGTAGTCGGTTTAAATGATACCGATGCTTTAGCGCGTTTACGCAAGCAGGAGCTTAATCCGGTCTCAGTGGAAAATATTACCGGCACACTAGAAAGTCGCTTCTTGATGTTGATTGCGCCAATTAAGATTAAAGACCTAGTTATTTTTACTAGGCAATTTTCGGTAATGATTTCGGCTAACGTAACAGTGGTTGAAGCCTTAATGATTTTAGTTGATCAGACTGATAATCTTAGCCTGCGCAATATGATTGCGGAGATTGCCTTTGAGGTTGATAGCGGTGCCTTTTTGTCTGAATCTTTTGGTAAGCGGCCTAATATTTTTTCTAATTTTTTTGTTAACATTATTCGTTCCGGTGAAACCTCTGGTAAGTTGGATGAGGTTTTAAACTATTTAGCGGATGAGATGGAGCAGAATTATGATATGGTCGCCAAGATTAAGGGCGCGATGATTTATCCGATTTTTATTGTCTGCGGTTTAATCGGTGTTGGTATTGTTTTAATGATTTATGTTATTCCGAACTTAACTCAGATTTTAACGGAAACAAACGCCGTTTTGCCGCTCTCAACCAGAATTGTTATTGCTACTTCCAACTTCTTTAAAAATTATTTATGGGCGGTCGGCTTGATTGTCGTGGGCGCGGGTGTCGGTATTCATTTTTATTTGAAAACTTATATTGGTCGCTTACAGATTGATATTATTAAGTTACGCATGCCGATTTTTGGAAAATTATTTCGCTATATTTATCTAATGCGTTTTGCTCGTTCATTATCAACCTTACTGAAAGGCGGCGTTATTATTACTAAGGCCTTAGAAATTACCGCCGATGTTATTGGCAATGTTGTTTATCGGGAAATTATTCTTGATACTCTAGAATCAATTAATGATGGTAATCCGGTTTATTCAGTAATGGATAAGAGTCGTTATGTACCGAAAATGGTGCCCCAGATGATTGCAGTTGGTGAAAAGACTGGTAAGCTTGATGTGGTTCTTGATAAGGTAACTGATTTCTATGGTCGCGAGACAGCTAACATGCTTGATAATTTAAGTAAACTAATGGAGCCGATCATCATGGTTGTGATGGGGCTGGGCGTTGGTGTTATGGTGGCGGCTGTTATTATGCCGATGTATAATATGGCGAGCCAATTTTAGCGGATAAAATATTGCGCACTTTTTCTAAGAGTGGTATAATTTGAATATCAATAAATTATTTATTAATTTTAGATTGCTGCCTTAATAACCAGTATTAAGTCAGTAATCAGCCCTCATAAGGGGGTGAAAACTATGAACAAGAAAAAACAAGGTTTTACGCTTATCGAATTATTGGTGGTTATCGCCATTATCGGTTTGCTATCAACTCTGTCGATTCTCGCCTTAAACCAAGCGAGAGCTAGAGCCAGAGACGCGAAGAGAATTGCGGATGTTAAGCAGATTCAAACTGCTTTAGAGTTGTATTATAATGAGATGGGTGATTATCCTGCTCAAGGATCAGTAACTCCAGGCAAAGCTATTGCTGGAACTAATGGAGTTTATTTAGCAGCTGTTCCTACTCCGCCAACACCAGTTGATGGTGACCGTTGCGGATTTGATCCAGCTACTGGTTATACCTATACTATGACTGGAACTGGTCAATTAGGTAATGCTACTTATAAATTGGAGTATTGTTTAGGTGCTACGATTAATGGCATCACTGGAAATGTTAGACAAACCGCTTCTCCAGCTGGTATCAGATAAACCTTAGTAAACCCAATTGTTACACAGTTGACAACATATAAAAAAGGGGCTTTAACTAGCTCCTTTTTTGATTTTTTGCTATGATTTTTAGAGGATGAGCCTTATATATTTACTGCTAAAACTATGAAGCTTTTGACAATGAAAGATAGGCAAGCCTGGTCAGCTTTTGTTCTGGCTAATCATGGAGCGGCGGGAGCAGAATTTTTGCTTAGCCCCGAATGGACAGAAATTACCAAAAGTGAGCATCAGGAGACTAAGTGTTTAGCAGTGATTGATGATTTTGCACTAGCTGATGCGGACAAGATGGAGGCCACTAAAATCTTGGCCTTAATTATTATTTCTCAAAGAGTTCTTGGCCGCGGTTTTTTTTATTGGTATGCGCCGCGTGGTCCGCTTTTGCGGTCTGACTTGAGCCGGGAAAAATCAGCGGAAGTAATTAAGTTTTTATTTCATGGCATCAAGCGACTTAATCAGAAGGCGGTATTTTTAAAAGTTGAACCGGCGAGCGCTGATGAAACTTTTTGGCGCTCAGTGTTTCCGGCGCGTTCTTTGTCCGGCGTTTTTCGCGTTCGTCGCGCGTCAGATATTCAGCCGCGGGAAACGTTGGTTTTAGATTTGAAAAAAACTGAAGACGATTTACTGGCCGCCATGCATCAGAAAACCAGATATAATATCCGCTTAGCCCAGAAAAAAGGCGTTAAAATAATTGAAGGCAATCTTGAAGATTTTACAGAATTTTGGCGGCTGATGGATGTTACGGGTGGACGCGATGGTTTTCGTTTACACGACAAAGAACATTATCGCCGTTTATTATCTTTACCTCAAGAAAATATTCCTGGTAAGCCAGAATTTATTCGTATTTTTTTTGCTGAGTATGAAGGCAAAAAAATCGCAACGGCGATGCTTAGTTTTTGGGGCGGGCGGGCGACTTATCTGCATGGCGGGAGTGATAATGATTTTCGGGAAGTAATGGCGCCCTATTTATTACAATGGGAGATGATTAGTCGGGCAAAAAAAGAAGGGGCGGCACTCTATGATTTTTATGGAATTAGTGAAAAGAAATGGCCAGGAGTAACGAGATTTAAGCGCGGTTTTGGCGGAGAAGAGAAAGTGTATCCCGGTGTGTTTGATATTGTTTTTCGGGCCGCAATTTATCGCTGCTATCGTTTAATGAAATTAGTTCGTGCGGTTATCAAGGGGAAATAAAAAAATCTCCCCTGGAAGGAGAGATTTTTTATACGGTCTCTGAATGGTTCTTTAGTATATTGAGCTCAGGCTTAACAGTTAAATTATAGAGCAATTTGGTTAAAAAGTCAATATAGTTTTCCTTGCCCCAGATGTGGACCCGCGGGGGCTCGAACCCCGGAGACTCAGTTGTTAAGCCTGAACCCGGAACCATTCCCGGGCCCACATCAATTTGATTTTAACCTATTACCCCTGAACACGATTTAAAAATATTCTGTTAGAAAAATAAACCTATGCTAGAGATTCTAAACACTACAAAAAAACATGTCTGCGGTCGCAAGACGCGCAGGTTAAGTGATGATATTTTGTCTTTCTATAAATTAAGCGATAAGGATGTTTCTTTAGTCGTGGTTGGTGATAGAAAAATGCGCAGCCTAAATAGAGATTTTCGCGGTTTAGATAAGCCGACGGATGTTTTATCTTTTTCAGCAGTTAAAGCGCCGGAACAGAGCTTGCTTGGCGAGATATTTATTAACCTTGATGACGCTGCTCGTCCGGAAAAATATTTAGAACTTTTCGGCCGCCGCCGGTCGCGCGAGTATATTTTTTATTTTCTCCTTGCCCACGGCTTGCTCCATCTAGTCGGCTATGATGATAAGACAGAGAAGGGAAGGTTGGCTATGGTTGAGCTGGGAATGAAGTTTATGAACAGATTATTTCCAGAAAAAGTGGTATAATATAGTTATGAATGTTAGCCTGAAAAAGATTCTAATATTTTTAGCCGGAACCATATTTTCTTTCGGAGTTTTTTTATTAGCGCCGAGCGCGGAGGCGGCGACTTCAACCGTGCGCGGCAAGGCGTATTGGGGCGATTATGGCTATATTTATTTTCATTGTATTGACGATGTAATTGGCGAGCGCTTTGATGAGGCAGAAAATTTAGCCGGCGGCAATAAATATCAGCCGCCCCTAGGTCAAAATTTATTTCATTTTTATTCTGCGCCTTGTACCGATTTAATACATGGGGTTGAAATTAATACGGAAGGATTGTTATCGGGTAGCGCCTGGAACCCCTCGGTCGGTTTGATTAATTTTTTTGGAGGAGATGCGCCGAATTATGGCTTTCAGCCAAGTTGTCCGAAGTGCGTGCAAGATAATAACTGTATTGGCTGCTATAATTTTACTGACCAGCGCGTTTATGGTTGGGCGCAAATTGCCGCTACCGGAGAATATATTAACTTAGGACAACCAGGTTCTCCAAGTAATGTGGTAAATATTTATACTAAAGCCGGTACGCCGGTTTATCCTTTGGCAAGCGGTATAGAGCTTGGTGATTTTGCCGGTACGGCGCAAATGCATTCCGGCACTAAACCAAGTGTTAGTTTTAATTGTCGTACCGAAAATTATCCCGGTGCCGATACTTGTGCCACCCGTCAATATCGCGTTTATATCGGCGGTTTAATGATTGGCCGTTTAAGTGCACCAAACTGGTCTTATAGCAGCGCTTGTTCAAGTGGGGCCCTGCGGGCAGTTTTGCGTTGGGAAAAATATGCCGGCGAGCAGAGTGCTTTTGAGGTAGTAGTCAACGATACCAATACTTTTAGCACCTCGACCGCGGATTATATCTGTTGGTCAGGGAAGAAAAATCAGCCAGAAACTTTTCAGTATATAATTTCTAATACCAATCCAGATTGCGGCGGCCGCTTGCAATATAACACCCCGTATTACTGGTGGGTGCGCGGTTACGATGCTGATGGGAGGGCGACTGATTGGGTGCAATATGATACTAATAGCCTAACTGATACTGACCAAAATCTTGATGGCAATCCCATGACTTTTCAAACTTTTCGCCATGAATTTCCTAGTCCATTTTTCTCTTGGTCGCCCTTTAGTGTGACGACCGGCACGACCACGGTTTTCACTAGTGCTTCGTTTGCTTATGATGATGTCAATCCGACTTTACCAGTGAGTTGTGATCCGGCGCGCTGTCCCGGATATTTATGGACAACTAGCGACGGGGATGCACTTATTTCCGCCACGACCAGTCCAGTGACTGATATTAACTTTTTCTCCGCCACAAACACAACGATTACTTTACGGGTGACAGATTATGCTGGTTATATGTGTAGCACTTCAACGGTTTTAAGAATTAATTACGACTTGCCACTCTGGCGCGAAGTTAAGGCGCAATAATTACGATTATGAAAAATTTTAAGCATTTAAAAAATCGTTATCGCTTGCCTGGCTTAACCTTGATTGAGCTAGTGGTTAGCTTGTTTATTATTTCTTTTGTTACCGCTATTTTTGTTACGAATTATCGTACGAGTAATAAGCGTACGGATTTAGTGATGACTTCACAGGTTATCGTTTCCGATATCCATCGGGCACAGAATAATTCGTTGGGTTTAGTAAAATATGGCGGCGAGATACCGGCTGGTGGTTGGGGGATTAATTTTGATTTAACCAACAAAAATCGGTATGTGGTTTTTGCTGATTTGCAGGCGCCTTTAGCTAACGGCCAGTCAACTTCTGGTTATCGGATGTATGACCCTTATACTGAAGGTGATGTTACTAAAGGGGCGAGAATTATTGATTTGCCGCCGGAAATAGAGCTCGTTTCCCTGAAGATGGATGGCTACAACTATCCGATTTATTCAGCCAATGTCACATTCTTGCCACCCGATCCACAGATAAATATTTATGCTCAGGGTGCAACGTCAACGATGTTAGAAATTGGCGTCAAAGAGTTGCAGAGTAATACTGTTAAGTTAATTCAGGTTAATTTTTTGGGTCTAGCAGAAGTTTTAGATAATCCTGTTCAGGAATAAGGTGATGACTAGTATGAGAATTAATTTAGGAAAAATCAGATTAAATAAACCGGGTTTTACGCTTGTAGAAATCGTAGCCGTTTTATTTGTTGTCGCTGTTGGTTTAATCGGCGTTCTGTCTTTAATTGTGCAAAATATTCAGAGTCAAAATATAAGCAAGAATGCTATTTCGGCCTATCAATTAGCACAAGAGGGAATAGAGTTGGTGCGTAAAGTTAGAGACTCAAATTGGCTCGCCGTTCGGACTTGGAATGAGGGCATTTTGCCGGGGGAGTATTATATGGACTATCAAGATGATTTGCCACATATTTTATCATCCGATAGTGGCGCTTTGTATAAAGATGCTAATGGTTTTTATGTTCATGGTAGCGGCACGCCAACGCCGTTTAGTCGGACGATAGAAATTGAGGAGATAAATGCTAATGCTTATCGCGTCTATTCTCATGTAACCTGGAGCGATAGGAATAATATTTTTACTTATGATGTTGAAGCGATTTTGTATGATTGGTATTAATTCTAAAAAAAATAAAACAAAACGCGGCTTCTCTTTGATAGAGGTTTTAGTCTCTGTTTCTCTGTTTGTGATTATTATTATGTCAGCAACGGAGATTTTTAAAATGGTTATTGAGGGGCAAAGAGATGCGATTGCGAGTCAGAATGTCCAAGAAAGTTTGAAATATTTTTTTGAGGTTATCGGCAAAGAGATGCGGATGGCCAGGCGTAATGATGGCTCCTGTGCAAATGTGCCGGTGGGACAAATTTTTCAAGTTGATAATAATAGCCTGGGAAATGTTTTATATTTTAGAAATTACTACGGTCAATGTGTTACTTATCGGCTAGCGGCCGATGGTGATTCTCAGCGTTTTCAGATTACTCGTAATGTAAATTCCGGTTTTATTTCTCCGAAGAAAATTAATATTGAGGCTTTGCGGTTTTCTTTAGATACGACCGGTCAGCCGGTAATAACAGTTTCCACGAAGGCTTGGGCGCTAGGCGAGAACCGTTTTAAGTCGGAAATGGAAATCCAGACCAGTATTACCTCGCGGTATTATAAATAAATTCTTTTGGGCAGTATGTTTAATAGATTTAAATTCAGGGGCAGCGCAATGATTTTGACCATGTTTATCTTGGCGGGTATTTTAGTGGTGGCGATGAGCGGTTCTTATATTGTTTTGGCCGGCATTACGGCCGGTGGCACTCAAGCCCAGTCAACTAAGGCCTATTTTGCCGCTGAGTCAGGGATAGAGTTTATTCTTTGGGATTTACGCAAGAATGGTAATAATCACAGCATGGCCCAAGTAGGGATGATAACCCCTTTGGCCACCGGAACCTTTGTTAGTCCGAACCTATCATATCAAGTTTTCTTTTCAAAGTTTCCTCCGCGCACCTATGTTTCGATTGGTAATTTTCAGTCGTCAAAAAGAAGCGTTGAAGTCAGTTTTTAAACCAACAAAAATAGGTAGCACTAAAGCCCGGTCGCCGGGTTTTTTTAATTTGAGATTTTAGGGAAAAAATCCTTGGCAGGGTTTTCTAAAAATGGTATAATTTAATTAACCTGAATGGACTAGAAATGGACAGGGAACATAAAGTTTTTCATCAATCATAATGGCCCTAATCAAGGGGAAAAACAAAGCCAAAATAACGGCCGCTATCTTGTTAGTAGTGTCTTTTTT
>CAZAAD010000012.1:0-18477 GCA_964483295.1 uncultured Gammaproteobacteria bacterium
TACGACCATCAAAGGAAAATCAAAGTGTCGTCAGTTCGATTCTGACCCGGGGCAAAGTAACATGGATAAAAAATTGAACCTATGTTATAATTATACTTATACCGTTGGTTCAATTTTTTATTTATGCGCGCAGATAAAGAAAAAGCAATCAAGTTAAGAATATCCGGTAAATCTTATAATCAAATTAACATGCTTCTTGGTGTGCCAAAAAGTACTTTGAGCATTTGGTTAAAAGATATTATTCTCAACGATGAAGCCACCTCTAAAATAAAAGCGCGGGTACATTCCTTATCCCTAAATAAGTTAATTGAAAGAAATAAACTACAGGGGCAAGTAGCAGCATCTAGCCACCAAAAAATAAAACGGGATGCGGAAATTGAAGCTTTAAAATTTTTAAAAGATCCCTTATTTATTGCTGGAGTTTCTCTGTACTGGGGGGAGGGTTACAAAAAAGGATGGTATCAAAGTAAATGGAAAAGTATCGATTTTGCGAACTCTGACCCAGAAATGATAAGATTAATGGTAAAATTTTTTAAACAATTCCTAAAAATCAGTGAAAAAGATATTAAAATCCAAATAATGGGACACGAGGGGTCTGATATTGAAAAATATATTACTTTCTGGCAAAATCTAACTAGTGTTCCAAGAAATAATTTTTTTAAACCATTTTTAACAACCAGCAAATCGAGCAAAAAGAAGGTTGCTAGTAAATTAGAATACGG
This sequence comes from uncultured Gammaproteobacteria bacterium, assembly GCA_964483295.1. Taxonomy (GTDB): domain Bacteria; phylum Patescibacteriota; class Patescibacteriia; order Patescibacteriales; family UBA12465; genus UBA12465. The sequence goes on from CAZAAD010000012.1 coordinate 723, forward strand.
AACTATACATTTGAGAATAAACCATATAGAATCTTTCTATAGGTTATACGGATGGACGGAGGCGTTAAAAAGAAAAATAATCTAACGGGGTGTGGCCCAGTTGGTCTAAGGCGTCTGGTTTGGGACCAGAAGATCGAGAGTTCGAATCTCTCCACCCCGACTCTTGATTTTTATTTATTATTATGTTAATCTTTTCTTGAAGCTAAATTCATTTACTTCAATAAATTTTTATTAATTAAAACCTGGTATGCCCAATAAGAAATCAGCGAAAAAAGAATTACGCAAAACCATTAAAAGAAACGCGGAAAATAAGAAAGTAGCCGTTAAGTTAAAATCAACTATTAAGGCTAGTATTAAGAAAATAGACGCTAAGGATGCGACCGCCAAAGAGTCCATGCCAGCAACTATTAAAGCGATTGATAAAGCCACTAAAAAAGGCATTATCAAGAAAAATACCGCTAGCCGCAAGAAGTCTCGCTTAATGAAAAAGCTTAATTCTTTAAAATAAGCCAAAAATTAGTAATTAAATTAATTATGTACCCTACTCTTGGATGCGGACGATGCTCGACCGCTTCTCGGATAGGGAGCAAGAACTATGCTAGACAGAGCAACAAAAGACAAAATCATTAAAAAGTATCGTGTCCATGACACTGATACGGGTTCGTCCCAAGTGCAGATTGCTATTTTAACCGAAGAAATCAAGCAATTAACTGAGCACTTAAAAAAGCATAAGCATGACTTCTCTTCCCGCCGTGGCCTCTTAAAGAAGGTTGGCGAAAGAAGAAAGTTGCTTAAGTATTTACAAAAAGAAAGCGCTGAACAATTCAAGGAATTGGCAATTAAACTCAAGCTTAAAATCGCTCAAAAATTAGAAGAAGAGGAAGAGGAGGAAAAAAAGAAAGAAAAGAAATATATCACTCCTGAAGAAGATGTAGCCGAGCTTAAGGAAGAAGAAATTGAGGCGTAAGCAACACAAACAAATAATTATGATAAAGCATACGGAACAACGGGTGGGAATCTTGGTGGACATCTCTAATATGTACCATTCCGCCAAGAATCTTTACGGAAAAAAAGTAAGCTTCAAAGAGATATTAGCTCAAGCAGTGGCCGGACGGAAACTTATCCGGGCCACTGCTTATGCTATACGGACAGAAAACCAAGACGAGCTTCCCTTTACTGACGCCTTGGAACAACAGGGCTTTGAAGTAAAAATGAAGGACCTACAAATCTTTGCTGGCGGCGCTAAAAAGGCCGACTGGGACGTAGGCATTGCGATTGATGCTATTAAACTAGCTGACAAACTAGATGTTATTGTTATCGTCTCTGGTGATGGTGACTACATTCCGCTAGTTTCTTACTTGCAGAACAACAAGGGTTGTCTAGTAGAAATAATGGCCTTCAGAAAAACCTGTTCTTCAAAATTAATTGAAGAGGCAGATGATTTTATTGATTTAGGTTCTGATAGAAAATTTTTAATCCACAACCATTCCGGCGCGATTAAGAAAAAAACTAAATAAAAAATTTAAGATAAATTAATAGTTCTGACCGTTAAATAGATAGTGCTGTAATATAATTACAGTCCTGTAATTTAACGGCCAGGCACAAAGTTATGGAAAAAGTATTTACACGAGAGTGGCTTGGCCGTCCTCTCACAATTAAAACTGGCCACATCGCCAAACAAGCCGATGCGGCTCTTTGGGTGCAGTATGGAGAAACTGTTGTTCAAGCAACCGTTGTTCAATCTAAAACTGAAAGAGAGGGCGTTGATTTCTTCCCTTTAATGGTTGACTTTGAAGAGAAGCTATACGCGGCTGGAATCATCAAGGGTTCTCGCTGGATTAAGCGTGAAGGTCGCCCAACTGACCAGTCAGTTTTAACCGGACGCATGATTGATCGCTCTATTCGCCCCTTATTTGATACCAGCGATAAGCGCGACATTCAAGTGATTGTCACTGTTTTAGCAGTTGACCAAGAAAACGACTACGATGTTGTTTCTTTAGTAGCCGCTTCGGCTGCTCTTTCTATCGCTGGCTTAAAATGGAATGGCCCGATTGGCGGTATCCGCGTCGGACTTATTGATGGTAATCTTGTTTTTAATCCAACCTATGAAGAACAGGCCAAAAGCAGCCTTGATTTAATTGTGGCTGGCACCGAGAAAAAAACTATCATGATTGAAGCTGGTGCCAACGAAATTTCTGAAGAAATAATGTTAAAAGCTATTATTGCTGGCCAGAAAGAAATGCAGGGTGCAATTGAATTAATCAAAGAGCTACAAGCTAACGTCGCTCCGAAAAAAACAGAAAAGCCAGCTAAAGAAAAGACCTCTGCTGAATTAGAAGCGGAAATGGAAAAGAAGGCTTTACTAGAAACTGGCCGCACTTGGCTCGCAGAAAACATTAAAAAGATTTTATTTGAAAAAGAATATTATACCAAGGGCGAACGTAAAGCTGCTGTCTCAGCTATCAAAGAAGGTCTTGATGCTTATTTAGTTTCCCAGGGATTAAGTGGCGATAAGCGTGGCTTTATCAGTAAGAAATTAGTTGAAGAAATGATTGATACTGAGGTTACAAACGCTATTGTTAACGACAAGAAGCGCGTTGATGGCCGTGCCCTTGATGAAATTCGCGAACTGTCCGCTTCCGTTTCTGTTCTTCCTCGCGACCATGGTACTTCTTTATTTTCTCGCGGCGAAACTCAAGTAATGTCTATCGTTACTTTAGGTGCGCCTGGCATGGAACAATCTTTAGAAGGCCTGGAGGGTCAGAGCAAAAAAAGATACATGCATCATTATAACTTTCCGCCATACTCAGTCGGCGAGGCTTCCCCACTACGTGGCACTGGTCGTCGCGAAATTGGTCATGGTGCTTTAGCGGAAAAGGCTTTAATGCCGATGATTCCTGCTAAAGACGAGTTCCCTTACACTGTCCGCATCGTGAGTGAAACCCTGGGTTCAAATGGCTCATCTTCAATGGCTTCAACCTGTGCTTCCACTTTAGCTTTGATGGATGCTGGTGTCCCAATCAAAAAACCGGTTGTCGGTATTGCGATGGGCTTAGCCTCTAACAATGATATGAGCAAATGGGAAGTCTTAACTGATATCCAAGACTTAGAAGATGGCGCTGGTGGCATGGACTTCAAAATTACCGGTACTGATGCTGGTTTAACTGCCATTCAATTAGATACTAAAACTGACGGCTTAACTGAAGAGATTATTGCTAAAACTTTCACTCAAGGTCGCCAAGCCTTAAATGAAATCTTAAAAGTTATTACCGATGCTATTCCGGCACCAAGAGCAGAATTATCTAAGTACGCACCAAGAATTATCAGCTTCAATGTTGACCCAGAAAAGATTGGCGCTATCATTGGCCCGGGCGGCAAAGTAATTAACCGCATTATTGATGAAACTGGTGTTAGTATTGATATTGAAGATGACGGCTTAGTAATGATTTGCGGCACTGATGTTGCTATGGTTGATGAGGCTGTCCGCCAAGTTAAAGATATTGTTCATGTCTTTGCGGCTGGAGAAATAATTAAGGGAAAGGTTGTCCGTATGTTAGATTTCGGTGCCTTTGTTTCTCTTAATGCCAACCAAGACGGTATGGTCCATGTTAGCGAGCTTGCTCCTTATCGCGTTGAGAAGCCGGGAGATTTCTTAAATCTTGGTGATGAAGTCACTGTTAAGATTAAGGAAATCGATGACCAGGGACGCGTTAACCTAACCATGAAGGGACTAGAAGAAAATGCCGACCTTTGGAAAGATGAAAAAGGCAAATCAAATGGCTCGTCAAATGGTGGGGGCTTTGGCCGTCCTAGCCGCTTCGGTTCTAGTAATGGCGGTGATAGAGGAGGAAGCCGTCGTCCCGGGGGATTCGTCCCAAGACGCGACAACTAAACGGTCTTGACTTTTATCTAATATTAAGTTATTATTTCACAATAAATAAAATACACTGATAAACACTATGCTAGCGATTAAACTATCCAAAACAGGAAAAACCAACAAGAAAGTATTCCGTCTCATAATTTCCGAGAAGGGACGCGATCCGTTCGGCAGAGTACTAGAGACCTTAGGGTCTTATAATCCTTATACTAAGGAATTAGAAGCTAAGGCTGACCGCATTAAGCACTGGCTTAGCAAGGGCGCCCAGATGACTAATACCGTTAACAACTTGTTAATTGGCAAGAATATTGTTGAAGGTAAAAAAGTGGCTGCTTCTAAGGCTGGTGAAAAGAGCGAAAAGCGCTCTTCCCAGCTAAAAGCTAAGGCTGATAAAAAAGCGGCCGCCGCTGAAGCTGCTAAAGCTCCAGTTGTTGCCGAAGTGGTAGAGACGCCAGCTGAGGAGGCTGCTCCTGAAGCGGAAACTAAAGCTTAAACCAAGAAATTGGCACAAATTGACAAACCGCCAGGGGATGATAAAATAGTAATAGACTGTTATATCTAGCAGTTATTTAATAAATCTTTCCTAAATGGCACAAAGATATTTGTCCATAAGGAAGAAAAAGCAAAACTATGGAAGATCAAGACAAGAAGTTTCTTGAGATCATCGTCAAGAATATCGTCGGTAATCCGAACGACGTAGTCGTCGAAAGAACGATTGATGAAAGGGGCGTCTTACTGACCCTAAAGATTAATCCTGCCGACATGGGCTACGTTATCGGCCGCAAGGGCCAGACTGCGCAAGCAATCCGCACCTTGTTAAAGATTGTCGGTGCTAAGAACAACTCTCGCGTTAATCTAAAGATTTACGATCCAGAGGGAGGTAATCACCGCAGCGAACGCCGCGAAGAAACAAAAAGTGATGAAATCGACACTTCTGCTATCGATGATTTAAACATCTAAAAAATAGCAAAATACAATAAACAAAAAAGCCACAACTGAACAAAGCGTGGCTTTTTTGTTATAATACCCTTATATGAAATTTCAAATTATTACTATCTTCCCCAACATTCTTGATTCTTATCTAAACGAAAGCATCTTGAAAAGGGCACAAGAAAAAAAATTAGTCAGCTTCAAGGTTCATAATCTACGAGACTGGACAACTGATAAACACAAAACGGTTGACGATGCCCCCTATGGTGGCGGCGCTGGGATGCTCATGAAAATTGAACCTTTAGCTAAGGCCCTAAAAAGCATCAGCAAAGGAGCAAAAAAAAACAACAAGCGAAAGATTATTTTATTGTCTGCTTCTGGAAAAAAATGGAATCAAAAACTGGCACAAAAATATTCTAAACTTGATGAGTTAGTTTTTGTCTGTGGTCGCTATGAAGGCGTTGATGCGCGGATAAAAAAATTTATTGATGAAGAGGTGTCTATTGGCGAATATGTTTTAACAGGTGGCGAATTACCAGCGATGGTAATAATTGATTCCATAGTAAGATTACTCCCGGGCGTTTTGGGAAATCAAAATAGCATTATTGAAGAATCGCACTCCGACGAAGGCTTGGGCGAATATCCCCAATACACCCGGCCAGAAATATTTGAAACGGACGGAAAAAAAATGCGCGTCCCAAAAGTACTTCTGTCTGGTGACCATAAGAAAATAGAAGAATGGCGCAAAAAGAATACTAAAAAAATAAAATAAAAAAAGAGGCGCCAGCCTCTTTTTTAGTATCAATATCTTAACTCTTAACAACCCGCCAACCCGAGCCAGTATCTTGTAGTGTGCCCGGAACAGAAAATCCAGCCGCGCGCTTATGTCCACCACCGCCAAACTGACGAGCAATCGCCGCTACATCAAACTCTTCACCATTAGCGCGCAAACTTCCCTTCACGCGCCCCTCTTCTTCTCGTAAAACTAAAGCGACGCGCACGCCTCCAAGGTAACTTATAAACGAAGCAATATCACCAAAAACATCACTTGATGAACTCGACTCTATTGATGAGCCCAAAGCTTCTAGGTCGCTAGCAAATAAAGCCGTAGACGCAAAACCAGTCTCCGCCTCAAAACGTAATCTTTCCAGAGCTAGTCCCCAAATTTTTAGAGTTAGTAGACTACCAGCGCTACGCAAATGACTACTAACTTTATTTAAAGAGGCGCCTTTTAAGAGCATCTGTGAAGAAACTGCTAGGGCCTGAAAGGAAGCATTAGCATGAAGAAAGTGTCCTGTATCAGCCATTAAACCTATCAAGATACAATCAGCTACGGTTTTATTAATCGCTAAATTGTTGGTCTGAAAAAAATCATAAATAATTTCTGTAGTTGAGGCTTTATGCGATAATCTAATCTCGATATCAGCATAATGGTCATGTGGCTCATGATGGTCAAGTTCAATAATAAACGGCTGGCTAGCACCGGTGATTTTTCTTTTTTCTAAAACTTCTTTTAACTCTAGCTCTAACCCAGTGCGCGCCATTGAACCACAATCTAAAATAACAATAACTGAAAAACGATTTAAATCTTCAGGTTTTTGGCTGACAACAAGATTTTCATGCGGAATAAAATTATAAACACCCTCTGCTTTATTATCAGCATAGGCTTGGGCTTTAATCCCTAAAGAAGTAAAAAGCTCTAACATGGCTCCCAGAGAAGCTAAAGCGTCATGATCAGGAGAGGTGTGGCTAACCAATAAAACGTCCTGAGCGGACGCCATTTTCCTAAAAGCGGCATGTAGTTTAATTTCCATATCCATAATCAACCATTTTATTATATAGATAACAAAAAGTCCAGACTAGCTGGACTTAAATAAATGCAAAATTATTCTAAATTATGAGGCGTTAGCTTCGTCAATCAGTTTCTCAATCCAGCTCGCTTCCCGCTCGGTAGCATCAAACTCCCAAATAATTTTAGGAATCTGTCGCAGCTTAGTTCTCTTAGTCAGAATATTAACTAAATTAGAAGTAGCGGATTTCAGTTTTCTCATTGCTGTGCCAGCTAAACGATCCGGTAAGACAGAAAATCCAATCTTAACCTGTTTCATGTCCGCCGAACAATTAACATAGGTAATGGTGATTAAAGCGCCTTCAAGTACGACCTCGCGATTTACAGCCTGGCCTAGTTCTTCTAATAATAATTCATTAATCCTCTCAACGTTCGCCATAGTAGTTAAATTTTGCCAGCAATCCTTTCTTCAATATAAACAGAAAGAATGTCGCCAACCATAATTAGAGGTTTACCTTCATACATTAGACCGGCCTCTTCATCTTTACCAACTGAGGCGACATCCTGCTTTCCAGACTGGAGACGGGCTAATTTTCCGGCAGCAATAAAATTATTATCACGCAAGATTTCAATCAAGCTATTGTTTCTAATTTCACCGTCAAGAACTTTGCCGCCAACAATCTGACTGTTGTTTTCGGTACGAAAAACAGCTAAGACTTTTAAGCGGCCCAGATTAACGCGATTAATTTCCGGCTTAGCAATCAAGAGCATTTCCTCCTGAATATATTTAATCAAATCGTAGATAATAGAAAAATTCTTCACCGTTACCTGGCGCTCACGCACTAAATTTTCAATCGCCGGTGACATGCGGACATTAAAGCCTAAAATTTTTGCACCAGAATCTTCCGCGCGCTTAACATCGCCTTCGGTAATATAGCCTAAACCTTTAGCAATAATTTTTACTTTTACTTTTTCGCCATTAAGCTTTAATAATGATTCTTCAATCGCTTCAGCTGAACCTAAGAAGTCTGCCTTAATAACTACATTAACTGATGGCGTTTTATCTTCTGCACCATCATCAGCCGAAGTAGGTGATATATCAGGCGCCACTGTGGTTGACTTCATCTTGCTCGCCTTAACTTTCTCGCCCTCACCCACATTTAAAATATCGCCGACAGCTGGGGAAATCTTTAGCCCGATTACTTTCGCCGGACTAGAAGGGCCAGCTTCTAAAATATCTTCACCCTTATAATTTTTTAAGGCTTTTACTTTTCCATAAACAATATCGTTGAAACAAAGCTGGTCGCCAACATGCAAAGTTCCGTTTTGAACAAGAATAGTAGCGAGTGGTCCGGCGGCCTTATCAACATTAGACTCAACAACTGTTCCAGCTGCCAAAGCATCAGGATTTGACTTCAAAGAAGCCGCTTCAGTTTCCGCGACCAATAAAACCATATCTAACAAATCTTCAATACCGGTTCCCTCTTTAGCAGAAATTGGTGCACAAATTGTTTTTCCACCCCAATCCTCGGGCGTAATATTTAACTTAGTTGATAGCTCTTGTTTAGTTTTATTAATATCAGCGGCTGGTTTATCAATTTTATTCATCGCCACAATAAACGGAATTTTGGCGGCTTCAATAATGCGATAAGCTTCAACTGTCTGTGGCATAACGCCATCATCAGCTGCTACCACTAAAATCGCGATATCAGCTACTTTAGCACCACGACTACGCATTGCGGTAAAAGCCTCGTGACCAGGAGTGTCAATAAAAGTAATAACTTGTCCTTTGCGATTAACTTGATAAGCACCGATATGCTGAGTAATCCCGCCGGCCTCACCAGCAACAACATCAGTTTGTCTAATAGAATCTAATAATTTTGTTTTACCGTGGTCAACGTGACCCATAACAACAATAACCGGGGGGCGTTCTTTAAGATCAGATTTTTCTTCGCGCGCCAGAATTACCTCCAGTTTCTTATCCTCCTTATCTTCATCCTCAAGACGAGCCTCAGCTAGCTGAACATCCAAATTTAGATTTTCACCAATAATGGCTGCGGTATCATAATCAATCTTTTCATTAATAGAGGTAAATACGCCATTTTTCATGAGTTCCGCTAAAACACGATTAACCGGAATCCCAGCTAATTCCGCATAAACACGGACCGTTAAAACTTTAGGGACAAAAATAGTCTTTTTTTCCTTAGGTAAAACCTCATCCTGCTTTTTAATAGCCGCCGCTAGCTTCTTCTGCTCCCATTCTCGACGTAAAAATGGCCAATTTTTGATAATTTTCTTGGCGGTGTTGTTATCGACCTTAATTGCTTTCTGGCCAATAGCAAAGCCTACGGTTGGCAGTAAATCGCGCAACTCTTGGGGGCTAATTCTTAAGATTCTGGCTAATTCTGTAATATTCATGGCTAATTTTTCTAAAAATAAATAAAAGCGTTTGTTTTTAAATATTACTTTAATTTTTGATTTAAGTCAATAAAATATGACTATTTTTAAGCTTTACAAACGGGCCAAGAAGTGCTAAAGTTTACTTAGGATTAAATTATAAAATGCCTGTTTTGGAAAATTGGACTCACTACTGATTAAGGAAGAACTTATTTTCGAAGATCAAAAAATTATTATGACCAGCCTCAGCTTACAGCAGAATTCTCAAAAAAATTGCAAAAATTACAAGAAATCTTCTAAAATAACGCTTTTACAATAAAGCGCGCTATTTGGTTTAAAATTTAATATCAGTCTTCAAATCCGCCCCAATTTCCCAATCCGGCCCAATAATATGGAATTACTAAATTACGCCCTGTATGCGGCGTTGGCTATCGGCGGTTTTTTTATTGGCTATGTCTACTATAAAAAATCAGCTGATGCCAAAATCAATAGCGCCTCAGAAAGAGCTGACCGCATTGTTAATGACGCTAAAATTAAAGAAAAAGAGCTGCTTCTCAAGGCTCAAGATGGTGCTTTAAAGATTATTGAGGAATCAAAACAAGAAGAGGCTAAGCGCCGCAACGAAATTCACCAATTACAGAAACGCTTGGAGCAGAGAGAGAGTTCTTTCTCACAGAAGCTACTTGATTTACAAGAAAAGCAGCAAAAACTGTACGACAAGGTAAATGAGGTGCAAGAAATTAAAGAGCGCATTAAAAACATTCAGTTACAACAAGACGCTAAATTAGAAGAAATCTCTAAACTATCTCGCGAAGAAGCACGCGAATTATTAATGAAGGCTGAGGAAGAAAAGTCAGCTGAAGACTTAATGGTTCGTGTTCGCAAATTAGAAAACGATAACGAAGATAAGTTAGAAGAGAAAGCTAGAGATATGCTCGCGCTCGCGATGCAAAGAATGGTTTCTTCTTATACAGTTGAACTAACAACGACTACTGTTGATTTGCCAAACGATGAAATGAAGGGTCGCATTATTGGTCGCGAAGGTAGAAACATTAAAGCGATTGAGAATATGACTGGCGTTGAAATTATTGTTGACGACACGCCGAACGCTATTACCGTTTCTGGTTTCTCCCTAATTCGCCGACATATTGCCAAGAAAACTTTAGACTACTTAATAAAAGACGGACGCATTCATCCGACAAAAATTGAAGAAGCCGTGGAAAGTGCTAAAAAAGAAATTGCTCTTGATATTAAAAAGGCGGGTGAAGAAGCAATGTATGAAGTTGGTATTACCGGCTTTGATCCGAAATTAGTGCAGATTATCGGCCGCTTAAAATATCGTACCAGCTACGGTCAAAATTCTTTACGTCATTCAATTGAAGTGGCTCACCTCTCGGCAATGTTGGCCGCTGAACTAGGCGCCGATGTTACTCTCGCCAAGAAAGGCGGTCTCTTACATGATATTGGCAAAGCGGTTGACCATGAAGTTCAAGGCAATCATACAGAAATCGGACGCGACATCGCCAAGAAGTTTAATCTACCACCAGAAATTATTGCGCCAATCGAAACTCATCACGAAGACCACCCCGCTACCCTTACTTCTGTCATCGTTAAAGTCGCCGACGCTATCTCGTCTGCTCGCCCAGGAGCGCGTAGCGATAGCTTTGAAAACTATATGCAACGCTTGGAAGAGCTGGAAAAGATTGCTCTTTCCTTTGAAGGGATTGAAAAAGCATTTGCTATTCAAGCCGGCCGCGAAGTGCGCATTTTTGTTCATCCCGAAGCAATTAACGACCTTAAAGCACATAATTTGGCTAGAGATATTGCAAAAAGGATAGAAAATGAGTTAAAATACCCAGGGGAGATTAAAGTGAATGTTATTCGTGAAATGAGAGTCATTGAATACGCTCGCTAGACTCAAACCAAACAAGTATAAAAGCTAAATCATAATCATATGAACAAAGCGCAACTCATCGACAAAATTCATCACGAAGTCGAAGGCTTGAACAAAAAACAAGCTGAGAAAATGATTGATGTCTTAACCGACACCATCATTGATGAATTAAAAAATGATCGCGAAGTGACGATTGCTGGCTTCGGGACTTTCTTATCCCGCGTCCGCTACGCTCGAGGAGGAGTTAATCCTCAAAAGCCAAACGAACGCATCACTATCCCGGAAGTCAAGGTAGCCAAATTCAAAACTGGCTATCACTTAAAGCAAGCTCTTAAGGGAAAGCGATAAGGCAGACGCACTCTTAACCACCAGCACCTTCTAGAAACGAGGGTGCATTGTGCGCGCCCGTAGCTCAACTGGATAGAGTACTTGGCTTCGGACCAAGGGGTTGCAGGTTCGAATCCTGCCGGGCGCACAAGTATTAAAACAGATTCAAACCAAGGTCCGGATTGACAGAGAAAAACGAAAATGTTAGCTTATATAACGTGCTTTAAAGCACGTAAAAGGCTGGGTAGCTCAGCTGGTTAGAGCGTAGCACTCATAACGCTAAGGTCGAGGGTTCGAGCCCCTCCCCCGCCACCTTTTTTGATTTGACAATCTATAGAGAATCATTAAAATGTAAATGTCGGCTTCGTGTCGTAATGCGCTCATAGCTCAGTTGGTAGAGCAGTTGCCTCTTAAGCAAACGGTCGTAGGTTCGAATCCTACTGGGCGCACAGGCAAGCAGGTGTAATCGCCTGTTTTATATTGCCCGAAAATATTTAAAATTAAAAAAGATCCCATGCTAAATCTCTTGATTTTTGGTCCTCCGGGGGCGGGCAAAGGCACCCAGGCAGAAGCCATCGCTAAGCGCTATAACCTCAACCATATTTCTAGCGGCGAAATGCTACGCCAGGAAGCTAAGGATGGTGAGCTAAAAGAGGAAGTTTCTAAATTTCTTGATGCTGGACAATTAGTACCTGATGATTTACTGACCAAGATGATAGAGGATTCTATTTTAGAAAGTAGTAATCGCGGAATAATCTTTGATGGTTACCCACGTACTCTACACCAAGTAGAATTACTGGACGGATTTTTAGCTAAACACGGTAGAGAGATGGATGCAGTTATTAATTTAACTTTGGACGACGAAACTGCTATCGCGCGCATATTATCACGTGGAGAAAGCTCTGGCCGCAGCGACGATCGTCGTGAAATTGTGGAAGAGCGTTTCCGCATCTATCATGCCCAAACATCACCCCTGCTTCAGTACTATCGCGAACGTGGACGCATTATTGACATTGATGGCCGACCTGATATTAAGGCCGTGGAAGAACATATTAATCACATTATTGATGAAATAGTTGCAGAATAAAAAAGAAGGGATTAATTCCCTTCTTTTTTGTTACCTGAATCTATTTTATTTACTATCCTTATTTTCTTCAATTTCCTTGCTCTTTAATTCGGCCATAATCGCCTTTCTAATTTCAGCCAGTAACTTCTTATCATCTTTCACGGTCTTCTTGGCTGCTTCGCGGCCATTGCCTAATTTAACTTCGCCAAAAGAATAAATATTACCATTCTTTTTAACAACTCCGTATTCAGAGCCTAAATCAACTAAATCACCAGCTACGGAAATTCCCTCGTTATACATGATATCAAATTCACAAGTCCGAAACGGAGCAGCAACCTTATTTTTCACAATCTTAACTTTTACCCGGTTACCAATAATTTTTTCGCCCTGCTTAATCTGAGCTGCTTTACGAACTTCAACGCGGACAGAACAATAAAACTTTAAAGCATTACCACCGGTAGTTGTTTCTGGGCTGCCGAAGAAGACGCCAATCTTATTACGAATCTGATTGATAAAGATAACTACTGTTTTAGTCTTAGCAATGGCGGCGGTTAACTTACGTAAAGCTTGGCTCATTAATCTAGCTTGCAGACCCATGTGTTGGTCGCCCATATCACCTTCAATTTCCTTTTGTGGTACCAAGGCGGCCACGCTATCAACCACAATAACATCAACGGCGTTGGAACGAACGAGAGTCTCAACAATATCTAAAGCCTGTTCGCCGCTATCTGGCTGGGAGAGCAGCATTTCTTTAATATTAACGCCAATTTTAGTAGCGTAGTCAGGATCAAGAGCGTGTTCAGCGTCAACGAAAGCGGCAATACCGCCAGTTTTCTGCACCTCGGCAACAATATGTTGCGCTAAAGTAGTTTTGCCAGAAGACTCAGGACCAAAAATTTCAATAATACGACCACGTGGTACGCCGCCAATACCAAAAGCAATATCTAAAGACAAACAGCCAGTAGAAATTGCGTCGACATTAGTCTTGCGCTTATCACCAAATTTCATAATTGCCCCTTCGCCAAACCGACTTCTAATCTGCTGAATCGCACTTTCAGCCGCCTCATGCTTCTTATCTAAATTTTCTACTGCCGTGCCACCGTCTATTGACTCAATTGCCGGCCTCTTTGCTTTTTCTTTTGTCATATTTTTATAAAATTATTAAACTAAACGATTAAATTATATCACTTAGATGATGAACTCCGCTTAAAAATATCTTTAAGAGAAACTGAACGAATAATACCTTCAGAATTTTTTAAAACTAACTGCCAATCATCACCCTCTTGTTGTAAACTCAGACGCTTCCCTTGCCAACCTCTGGCCTCGCTATCGTCTGTCTCTTTGTTATTCCAGTCAATCATCATAAAGCTAAAGAAACGCTCACCAGCAGACACGCAGGCCCCTCCTAAACGATAGAGCGCACCTTGTCTCGCTCTGTCTGAGGCAGCTTGATTGCCGCTATACTCAACCGCCGCTATTGCAGTTAACACTAAAAAAGTGACAATCATCAGCAAGATAGCGATTGGGTGATTTAACTTATCTTTCATGCTCATAATTAAAAAATATTAACTTGACCATACTGACCATCAAACCCTGGCGCAATTACTAATTTTCCTGAGCGCATCCGACTAATCCCTTCTACGACTCTAGCATCAACAATTTTACTTAAATCATCCAACTTAACGTCTAATAAAATATTGAATTCATTTCCAAAATGTTTAATGAGCCGGTGATATTCTTTTTGCACGGCTTTAGAATTCCGACTTTTAATATTTAGAGCTTCTGCTATTATTTTATCCAATTCAATGACTTTTTTAAAGGAAACCGCGGATTCAGGCCGATAACCAAGCGGTCTATCTGCTAATTCTTCTACCCGATTTAAGACCCCAATAATAAGCGGCTTTTGGCAGACTGGACAAATATTTTTTAAACGCCTGCTTTCCGCGGGCTGGCAAGCAAATGAACAAGTTCGATGTCCGTCAATGTGATACATGCCCTCTTCCGGATAAAATTCTATTGTATATAAGATGCCAGATTCTCCGCCCTGTTTATGATATTTAATAACGTCGTATATTTCCTGATAGCTTGGCTGTTCAGACAATTCCATGACCGTAGCCTCGCGACCAATATTAACCGGACTATGCGCATCAGAACTAGAAAGTAGGGTTAAATTATCGAGAGCGGATAAGCGCCAATTCATTTCCGGATCACTAGACAACCCGGTCTCATAGGCATAAATATTTTTTGTCTCTTCTTTAAAACATTCTTCAAGCGTATTAAAGCCGGACTTAGAGCCAAAAACTGCAAACCAAGGCGTCCAGATATGAGCAGGGTAAATTAAAAACTTAGCATCAATATTTAATAATAAACGAACGAATTCTGGTGCCTTGATACCCAAGATAGGGCGACCATCCGACTTAATATTAAATCTACTACCTAAAATTTTATTGGCTTCAGCGGCGGCCTCAAGATTAGGAGCGTGAACCACCAAATGAATGCGTCTGACTTTGTCTCCATCCTTATATATTAAAGCGACTTCCGTGGAAAGAATAAATTTTATCTTTTCAGCTTGAGCTGATTTTAATTTATACAAGCCAGAGCCAACAAAAGTTTCTATTAGTTCCGTACTAATTGCTTTAAACCAAATTGGATGAGTAAAATCGCCGGTGGCAATAATATCAACTCCTTTCTCGCGGCAAGTTTTAGCAATATTAACTAAAGTCAGCTGTGGCGAGCAGGCGCGAGAATAGGGCGAATGGATGTGCAGGTCTAAAACCTGTTTCATACTTATTTCTCGGTTATATTTTCAGCAATTTTTAACTCATCAGGACTATTGATGCCCATTGCTTCCTGTGGCTCAATAATAATCGTCTCAACTTTAAATTTTTCTTCAAAAGCAATTTTAACCATATCGGTTAAATAGAATTCATGCGCCTTATTATCATCCTTTAGCTTGTCAATGTTTTTAAAAAGCCAGTCTTTGTTAAAGCACATAAACCCAGGATTAACTTCGGTAATCAGTTTTTCCTCATCACTCGCATCTTTTAATTCAACGATTGCTTCAACTTCCCCGGCTTCGTTGCGCACTATCCTACCCCAACCATAAAAGTTGTGATGCCAACCGGTAAAATCTGGTAACAATGTCGGCATGATTGTTAAGGCTTCGGGTGATAGCTCTAAAAATGATTTTATTGAATTAGTTTTTAAAAAAGGATGGTCACCATAAAGCACTAAAATATTTTTTGCTTTAATATCTACTAATTCACGAGCAGAAGCAACGGCGTGTCCAGTACCAAGTTGCTGCTCTTGAATAGCATAGTTAACCTGATAATCACTTAAAGCCCGACTGATGATTTCTCTATTATCCGGAGAAACAACCACAATCGGTTTTAACTTTGGTTCCGCTGCTAGCACTGATTCCATTAAATAATGAATCATCGGTTTGCCATTTAAAGGCACGAGAACTTTTGGCAGTTCAGAGCCCATGCGCGTGCCTTTGCCGGCTGCCAGAATTACTATCTGAGTCATAATTAAAAAAAATAAAGGAAACCCTTAACATGATTTCCTTTATATTTTAGCATTTTTAGCGCTTGAGGGCAAATTTATTTCACACAAATTTTTATTTAATATAAGCTGAAATATTGACCTTGACCTCATCCACTTTCGCTTTTGCTTCGGTTTTTGATTTTGCCTCGGCATAAATGCGAATTATCGGTTCCGTATTTGAAGCCCGTAAGTGCACCCAGGAATCTGGCCAATCTATTTTTACACCATCAATGTCTGTAATCTTTTCTGCCTGATAAACTTCTTTTAAATTATCCAGAATTGCTTTAACGTCAACTTCTGGCGTGAGTTCAATTTTATCTTTGACCATAAAATATGCCGGCAACTCTTTTTTTATTTCCGAAACTTTTTTACCTGATTTAGCTAAGGCGCTTAAGAATAAAGCGGCGCCCACGAGCGCATCACGGCCATAGTGTAAAGCGGGATAAATCACACCACCATTACCTTCGCCGCCAATAACTGCTTTAATATCTTTCATTTTTTTAACCACATTAACCTCACCAACGGCGGCCGCTTCATATCGGCCGTCATACTTTTCCGTAATATCTTTTAAAGCACGTGATGAAGATAAATTAGAAACAGTTGCTTTTTGATACTGACCCGGATAAACAGTTTCTATTTTTTCAAAATTAGCTAAGACATAATCAGCAATAGCCACTAAAGTATATTCTTCGCCAAACATCTCGCCATTTTCATCAATAAAAGCTAAACGATCAACATCAGGGTCAACCACAATGCCTAAATCTGCTTTTTCTGCTTTAACGCACGCCATAATCTCGCCTAAATTTTCTTCAAGCGGTTCTGGTTTATGAGAAAAACGTCCATCAAGTGAATCATTAATTATTATTTGCTGTTTAACCCCGAGCATCTCTAGGGTGTGTGGGATTGCTTTAGCACCAATTGAATTAATACCATCAATTACAATTTTAAAATCAGACTGCGTAATTGCTTCTTTATCAACTAGTGGTAGTTCTAAAATTTCATGAATGTGACTCCACTCTAAATATGAATTAAAGCTATAACTACCAATTTTATCTTCAGTTACATAAACAGCTTGGTTACTGTCAGCTAGTGCTAAAATTTCCTCACCTTGGGTGGCTGATAAAAATTCACCATTAGCACCAAGTAATTTAAGTGCATTCCAACCTTGAGGATTATGGGAGGCAGTAATAATAATTCCGCCTTGGGCTTGTTCAGAAATAACCGCCATCTCTACTGTCGGCGTAGCGGCCATACCAATATCAATAACACTAATTCCCTGACTTGCCAAAGCACCACAAATTAAATCATTTATCATTTTTCCTGACAGGCGAGAATCGCGCCCAATAACTACCAATGGATTTTCTAGACCGCTATTTTTAATCACAAAAGACCCAAAAGCTTGAGAAAATTTTATGATTTCGACTGGTGTTAAATTATCTCCTGGCTGACCACCGATAGTACCGCGGATACCAGAAATTGATTTGATGATAGACATATATGCTTATTCTACTATAAAGCAAAAAAATGGCCAACTAGCCATTTCTCCAATTAAAAAACACCATTGTTCTGGCGGCGACCTACTTTCCCAGGGCTCAGGCCCAAGTATCATCAGCGCTGTTGGGCTTAACTGCTGAGTTCGAGAAGGGATCAGGTGTGACCCCAACGCTTTAACCACCAGAACAATGGTGTCTTTTATTATATTAAGCGCTTTCGCGCCAGATACCATCGTGTATATTGCTGTTTATTGTAAATATCAACTAAGCTTTAAAAGCAAAAGTGTGGGAAAATCTAATGACATATTAGTACCACTCGGCTCAATCCATTACTGGACTTACACCTGTGGCCTATCAAGGTTATATTCTCTAACCAGTCTGTGAAACCTAATCTTAGAGACAGCTTCGCGCTTAGATGCTTTCAGCGCTTATCTTA
>CAZAAD010000013.1:0-17804 GCA_964483295.1 uncultured Gammaproteobacteria bacterium
AACAAGGCATCCGTAGCGGAAGCTGTGGATGGATCACCTCCTTTCTAGGGAGATATTTCTTCTTTTCCACGTGGAAAGAAGAGGTAGTCGCCTCTAACTTAGTGTTAGAGTGGTTATTTTTCTTCGGAAGAATAGCAAACATCCGAATTGGTGCCGATTAGACTCACAATTCATTTCATGATTGAACTTACACTAACACCTTAAGGGGTGTTTTTTGTTATACATTGACAGATTTATACTTATGTGCTATAATATAAATCTGTACTTTAAAATAATATTAACCAAAAAATCCATAAATCATGAAAGGAAAAATTCCCGTTACTGGTAATATTCAATTAGAAACAGGCGAAGAACATTGGACCCTACTAGTGCGCGGCCTCATTAATGAGCTACAAATCAGTGGCATCATTGAAATTGAGCCAAACAAGCGTGTACGTATTCGGATGATAATTAAAGAAATTTATCCCCCGGAAAGACTGAGTGTTAAAAACATTTGTTTTACTGGCGGAAGCTTTGATGCGGCCGCTTCCGGCGGATTAAACCGAATTAACGAACACCTATCTAATTTTCTGGAGTCAAAAAAATGGGTAATGATTGGCGAAATCCAAGGGGAAGTTAATGTGCCGATTGTTTTAGTACACTATTGTTTAATTGAAATGAGTTTTTATGCTCAAAAAACTAAAAGCGAAAGCGCCCAAAACTTCTTTCCTACTATGGGACCAATTATGCCTAGTGCAAATTGAACTTATTTACAAGCAACACAAAAGAGGACCAGTCCGGACCTCTTTTTTCTTTTTCTAAACTATATTTACTTAATAGAAATTAACATTGCACCCGCCGCAATTAATAATGTGCCGGCTAATGATTTCAAGGTAAAAGCTTCTCCTAAAAATATAGCTGCCAACACTAAGACAAAGACAATGCTTAGGCGATCAATCGCAACCACCGGAACTGCTTGTCCGTGTTTAAGGGCAAAGAAATAAAACAACCAAGACAGGGCACCGAAAATTCCAGCAAAAATAATTAACCACCAATCTTTAGCCGCAATGCTGTGAAAATTAAAACCATTAAACTTTTTCATAGAAAGGCTAACAGCAATTAAAAAAATTGCCATTACGATTGAACGGATTGTAGTTGCTAGCGTTGAATCAATATTTTTTAATCCCAACTTACCAACTATTGCCACGCCCGCCGCAAAGATAGCCGACAAAAATGCATAAAATAACCACATAAGCTTTATTTAACGCCAATCAGGCGCTTAACTTTATCTAATTTAGCCTTAGCTAATTCCTCTGCTTTTTCACGACCTTCTTCCAATACTAAAGCCGCGTCGGCATCAGAGATAGCATAAAATTTGCTTTGAAAATTTTCCAGAAACTTAACAACTACTTCAGCTAAATCTTTTTTAAATTCGCCATACCCCTTACCCTTATAATCTTTAACTAAGCGGGGAATTTGTCGACCACCTAGCTGAGCATAAATAGTTAATAGATTAGAAAGAGCCGGCTTATTCTCTAAATCATATTCTATTTCTGAACCAGAATCGGTTACGGCACGCATTATTTTTTTTCTGGCTTCTTCCGGATTATCAAGCAGAGCGATGAAATTATTTTGATTAATATCACTCTTGCTCATCTTTTTACTCGCATCAAGCAAAGACATGATGCGGGCACCCTCTTTTTTAACAACTGCTTGAGGTACAACAAAAACTTGACCAAAATCATTATTAAAACGCTTAGCGATATCGCGCGCTAATTCAACGTGTTGTGTCTGGTCTTCGCCAACCGGAACCACATCTGTATCATATAACAAGATATCAGCAGCCATTAAAACGGGGTAATCATACAAACCAACCGAAACCGACTCCTGATTTTTCCCAGCCTTATCCTTAAACTGCGTCATCTTATTTAAATCAGCAATGCGGGCGCCGTAACAATTTAAAATCCAAGCTAATTCGGTATGGGCCGGTACGGTGGATTGTTGAAAAATTATAGATTTTTTTGAATCAATGCCAGCTGCTAAATATATCTTAGTAATTTCTAAAATTCGCTTCCGCAACTCATTGGAATCTTGTTTTACTGTTATCGCGTGATAATCAACAATCGAAAAAATACAATCATATTTATCTTGAATGCCAACCCACTGTGAAATAGCGCCGATGTAATTAGCGATATTCAAGTGTCCGCTCGGCTGAATACCGGAAAAAATTCTTTTTTGTTTATCCATATATTTATCTTTTATACTAATATTCTAATGTAAACTAGCAGTAAAAGCAATTAAAACTGTCGCTTGAAATATTCGGGTTTTATGGTAAACTAGGAACAAGTTCGGTCACGGGCTATTTTTATTGTTTCGGGCTGTAGTATAATGGTAGTACGCGTGCATGGGGTGCATGTAGCCCCGGTTCGATTCCGGGCAGCCCGACCATTATATTGGCTATTAATAAATAATAAATAGACGGGCTTGTAGCTCAGCTGGTAGAGCGCCGCATTCGCATTGCGGAGGTAAGGGGTTCGAGTCCCCTCAAGTCCACCACCGCCTTCTCTTAATTATTATCAAGGCGATTTATCGGGCTGTGGTATAAAGGCTATTATACACGCTTCGGGTGCGTGTGATCCCGGTTCAATTCCGGGCAGCCCGACTAGCTATCTTATGATAGATTTCAAGAAAAAAATGGAAGAGTTAGAAAAACAAACGATTCAGGAAACTGATCGCGAGGAAGTTTTAAGTGAGCTGCCTCAGCAAAAAAGAAGAAAAAAGATATCTACTTATGTTATTGCCGCTATCGTGCTGAGCTTGGTCTTTTCTGGTAAAGTCATCATGTCTAGTCAAAGTACTGCCGACTGGTTATCAGATAAAGGTTTTTTTGGAAAATTAAAACACTTAGTCCCGGGTAGTGATAAAAATTTAGCCGGAGAAGAGGATGATAGAATTAATATCTTACTTTTAGGCATGGGTGGCGAAGGTCATGACGGCGCCTATCTAGCTGATACTATAATTATTGCTAGCTTAAAACCATCTACCAAACAGGTCTCCATGGTGTCTATTCCTCGAGACTTAACTGTGCCAATGGGTGATGGTAGTTGGCGAAAAGTAAATCATATTAACGCTCTAGCAGAAGCGAAAGAGGCCAAAAGCGGCGGACCAGAAACAATGAAGTCTCTTAGTAATATTTTAGAATTACCAATTCATTATTATATTCGCGTTGATTTTCAAGGCTTTATGAATATTATTGATGAGATTGGCGGTATTGAGGTTAATGTAGAAAATACCCTTGATGATTATTCTTATCCTATCCTCGGGCAGGAAGATAACCCTAATTATTACGCTCGTTTTGAACATTTGCATATTGATGAAGGTTGGCAGAAGATGAGTGGTTCACTCGCCTTAAAATATGCTCGTAGTCGACATGCTTACGGTATTGAAGGCTCAGACTTTGCCCGTGCTAAACGCCAACAATTGGTAATTACTGCTGTAAAAGATAAATTACTTTCCCGCCAAACTCTTTTAAATCCAATGACAATTAGTAAGTTAATCGGCGAACTGGATAGAAGCGTGGCAACAGACTTAGAAGTTTGGGAAATGTTAAAACTATGGAACACCTTTAAAGACACGCAGAAGGATCAAATTATTAATAAAGTTTTAAGCGATGCTCCTGATGGATTGTTAGTTTCTTCAGTTGGTGATGGCGGGGCTTATATTCTCGTGCCTGCCTCTGGTAATTTTTCTAAGATAAAACAACTATTCCAAGATATTTTTGGAAACGAACAACCGACCACCTCAGAAACTATTAATGATACAAGAAAAACAAATACTACTAGCAACATCAAAGAGGTTGCACAAATATCCACTCCAGCTAGTATCTCTATTAAAAATGGCACCTGGATTACTGGCCTCGCTAGTCGTTTTTCCACAAAATTATCAGCTATCGGTTTTTCAGTGCTAGAAACTGGTAATGCTCCGGAAAGAGACTATGCCGCCGAAACATTAGTTTTTGATTTGACTTATGGTAACAACAATAGCGCCCTAGAGGCTATTAAAAAAAATAGCGGCGCTAAACAAAGCTTCGAGTTTCCTGCTTGGATTAAAGAATATCAGGAAAAACCAGAAGCAGCTAACTTCGTCCTGATACTCGGAACGGATGCCGACAAGGCGGAATAATTATAGAAAATATATGGACAAAAAAGAATCGACCCTACCTCTAGTGGCAATCTGTGGTCGCACTAATGTCGGGAAATCAACTCTTTTTAATTGCTTAATCGAAAAGAAGCAAGCTTTAGTTTCTGATATTGCTGGCACAACCAGAGATAGTAATTTTGGTCTAGTTGAATGGTCAAACAGTGCTTTTGAAATAGTTGACACGGCTGGACTACTAGACGCAACTTATCTTTCCAAGAAAAAAATCAATGAACCCGACATTGATACTAAAACCCAAAAACAAGCACGCGCTTATCTTGATAAGGCTGAGTTGTTATTGTTTGTCGTTGATGCCAAAGCGGGTTTAATGGCTGAAGACAGAGCCCTGGCTGCTGTCTTAAAAAGAAGTGGTAAATACAGTAAAAAAATTATGCTGCTTGCTAATAAAGTTGACAGTCCTAGGCTAGCAGCTGAAGCAGCCCAATTCCATAAACTCGGATTAGGGGAGCCGGTTATTATTTCAGCGGCAACTGGCGCTGGCACTGGGGACTTGTTAGATAAAGTGATTGAGATAATTGATCAAAAAAGAAAATTTAAAAAACCAGAAGCGGCCGATAAAGATAAAATAATTAGCGCCTGCATCGTTGGCAAACCAAATGTTGGTAAATCTTCACTACTCAATTCTATTCTTGGTTATGAAAGAGTTATTGTTAGTCCTGTTGCCCATACTACCCGCGAACCACAGGATATGGAAATAGATTATAAAGGAGAAAAAATAAAATTAATTGATACGGCCGGGATTTCTCGCCAAGGACAAAAGTCTAAAGGTTTAGAAAATGTTGGTATTGCTAAATCTCTTAAAGCTTTAGAGAAAGCGGATGTTGCTTTGTTGGTATTAGATATTAGCGAGCCATTAACCCATCAAGATTCTAAAATTATTCAAGAAATTGTTGATCGCCACAAAAGTTTAATTTTTATTGCAAACAAGTGGGACCAAGTTGAAGACCGTAATACAAAAAAGTGGACCGAGGTGTTATATGACAAGATGCCTTTTGCGGCCTGGGCCCCGATACAATTTATTTCTGCTAAAACCGGAGAGAAGGTTAATAAAATCCTTGATTTGGTAGTGGAAATCGGCAAAAATAGACGCCTGCAATTAAGCGACTCGCAAACTGATAAATTTCTTAAGCATGTCGTTAAAATTCATCGTCCGGCTAAAGGCAAGGGCACGAAGACGCCGCGTATTTATGAATTCCGCCAAATACACTCTAATCCACCTTCATTTATCTTGCGCATTGGTCCAAATGATGACTTACATTTTTCCTATGTACGCTTTGTGGAAAATCGCTTTCGAGAAAAATTTAATCTCATTGGCACACCAATAGATATTACTGTTACCAAACATCGTAAATCACATACGACTTACTCAGAATAAAATTATGAAAATAATTGTCGGTCTAGGTAACCCGGGAGATAATTATCACCGCACTCGCCATAACGCCGGCTGGATATTTCTCGATGCTTTAACCAACGGGGAAAACTGGAAAGAAAATAAGAAATTTTCTGCTCTGACCTGTGAAGTTGGCGGCGTTATTTTAGTAAAGCCCCTAACTTATATGAATGAATCCGGAGTAAGTGTGCGCAAAATTATGGATTTTTACGGCTTACTACCGAAACGACTTGGCCTATTTGGTAAAAAGGATGCTGAATTAAACGATGTTCTAACGGTTATCCAAGATGAACTTGATTTAGATTTTGGAAAAGTAAAAATTTCTACTGATTCTGGCAGCGCGGGACACCGCGGTATTGAATCAATTATTTCTCACCTACAAACCAAAAAATTCAAACGACTAAGACTAGGGATAAAAAATGAATTATTAAAAAATAAAATACCACCAGAAAAATTCGTTTTACAAAACTTCACCCAAGAAGAATTAGCTGCCCTAGAAAAACTAGCCACTACCTACACCCTTAATACTCTTTAATATTAAAATAAAAAAATAAATCCCGTTAAAAGTTTAGCGGGATTTTATGTTGTTTATTGTAAGATAACTTCAAAGCAGCGCTGGCTGTAAAAATTTATCTTATGAAAATTAGTAATCAAACTTTAGCCTTACTAAGTTTAGCCTACTGTCCTTATCTGGGCTCCAAAAGTATTAGGCTCCTAGAAAAACACTTTTCTAATTTATCTGAAGTCTTTACGACAGATACGGATAAATTATTTAAAGTCGGTCTACGCCAAAATACTATTAACCAGTTCTGTGCCTGGCGTTCTCAATTCTCCAATAGAACCCTGCTAACCGACTTACAAAACGAAGGGATAAACTTTGTTTCTTGGCACGACCCTGACTATCCTTTGCTTTTAAAAGAAATCGCCGACCCGCCACCAATTATATTTTATCGCGGCCAATTAGTAAGCAATTTCGCAGAACGCGATAATTATTCTCTAGCAGTAATTGGAGCCAGACAATGTACTGCTTATGCTGAGAAAGTTATTCAAAATATTTTACCCGCCAATTTAATTAGACACTTAACAATTATTAGCGGCCTGGCTTCAGGTGTTGATTATTTGGCCCACCAACAAGCTGTAAATAGTCACGGCAGAACGATTGCTGTTCTGGGTTCGGGTCTTAGTTGGCGACAACTGTATCCCCGAACTCATCGTCCGCTAGCAGAAAATATTATCAAAAATGGTGGCTGTATTTTATCTGAATTTCCCCCGAATACGCCACCTAACAAAATAAATTTTCCGCGACGTAATCGAATTATCTCTGGCTTAGCTAAATTTATCTTAATAGTTGAAGCCGCTCCTCGGTCTGGCTCACTTATTACCGCACGCGCCGCTTTAGAACAAGGCCGAGATGTCCTAGCTATACCTGGTAATATTTTTTGGGAAAAATCTAAAGGCACTAACCAATTAATCCAAGCCGGAGCCAAACCGATTTTAGGAGCTACTGATTTAATTGAATCTTTGGGTATCGCGGTAGAAATTAATAATCAGGAAACAGAAGAAAATGCTTGCGCCGACAACACGCTTAACCCCGACGAACGTCTGCTATATTCTATAATTGTAACCGCCCATCAACGCGGTGAAAAAATAACTGTAGAAAAAATTGTTTCTGAAAGTAAACTTGACACCTCCAAGATAAATAGTACACTAACTATATTGGAACTAAAGGGCCTCACAAAAGAAGTGTCAGGAAATTTTGAGCCCTGCTAATAAATAAGGCTAATATTATGGATCTAATCATTGTAGAGTCACCAACCAAAGCTAAAACTATTTCTAAATTTCTTGGCAAAGAATATCGGGTAGAATCCTCTTTTGGACATATTCGCGATTTACCGGCCAGAGACCTAGGCGTTGATCTTGAAAATGGTTTTGAGCCTAAATATGTTATTCCCACTAAAGCAAAAAAAGTGGTGGCTACCTTAAAAACGGCTGCCGCGAAAGCAAAGAATATTATTCTCGCTTCTGATGAAGACCGCGAAGGAGAAGCAATTGCTTGGCATTTAGCTAAAGCCCTAAACACAAGCACAGAAACAACTCAACGTATTGTTTTTCATGAAATTACTAAAGACGCTATTATTGAAGCCTTAGCTCACCCCAGACAAATAGACCAGGCGATGGTTGACTCGCAACAAGCTCGTCGCATTCTTGATCGTTTAGTTGGTTATAAGCTGTCACCCTTTTTATGGAAAAAGGTGGCCAAAGGTTTATCAGCTGGCCGCGTCCAGAGTGTTGCAACCAGATTAATTGTTGAACGAGAAAAAGAAATACGTGCTTTTATCTCGGAAGAATATTGGTCAATTGCCGCCGACCTCGCTACTGAAAAAAAAGAAGTCTTCCGAGCCGCTCTCGTAAAAATTAAAAACAAATCTGTCGCTAAATTAGACTTAAAAGAAAAAGAGGCGACGGAGATAAAAGAGGCTTTACAAACATGCGTCTATAGTATTTTAAATACGGAAAAGAAAAAAGTAGAAAAATCACCTTTAGCTCCTTTCACTACTTCAACTTTACAGCAAGCGGCTAATCGTCATTTAGGATATAGTGCCAAACAAACGATGACAGTTGCACAAAAGCTTTACGAAAAAGGTTTCATCACCTACATGCGTACCGACTCCTTAAATCTATCCGCTAAATTCGTGTTAGCAGCTAATGATTGGATTGTTAAGAATCTCGGCAAAGAATATGCTACCGGCGGAAAGCAATTTAAAAATAAAAGTAAAAATGCTCAAGAGGCGCATGAAGCTATTCGTCCGACTGAAGCAGAATATACTCCGGATGAAGCCGCAAAAACACTAGAGTCTTCTGAAGCTAAACTATATCGCCTTATCTGGCAACGAGCTGTCGCTAGCCAGGCCACCTCAGCCAAACTAGCCGCAACTACCATTAATATATCAGCCAAACATAAACAGGCTGACTATACTTTACGGGCTAGCGGACAAATTATTTCTTTTCCAGGATATTTATCAATTTGGCCGGAAAAAACCAAGGAGCAAGAACTTCCTCTATTAGAAGATGGGGCTAAGCTTGAATTGAAAGAAATTTTAGCAGAGAAGCACGAAACTGTTCCCCCTGCTCGCTATTCTGATGCTGGTTTAGTAAAAGAAATGGAAAAACACGGCGTTGGTCGCCCTTCAACTTATGCGCCTACCATCGCCACTATCATCGCGCGCAACTACGTTGAACGTGATGATAATAAAAGACTAAAACCTACGGAGATATCTTTTGTAGTTACTGATTTGTTAAGTAATCACTTCCCAAAAATTATTGACTATAAATTTACCGCTCAATTAGAAGATGACTTGGATTTAATTTCTAGTGGCCAAAAAGAATGGCGTCCGGTAATTTCCGACTTCTATCAAGACTTCAGTGAAAACTTAGAAAAGAAATATCAAGAAATAAATAAAGACGAGATTATGCCTATTGAAAAATCAGAAGAAAAGTGTGATAAGTGTGGGGCGATTATGTTAATTAAAACTGGTCGCTACGGAAAATTTCTGGCTTGTAGTGCTTTTCCTGATTGCCGTAATATTAAGAAGCTTGATTCCCAGGGCGGGGTAGCTGAAGAAAAAGTTAAGGACCCTAAAATTCTAGAATTAGACAAAGAACATGCCAGTGAAACTTGTGATAAGTGTGGTTCTCCGATGAAAGTAAGAACGGGGAAGTATGGGCCCTTCTTAGCTTGTTCGGCTTATCCTAAATGCAAGAATATTAAAAATATTCAAAAGCCGGGAACAGCGAAAGTAGCTTGCCCAATTTGCCAACAAGGAGAAATTGTTAAAAAATTCAGTCGACGCGGTGCTTTCTATGCTTGTAGTAATTACCCTCAGTGTAAAAATGCTTATCAAGGAGAGCCAACTGGTAATACTTGCCCGAAATGCAGCGCCTTAATGATTCTTGATAAATCTGATGAAGAAAAATGTAGTAACCGTCATTGCCACAAATAAAAAATATTTTACACAAACAAAAAAGCGCGGACAACCGCGCTTTTTTTATTCAAGTTTCTTATTTCTTTTTTTTGCTTTCAGTTTTTTTACCCCATCCTTTATTTTTAGCATATTCCATCGCCTGCTTAGCAACTTCAGCAAACAACATCACATAAGCAGAACTATTTTTTACTTTATCCCTGATAAGAGAAACTAGCTCCTCTGCTTTCATAATTCCGCTTTCTGCCAAACTAATTAGTTTGTGTATTTTATGAGCGCTAGAAATAAAGTAATAAATAGCTATTGATAAAAATACTGTTAAGACAGCAATACAAGTAGCTAGTACTAAATTTAAAATATCGCCAGAGGTAGTAAACATATTATTAAGAAATAATTAAAATCCTCTTAATCGGGCTTCAAATTTTTCCGCCAACCTTTTAATCAATCGTTCTTGAATCTCATCTGTCTCAGCCGAAGTCATGGTTTTATCATCAAGCTGATAGGTTAGATGAAAGGCTAGACTCTTTTCTCCTTTATCTAATTTATCACCACTATAGACATCAAAAAGTTCAGCGTTTTTAATAGCGGCATGAAAAGAAATTATTTCTTCTCTAAGGTCATTATACAGTATTTTTTCTGAGACAACAACGCAGACATCTCGCGTCACCGCCGGGAACCGTGGTGCTTCTTTAAAAGTAGCGCCGGAATAAAGTGCATTTAAACGAGAAAGTCCATTTAAACTTATTTCCGCTAAGGCGGTTTTTAGCTTTAAATTTACATTTTTTACAGCCTCACTGCTTAATTTGCTAACGACACCTAAAACTTCATCACCGACCACTATTTGCGCGCAAACGCTTTTGTCTGCCCAACCAGGCATCGTCTCCATAACTAAAAACCTAACCTCTACTCTAGGATTGATTACTTCTTGAATTAAACCAGTAATCATTCCTTTAATATCTAAGAAGACATCACGATTATTACTCGCTAAAGCTAGACCAATTTTCTTTTCTTGATAAGGCAAGCGTTCAGAATCAGCAGCGTTGGTGCGACTAATATCGCCCGGGGCATTAAAAAAAGTACTGCCCACTTCAAAGAATCCCAAATTATCATCCTTAGCCTGGTTATTTTTAATATTACTAACCAACCAAGGCACTAACGATTGTCTTAAAAGGCTGTGTATTTCAGAAAGAGGATTAATCAGTCGCAAATGATTAAAAAAATCAATATTTAATTTTTTTAACTGCTCTTCGCCAACAAAAGAATAGTTATAGACTTCATTCAAACTAAATTTAAGGGCAAGCACATCCTTAATTTTTCTCTCCAATGCTCGCTCTACATTCTTTTCAGGAATAATCAAACGTTCAACCGGTAGCGCTGAAGCGATATTGTCATAGCTGTAAATACGCAACACTTCTTCAACTAGGTCTTCCTTACCTTTAACGTCTTTGGTGGCGCGCCAAGAAGGAATAAGAACATCTAAATAATCTTTATGCTTAGTTATTTTAAATCCTAACTTGGTTAGAATATTTATTACTTGTTCTTTTGGTATTTCCTGACCGATTTTGGATGTCAGCCAAGAAAAGTCTAACCTAACCGGCGCGGCTGCGGCTGGGCTACCGCCCAAATCAATTAGATGGCTAGAAATTTTCATTTCTGGACAATCGGTTTTTAGTAAAGAAAGAAAGCGGAACAAAGCATCCTCAGCTAAAACGGGGTCTAATGATTTTTCAAATCTTGTTGACGCTTCGGTACGTAAACCAAATTTCTGAGCAGACCGTCTAATAATATCAGACCGAAAATTAGCTGCTTCTAAAATAATATTTACTGTATTATCATCAATCTCGCTGTTGCGACCACCAATAATCCCAGCTAGCGCAATCGGTTGACGACCATCGGTAATTACTAAATCATCTGCGGCTAACTGCCTTTCCTTGCCATCTAAAGTTTCAATTAATTCTCCCTTAACCGCGAACCGCACCGATATCTTCTTAACTTTATCAGCGTCAAAAGCATGTAACGGTTGTCCGCACTCCAACATGACATAATTAGTTAAATCAACAATATTATTAATTGGTCTTTGCCCGGCAGCTAATAATCTCTCCTGAATCCAAGCGGGAGACTCCTTAATTTTTAAATTATTTACTTTAATTGCTAAATAGCGCGGACAAGCCTCTTTAGCCACCACGTCTACTTCCAGTTTACCAGCCTTTTCACTGGCGACTTCTAGCTTATCGCCAATTATTTTTTCGTAAGGTTTTAATTTAGCGTCAAAAATTACTGATAATTCTCGAGCGATCCCGTAATGGCTAAGCAAATCTGGCCTGTTAGATAAAGATTTGTTATCAACCTCAAAAACGATATCGGTTAATTTTAAATATTCAGCAAATGGTTGACCAAGCTTAGCACGCTTGTCTAAAACCATGATTCCCTCATGATCATCACCTAGGCCTAGCTCATCCTCTGCGCAAATCATACCTTCAGAAACCTCACCACGAATATCACTCTTTTTTATTTCTAAACCATTAGGTAAGAGTGCGCCCTCTAAAGCAACGGCTATTAGTTGATTGGGGGCAACGTTGGGCGCACCACAAACAATATGCAACTTAGCAAATTTGACATCAACCATAGTAACCCGTAAACGATCGGCATTGGGATGTTTACTGACTTCCAAAACCTTACCAACTACAACCTTATTAAACTTATCGGCCTGGTTAGAAAAAGACTCTACTTCAACCGTGTGATTAGTAAGGCGAGAAGCTATATCTTGTGGAGAAATTTTAGAAGAAAATTTTACAAAATCTTGTAACCAATTATAAGAAATATACATATGTTTAGAACTGTTCAATAAATTTCAGGTCACCGCTATTAAATAATCGGACATCGGTTATACCATACTTAAGCATTGCTAACCGAGTTAAACCAAAACCAAAGGCTAACCCTGAATATTTTTCAGGATCAACACCGCCCGCTCTTAAAACCTCAGGATGAATTAACCCGGCGCCAACTATCTCTAGCCAACCGGTATGCTTACAAACGCGACAGCCATCGCCACCACATAAAAAGCAGGTGTACTCGCCGTTATTTCCTGGCTCAACAAAAGGATAAAACTTAGGACGCATTCTTAGTTTTGTTTCTGGCCCAAATAATTTCTGGCCAACTAACTCTAAAATACTTTTCAAGTTAGCAAAACTAATATCTTGACCGACAATTAATCCCTCAAATTGATAGAAAGTGTGTTCATGTCTAGCGTCAGTGGCTTCATTACGAAAACATCGCCCAGGAATAATTGCTTTAAGCGGCGCACCAAAGCGACGCATGGCTCTAATTTGGACCGGAGAGGTATGCGTTCTCATAACCAAATCTGATTCTGTCTTATCTTCTCCAGGCGCAGACACATAAAAAGTATCTTGCATATCTCTGGCTGGATGAAGTGGTGGCATGTTAAGCGCAGCAAAATTAAAATAATCACTTTCTAGCTCTGGGCCGTCAATAATCATAAAGCCAAGAGAAGAAAATATATCCTCAATTTCGCGCTGAATAATCGTAATTGGATTTAAGTGACCTGATTTCCATTTAGTTCCCGGCAGAGTAGCATCAACTTCAGTTTCTGGTTTAGCAGCCTCTAACAACGCATTCTTAGCAGCAATAAACTTTTCTTCTAGCTCAATTTTGACGCTGTTAGCTAATTCGCCAACATCCTTTTTTAAATCAATGCTTAAATCTTTAAGGCCGCGCAGCAAAGAACTCAATTCTCCTTTGCGTGATAAATATTTAAGTTCTATGTCGCGCAAGCTCTCCATGTTCTTAACCTCTGCGAGACGAGCCAGCGCTTCCGCCTTAATCGCTTGTAATCTGTCTTTCATATTTTTATTTATCGGCTTTTCTTATAATTAGTAAGAAATAGTTCCAAAATAGCAAAAGCTATTATTAATAAAATTATATTTAACCAATTAAGCAGATCGCCGGCTTTTAAAAATAAAGCAGCGATCAAAAATAAAGAAAATAGAAAAGATTGTCGAAAGGCAACCTTAACCGCTTGAAAGGCTAAGTCTTTTTTTAAAACAACAAAACGAAAAAGAAAACCAACTAAAGCGGCTAGACCGCTCAAAGCTAAAAACAAAGAAGCATAAAACAAAATAAAACCAAGCCAGTTGGTAGTAAATGGATCAATCATGCCAGCCACAAAAAAGAATATGCCCCAACAGGCGGCCGTCAGGACAGACATGACTAATAAATAGCTTTTTAAAGTCATAACTTGTTAATTGCTTGTGTTATCTTTTCTAAATCTAACTTATAATTCTCTAACTTATTTTTTTCTGCTTCCACAATTTTAGCTGGTGCACGACTAATAAATTCTTGATTAGCTAATTTACCATCTTGAATTAAAATTAATTTCTCTAACTCCGCTTTTTCTTTAGCTAATCTATTTTTTTCTTTTTCAACATCAATCGCACCTAATAAATATATCTCTACTTCACCAACAATAATTACAATTGCCCCACTTAATTTTTCGCCCGACTCTTTAATTTCTAAAGACTCTAGTCCTGTTTTCATGCCCTTAACTAAAGCCTCGCTTTCTCTCAGGCTACTGGTCAAGCTATGACCATAAATAATTGCTGATAATTTTTTAGCAGGCTCTATTTTATTTTCACTTCTCGCGTTTCTAATCGCCACAATTACATTTTGAATTTCCGAAAAATTATTGTTAACATCTTTTTTCTGAATGTTGTCTTTTAATGTCGGCCATTTAGCCACCATCAGTAAATTGTCTTTGAAACTTTCCCAAATCACTTCAGTTACAAAGGGAAGAAAAGGATGCCAGGCAATTAAAATATTTTCTAACAGATATACCAAAATTTCATCTTTATTTTTTTCAATTTTGGCCACCTCTAAATACCAGTCAGCTAATTTATTCCAGGTAAATTCATTTAAGCTATCAGCGGCAGCTGAAAAATTCATTTCCTCTAAATTCTTGGTAACTTCAGAAATAGTCTGATGCCAACTATTTAAAATCCAGGTATCGGCCATGGTATTGGCTACTGGCGACTCTTCTGTTTTGATATTAAAATTAGTTTCTTCTGATAAAGAGCTTAAGATAAAACGAGCAATATTCCACAATTTATTTACAAAATTTCGCTTGGCCTCAATTTTATCAACGCTAAAGCGAGTATCGTTACCCGGAGTAAGTCCCATTAATAATGATAGGCGAACTGCGTCAGCGCCAAATTGATTGACCATTTCTAGAGGATCGATGCCGTTACCCTTAGATTTTGACATCTTCTTGCCGTCTTTATCTAAAACCATGCCATGAAGATACACAGTTGAAAAAGGAATTTCCCCCACAGCAAACAGCGACATCATAATCATCCGAGAAACCCAAAGCGTAATAATTTCATAACCAGTTTCTAAAACCTGAGTCGGGTGAAATTTTGCTAAATCACCAGTCTTTTTTCCACTCTGATAATTAGCCGGCCAACCTAAAGTTGAGAAAGTCCACATACCCGAAGAAAACCAGGTATCTAAAGTATCAACATCTTGTATCCAGTCCTCACCTGTGGGTGCTTCTAATCCACAATACGTTTCTTCACCTTTATACCAAACCGGGATTTGGTGACCAAACCAAATTTGACGAGAAATGCACCAATCGTGCAGATTGGTCATCCAATCTAAATAGCGTTTTTTGAATCTTTCAGGAACAAAAGAAATCTGACCTGATTCTCCTGCTGTAATTGCGGCTTCCTTGAGAGACTTGTTTCCTAAACGAGCAATTTTTTTATCAACGGCAACAAACCATTGTCGAGAGGGTAATGGTTCAATTACCGAATTACAACGATAACACCGTGCTGAATTGTGAACATAGTCATAATCAATATGGTCCATTAAACCCATCTCTTCCATATCTCTAACAATTGCCTCTCTAGCTTCGGCTGTTGTTAAACCGGCATATTTACCGCAATTTTCCATCATGCGGCCATCTTCATTAATAATCTTTTTTCCGGCTAACCCGTGGCGAGCAGCAATTTCATTATCAACAAAACTATGTGACGGGGTAACCTTAATTGCACCAGAACCAAATTCCATATCAACCGCTTTATCGGCCACAACTTTAACCTTAAACTTTCCTAAAACACCGTCTATATCTAGTTCTTGTCCAATAAAGGCTTGGTATCTAGCATCATCGGGGTGCACCGCTACCGCTGTATCGCCTAATTTAGTTTCTGGTCTAGAAGTTGCTAACACAAACGGTCCGTACTTAATCCAATACAACTTGGCCTTTTCTTCTTGATGTTCTACCTCATCGTCTGCTAGGGTTGAGTGGCAACGCGGACACCAATTAACTATTCTTTCTCCTCGATAAATTGCGCCTTCATGATACATGTCTATAAACATGTGTTTAACCGCTACTTGGCGCTCATCATCTAAGGTAAAGGCTAAACGAGACCAATCTAAAGACGCCCCCATGCTCTTGGTTTGATTTAAAATTTCTGACTGCGTTGCTCTTAAAAATTTCCAAACCTCTTCTAATAATTTTTCTCTGCCCAAATCATGACGAGTAAGTCCTTGTTCTTTTAATATTTTCTTTTCCACCACGTTTTGGGTAGCAATAGCAGCGTGATCTGTTCCTGGCAACCATAATGTGCGATAACCGCTTAAGCGTTTATATCTAATCAATAAATCCTCAATTGCCAACATAGCAGAATGGCCCAGATGAAGCTTGGCGGTAATGTTTGGTGGCGGCAAAACAATCGTATAACTGGTGGCATCCGCCGATAAATTTAAATTATCCGGGTTAAAATACCCGGATTTTTCCCATCTTTCGTAAATTCGTGCCTCATTTTCCCGTGGAGAATAGGCCTTAGATAACTCTTTTTTCATACTTTAAAATTACCAAAAAAACAGGCGCAAGTCAAACGAAAAATAGCTTGACTGCGCTATAAAATCATTATATATTTATTAGTTACTCTCTATCAACTAGCTAATTAAGAATGTTGAGCATAAGTGAACAAATTTTTCGACAAATAGACCAAGCTAAATCAATTTTAGTGGTTTTTCCTATGGATTGGGAAGCTGATTCCGTCTCTGCTAGCCTAGCTCTGTTTTTAACTTTAAAAAAATTAGGAAAAAACGTTGAAATAGTGGCCGCCAACTCTAGACAAAAAAGCAATAACCTGTCATTTCTGCCTGGTTATTTAGAAATAAAGGATAAAATTGAACATTTACGCCGCTTTATTGTTTCCTTAGATATTAGCAAGACCAAGGTTAGCCAGATTAAATATGTTGTCGAAAACGATCAGTTAAATTTTATAATTTCTCCAGAAGATGGTTGGTTTGAAACTAAAGATATTAGCTTTAAAGCCGGGGAATTTAAATATGATTTAATTATTTCACTTGGCGCTGATGATTTAGAGTCACTTGGTGAAATCTATGACAAAAATATTGAATTTTTTTACAAGACACCAATAATTAATCTTTCTTGCCGAGCGGCTAATGAAGAGTTTGGCCAGATAAACTTCATTGATTTAGGTAGTGTTGCTGTTTCTGAAGCGGTTTATAAACTAATTAAACTAAGAGATCGTATATTATTAGACGAAAACATTGCTACCACTTTGTTAGCAGGCATAATTTTGAAAACTAAAAATTTCAAAACTGGTAATTTAACACCAGAAACCTTATTGGCCACCTCTGACTTAATTGGTTTAGGCGCGCGCCGAGAAGAAATAATCAACCAGGTATACAGACAGCGTCAAATTTCTGATTTAAAGCTTTGGGGAAAAATTTTAAATAACTTAAAATTAGACACTGACAGAAAACTAGCTTGGTCCTATTTAAAACGAGGTGATTATCTAGAAAATAACCATGAACAAACTATAAAAGATGTAGCTGAAGAATTAATTGCTAATTTGCCAAATATTAAAAATCTATTAATTCTACAAGAAGGTTCCAATTCTGTTATTAAAATCTTTTCCTTTTCTTTTGGCGGTTTAGATGCTGGAAAAATAATTAATACCTATTCGCCTACAGGAAGTCGCGAGTACGCTCAAGCAGAAACAAGCTTATCGCTAGATATAGCATTATCAAAAATGATTAATGATATTAGCCAAGAACTTGATAAAATAAAATTATAATGATATAACATAAACTAAACCGACCGCGCGCCGATTGCGCCTATAGCTCAGGTGGTTAGAGCACCGCTCTTATAAAGCGGGGGTCGATGGTTCAAGTCCATCTAGGCGCAC
>CAZAAD010000014.1:0-9115 GCA_964483295.1 uncultured Gammaproteobacteria bacterium
AGCGCGGTGGTCGTGGGCCAAGAAGAGGCGATAGACGTGATCGCGAAGAGAAGCGTGATGAATTTGAACAGCGCATTCTTGAAGTTGCTCGCGTTACTCGTGTTATGGCTGGCGGCAAAAGAATGAATTTTCGTGCTTGCGTAGCGATTGGTGACAGAAAGGGAAATGTTGGCGTTGGCCTAGGTAAGGGCGCTGATGTAACTATGGCTGTTAACAAGGCCGTCAACAAAGCCAAGAAGACCATGGTTAATGTGCCAATTGTTAATGAAACTATTCCGCATGAAGTTCATAACAAACAAGGGGCTGCTAAAATTATGCTTAAGCCGGCCAAACAGGGTCGCGGTGTTATTTCTGGCGGTGTGACTCGTGTTATTTTGGAACTCGCTGGTGTTAAGAATGTTACTTCCAAGACATTGGGCTCAAACAATAAAATCAATAATGCTCGCTGTACTATTGAAGCTATTTCTAAATTACGCCGGAGCGATAAGCCGGCTAAAGCTGAGGTTAAGGCCGAAGCGACTAAAGAAACCGTTGCTGAAACCAAGCCAGAAGTTAAGAAGGTAAAAGTAGCCAAGAAATAATAGAGCAAGAGCAATAAATTAGTTTTCAAATTTATCCATATGTTATCAACAAATACCATCAGACAGGCCAAAGGATCCGCTAAGACCAAGAAAAGGGTCGGTCGCGGCAACGCTTCTGGACACGGAACTTATAGTACCAGAGGTTTAAAGGGTCAGAAGTCTCGTTCCGGCGTTTCTGGTTTGAAGCGTTTAGGTATGAGACAGCAATTATTGCAAACCCCGAAGTCTCGTGGTTTTAGATCTCTGCAGCCGAAAAATCAGGTTGTTAGTGTCAAAGCAATTAATGCTAATTTTAAGGATGGCGAAGTTGTTAATCCAGAAAATTTAGCAGTCAAAGACTTAGTTTCCTCCTCAGCTTTGCCAGTTAAGATTTTAGGCAAGGAAAAGTTAACTGTTAAAGTTACTTTTGAGGGCGTAAAATTAAGTGAGGGCGTCAAGGCGCAAGCTAAGTAAGGATAGCCATAACTTGATTCTATATGTTTGATAAATTGATTCAAATTTGGAAGGCAAGGGAAGTTCGCAACAAAATTTTATACGTTTTGGGCATGTTAGCGATTTTCCGTTTGCTAGCTCATATTCCAATTCCCGGTGTTAACGAAGCGGCTTTAAAAAGTTTATTTGCCTCTAACCAGATTTTAGGACTGATGAATTTATTCTCAGGCGGTGGCATGGAGGCTTTCTCCATCGTGATGATGGGCGTTGCTCCTTATATCACCTCTTCCATTATATTTCAGCTCCTAGGCATGATAGTGCCAACAATTGAGGAGATGCAGAAAGAAGAAGCTGGTCGTCAGAAAATTAATATGTGGACCAGACTTTTGACTGTTCCGCTAGGTATTTTACAATCTTACGGCATGATTAGCCTATTGCGTAATTCCGCAGCTGGCCTACTAGAGGACGGCAGTGCGATGCAGTTGGGAGTTATGTTAATTACTATTACTGCCGGTACCATTCTCTTAATGTGGATTGGTGAACTTATTTCTGAACAGAAAGTTGGTAATGGTATTTCCTTATTAATTTTTGCTGGTATCGTCGCGGCTTTACCGCAGATGGTTCAGCAGATTATTTTGACTTTTGATCAGAGCCAGTTGTTTATGTTAATTGGCTTTGCCGTTATTACCTTAATTACTGTTGTCGGCGTAGTTATTATTAATGAAGGTCAGCGTAATATTCCGGTACAATATGCTCGTCAGATAAGAGGTAGTCGCGCTTTTGGCGGTACGAGCACTCATTTGCCTTTGCGCGTTAATATGGCTGGTGTTATTCCGATTATCTTTGCGATTTCCGTAGTCTTATTCCCATCAATGATTGCTCAGTTTTTAATCCACGCTAAAACTGCCTGGATTGCTAACGGGGCAGAAATGGTTATTAGGCTTTTTAACAACCAACTTTTTTACGGCATCGTTTATTTCTTAATGGTCTTTGCTTTTACTTATTTCTATACCGAAGTTATCTTCCATCCAGATAGAATTGCCGAGAATCTACAGAAGCAAGGCGGGTTTATTCCTGGTATTCGTCCGGGCAAGCACACTAGTGACTATTTAGCCGCTACGACTCATAAAATTATTTTGGTCGGCGCTTTATTCTTAGGTCTTATTGCCGTGTTACCTTTGGTCATGCAGTATATTACTGGCATTCAGGCCTTTGCTATCGGTGGTACTAGTTTACTGATTGTTGTTTCGGTAGTTATTGAAACCGTGAAGCAAATTGAAGCGCAGTTAACCATGCGTGAATACGATGGCCTCTAAACTGAAAAATATTTTGTAACCTTAGAACAGCGGCTTTAAAAACCGCTGTTTTTATGTTATTATTTAATAATACAGAATAATTATTAATTATATGTCACTTAGAGAAGTCGCCAAAGACTTAGGAAAACAGACGGAATATCGCCTTGATCAGCGTTTTGACGAACTGCTCCGCCGTAATCCGCGCTATCGCCATTTAGATAGCGGCGATCAGGAAATTATCAAAGATTTGCTCGACAAGTACAAGCAAAAGAAACGTAAAGGTATTGCTATTTCTGGTTTAGCCGTGCGCCGCGATATGTATTCGCTTTATCATAACCGTATTAAACTTGGATTAACCTTGAATGATTTAGATGATATTCGTGATTTACTTACTAGCTTAAAAGATTAGTATGGTCAGAATTAAGGATTTACCAGGTAGCGACGATTTTCATGCCACCCTTGGGGCGGGCAGCTTTGCGCGGCGCCTAACTAGCGCGACTCGGGCCGGTGAGCTAAGTAATTTGAAAGATAATCGCTCCTCAATTATTAAAGTTCTTAAGAAGAATGAAGCGGCAATCAGGCGCGGTAATTTTGATCGTTTGCGTCAGCTTAGTGCTTGGAACACAGTTAAGAAATTAGAAGGCGATAAATTAACTAAGAATGATGCTGCCGAAATTAAAAAGATATTGAAGCATTTAGGTGAAGAAAGTAAAGTTGAAGTGGAAGAGAAAAAAATAAATATGGCTAGAGCTTTAGACAAGGATTCTAGTTTTGCCATAGAGCGCGATAAAGAATTAAAGGCGCGGATGCTTGGTAAAATTAGTCGCTTTGATCGTGAGCACACTGGGGGTGAGGCGAAGATTAAATTTGAATCTCATCCCGAAGGCGTTGATCAGGAAAGCTTATCAATGACTGGCCGTTTATTATCCCGTCGTTTTAATCCCAAGGGAGATAGACTAAAAGCCAGTGGACCACTGTTTCGTGTTAATGTCAGAGCGGAAAAGGAAAAACGTTTAGAAGTGGCAGATATTGAAAAGGAATTAGCTGCTAAGATGAGCAGGAAGCCAGGTGATGCTCCAGTAGAGCCAGAAAAGAAGCGCGGCACCAATGCTTTCCGCTTAACCGATTTATAAAAAGATTATGGTTTATATCAAAACAAAAGAAGAAATTAGAATAATTAAAGAAGGTGGCCGTCGTTTAGCCCAGATTTTGCAGGCCTTATTAGCGGAAGTCAAACCAGGCGTACATACGGCTGACCTTGAGGATTTAGCTAATCGTCTGATTGCTACCACTGGTGGCGCCGCCGCTTTTAAAGATTATCCGATGGGGGGAGGAGTATTTTTCCCTTCGTCTTTATGTGTTTCTATTAACGATGAAGTCGTCCATGGTAGCGCCTTGCCGGATAGAGTAATCAAAGAGGGTGATATTGTTGATTTAGATATTGGTATGGAGTGGCCGATCACTGAAGAATTACGTGCTCAATTTAAAGCACCCCTCAATCCACATTCTAAGCAAGGTGGTTATTTTACTGATATGTGTGCTACTGTTCCGGCAGGCAAAGTTAGTTCCGAAGCTTATGATTTAATGAATGTTGCTAAGGAATGCCTGGAAGCTGGTATTTTAGCCGCTAAGCCCGGTAGTACTTTGGCTGATGTGGCGCGCGCCATTGCAGCGCCGGCTAAGAAGAAAAAATATGGCATCGTGCGTGATTTAGTAGGACACGGAGTTGGTTATTATGCCCATGAAGACCCCGATGTTTTTAATTTTGAAATCAGTGACCGCTCGCCGGAAAATATTGTCTTAAAACCTGGCATGGTGATTGCGATTGAGCCGATGATAAATGGCGGCGACTGGCGCGTTAAGGTCGCTGATGATGGTTATGTCATCTTAACGGCTGATGGCTCGCTTAGCGCTCATTTTGAGCACACGGTAGCGATTACTGAAGACGGTCCGGAAGTAATGACAGCCTGGAAATAATTTTATGGAAACAAAAATTGAAAGATATTTAGGGGTTGACTGGGGCGAGAAGCGTATTGGTCTGGCCACCGCTGACGGGGAGACAAAATTAGCCCTGCCTTTTATGACGGTCGCTAGCGTATCTGAGCTGATTAAGGTTATTGAGGAGGAAGAAATTGAATTAGTTGTTTTAGGTTATCCTAAGAAAATGGCCGGAGCAATTGCTAATAATCCGCAGTGGCTAGATTTTGTTACCCGCTTAGAAGAGGGGATTGACTGTCCGATTGTCTTTTTTGATGAACGTTTAAGTAGCCGAGCCGCCGATGCTTTAGGCAGTGGTTTAAAGCCAGTGCCAGGGACTAGAGGCAAGCGCATTCAACATAAGGCGGAAAGAGATGAAGTGGCTGCCGCTATAATTTTACAAGACTATTTAGATGGAAAGTAGCCGTAATACTAAAGCCATAGTTTTAAGCCGCCAGGATTATCGGGAAAGCGATAGCCTGGCTGTCTTTTATTCGCTTGATTATGGCAAGTTAGCCTTAATTGCGCGCGGGGCAAAAAAAGCCGGTTCAAAATTAGCCGGACATATTGAACCATTTAGTTTAGTTGACCTGATGGTGATAACGGGCAAGGGACGTGATTATGTTGGCGGAGTGATTGCTCGCGAACAATATCAAAATTTAAAAAAAGATTTGAACGCTTTGTATTATGCCGGTTTAGGAATTAGTTGGCTCAGAAGAATGACGGAAGAAGGGGAGGCTGAGCCGGAATTATTTTATCTTGTTTGCTCCTATTTAGATTTACTTAATGATCGCCAGGCTGAGCCCTTATCAAAAGAAGCGGGTGATTTATTATTCGCTTTTTTTGCTTTTCAGCTGTTAGCCATTATTGGTTATCGGCCGCAGACGGGAAACTGCTTAGAGTGTCACTTGCCGGCTAAACCAGGCAAGAACTATTTTGACTTAAAAAGCGGCGGCCTAGTCTGTGCGGATTGCTTTATTAAGTCCCCGCGTTTAAATCAAGAGTTTTTAACAGTATCTGATAATTGTGTCAAGTTGCTGCGCCTAATTTTAGATAATAAATTAGCGGTTAGTAAAAAGATAAAAATTGATAAAAAATCAGCCAAAGAAATTGCCAATTTAGCGAAAGATTTCTTAAATTTTCGCTCATAATTAAGGGGAAAAAGCAGTTTTTTCAGCTTGCTAAAAGGCGAAAAATAGGATACTATAACAATGTAAAATAGTAAAAAATAAATTTATGTCAGAAAACAACAATGCTAAGTATGCTTTTTATTATCTCTTGTCACTGGTATCGTTAGTTTTCATCTCTATTTCTGCTGGCCTAGTCGCTTTTGCCATCATTGATAAGAGTGTCGCGGACGCTTTAATGGTTGGTAGCTATTACGACCATGATAGCCAGCTTAAATTTGCCATCTCGGCTCTTTTGATTGCGGCGCCGATTTTTTATCTAATTTCCCGTTTGATTGCTCGTGGTCTTAAAAAAGAAGATTTAC
The DNA here is from genome assembly GCA_964483295.1 of uncultured Gammaproteobacteria bacterium. GTDB lineage: Bacteria > Patescibacteriota > Patescibacteriia > Patescibacteriales > UBA12465 > UBA12465. Next base: position 5,778 of record CAZAAD010000014.1, read on the forward strand.
CAGTTACTTCAGGAGTGAGGCGCTGGTTAACTTATTTTATTCTCTTTGTTTCCTCAATGATTATCTTGGGAGAGTTTATTGGCGTGATTAATAATTTTTTATCGGGTGAGCTGACGGCTCGATTTGTTCTAAAGGCGGTTACCATCTTTATTATTTCCGGTTTAGTGTTCTCATATTATTTTTACGACATCAAGCGCAGCGATTTTGTTAAGTCGGATAAAGTAGCGAAGATTTTTTTCTTTGTTTCTTTGGCTTTAGTGTTAGCGGCTTTTATTGCGGCTTGGTTTTTTGTTGAATCGCCAAAAGAAGCCCGTCAGCGTCGTTTAGACCAGATTGTGGTTAATAATATTTATAGTTTGGAAAGTGCGGTTAATAGTTATTATGAACGTCATGGCAGTTTGCCAGTTGACTTAGCCGCTCTGGAAAATGAGTCTGGTTTGTATTTAGACAAGCAAGCGCTTGTGGACCCAGAAACTAAAGTCACTATTGAATATAAAGTTACTGGTGATGATTCCTTTGAGTTCTGCGCAACTTTTCGTACCAGCAGTGAAGGCTTTAACGGCGAATATGGCCGGCCAGTCTATAGCGGCAACAAGGAGCATGACGCTGGCTACCAGTGTTTACCCAGTGAGCTGTGGAATGTTAAAAAAGAAATCATGGACAAAGAGATAATGGCTGAGCCAGTCGTCCGTTAAATCCTCTTATGGCTGAATTCAGAACGGAACAATTCTCTGGTCCTTTAGGACTGCTCCTTTCTTTAATAGAAAGTGAGGAGATGGATATAACCCAGATTAATCTGGCGAAAATTGCCGATGAATACGTCGCTTATATTAAGAGTGCAAACGGCATTGATCCAGAAGAGCTGGCTGATTTTTTGGTAGTCGCAGCTAAGTTGTTATATATTAAATCAAAGGCGCTATTGCCTTATTTATATACTGAAGACGATGAGGATGATAGTGGTGATTTGGAAAGACAGTTGAAAATGTATAAGGAGTTTATTGCTGCCAGCCAGAAAATTAAAGATATTATCGCGTGCGAAAATTTTCTCTTTATTCCACCTTTAACTAAGAGTCGCCGCGTGCCAAGTTCCGAGCCCGTATTTGCACCACCCGCTAAAGCGACGCCAACTAGTTTAGCAGAGCAGATGAAGCGCATTATTGCTGAACTCTTTAAAAAACAAGAAAAGAAATTACCCGAGGAAAGACTAGAGCCGAAAGTTAATATTGAAGAAAAAATTGCTTCTATTCGCCGTTTGCTCCTAGAAAAACTCAAGGTAAATTTTTCCCGCCTTTTGAAAGAGGCGGGCGACAAGACCGATATCATTGTTAGTTTTTTAGCGGTCTTAGAATTAGCCAAGCAGAAAGAATTAATTTTTGAACAAGACGGTTTATTCGATGATATTCATATTGTCAGCGGCGGACCGCTCGCGACAGAATAAAGATTAATAGTTATTAGCTATGAATAATTTAAAAGCACAACTAGAATCATTAATTTTCGTGGCCATTAAACCAGTGTCTGTGAAAGAGTTAGCGACAGCAACTGGCGCTAAAGCGAGCGAGATTGAAGAGGCACTTAATGCTCTCATTGCTGACTATCAGGAGAGAAATAGTGGCCTAGCTTTAATTAAGCATAATGGTCAATATCAGTTAACGACGATTAGTGAGAATGCAACGCTAGTGAAAGATTTTCTTAAAAGCGAGGCGAGTGGTGAATTGTCACAGCCGAGTTTAGAAGCGCTTACTATCATTGCTTATCGTGGTCCGATTAGTAAGTTAGAGCTGGAAAGAATCAGAGGCGTTAACTGCAGCTTAATTATCCGCAATCTTTTACTACGCGGTTTAATTGAGGAAAAATTTGATAAGAGCAAACAAGAAAATTATTATACCGTCACGATGGATTTTATCCGCTTCTTAGGTATCGGTAGCCTTGAAGAATTACCAGATTACGTTCAGCTTAATAATTCAGAAACCTTGCAAGCCGCCTTAGAGGCCGGTGAAGGTGATAAGTAAGAAATATCCATGTTGTTTAATTGGTTGTTAAATATAGTTTTAGTTTTTTTCTCGGTTTTTTCCGGTTTCCCAACGGCTACTAATCAGAGCTGGCAGTCCTACTCCTTGGTTTCACGGGAAAAAGCAGAAATTGTGGCCGCGCCGCGAGCCGCCGTCTTATCACCGGATGGCCGTTTCTTGTTTTTTGATAAGGACGCCGCTAGTCCACAGCCAATTGCCAGTATTACTAAGCTGATGACCGCGTTAGTATTTTTAGAAACAAACCCAGATTGGTCAGCGAATTACGAGATTACTAGAGCGGATGTGATTGAGGGCGGACGTTTAAATTTTTTTCCCGGTGATGTTGTTAATCTGCGCGACTTATTTTTAACTAGTCTAGTCGCCTCTGATAATGGCGCCGCTATCGCCCTTACCCATGCTACTGGTTTAAGTGAAAAAGAATTTGTGGCGCGCATGAATGAAAAGGCCAAAGATCTACGCTTAGAAAATACTTCTTTTGCCGATCCGATTGGTTTAAGTTCTAAGAATGTTTCTACGGCCCGCGAAGTCGCCTTATTAGCTAAAGCCGCCTTAGACCACCAGGAAATTAGCGAAGCAGTTACTTTGCCGGAATATCGCTTTCTAACCCAAGCCGGCAAAGAAATATTTATTGAATCAACTGATTATTTATTGTTTGATACTAAGCCAGGCGAACTGGAAGCTTTGGGAGGAAAGACTGGTTATACGGAAGCAGCGGGATATTGTTTTGTTGGTCGTTTTCGCGGTCCGACTGGCCAGGAGTTTATTGCTGCGGTTTTAAATAGCGCCGGGAAGAACGAACGTTTCCGCGAAAGCAAGACAATCACCAGGTGGGTCCTGGATAATTATTTTTCCAATTATGCCACTGATAAATAGTTTATATAAAAGATTAAGAGTTTGGCTGGTAGCTTATTGGCCAAAAATATATACCCTCTGTAATCGCCGGAAATCAGTTGTTAAATTTTTCTTTGCCGGTGGCACGGCCGCAGCAGTTGATTTGTTTTTCCTCTTTTTATTTCACGGCGTCTTTCATTGGGATTTAGTTTTGTCTACTAGTTTAGCTTTCATTCTTTCTTTCATTGTTAGCTTTACCTTGCAGAAGTTTTGGACCTTTCGTAACTACTGTCAGAAGAAGATGCCGATTCAGTTTATTTTATATATTGCCAACGCGGTTATCGGTTTAAATATCAATGGTTTCCTGATGCATACCCTAGTTAATAATGTTGGTATCTGGTATTTATTATCCCAAGTCATCGTTAATGTTTTGATTGGTTTCTATAATTTCTTTATTTATAAATTTATTGTTTTTAG
>CAZAAD010000014.1:9215-16503 GCA_964483295.1 uncultured Gammaproteobacteria bacterium
ACTTGCTATGTCTGACCGCGAGGAAGTCAAGGCAAAACTAGATATTGTTGAAGTCATTCGGGAATACATTCCGGTCAAGGCGACCGGGGCGAATTTCCAGGCTCTTTGCCCTTTTCATAATGAGAAGTCGCCGTCTTTTTCTATTTCTCCTGACAAACAGATTTGGCATTGTTTTGGTTGTGGTCGCGGCGGCGATGTCTTTTCCTTTATTATGGAAAAAGAGGGCTTAACTTTTATTGAAGCCTTGCGCCTGTTGGCCGCTAAAGCGGGCGTTACTTTAAATAATGATAATCCAGAAACTCGTTCTAAGCGCAATCGCTTGTTAGATATCATGGAGTTAGCCGGCAAGTATTATGCCCATATTTTAAAATCACCGGCCGGGCAGAAAGCGAAAGAATATTTATTAGCGCGCGGCTTAAAAGAAGTGACGATTGAAGATTGGAATTTAGGCTATAGTCCGGATTCTTGGAGCAGCTTATATGAATTTTTATTAACTCGGCCTAAGGTTGGCAGTAAATATACGGATGAAGAAATCGCGGCGGCTGGTTTAATTATTAGGCGCGAAGGTAGCCTTAGTTCCGGGCGTCAGTATTACGACCGTTTCCGCGATCGGATTATGTTTCCGATTAGTGACGTCAATAATAATAAAGTCGCTTTTACTGCTCGGATTAATCCGGAAAAAGAAAAGACCGAGAAGATGGGTAAATATATTAATAGCCCGCAGACTGAGATTTATGATAAGAGTCGGATTTTGTTTGGCTTAAATCGCGCTAAGGAAGCGATTAAGAAAGCTGATTTAGCAATCCTAGTTGAAGGACAGATGGATGTAATTTCCTGTTTTAATCATAATGTAAAAAATGTGATTGCTTCTTCTGGTACTGCTTTGACCGTTGAACAGGTAACCCTGATTAAAAGATTTACCAAAAATATTGCCTTAGCTTTTGATATGGATGAGGCCGGGCAGAATGCGGCTGATAGAGGAATTAAAGAAGCGTTAGCGCAGGGCTTAAATATAAAAGTTATTACTCTGCCTTATGGCAAGGACCCGGATGAATGTTTAAAGCGCGATCCCGATGCTTTCCGTCAGGCGGTTGAAAATGCCCAGCCGATGCTCGCCTATTATTTTCAGAAAGCGAGTGCGGGCTTAGATTTAAATAGTTTAGAGAACAAGCGTTTAGTGCGCGACAAGATGTTTGTGATGATTGCCCTTGTTCCCGATAAATCTGAGCAAGGCTATTGGCTTAAACGTTTAGGCGAAGAATTAGATTTGTCAGAAAGTGACTTGCGGGAAGATTTTAATAAACTGCAAACCGCTAGTGCGCCGAAAATTTCTAGCTATCGTTCCGGGGAAGAACAAGCTGATAAAAAAGCGCCAGTAGTTGCCTCGGCGCCTGTTACGAGAGAAGAACTAATGTCTGAGCTTTTTCTGTCTTTAATCATCCGCTTCCCAGAATTTATTAGCTGTGGCCTAGAAAGGTTAGACCCAGAACAGGCTTGCCCCGAAGAAAACGCGGGATTTTACAAAAACCTGATTATCTACTATAATAAAGCGGCTTCGCTAGATTATGACCATTTTCGCGCCTATTTAGAAGAAAATGAGCCAGATTTCGTATCAAAGCTAGAGAAGTTAGTTTTAGTCGGGGAAAAAGAGTTCTATGGCCATACGCCAGAGCAAGCCCGCGACGAGATAATTAAGATTGCGGTTGAACTCCGTCGAGCCGATTATCAAAGGCGCATCCGTCAGTTAGAGAAGGCGCTCGCTGCTACGGAAAAGTCTTCAGGCGGCCAAGGTGACCCGCTAGAGGTTGAGAAAATAATGATGGAGCTCAAACGAGTGACTGAAGAATTGAACAAGTTAAACTAATATAAATATATGGTGAAACAGCCGAAGAAAAACAACAAGGTGACGGCGAAGGCTGCCTCGGTTAAAAAAACCCCGGCAAAAGCTAAAGCGACCGTAAAAAAAATGGCTGCGAAGGCATTGGTAAAAAAAGCAATGCCCAAGTCTAAAACAAAAACCAGTACCAAGCCTTTAGGTAAAGCCAAGGCGAAGGCACCGGTTAAGAAAGTCGTAAAAAAAGTTGTTTCGGCTGCGAAGTTGGTAAAAATTAAACCAACTCTTCCGCCTCGAGAAATAGTTAAGCCGAGTGAAGAAAAACTCAAGAAGCTGATTGATAAAGGACGTTTGCGCGGTTTTGTGACTGAAACCGAATTGCTTTATCTTTTTCCGGAAATTGAAGAGTATGTTTTTGAATATGATGTTTTTTTAGGAGACTTGCAAAAAAATGGTATTCGCATCGCTGAGGATTCTGGCCGCATTTTAGATGTGGCTGGTAATATGCCGGCCGAACCAGTTTTAACCGGTCGCGCCGCTGCTCAGCACGCCGCCATGCAGGTTGATTTATCAAAATTAAGTGCCGATTCAATTCAGATGTATTTGAAAGAAATCGGTAAAGTGCCTCTTTTAACCGGTGAAGAGGAAACTGAACTAGCGAAGCGTAAAGAGAAGGGTGATAAGGAAGCGGAGCGAAAAATCATTGAAGCTAACTTACGTTTAGTGGTGTCCATTGCGAAGAAATTCGCTGGTGCTAAAGGCATGAGCCTTTTAGATTTAATCCAGGAAGGGAATATCGGTTTGTTCCGCGCGGTTGAGAAATTTGAATATCGCAAAGGTTTTAAATTTTCTACTTACGCCACTTGGTGGATACGTCAGGCAATTACTCGTGCGCTCGCTGATCAGTCACGCACGATTCGTATTCCGGTGCATATGGTTGAAACAATTAATAAGTTCCAGCAGATTCAGCGCAATTTAATTCAAGAATTAGGCCGTGAACCATTAGCGGAAGAAATTGCCTCCGAGATGGGCGAGGAATTAGACAAGGTTAGATATATCATGAAGATTTCCCAGGATACGATTTCTCTAGAGACAACCATTGGCGACGATGAAGAAGACTCAACTCTAGAGGACTTTATTGAAGATGTAAAAAATGTTACCCCCGACCGGGCCGCTGCTTTACAGCTTTTGAAAGATTATGTTCGTGATATTGTCGCTCAGCTTTCTCCGCGCGAACAGAAAATTTTAGAAATGCGTTTTGGTTTACTTGATGGCGTTGCTCATACTTTAGAAGAAGTTGGTCAGGAATTTGAAGTTACTCGTGAACGTATCCGTCAAATCGAATCTAAGGCTTTAGAAAAAATTAGAAAGTTTAAAGGTCTAGAGAAGTTACGAGATTACTAAACATTAATATGAACAAAGCAATTAAGGTTGGCGTTGGTTTCGGTTTAACTTCCGCGACGATTACGACCTTGGGGCTAATTATTGGCTTAGACGCTGGTACGGGCTCAAAATTGGCGGTAGCGGCCGGTATCTTAACGATTGCGGTAGCAGATTCCTTTTCGGATGCCCTGGGAGTTCATATCGCCAAGGAGTCGGAAGGCAACTTTACTCAAAAAGAAGTTTGGCAGGCGACGATTTTTACTTTTATTTGTAAATTCTTTTTTGCCCTAACTTTCTTAGTGCCAGTTTTACTTTTGTCAGGCGTTTGGTCAATTTGGGCAGCGGTTATCTGGGGAATTATTGTCTTGATTATTTTAAATTATCACGTTGCTAAGGCGAGCAAGCAAAAACCATTATCAGTCATTGCTGAACATTTATTTATTGCTTTATTAGTTATCGCCCTTAGTCGTGGAGCCGGACTCTTGATTGGGAGATTGTTGTCTTAAAAATATTTTAGAATAAAAAAAGCCGTCCGGTTGAGGGGACGGTTTTTTGATTCAGTTGTTTTGAATCATTTTTTGAGGCTACTAGGTAGCAAGGTTTTTGAGGAAGAGAAGGCAACTTTAAGTAAGGAGCCGAAGAAGGAAAGGATTAGCAGAGCTAATTTCATTAGCGCTAAGAGCAACCACTTTACTACTCGGACTTTACCAAGAACTTCTTTTCCGTTTATCATCCATTTATCGGATGATTTCTTCTTTTTCGCCCATTTAGGTAGGCCGATACTTTTTAGGGCGCCAGCGGCTTGTTGGGGGCGAATAATGAAGCCCAGGATAACAATAGCGAGGATAAGGCCAGTAATTTCCATATTTCAGTTTTTAATGTTCATAGGGCTATTATAGCATAAAATTAGTAATTTGTCAATAATAAAGAAAATTAGCCCTATTCTTGGCAGATATCTGGCGTTGACAGAATATTGTCATCTGCTAAAATATGATAGTAATTGAATATTCCCGGGTAGCGCAGCGGTAGCGCAGTTGGCTGTGAACACATCTTTTACCTTTTAAATAAGTATTTATGACAAAAGATAAAAGAAAATATGCTGATCGCGCCGAATACTTGAAGGCAGCGGTTGATAGGAGGAGGAAGCAAATCCGTCAACAAGCCATTGAGTATAAGGGTGGCAAATGTTCCATTTGCGGTTACAGTAAATGTTTAAAGGCTCTTGAGTTCCATCATCTGGAATTAGACCAAAAAGATTTTGGTATATCTGCTAAAGGATATACTAGAAGCTGGGAGGTCACTAAAAAAGAGCTAGATAAATGTATACTGTTATGCGCAAATTGTCATCGTGAGGTGCATGAAAGCATGACGCAGCCCCTTTGAGTAATCAGAGGGTGAAAAACGAGGTGAACTGTCTGGAAGCCTAAAATCGTAAGATCAAGGTAATCAGCAGCCAAGCCCTGACTTGTCAGGGAAGGTTCAGAGACTATCCCGAAAGGGAGTAGGCCTGTCTTTAAAAAGACAGCCCGAAGTGCCTCGCATCCATAGATATGGATGATGATATAGTCCACGCCATTAAGAAATTAGTGGGTAAGTGTAACCAATTGGTCGTCGGTTCGAATCCGACCCCGGGAGCATAGAAAAGACGAGAGTAAAATCTCGTTTTTTCTTTTATTTACGGGGTGATTTCTCGTTTTGACCAATCGGAATTTTGAACCCCTAAATTCTCGATTGTGACGCTATTGTGCCGTAAGTTTATAGCTTGTGGCGTTTCCAACACTTTTATTGCGTCTCTTAAAGTGTGTTGACCTAAATGCGCATAACGCATAGTCGTTCTAATGTCAGAGTGTCCCATTAACTCTTTGATAGCGGTCATAGAGACCCCTTTTTCGGCTAATCGGGAGGCAAAGGTATGTCTAAGCTTATGCCAACCAATTTGGCGTAATTTTGCCTTATCACAAATCAGGTGAATATTTGTCCGAGAGCACTCCGGTCGAAATCTTAATCCGTCTGGGCCTTTCAAAACAAAACCCTCTTTTGGCGATAAAGAGATTAGATGATTATACAAGTCTTGCGTCATAGGAATATATCTAATCTTATTGCCTTTAGTCGAGCCTAAAACTCCGACCGAGAAATTGTCTTTGACTATAACCTGCTTTTTGAGGAAATCAATTTTTTCCCAGTTTAAAGCCATTAGTTCGCCGATACGCATTCCGGTATGCAGAGCCAAGAGAATCGCTGTCTTATAAGGCTCCGAAGCGGTCGCTAGTAAGCGATTAGCCTCTTCCTCGTTTAAGTAATCAAACTCTTCTGGGTCGCAACGTAGAGGTCTGATTATAGGCACCTTATCCAGTTCGCCCCATTCAACGGCCGTCTTAAGACATTTCGCTAAAGTTCCCATTTGGCCATTAATAGTTTTCGGTTTTAACCTTTTTAATTGCAGAGCTTTAAACTCTTCAATATCTAGGCTCGTTATTTCATCTAATCTTTTTTTACCGAAGAACGGCAAAAGGCATGATCTTAAATAAGTCTTTTTATTCTTAATTTCCGAGGGCTTATTATTAACTTCGACATACGACTTAACCCATTTTTCGGAAAATTCTTTTAGGGTTAAACATTTCCTTTTTTCTTTTGGAAATAAATCTTCGCCCCTGGTTAGCCGTTGCCTTAAAGCCGCTTCATAAAATTGCGCTCCAGATCGAGTATTGGTTGGACTCGGTAGGTGGTATCTTCGAGCTTTAAAGCTGAAGTCCACCCACCATTTATTTGCACGCTTGATTGCACTCATAAATAATTTACTTAAATTTTTAAGGAGCAATACAAGAGCGCGGGGGTTCGCGTCAATTATTATTACTTTATCATAGGCTCTTGATTGCTGTCTATTTTGCTAATTATCTTGAAAGCCAGGCACCTTGGTTCTTAAGTGTGCATATAATCAAGTTAATTAGTATATATAATATATATCCGGTTGCGTTTTTCTTTTTTTCGGCTCACTAGCAGAGCTCGCCGAAAAAAGGAAAGAAGCGCGTTCTGGAATATACTATTTTTAATCTAACAAATTAGGTTTGACCAAAATTTACGTCAAGATTTAGGTCAAAATATTAGCCTTATTTTTTCTAATCCTAGCAAACCGAAGTTATCGAAAGTTACGGGTAAAATTTAGGGTAAGAAAACGGGCTTATTTAATCTAATATTAAATAATCGAACTTTGACTATCTTCGGTCGAAAGAACGGTCAAAGAATTGCTTGTATTCTATTTGATGTTAGCAAAACAGGTTTAGGGAAATTTCACCCGAAGATTTACCTTAAGAAATTTGCTAAATTTTATTTAATGATAGCAAAACTGCTTTCACCTAAATTCAGCTGAAAATTTAGATGAAGAAATCGCGTGTTATTTATTTGATGTTAGCAAAACAGCGTTGGGCAAATTTTAGCTAAAGGTTTAGTCTAAGGTTTCTAATAAACAGTTTAAGAGTCTATTTGTTTATGTCTCTATTGACATTATGTATCTATTCAACTATTCTTAAAGTATAAATATTGAATACTTGAATATGCCAAAAGCAAAAATAAAAACAAAAACGGGAACAATTGTAACAATTGAGGGATCCTCTAATGAGGTAGCGGAGCTAATTCGTTTATTTGAGAACGAGTCCCCGATAAAAAATAAAAAATTATCAGTAAAAAATGTCATTAGATCGTCTCATAGCTCTAAGGCAAGCCCAGTGAATCTAGTCAGTTCTTTAATTGACGGCGGTTTTTTTAAAAAACAAAAAGATTTGTCTGAAGTTAAACACGCGCTTGAAGAACTTGGGCATGTTTATCCGGTAACATCACTTTCCCCAACGTTATTAAGATTAGTTCGCCGAAAACAATTGCGCAGAGTAAAAGATAAAAAGAGATGGCTTTATGTAAATAGTTAAATAATTGAATAGTATATGAATATGAAAGAAAACATAAACATAATAAAAAGAATTGAAAAACTCGAAGCAGTCGTTTTTGGTTCAAACAAGAAAAAGAAAAATATTAAGACTGACTCAGAATATAATGGACCAACTGGTGGTGTTAAATTTC
>CAZAAD010000015.1:0-14456 GCA_964483295.1 uncultured Gammaproteobacteria bacterium
AAGCAGGAAAATTTGGCACCTCAGATTTAATGGTTAAATTTATCGTCTCCATTGCTATGCTCATGGGTGGCATGAAAATCGCTAGTGAAATTGGCGGAGAAGCCGGTAGTATTGCCGGCAAGGGCTTGAGCAAGGTTAAGACGCTTGGCGCCGTTGGCGCCGGGGCGGTTGGTGGCTTTGCGCTTGCTAGAGCAAAATGGGCCGGCGGGATAGCCAAGGCTGGCGCTGGCGCTGGTCTAGGATATGCTGACCGCATGCTGGGAGCCGGGACAAATAAGATTTTAGATAAGCTGGGTGGCGCCGGAACTTCCCAGAAGCTAGGCCTTGCTGGACAGGGATTAGTGATGGGAACGGCTGGCATGATTGCGACTGCGCCTGGTAAAGCAACGGCTAGGATAAGGTCAGCTTTTGCGGGTAGCGCTGAATCTCAAGAGCTCAATAAGGCGAGAAGAAAATATTACGACGAATCACGCGAAAATCCTGACGCAGTTATGGAATATATGGGAAGAAGGTATAAAAAAGGAACCGGGATTAATGGTAAGAGTTTTGTTGAGGTTGATAATAATGGGCAAGCTATTGAAAACGTAGATCAATTTGGTGCGGTTACTAACAATGTCTTAACAGACCCTGAAGGCAAGCGGGTTGATATGATGAATGCCAGCTCAGCTGCTTGGCATGATTCTACTAATAGAAACTTCAAGCCTTTAACTGCAGCGGTTGATAATAAGCAAGCGGAAGCAGTTGAGGCTGCTCAGAAAAAATTAGATGCTCAAGATCTTGACACTGATGAGATGATGCGGATGATGAAAAGCGCCGGCACTTCAGTAGTTGATAAGATGGCGCTAGCGATGAAGCTAGCTTCCAAGGGCGCTTTTAGAAACATAGCTGATGTTAATGAGGCGAAAAAATATGTTGGCACTAATAGTGCCATGAGTGATAAATTTGATGATGAGATGGATAAGAAACGACCAGATTTAAATTATGATTTTGATAATCAGCTTGATGTTGCGAAGTTTAGGAAGCGCCTTGATTCCGGTAAAATTGATTCTACTAAATTAAGCGATGGCGCCTATAGAAATGGCAGGATGCTTTCCGTGATGCAGGATTATCATGGTGATGATTTTGGTCGAGTGATGCAAACAGTGGCTAATCGTGGTCGGAGATATCAAGAAGGGGTTGCAACTGGTCTTGGGGGTATGAGACAAAATATGGCGCCGCAGGAAGACAATGAGCGGCTATTGCGCATTCAGGGCGACGACGCTGGCGCGGATGCAGTGAGAAGAATATTAAGAAATGCTTCTGCTACCCGAGCTAATTTAGTTGGTGATTGGCAAGGGTCTTTTACAGATTCTTCCACGGGTGCTGTTGATCAAGATGGCCTGGGTCAATTTGTTGCCAATGCTAAAGCCGCTAATTTAAATAACATGTCTATTGATGATTATAATAGAATGAGTGCAGCTTCCAAACAGACGGTTATTAATAATATTAATTTATCACAGCTAGTTTCCATGAAAAAAAATGGCGAGAATAATGAGTTAGTGAGTCAGATTGTTCAAGAAATCGCCGCTCTTTATCCGCAAGGGGCCCCCAACAACACTAAGCATGGCGCCATTTTAAATCATGTTGAGTTAAGTAGTCTATAAAAACTATGCCAGAAAAGAAAACACTTCGTGATAGAGCGGCGACTTTGCCTAAGCATATACAAGCTTATTTATTTTCAATTAAAGCAGCTGAAATTAATGCTCAGATTTTTATGGTTGCTGGCCTAGAGGCAAGAGTATATCTTCAGCTGAGTCAGGTTATTGCCGAGATTATTTTAAAAAGTATTCCGGTGTCTGCTTTGGAAGAAAAAATTAGTTCATTAGTTGTTTTGTCTTCTGATAAGATTTCCAGTCTAGCTATTGAAATTGCTGGCTCTCGCTTATTAGTTTGTGATGACTGGCTTGGGGGCGAAGTTGAAAAATATTTAAGTTCTAAAAAAGTAGATATTTCCCGTTACGCCGCCTTAGTAGCTGAACAACAGGTGGCCGTTGCTAAAGAAGAGGAGCTGTTGCGTGAACAATTGTCAGTAGACACTATTGAGTCTGACTCTGGAGATGTCAGAGATGTCTTAGATGATAATTTTGCTGAAGAAGAAATTGAAGAAGATGAATCTGTGGATAACGATAACACAGACGAGCAGGCTATTAAGTCTAGTTCTATTACTGATTGGGATGTGATAGCTACTAAAAAATCTTTAATTTCTTTGTTGAAGGAGGGAGTGTCCAGTGCTTTGAACTCTAGTTTAACGGAGATTGAAAATTACAACTATCTATTTGTGCGTGTTTGGAGCGAAGATAAAGATTTTCATTTAGAAGCACCTAATGCACTATTAACGAATCAGGAAAAAATTTCCGCTGCTAAATTAGAGCTTGATGGCAAATCGAAAACAGCCACTATTGCTGTTTTATTAAAAAAGTTTGTTAAGAAGTATGGCCTAGAAGCTAACGATTTAAATATTGCTGAGTACGTTTCTTCTCCGGACTTAAAAGAATTTTCCGATAATGAAAAAGCTCTGTCATTAAGAGTTTTGAAATTTTTTAGAAACATTAATAAATTAGATGAATATTTAGTACAACAGGCGGCTGGTCAAATTGAGGGTTTTGAAGTTTTGCCCTTGGCAGCTAACCAGGCTAATGTTCAGTCTGAAGCTGTAGCTAAACCGAAACCAGTTCTTAAATCAGAGCCGATCACAAAATTGACAGCAATTCCAGCAGCAGCGCCAGTAGCAGCACCGGTTAATATGCCTGCCGCCGCCACTGCACCTGCGCCAGTCTCTGTTAATCCTAGTGCTGGCTTAGCCGCTGAATTAGAAATGATGCTACAAGATTATGCTCCCGGCAGCCTTGAATATAAGACTTTACAGCAGGAATTAAAGCGCTTAGCACATTAATAACAAATGTGCTAAAATTGTAATCAGAAGGATTATATTGCTTCTGTTTATTTTTTCTCTAGTTTATTTGTTTAATGTTCGATTATTTACAACAATTTAATAGCTTGCCCAAAGACTTACGGGACAAAGTTTCCTCGCCGGAAGCGATGTCTTTGCTGACAGAAATTGAAAATAAATACGGAGTTGATTTGGCAATGGTAGTCATGCGGGTAATGATTAAGACTTTGGCCATTAAGGACATGGTCGCTTTTTTTGTCAGTGAGTTCGCTCTCGCTCCTTTGCAGGCGGAAAATTTAGCTAAAGAATTAAAGGAGAAAATTTTTTCTCCCGTAGCTGATTACGTTGGTCTTGTTTCGGAGAAGAGAGTTCTAGATCTTTATCAAGATATCAATGCTTTAATTAAGGAGGCTGGTTTAGTTATACCAAGTGAATTTTTAGTAGAGCGTTTAACTAAAATTTTAGCGACTTATCTGCGGGGTGTTCGCGGCCGGATTGATACACGGGAAGCCTTGGCTAAGGATGCTAATAGCGGTGGTCTAGGTTTGAGTGCTGCCGAAATTGATCGAGTTTTAAAAGTTTGCGATTCACAGCGTTTTAAATATGACGGTTCTACTCCGCCAAGTAATCCTAATTTAGCTTTAGCTACGGCTGCGCCTACTGCTTTAATGCCAATGAAGCGCTTGGAAGAAATTATGGCCAGTTCCGATGGTGCTAGAAATACTGTTTCTAAACCAGCGGCCGAGTATGATTTAAAGCGCGCCTTAGCTTCCGGGGAAACTAAGCGGATTGTCGCTGCTTCAGACGAAGCTACAAATATTGTGGCTGCTCCCGATGAAACTAAAAGCGTAGTTGCTAAAACTGTGCCGACTGACAAGCCGGCAGCAATTCCCGTTTCTGCCCCTAAACCGCCGATTGTTCATAAACCGGAAAATAATGGTTTGTTTCGTAAATTATTTACCGAGAGCCAGAAAACAGCTACTCCGGGCGCTATTAAGTTTGCCGCTATTGCTGGACAAGCCGCCGCGACCAGTGTTGCTAGTCCAGTAATAGTTGCTGACGCAGCAACAACCAAGCCAGCGGCAGCGGCAATATCTAAATCAGCTCCAGCGGCGCCAGAATCACCAATCATAAATGCGAAGCCGGCATCAGTGCCAGCAGTCAAGCCGGTGCCTGGTGCCCGCTCCAATGTTACGCCAGCCATTAATCGCCCCTCTAATGTTGAGAGTGTTCGCCCTCGTTTGCAGGATGTTAAGCCGATGCCGCGCACCATGGGCCCGCTTGAAGAGTTGCAGTTTCTTGATTTGGTAAATTTTCGTCGTCTTGGCGCTTCGCCGGAAGAAATTACCATGAAGATTTTAAATAAAATCAGATTATTGGAAAAAGATGGTTATGAAAAAATGATTGCTGGTATTGCTGCCTGGAAGCGCAGCCCAGTCTGTCGTCTTTATCTCCATTTAGCCCAGGAGGCGATTTTAACTGGCAAGCCGTTTCAGGAAATGGTGACCGCTAAATCTCAGCAGGATAGCAATGTGTTGCGTTGGGAGGAGATTGAAGCAATTATTAACTTGAATAGCAAGTTAGTTTTTTAGAGTGTTATGCAGCAGTTTACTGTCCCACAATTTATTGATGTTGAAAGCAAGATTATCGGCCCGATTACGACGCGGCAATTTTTGATAATTTTGGCAGCCGCTTTGTTAATTGCTTTGTTCTATCGTATCTTTGATTTTTCCTTATTTGTTTTTACCACGGTAATTGTTTTAATTATTGCTGCCATGTTTGCTTTTGTGAAAATCAATAGCCGACCTTTTCATTTTTTTGTACTGAACGCGGTGCAGACTTTGCGCCGCCCGCATTTGCGTGTTTGGAATAATAGTTTGTCTTTTCAGGCTCATGATGAAAAAACTCCGCCTACAACCAAAAAAGAATACCAAGCTATTCCTAAGGAGCAGTATAAGAAATCACGCCTTGCCGAGGTTGCTCTAATTGTTGATACGAAGGGAAGGTATAAAGGTGAATAAAATATATGGCCAAACAGTTAGCCAACAATAAAGTTTCCGTTTCCACTCAGCAGTATTTGGATATTGCGGAAATAAAAGATGATACCGTCGTGATGAAGGACGGTACTTTGCGCGCTGTTTTGATGGTGTCTAGTATTAATTTTGCTTTAAAAAGCGAAGAAGAGCAGAATGCGGTTATCGGTTCTTATGTTCGCTTCCTAAATAACATTAGCTTTACTCTGCAAATTGTAATTCAATCCCGTGAATTAGAAATTGATAATTATCTGGCTTATTTACAGGAAAAAGAAAAAGAGCAGACTAATAAACTTTTAAAATTACAGACCGCTGATTATATTGAATATATAAAAGAGCTCACTTCTTTAGGAAGAATTATGAGCAAAAGATTTTTTGTAGTTGTTCCTTATGATCCGCTGACTGATAAGCGCAAAGGATTTTTTAGTTTAATGAAGGATGCGCTCAGACCGGCGACAATTATTAAGCTTAAAGAAAAAACCTTTTCTCGTTATCAAGAAATGTTAGAGCGCCGTTTGGAGAGTGTGATGGGCGGACTAGAATCAATGGGAGTCTCGGCTGCTCGTTTGGATACTCAAAGTTTAATTGAGCTTTATTACAAGACCTATAATCCAGAAACTTCTAAAAATCAGCAGTTGGCGGATTTAGAAAAATTGAAGATCGGGCAATAAATAGTCTTATATGATAAATTTTAATCAACAAGAAGACAAAAACAAAATAACGCTCAACACTCCGATTACTTTAGCGCCTAAAACTGGCGAGCTTAATATTGAAGCCGATCCGATAATGGCACGAGAAGTGATTGAGGAAGAGAAGGCTTTTCGTCGTGGCGTCTTGTCGGTTAAAGACATTATTGCCCCGGCTAGTTTGCGCATTGAACCTAATTTTCTGCGTTTAGGAGATAAGTTTTTGCGCACCATTTTTGTTATCAGTTATCCCCGCTATATTTCGGTTGGTTGGTTTGCGCCGATTATCAACTTGAATTTTACTTTTGATATTTCCATGTTCTTCTATCCGGTGGCTTCCGCTATTATTTTAAAGCAGCTTAAAAATAAAGTTGGCGCCCTGGAAGCGCAAATTATTTCTGACGCGGAAAAGGGAGCCGCTCGTGACCCGCTACGTGAAACCGCTTTGCGTGATATTGAATATTTGCGCGATGCCCTTACTCAGGGAACAGAAAAGTTTTTTCAATTCGCCCTGTATGTTACTTTGTATGCGGAAAATTTAGAAGATTTAGATAGAATTTCTGATCAAGTTGAGGATATTTTTGGCTCCCGCTTGGTTTATTCGCGCCGCGTTTATTTCCAGGCCGAACAGGGTTTTAATTCAACTTTACCGCTAGGCAACGATGAACTTTATATTGCTTTCAATATGAATTCTTCGCCGATTGCTTCTTCTTTCCCGTTTATTTCTAGTGAATTAAGCAGTGATCAGGGAATTCTTTATGGTGTTAATCGCCATAATAACAGTTTGATTTTATTTGATCGTTTTACTCTGCCAAACGCTAACTCAGTCGTGTTCGCTACTTCTGGTGCTGGTAAAAGCTACGCGATTAAATTAGAAATTCTGCGCTCTTTAATGATGGGTACTGATGTGATTGTCATTGACCCGGAATATGAATATAAACATTTAGCCGAGGCTGTGGGCGGGACTTATATTAATATTTCTTTATCTAGTGACAACAAAATTAATCCTTTTGACTTGCCCCGTTCAGTCGGTGGCGAGGCGCGCCCGAAAGATATTATCAGAAGTGCAGTTATTACCCTTAAAGGCTTGATTCGCTTGATGATTGGTCATCTGAGTTATGATGAGGATTCTATTATTGACCGCGCTTTATTAGAAACTTACGCCAAGAAAGATATTACCCCTGATTCGGATTTATCGCAGATTGAACCGCCGATTATGTCGGACTTGGAACAGGTGTTAGATGGCATGGAAGGCGGCAATGATTTAGCTTTGCGTTTGCGTAAGTTTACGAAAGGAACTTTTGCTGGCTTGCTTAATACGCCGACGAATGCGGAGATGACTAATCAACTCGTTTGTTTTTCGGTCCGCGATTTAGAAGATGAGTTACGACCAATCGCTATTTATACAATTATTAATTATATTTGGAACGTTGTCCGCAGTGAAATGCGTAAGCGTATTTTAGTAATTGATGAAGCTTGGTGGATGATGCAGCACGAGGACTCCGCTAAATTTATTTTTGCGCTCGTGAAACGTTGTCGTAAATATTATTTAGGTGTTACCACTATTACTCAGGATGTTAATGATTTCTTAACTTCTCCTTATGGCCAGGCGATTGTGACTAATTCTTCAATGCAGATTTTATTAAAGCAATCTTCGGCCTCGATTGATTTGGTGCAAAAAACCTTTATTTTAACAGAAGGAGAAAGATATTTATTATTAGAATGTGGTATTGGTGAAGGAATTTTCTTTGCGGGGAATAAACACGTTGCTATGAAAGTTGTGGCTTCCTATACTGAAGACCAGCTTATTACTTCTGACCCGCGCCAGCTGTTAGAACTTGAAGAAGCGAAGAAAGAATTTGAAGAAAGTCGCCAAGAAGAAGAAGGCAGTATGGCTGTTTAGTTAGTTTGTTATAATTTAAGAAATATATGATTACTAATCGTAGAGCAATCGGCATCACAGTAATCGCCCTCGGGGTGGTATTACTAGCCGTTCTCATTTATTTAAGTTTCTTTGCCAAGAATGAGCCGGATGTTGCGCCTGTCGGAACGGACACCCCAGTTATTACTGGTCAATTACCGGCCGGTAGTAATGAAGCTGAGCCGACCACGACTCCAGGCGATCAGCCCCGCAACTATCAGAAATATGATATTACCAAAGAAGAAGAGCATGAGATTGGTAAACAGGATTTAGTGAAAATTTCTCAGGCCTTTGCTGAACGTTTTGGTTCTTATTCCAACTATTCCAATTACGCTAATTTTTCTGACTTAAAAATTTTCATGACCGACACCATGAAATCTTGGGCGGATAAATATGTTGAAGAGCTCAGGACTTCTAGCCAGGGTGGGGCTGATTATTTTGGAATTACGACGGTGGCTGTTACTAGTGAAGTTGAAGCTTTTAATGAGTCAGCCGGTAGCGCTTCTATTATTGTAACGACGCAGCGCCGAGAAAGTACGAGTCAAGTTGATGAAGGTGAGGCCTATATCCAAAAAATTCAGATTGGTCTTAAGAAAGTGAATAACGAATGGTTAATTGATAAAGCTTATTGGCAGGAAAAATAAATTATGCCCGCAATTAAAACTATTTTTACTTGTTCCCATTGCGACGCCCAGTTCCCTAAGTGGAGCGGGCGTTGTTCGGAATGCGGTTCCTGGGGAACGCTCGGCGAGGAAATGCGCGATGCGCGCCAAGAAAAAGCGGCCGAAGCTAAAAAAGCCGGTTCAGCGAAAATTTTAGACTTAAAAGATATTAAGGCGGGAGCGCTCATAAGATTATCAACCGGACTCACGGAAGTTGACCGCGTTTTAGGCGGCGGCTTAGTGCCTGGCTCATTAGTATTATTAAGCGGTGAACCAGGAATAGGGAAATCAACGCTGGTAGCCCAGATTGCGGGCGCGCAAACTGGCAAACTGTCGGTTATCTATGCGAGCGGCGAAGAGTCGCCGCTACAAGTTAAGGGGCGCCTGGATAGATTAGGTTGCAAGTTAGATAATCTGCGTTTTATTTCTGAGACTAATGTCGAAAAAATTGCTAGTGCGGCTGTAGCCGCTAAGCCAGATTTATTAATTATTGATTCCATTCAAACCGTTTATTCTAATCAAGTTTTATCAGAAACCGGCGGCATTAGTCAGATTAGGGCGGCCGCAGCTAAGTTTTTAGAGTTAGCGAAAGAAAATGATATTGCCGTTTTTTTAATCGGTCATATTACCAAAGATGGCCAGATTGCTGGCCCGAAATCATTAGAACATATTGTTGACACGGTCTTGTCTTTAGAATCAGAATCAAGCCATAACTACTCTTTACTCCGCTCGACTAAAAATCGTTTTGGCTCGGTTAATGAGTTGGGCGTGCTAGAAATGACCGGGAGCGGTTTTAAAGAAGTAAAAAATCCCGGCGCCATTTTTATTGATAATGGCAGCGAGGATATTGCTGGCTCGGTGCTTGGCTGCGTGATTGAGGGCACTCGTCCATTTTTAGTTGATTTGCAAGCTCTAGTTTCTAAAACAGTCTTTGGTTACCCGCAGCGCAAGACTAGCGGCTTTGATTTGAATCGCTTGCAGGTGCTA
This sequence comes from uncultured Gammaproteobacteria bacterium, assembly GCA_964483295.1. Classification (GTDB taxonomy): domain Bacteria; phylum Patescibacteriota; class Patescibacteriia; order Patescibacteriales; family UBA12465; genus UBA12465. Next base: position 9,219 of record CAZAAD010000015.1, read on the forward strand.
AGTGCAGTGATTGCTAAGCGCACTAAAGTTAATCTCTTGGCCCAAGATATTATTTTAAATATTGCCGGTGGGCTGCGACTGACTGATCCGGCGCTAGATTTAGCGGCAGTGGCGGCGATTATGTCTTCTTATTATAACAAGCCATTTCCGCGCGATACGGTCGTTCTGGGAGAGGTTGGCCTAGGGGGTGAAGTACGTAACGTTTTTCGTTTGGAAGAGCGTCTTAAGGAGGCAGAAAGGCTAGGTTTTAAAACAGCGCTGATTCCTAATACCGAAGTGAAAAACAGCAAGCTTAAATTACAGCGCATCAAGAATTTAGAGGATCTGGTTGAATATATCAAATAAGATAACTAGCCTGGGAAAATAAAAAAACGAGTCGGGAGAGTCCGGCTCGTTTTACATATCTTTGCTCTTTGTTCTTTCCCCCTATTTGACGCGGGGGGCGTCTTTGTCTCCGGGTCCGGAGGTTTTCAGCTTTTGGGCTTTTTGCTGGATTGCTTCCACTTCCGCTTGAATTTGTTTGGCGGATTTTTTGTTCGCTCCTTTGACTTGGTCCAGAGAAACTGTTCGGCCAGTGCTGCAGCCGGTACCAATAAAGGTACCTACCAGTTTTTTTTCATCGCTCACTCTAATGTGGCTAATTCGGCCTTGTTCTTTGCCTACTAATACGGAATAACTTTCTTTACTCATGATTTAAAACTCCCGCTATTTCCTCCGCGGGGAAGAGTCTAGTTAGATAATTATTAAAGAAATTATAGAACTATATTAAGATAAATATCTGTTTATGTCAAATTTATTTAATTTTAGCCTAATATATTTAACATAATGCTTATATATTGACAATATATTTAAAATATGCTATAATTCAGTCATAGTAAATTTGAATAGTAACTTAAAAACTTCATATCATGAAAAAAAGAAATGCACTTATCGTGGTCGTTATTTCCGCCGTTTTCTTTATTGGTGTCCTAGCCAATACGATTGAAGCTTTGGCTTCAGGTGATGGCGTTACGTTATTTTTATCAGCCGCTGTCCTTTGGTTGCTCGGTACAATTATCTCGTCCAATTGGACAAAGTTAAAACCGATTATCAATCGTCTGCCGAATGAGGACGTCTCCATGGACACGGAAATCAAAAAATAGACACGAAAGCAAAAAAAGTGCTAAAGCACAAAATCTAAAAAGCATCGCCTTAAAACGATGCTTTTTCTTTTAAAATTAATATTTTTTTGGTAAAATTATAGTAATTTAACTTAAAGAGATAGGAAATAAATATGAATAGTTTTGAAAATAATTTTTTTAAAAAAGAAACAAAAGAAAAGCCTAGCAGTCCAGAAATTGAATCACCGGTTGTTAAAATTGAAGCTTTGGCCAAGGAGGGCCAGCTTGAAAATCGTGATGTTTTATCTGAAAATAATATAAAACATATTGATAGATTGATTTGTGATAAAAATGTTAATGAAGAGGAAGCGGCGCTTGAGTTGGTTAGGCGCTCAATTAAAAGCGGCGAGAAGATGCCTTATGAAATTGAGAAAGATGAGGAGATGCTTAGCATCATCAAGAATGCTAATCAAGTTGCGAATAATTATGCTCAGTCTTATGGCGTTGAAGAACCATTTAATATTCCTTTAGAGAATTTGCATGTTGTAGAGCATGGTATTAGTAGTGATGGTGTTTGGTCTCAGGCGGATTGTCAAATTATGGTTAAAAAAAGACAAGGTGACACAAAAATTGATTTAACCAGCAAGATATTCCACGAGCTTGTTCATTCTAAATCTTATAACGTCATTAAGGCGGAGCTAAAAGATGAAAAAATAAATCTTATTGATTATAGTTCCGGGATTGGTATTAATTTAAAGAGAAAAGATGGCCAGGGTTATGAGACTAATAATCTTTTTTATTTAAATGAAGCGGTCACTCAAATGCTAACGGAAAAATTTATTCGTGAAAATAAAAATAATAACCAGCCATCGCCCGAAGAACGACTTGAATATAAACAAAACATAGGAAGTTATTATCCTGATGCACAACTCGAGTTTTCTGGCCTAGTAAGAAAAATATACGAAAATAATACTAGAGAATATTTTGGAATGGCTGAGCCTGAAGCTATTGATAAAATAAAAGATGAGTTTTCTAGGGCTTATTTTACTGGAGAATTTTTAAAGTTAGGAAGATTAGTCGAAAATACTTTTGGCCCTGGTAGTCTAAAACAGTTAAACCGCGGACCTTATGACCCGGAAGGTATAGGCTTTGAAAATTATCGAAATAAGTTTATATCTCAAGACGCCTCCCTTGATGACTTGGGGTAATATTTTATTCCAAATGAATTTTCTTTTCCCATTCGCCGAGTTTTTCCTTGAGAACAGGATAACGGCGCAAGCTGGCATCTGCTTGAATAATATTAGCGGCCGCCTCGTTAGATTTTTTAATGAGTTCATAATCAAACAAGGAGGCAATTTGTAATTCTGAGAAGCCGCTTTGCATATCGCCATAAGGATCGCCGGCGCCGCGCAATTTTAAATCAATTTTTGCTAGCGCAAAACCATCGCTGTTATTTTCCATCGCCTTGAGGCGGGTTAAAGTTTTTTCATTCGTGATTTCCTCTTGCGAAGGGAAGAGCAGGCAATATGATTGATGTTCACTGCGACCAACGCGACCGCGAAATTGATGCAGTTGGGCTAAGCCAAAACGCTCAGCGCCTTCAATCGCAATCACAGTCGCATTCGGGACGTCAACCCCGACTTCAATTACTGAAGTTGAGACTAAAATATCAGTTTTTTTATCAGCAAAATTTTGCATCGCTGCCTCTTTATCGGCCGCTTTCATTTTTCCGTGTAGCAGGCCGATTTTTAAATCCGGAAAAACCTCGCGGCTTAATCGTTCATATTCCGCCTTAACCGATTTTACTTCTAAGCGGTCCGAATCATCAATTAGCGGGCAGATAACAAAAGCCTGGCGGCCGATTTTTATTTGTTCGCGAATAAAGTTATAAGCTTTTTTTCTATCACTATCTTTAACAACGCGGGTGAGAATTTTTTTACGTCCTGCCGGCAAAGTTTTAATGATTGATAAATCTAAATCGCCATAAATTGCTAAAGCAAGTGAGCGGGGAATTGGCGTGGCGGTCATGGATAAAAAGTGCGGCACGGTTTCGTCCTTACGATTAAAGTCTAAAATATTTTGGCGCTGTTTTACGCCAAAACGGTGCTGCTCATCAACAATTGCTAATCCTAAATCTTTAAAGGTAACGTTTTTTTGTATTAAAGCATGGGTGCCAATAATAATATCCGCTTTATTAATTTCTGGATCTTTACGACTACCGGTTAGCAAGGCTAAGCGTAAATCAATCTCGCCCTTAGTTTCAGTTTTTATATTAGAAAATAAGCGACCCAGTGAAGCAAAATGCTGCTTAGCGAGAATTTCTGTTGGCGCCATTAGGGTTGATTTATAGCCATTCCGGGCGGCATTAAACATCGCTAAAGCGGCTACTATGGTTTTGCCACTACCAACATCACCTTCTAGTAAACGACTCATTGGTCGCCCCTTACTTATATCTTGTAAAATTTCCCAAGCCGATTTTTTTTGGTCATCAGTTAACTGAAAGGGGAGCCAGGAAACAAAATCGCGCGTAGCTTTTTCTTGAAATTTAATTACCGGCGCTTTTTTAGAAGCAGTTTCTTTTTTAATCAGCTGTGATTTTATTTGGCGTAAAAATAATTCGGAGAAGGCTAATCTTTGTCTAGCTTTTTCCGCCTCTTCTTGACTGGCGGGGTTATGGATTAAGCGTAGAGCTTGAGGCAGGGGAAGTAGGCTAACAGTAGCTTGAACATTTGTCGGCAGCCACTCTTTAACCTCGCTTACTAAACGTAAAGCCTGTTTAATAAAGTAGCGAATTTGTTTTTGAGTAATTCCTTCAGTTAAATGATAGTTAGGAATTAGGCCAGCAGTATGGATTAAATCTTCGGAATATATTTTTTCGTATTGCGGCGAGACAAAGGCCAGTTGTCCTTGGTTTTCAGTAACTTGCCCGGCTAAAGAAATCTTATCACCAATTTTTATCGTTCTGGTTAAGAAGGGTTGGTTGAACCAAAGCGCTTTTATCGTATCGGTCTCGTCAGCAATCAAGGCCTCGGTTAGATACATCTTACGTTTGAAGCTACGCTTATTTTGAATAAGCATAACCTCGCCCCGGATGTTAGCCTTCTCGCCAGGCAAGAGGTCGGCGATGTTGGCCGTATTTCGGAAATCGTCATAGCGGAAAGGCAAATAAAAAAGCAGGTCTTGGATGGTTTCCAGACCGAGCTTCTTTAAATATTTGGCGCCAACTTTGCCGATGCGCGGCAACTGGTCGACGGGTGATGATAGATTGGCCATGGGATATTCAAGCCTTTCTTATAGTGTGCTCCCGCCAGGAATCGAACCTGGATTACAAGATCCGCAATCTTGCGTCCTATCCGTTGAACGACGGAAGCCTAAAATTATCGCTTGCGCAATAACTTTGTTATATTATTATAATTTCAGTAGTTTAGTCAACTGCTCGGATAAAGGGGCGTCCGTCCGTTCTAGGTCCTCGTCGAGATATTTGATAAGATAGTTGCGTATTGTCAAGGCGTCAAGACTGCGTAGGGGAATTGAAAGGCGGGGTCGTAGTCCGGATTTAAACTCTAAATAAAGCGATTTAAGGCTTTGTTTTGGCTTGTAAATAACGGAAAAATGCTTAAATTCATCGTAGTCGTAGAATTTAGAGCCGACTTTAATGCCCTCAGGGTCTAAGATGATATCAACAATTATTGGCGGACGGTTTTCGTTGAGGATAGTAATAGTTACGGCTAGGGCAAGAATAATGGCAAACAGGAAATTTGATTCAGCACCTAAAAATACTAGATGCCAATTACGAATAGCAAAGAAAGAAAAAAAGATAGCGATGGTTAGGAGGATGAGAGCGACGGTGTACCAGGAGCGAGGTCGTTCTGGTACGCGGTATTCTGGGACTTGCCATTTGAGGCGTTTTAAGCTATTTTCGGTCATATTTTTGATTGACAAGGCGAGCTATATTTTATATAGTGATTATAACATAAAATTAAAAAAATGGAGAGGTGGCTGAGTGGCTGAAAGCGGCAGGTTGCTAACCTGTTATAGGAGTCTAACTTCTATCCGGGGTTCGAATCCCCGCCTCTCCGCAGATTGTCAATATCGGTGTTTTTAGCAGAATTAGCTAGGGTTTCAAAGGGTTCTTTGA
>CAZAAD010000016.1:0-14031 GCA_964483295.1 uncultured Gammaproteobacteria bacterium
GAAATAACTATCAAAGGTATTGCTAATGTAGTTATGTTGCCAGTAAAGATGGTTCAGGAGAACGACCAAGCCGTTATTTCTGGTCACGCCGAACTGGATAGAACTTTGTGGGATATTCGTTTTGGTTCTGGTAAGTTTTTTGATAATTTGGCCGACAACGTAATTGACGACAATTTTGGTGTTGATTTTCGTTTCGTGGCTAATTTAAAACAGGTAAATTTTAATGATAATTCACAGAAAAATTAAGTTTCAGTTATTCGCTCTCTTTGTCCTGGCTGCAAGTATGGTTTTAACCGGTTGTGGCCGGGAAGAGAAGGCGGATAGCGGTAAAATAAGAGCGGCGGCCACTGCTTTTCCAATTTATGATATCTTGCGCCAAGTTGGCGGCGAGACAATAGAACCCTTGATGATTTTGCCAGCTGGAGCCAGTCCACACACCTTTGACCCGACGCCCGCCCAAATCGCCGCTATTAATAAGGCGGAGATATTTTTTGTGATTGGGGCCGGGGCCGATGATTGGGCTTTGAGTATTTTACCAACTGATAGCCAAGTTAAAATTATTGATTTATCTAAGAGTATTGACTTGCGCCCCTTTGAACATGAAGAGCATGAGGAGGAAGAGGCAGAACATGAGGATGAGAAAGAACATGAACATGGTGATTTAGATCCACATTATTGGCTTGACCCAGAAAATGCTAAAATAATAGCAGACGTAATTGCCAGCGAGCTAGCTTTATTAGATTCAGGCCAAGCTCAAGTTTATGTGATGAAGGCAGAGGGCTTTAAGGTTGAGATTGATGAATCATTGCTTGCCTGGCAGGAACTTTTAAGTGTTTTTTCTAATCGTCAATTAGCTGTTTTTCACGATGCTTGGGGTTATTTTGCTGAGCGTTTTGGCTTAGAAATCGTCGCTACTTTTGAACCTTTTCCGGGAAAATCACCGAGTCCGCAGTATTTAATTGCTATGCAGGAAAAGATTAAAGCCAACAAGGTTAAGGCTTTATTTATTGAACCACAATTATCTTCAGAAGCGGCTGAAGCTTTAGCTCAAGAATTAGGCGTAGAAATTTGGCAACTTGATCCAATTGGTGGCTTGCCTGGTAAAGAATCGTATTTAGAATTGATTGATTATAATGTTCGAGCAATCTATGGTGCCCTACTTGCAAGTCAATAATCTACATTACAGTATTAACGGCCAAGAGATAATCAAGGGTCTGTCTTTTGTTGTAGAAAAAGGCGATATTTTGGTAATTATTGGTCCTAATGGGAGTGGCAAGACGACCTTGCTGAAAAATATTATTGGCGCCGTCAAGCCAACCACTGGAGAAATCTTGATTGCCGGTTTAGCACCAGAGGCAGCCTTGGGAAAAATTGGCTATGTGCCACAAAATTTTGACTTTGACCGTTTAACTCCGATTAACGTCCGGGAATTTATGGGGCTAGAAAGATGTACCCAGGCTAATCATAGTCCAGCGCATATTTCCGACGCTTTGCAAAAGGTTGGTCTTAAGGGACGGGAAGAGGCGAGGATTGGGGTTTTATCTGGTGGTGAATTTCAACGGCTGATGATTGCCCGCGCTTTATTACACGAGAAAGAATTACTTATTTTTGATGAACCATCAGCTGGGATAGATGTTGCCGGCGAAGAAACCGTCTATAGTTTAATTGCGGACATTAGTCGTGAGACCGGGGCAACTTGTATCATTGTTTCTCATGAATTAAATATTGTGAATAAGTATGCCAAAAGCGTACTTTGCTTAAATAAAGAAATGGTTTGTTTTGGTCACCCGGAAACAGCGATTACAACTGAAGCTTTACAGGCTATGTACGGACCAGGAGCAGGTTTATATCATCATCATAACCACTAGAAACTGCTATGCTAGAGATTTTTAGCTATCCCTTCATGATTAGAGCTTTTTTGGCCGGCGCCGCTGTAGCGGCTGTTTTAGGCTGGCTCGGGACTTTTGTGGTTACCAAAAAAATTAGTTTTATCGGTGATGGTTTAGCCCATGCTTCTTTAGCCGGTATTGCTCTAGCTTTATTATTAGGCTGGGCGCCGCTGCCAACCGCGATTATTCTCTCGGTCTTGATTGCGGCGATAATTTATTTTTTAGAAAAAAAAGTTGGCCTATCTGGCGATACGGCGATTGCTATCATGTTTACCACCGGCCTGGCTTTAGGTGTAATTATTTTGCACTATTACCAAGGTTATCAACCAGAATTAATTAGTTATTTATTTGGTAATATTTTGGCGATTGGGAGTGCTGACCTGCGCGTAATTTTATTAGCCAGTGCGTTAATGCTTGCTATTCTCGCCTTTTTTAATCGCCACATTCTTTTTGCAACGCTTGATCCGATTGGCGCCAGATTAGCTGGACATAAGCCGTGGATTTACGACTTATTATTATATATGATGTCGGCGGTAGCCATTATTTTAAGTATTAAATTAGTTGGCATTGTGTTAGTGAGTGCGCTTTTAGTCACTCCAAGTGTGATTGCGCGTTTGTTTGCGCGCTCGTTTAAAGAATTTGTTGTTTTAGCAGTGATTATCGCTTTAATAGTAGTCTTAGTCGGTCTGATTGCTTCTTTTTATCTTGATTGGCCTTCGGGAGCAACTATTATCTTAACAGGTAGTTTAGCTTTTTTAATAGCTAGTTTAGTCCGTTGGTTTTTAAAACATTAGCAATAAAACTTAAGTTCTATGACTTGGCAAGATTATGCTGGGCGGGAAGCGCTCGAAGTTATTTCTAATTTAAAAAGCGATTCAGACAAAGGCTTGTCCGCTAATGTCGCTAAGGAGCGTTTACTTGCCAATGGTCTTAATCGTTTGGATTTTAAGCCCTTGTCCTGGGTAACGGTCTTGCTTCGCCAATTTGCTTCGCCTTTTATTTATATGTTGATAGCGGCCTCAGCCCTATCATTTTTTTTACAGCAGTGGCTTGAGGGGGTAATGATTTTAGTTTTTTTGTTTGTTAACGCTTTGCTTGGTTTTTTTCAGGAATATAAGTCCGAAAAAACAGTGCGTCTTTTAGGAGCGCTGATTGCCTGGCAACAAAAAACTTGGCGCGCCGGGAAACTGAAGGATATTGACGCCTCTGAATTGGTTCCGGGAGATATTATTATGCTTGAGACTGGCGATAAGATTAGCGCCGATGCCCGTTTGCTTGAGGCTTGCGATTTAAGCATTGACGAATCATCTTTAACCGGTGAATCTGTGCCAGTATCTAAACATAGCGAACGCTTGCTAGCAGAGGCGTCCGGGATTTCCGAAGCAGCTAATATTGTTTTTTCCGGTACTAGCGTGGTTAGTGGCAAAGCTAAAGCCATCGTGATTGCCACGGGCAAGAATTCGATTATTGGCAGCATTGCTCGCTTGAGCGCTGATACTAAGAAAATAAGTAGTTTTGCTACGAGTATTTCAAGCTTGTCGCGGTTTATTGTTAAGTTGGTTATTGTTACTTTGATTTTTGTTCTGATTTTAAATGTCATGATTAAAGGCGAGCCTAATTGGGTTGAGCTTTTAATTTTTGCCATCGCCTTAGCCATTGGTGTTATTCCTGAGGCCTTGCCGCTAGTTATGACTTTTTCCTTTTCTAAAGGGGCAATGATTTTAGCGAAGCACAAAGTTATTGTGAAGCGCCTATCTTCAATTGAAGATTTAGGCAATATTGAAATTCTTTGTTCGGATAAAACCGGCACCTTAACAGAAGGAAAGTTAAAAGTTTTTGATACTTATTTTCAAGCGGAAGATGCTGATACTATTTTAGCGGAAGCCTTGCTATCTTCCGGGGAGAAGGCCGAGAGAAATGATGTTTTTGATTTTGCTTTAGAAAAGGTAGCCGGCAAGAAAGTGACAGCGAAGATGAAAGGCCAAAAGGTTTTGTTTAGCACCCCGTTTGATCCGAAGTTTTTACGAAATAATGCTTTAGTACAAAATCAAGCAGGTGAGTTGAGAATGATAGTTCGGGGCGCACCGGAAGTTATCTTGTCTTTAAGCCGGGGCTTAAGTAAAGAGCAGAGGTTTTCTGCCGAGGAATGGATGGCGAATCAGGGCAAGCTTGGGCGTCGTGTTTTAGCGGTTTCTCATCGTCATTTTCAAAGTATTAGTCTGGAAGATTTTAAACAGGATTTAAGGAAACAAGAAACAGATTTAGAATTTTTAGGAATGATTTCTTTTGCCGATAATGTTAAGGCTAGTACAATTGAGGCGGTTAAACAGGCCAAAGCTTTAGAAGTTAAATTGAAGATTATTACTGGCGACAGCCGCGAGGTGGCCGGGGCAGTTGCTTATCAAATAGGCCTTATTTCTGACCCAAGTCTAGTCCTTTTGGGAGACGACTTAGCGAAAATGGAGCCAGAAGAAATGGAGGCGGCCATTTTAAAATATGATGTTTTTGCGCGCGTCGCTCCAGATAAAAAATATGCTATTATTGAAGCTTTACAGAAGAAATTTAGTGTTGGTTATTTAGGAGATGGTATTAACGATGCGCCGGCCTTAAAAGTTGCCAGTGTTTCTTTGGCGGTTGATAACGCGGCTGATATTGCTCGTGAAGCAGCGGATGTTATTTTGTTGGAAAGTGATTTGGGAGTAATTATTGAAGGCATTAAAGAGGGCCGAAAAATATTTATCAATAGTGCGAAGTATATTAAGGCCACACTGGCTTCTAACTTTGGCAATTTTTATGCCGTAGCGATTGCTTCTTTATTGATTCCATTCTTGCCGATGCTACCCTTGCAGATTCTTTTACTTAATCTCTTGTCAGACTTTCCGATGATTGCGATTGCGACTGACAATGTTGATCAGGACGAAATAGCGACACCGAAACGTTATCAAACTAAAGATATTTTAATTGTCGCGATGGTTTTAGGACTTCTCAGTACAATTTTTGATTTTGTCTTTTTTGCTTTATTTAAAAACATTTCTCCCGGTGTTTTACAGACCAACTGGTTTATTGCCAGTATTTTAACGGAACTCGCCTTCTTGTTCTCAATTAGAACTAAAAAGATGATGTTTTTAAGCAGGCGGCCGAGTTTGATGATATTTTTACTAAGCGGATTAGCTGTTATTACTACTCTAATTGTGCCGTATCTTTCCTGGGGGCAAAGTATCTTTGGCTTTGTGGCACCAGAGCTGAAACACCTAGGGTGGATTTTCTCACTAGTAGGCCTATATATAATTTGTTCGGAAACAATCAAGCTCACCTATTATCGCAACAGTAAACAAGTATGAAAAAACTAATTTTTAATTTAGCTTTGACTTTAATTATCGGCCTCGCTCTTGGTGGCCCGGTTTTAGCTCAAGATTTAGAAAGCACAGCCACAAGTCCGGATGGCGAGAATTTCAAGGCTAAAGTTTTAGAGGTGATTACTGAAGAAGAAAAGAGGCGGGAAGACGGGAGCACTTATAAACAACAGGACCTGCGCCTAGAGGCCTTAGATGGCCCCAGGAAGGGCCAGGAAATCATTTATTACGGCATATCTGATATTGAGGTTGGTAATGCTAATTTTTATCGGGCGGGCGATCGCGTGTTTGTTGATATTTTTCAGGATGAACTGGGTGAAGAAACAGTATATGTCGTTGATTTTGTCAGAAATAAAGCTTTATATATTTTGGCCTTTATTTTTGTGTTGGCGGTGATGATTGTTGGCCGCGCGAAAGGATTAAGGGCGCTTCTTAGTCTAGTTTTGAGCTTTATCGTTATTATTAAATTTATTCTGCCGCAGATTTTAGCGGGACACGATCCGTTTTTAGTCAGTCTAATTGGCGGCTTGGCGATTATGGCAGCGATTATATATTTAACAGAGGGAATAAATCGTAAATCACATATTGCCATTTTTTCAGTTTTACTTTCCTTGTTGTTAACTCTTATTTTATCAGTTATTTTTACCAATCTAGCGCGTTTAACCGGTTTGTCGCAAGAAGATACAATTTTTTTGATTGGCATTGGTCAGGTAGAAATAAATTTCCGCGGGTTACTTTTAGCCGGAATGCTCATTGGTGCTATTGGCGTGCTGGACGATATTATTGTTGGCCAAATTGAGGCGGTAGCGCGGATTAAGGAAGCTAACCCGAGTTTATCGCCGCGTAAAATATTTATGCTTGCCTATAAGATTGGCAATACTCATTTGGGAGCGATTATTAATACTTTGTTTTTAACCTACGCTGGTGCTTCTTTGTCGCTGTTGCTACTTTTTGTGATTCATCAAGAAACGGGCTTAAGTTTAACCCGGGCCTTAAATTCAGAAGCGGTGACCACAGAAATAATTAGGACTATGGTTGGCAGTATTGGGGTCATGGCCTCAATGCCGATTGCAACCTTTTTGGCCGCTTTTGGCATGAAAAAGATTAAAGCAAAAGGGCTTCTTCACCTGGACTAAAATCGGAAATTGGCTTAAAATATAAAGGTCTTGCCCGGGTGGTGAAACTGGTAGACACACAGTGTTCAGAACGCTGCGGGAGCGATCCCATAGGGGTTCAAGTCCCCTCTCGGGCACCAAAAAAGATATTAATCTTTTAAAAATATGGACAAAAAAAACAAAGTATGGTTAACAGCGCTCGTTTTGGTCGTTGTTATCATCGCGGTGTTTATTCTCATGAAGGATTCTTCCGAGGAGAATGGTCAGTTGTATATGCCTTTTGTTGAAGAACAAATAGTTAATAACGAGGGAGATTTGAATCAAGGAGAAGCCGAAGAAGTAGATAGAGTTTTTTTTGCTGAATTCTTGAGAGCCAACATTAGTGATATTTCTCCAGAAAAGGAAGTACTTGGCGGAAAGTTTTATGTCACTGATATTGAATGGATTAATAATCAGACAGCGATTGTTGATTATGAAGATGGTCACATTGCCTTGAGGGCCGAAGTAAAATTATCTTTTACTGACGAAACTAAGTCTGTAGTTAAGGTTGAGCACTTCAAGATGATGGAGCTACCGACACCTTCTGGCAACTATTAATTTTAATTTAACATGTTATCAAATAAAACAATCAGATATATTATTATCGGTGGTGTCATTTTGACTGCGGCCGTCTTTTTTTATCTTAGCCATGGTTCCGAGGCCGGGCTGGGGAAGAATGAAAATGAAGTGGCGGGGCAATTAGCAGAAGTAAAAAAAGAGCCGGAATTTCGTAAAGAAAAGGTAATGATTGAAACTGGTAATACTTATGGCGTCGTAATGGAAAAAACCAGTCTCGAACCTAGCGTTATTAGCGCGATTTATGCCGCGGCTAAGCCAGTTTATGACTTAGCACAAATTAGAGCCGGGTATGAAATTGAATTAGTTTATGGTTATAAAGATGGGCTATTTAAGGGTTTAGTATATAAATTAGATAGCGAAGAAGAGTTGTTTGTGCGCGCTGAGGGCGATAAATTTATCGCGGAAATCAGGGATATTCCTTATGAAACAAGAATAGTTGAAAAATCCGGTACCATTGAAAGTTCGCTTTACGCAGCCGCTTTAAATCAGAACATTGATGAACGGGCGATTATTGGTTTAGCGGACGCTTTTCAGTGGACAATTGATTTTGCCATGGATCCGCGCGTGGGCGATACTTTCCGCCTTGTTTATGAAGAAAGATATTTAGATGATGAATATATTGCGCCGGGTCGGGTTTTGGCCGGTTGGTATGTGAACGCCGGCACAGAATACTCGGTTTTTTATTTTGAAGAAAACGAAGAAAATTCCGGTTATTTTGATGCGGAAGGGAACTCTGTGCAAAAAATGTTCTTAAAAGCGCCAGTCGCTTTCAAATATATTTCTTCCGGTTTTACGACAGGTAAACGCTACGTTGAAGCGTTTAATGTTTCTACTGGTCACAGAGCGATTGACTACGCGGCCCCGTCTGGAACCCCGATTCGCTCCGTTGGCGACGGCACTGTTACTCTAGCTGGCTGGAATGGGTCTTATGGCAATATGGTTAGTGTCCGCCATAATGGCACTTACTCAACGAACTATGCCCATATGTCCAAGATTGCTGTTAAGCGTGGCGCTAAAGTTAAGCAGGGCGATATTATTGGTTATGTTGGTTCTACTGGTTTTTCCACCGGACCACACTTGCATTATGAAATGGTTAAGAATGGCACAAAAGTTAATCCTTTGGCCGAAGTTCTGCCGCCGGGCGAGTCTTTAAGTGTGGAGAGTAAAGAGAGATTCTTGGCGGAAATTGCTCAATATGAATAAACAGAAGCTGGTCGTCGTTAATGATTTAATGCAGTCCGGCTATACTTATGAATTATCCGCACCTCAGGGGAAAAATTTTGACCCTGGTTTTAAGCCGGAGCTAACGCCTAAGGAGATGCTTGCCTTGGGTGTTTTTAATGGCCGATATATGCGTGATTGTCGGAAGGAGTTTCCGGCGGATTGGTTTAAAAATGCTAAGTTAGCGAAAGATAAGCCAGAACCAAAACTAAATTATTTTGGCGTGCGCGCTAGCTTGTCGCTTGGTGAGTGGCAGAAAAAAGGCTGGATATATCAAGATGATCCGCGCGGTTGGTTTCAGTGGTACTCCCGCTATTATTTAGGCAGACGCCTGCCAGAAGAAGATGCGCGTCAGATTAAACGTTGGCGAGCGATTAAGCGCCATGTAATGGCCGTTAAAAAGAATTGCCGACCAGGAGATGAGACTTGCCGACCCAAACAAAGACAAGCTTTGTTACATTGGGCCTACGATAGCCGTCTATATTAAAGGAGATAAATATTAATTTATAAAAACTATGAAAAAAGAACATGTATTCCTGTCGGCGCTCGGGATTTTAGTTATCGGCGCCAGTTTTATTCTCGCCTTCTATTTTAACAATCAGAAGAACAACGAGGATAGATTTTCGGTAGTCGGTAGTGGCACAGTTTATACTAAGGCCGATATTGCTAACATTACTGTTGGCTTAAAAACAGAAACAAAAAAGACCGCCGCAGAAGCAACAAAAGATAGTACCGATAAAATGAACGAGATTGTAAAAGCAGTCAAAGATTTAGGTGTTGAGGAGAAGGATATCAAGACAACCGATTATCGCTTGAATCCAGTTTATAATTGGACAGAGCAGAAGGGTCAGCAGCTGATTGGTTATGAAGTATCTCAGAACGTAACTTTAAAGGTTCGTAGCCTAGATAGCATCGGTGATATTATTGCGCGCACGACCGAGAAGGGTGCTAATCAAATTGGTGGTATTAATTTTACAATTGATGATGAATACGAGTTGCGTAATGAGGCCCGGGCTTTAGCTATTGAAAAAGCTAAAGAAAAAGCGCAGATGATTGCCGATGAATCAGGAATGAAATTGGGTAAAATAAAAAGCGTCTATGAAAATAGCTATCAACCAGTAATGGATTATGCTTATAGTAATGTAAGAAAAGAGATGATGGCCGTGGAAATGGACCAGGCGGCTGGCATTGCGGCACCGAGTATTGAATCTGGTCAAAATGAAATCAGGGTTGAAGTTACGCTGGTTTACGAGGTTAAATAAGCCTTTCGCTAGTGTTTATTGGCATATTTTTTTAGGTATGCTATAATAACCTTGTAAACATTGAGTATTATTAAATCGGAACTTATTTATAAAGCTATACGCTAGCTTTTTGAGTAAGCCCCATGCAAAAACCTATGTCAAAAATGACAAAGTCCCAAATGATCGCTACTCTAGCCGAGAGCGCAGAAATGAGCAAGAAGCAAATTGCTAGCTTGTTAGACACCATCAGTGAAGTTGTCTACAAGGAAGTAAAGAAGAATGGTGAATGCATCGTTCCTGGATTCGGCAAGTTAGTAAAGGTCAAGAGGAAGGCAAGAGAAGGTCGTAACCCAGCTACTGGCGCAACCATTAAGATCCCAGCTAAGACTGTGGTCAAGTTCCGTCTCGCTAAGGCTGTTAAGGACGCTGTTCTTTAGTCCTTGGAGCGACAAAGAGTCGCATAGGAATATATAGGAAATTTTTTCCTCAAATACAAAAACCACCCTAACGGAATCTAGGGTGGTTTTTATTTTTAGAATCTTTTTTATTTATACAAAAAAGCATCCTTTGTGGGATGCTTTTTGTTGGTTGCTTCAGAGAAGTTTCCTAAACTGAACTTAGCACTTGTACTTTGACGATAGCAAATAATTTTTTCTTAGTCAATCTCTTTCAGATGTGGACCCGCGGGGAATTGAACCCCGGAAGCTAAGTGCTAAGTTCAGCTTCGGAAACCGTTCCCGGGCCCACATCATTTTTAATTTAACATATTGCGCCTGACCAAAATCTAAACTCTGAACAAACAAAAGAGCACCCGGTTAAGGGTGCTCTCTATGGCAATGTTAACGCTCGTGACCGAGGCCAGTCCCCGCTTACTTAGGACTGATCTTGGGCTTTCCACTCGTTAACGTATTGTCCTAATCCAGACTGCTTCAGCTTGTTGAGTAGCTTGGTGTTGCGGTGTAAGAAAATAATCAGGGAGCCGAATTCTATCTGGTAGCGGTTCTTAACAATTTTAAAAACCAAACCAGAATCTGCTTCTTTAAGGGCGCGCCTGATAGTCTTGCTTTGGACACCACCGAGCGCCGCTGCTTCGGAGACGGAAACCCAAATCGGCACAGTTGGTTCTTGAAAGCTGGAAGCTGTTATCTTTTCCATTTTTTTATATTTAAGTCCACAATATTGTAGACATAAATAGTAAAATAGGCTTGACTAAAACTTGATAAAATTTAAACGTTGTTGGCTTTAAGTCCATATTCGTTTGGACTAAAGTCTATGAATCTTACGCCTTAAGCGGAAAAAAGTCAAGAGGGGTTATGATGTAAATCAGGGATAAACTAAAGATAAATTAGTTCGGCTTGAGCGAAGAATCTTCTCACTAAAAGCGTAGCAAGACTTGTCCCCAGGTAAGCTTTTTTTGAGTTGCTTTCTCCTATTATTAGTGCTAGAATAGTTCTAGTTTTAAAATGTAGAAAATGAATTGGCGGGTTAATTATTTCCCGTTATTTTTTGTTAATTGTGTCAGCAAATATAATCAAAAAATTCCAAGATAAGAAAGCTCTCGATCGCCTCAAGAAGCGTGACCGGGATGTTTTTACTGAAGCTTACGATGCGAACGTTTCTGATATTTATCGCTTTGTTTATTTTAAAATAGGCAGCGATGAGGAGGCGAAAGATTTGACTTCAGCAATCTTTCTAAAGACTTGGAATCATATTCAAAACAATACCCTTGAGGATGCGAAAACCTTAAGAGCTTTGCTGTATAAAGTCGCCCGTAATGTGATTATTGACCATTATCGCGAGAAGGGTAGTCATAAGCCATTATCTTTAGATGATGAAGATAATCCGATTGAAATTGCTGACGAGACGGACCACGCAGAAACACTAGATAAAAAACAAGATTTAGAGCTGATTAAAAGCAAACTCCCGTTTCTTAAAGAAGAGTACCGGGAAATCATTATCATGCGCTTTATTAACGACCTTGATGTTGAGGAAATTGCCGACATTACGCAGAAGCGTAAAGGTAATGTTCGCGTGCTTTTACATCGCGCCCTAACCGCCCTTAGAGAACTAATTGAAGAGGCTGAAAATGAACAAGAAAACGAACCGAAAAAGGAGGTGTAACGCTTTGGTCTTTTTTCCGTATACTAAGGTATGACTAACAAGAATTTAATTGCAAAACTGAATAATCTAAAAACTGTCAATCCTGAGGCTGAGTGGTTAACTAGCAATCGGGATCTTTTTTTAGCCCAAATTTCTAACTCCGGAGCAGAGAAGTTAACTGCTTGGGAAGTTTTTGTAATTAACTTCCGTAGCTTCGCTAAAGCTTCTTCTCAGCCAGCTTTCACTCTGGCTGTGTTCTTCCTTCTCTTGGTCTCAAGCAGCATCTTCGGACATAAGTTATTTAGCCAGGCTAAACCGAATGACTCCTTATATATTGCCCGCGTAATTTCCGAGAAGGCAAAGTTGAACACGGTTATGGATACTAAGGCGCGTGATAAGATGGCGGTTCAATTCGCGACTAATCATGCTAAAGATATTAGCGCCGTGCTCGCCGACCCAGAATTCAATACCGAGGATAACCAAGCACAGGTTGCTAAATTAAGTGAGAACTTTAATAAAGAGATGGATACGGTAAAAGTAAAGATGGAAAAATTAGCCGCTGCTAAGCCAGTCGTTGAAACTCCAGCCGTCACTCCAGAAACTGCGACTTCCTCAGATGATGAAGTTTCAATCGCTGCTGGTAGTGGAATCGATGATAAGGGAATTCAAATTAGCGCTACTCCGGCTGTCCCGGCTATTCCAGGAAAAGAGATTGCTACTACGACTCCTGCCGTCCCAGCTGTTCCCGCTACACCCGCTACTTCAACCGAACCAGTAATCGCGCCGAATGTCCCGGACCAAGTAAAGGAAATGTTTGAGAAGAAAGAATATAACAATGTTATTGATAAGTTAAACGAAGTTGAAGAGCTTATCAATAAAAATTAAGCAGTGCTTACAAGCGCGTGCTTGTTAGTTTATCTCTCCGTATCGGCTGATCCTGACCGGAAGAGTACTCATCCTATCACGGACAAGTCTGGTGAGATAAATTAACAAGTTCGCACTTACCTAATCCTAAAAAATTAGGAAAAGCGAACTGGCGGACCGATTCAAGGTCGAGTCTCGGAAACGAGATGGTTTGCCACTTAAAAATTACAAATAATCTAATCAAGCTTAAAAGCCGAACATTCTCTTCTCCCTTCAGACGGAAAATAGGGAAGAAGGCAAAAATAAGTAAATCGGTTAAGCTTTTCTCCAGCCTGCGGCAACACGCGCTCTTGGCTGGCAGAACTTTATTCGTAGAGATCAGCTAGCCTTCGCCTTAAGCCTCATACAGGTTGGCGGAGCGGGATTCCGACTGATTTACGAAATATGCTTGACCCCCAGTTTTTCCAAGAAGAGCAGAGGGGAATCAAGGCAATAACGGTGCGATTAGATTTCTACATTGTTTATGAATTGTTTAGACTACTAATGTCTAGACACTCATAACAATTAAACATTAATTATGAATAAATTACGCAAATTCCTAGTTGTCGGCGTAATGGTATTATCAGTCATCGCTATGAGCGGTCTTCCTATGACTTCTGTCAAGGCTGCTGCTTCTGCTGGTGATTTGATTAAGATGGATGGTTTATCATCTGTCTACTACCTCGGCAATGATGGTAAGAGATATGTCTTCCCGAATGAAGCTACTTATTTCTCTTGGTACGCTGATTTCAGTGGCGTGGTAACCATTCCAGCTTCTGAATTACAGAGCTATCCTTTGGGTGGCAACGTTACTATGAGACCAGGTACTAAGCTCGTGAAGATTACAACTGATCCTTCTGTATATGCTGTTGAACCAAACGGCATGTTAAGAAAGATTCAGAATGAGTCCCAGGCAGCTGCTTTATACGGCACTAACTGGAACAAGAGAATTGTTGACTTGTCCGATGCTTTCTTCACTAACTACACTATTGGTGCACCTTTGGCTGATGGCCAAATCCCAGCAGGTTCTTTAGTAAAGAATGCTGGCAATGCAACTGTTTACTACTTTGATGGTTCAAACTACAGAGCAGTTACAAGCGAAGCAGCATTAGCAGCTAACCGCTTATGGCTTTCTAACGTTTTAACCGTTACCAATACTTTGACTTCTGGTGGTACTGCTTTATCTGCAATGGAAACCGCTTTGGTTAACACTGCACAAGGTGGTTCTTCTAACGTTATCGTTAGCACTGGTTCTGGATTAATGGTAAGCTTAGCTTCTGATACACCAGCTGGAACAACTATTCCTAGTAGCTCTAACGGCGTTACTTTTGTAAAGTTCAACGTTACCGCTTCTAATGATGGCATTGTAATTCTTAATACCATTAAGGTAAAGAGAACTGGCGTTGGCGCTTACAATGATATCTCTGGTGTCTATCTGTATGATGGTGCAACCAGATTAACATCTTCCAAGACCTTTGCTTCTGATACTAATGAAGCTGAATTCTCAGCTTTGAATTTAAGTATCGCTGCTGGAACTACTAAGACTTTGTCTGTGGTTGCCAATATTGGCGCCGGTAAGACAGGTAATCAT
>CAZAAD010000017.1:0-13761 GCA_964483295.1 uncultured Gammaproteobacteria bacterium
TCCTGAACCATCTTTACTGGCAACATAACTACATTAGCAATACCTTTGATAGTTCTTTCTATTTCTAGGTCATACATCCCCGGAGTACCGCTACTTGCCAAACTTGGCTGAGCTGAAAGAACTTTAATTGTCGCTTCAGGGAAATTTACAACATCAAAGAAATCTTCGCTTTGCAAATGTTTAGTTAAACCATCAGTTCCGCCCTTAGAAACACTAGTAGTGGTAAGCGTACTCATATCAAGGATAACTTCGCCACCAAACAATACTCCGTTAAGAACTCTAAAATTACCAGACTTAACCATTAATGTTCCGACATCCTTGTAGCCAACGATTTTCGGCTTTCTGCCCTCCCAATTAACTATACTCTCTGTAGCCGAAACTTCATAGCTGCCAGTAGCAACTACCACTGAGGTTTCTACACTTTCTTCTACTTGATTACCCGTGTTGTCCACGTTTTGGTTGTCAGTATTTTCCGAATTATTAGGATTACCGACCACATCGCTAGCTGGTTCCTGACTGCGATTTAAAAAGAAAACTAGGCCCAAAAGAATGATGGCCCCGACGCCAATGAGGACAAGATTGTTCTTGTTCATATGTTTTTTGAAGTTAATTATAAAGTTATGCCATTATAGCAATAATTTAGAATTATGCCAAGGCTAAATCACTGAATCATTAGATAAATTTATAATAATTAGACTATTGACCTAATGTTAATTTTGTTCTATTATCATTATTACGTTTATTAATCTTTATTCTTTAACAACTAAAAATTAGGAAATGAAAAAACAAATTTTCATGTGGCTTGCCGTCATTATAGTAATGATCGGCGGTGTGGTAGGGTGTGACAAGCAATTGGACGATGTCTCCCCTGAACTCAAGGCTGGGAAAATTCCAGCCACAAGCAACTGCGGTGACTACCAAATCTCCATGGATATGGAGTATGTAGGAAACACTACTGTCTTTATTTGGACCGTCTACAACCCTAAACCCGGCAACGGAAGTAAAGGCACTATCCAAGACTTAAGCAATATCAGCTTTGAAGCTAATGGCTGTGCTACTCCTGGACTAGGTTTACAAGACTTATGGAGCGATGTTTTAGAAATGTCTTATAACTTAAACAACGATGCTGGCTGGATAACAATTTCACCTACGCCAATAATCCAACCAAATCCTAGTATCAGGAACTGTTCCGACGCAAACGTCTTTAAGTACGATGTGGGCACTTATAAAAATACGCCAACTATGTACAAGCTTGTTCTTTTAGGCAAGTGGAATTCTGCCATGAACACCGTTTGGTTCAAATCCGGTGTTAACACCGGTTGTTGTTCAAAAGAAGTTCTCGGCGTTGGTTGTCGTGACGTTGAAGAATTCTGTTCAATGAGCCAAGGCTATTATTTTGCCTCGCCTCATCCTTGGCCCAGTCCAGGAGAGGTAGAAATTGGTGGATACACTTACACTGAAGCAGAAGGACGTGCGATTTGGAATACTTCCAACGCGGGAGGAATTTCAAACTCTAAAAAAGCGTTTACCCAGGTTGCAGCCATTAAATTAAGTGGTGTACAAGATCCGGCAGTTTTGGAAAAAGTTTACATTATCGAATCATGGCTAGCTAATATCGGAAAACTAGAGCCTGGTTATTTACCGAATCAAACTGGCGCCGATATCTCTCTTTACGGCAATGCTGCGCAAGCCGCTGGCTGGATAGGTGACTGGATTAATACCAACCATTGCGTTGATTAAATCAAATTTACCTTTTCATTTCTTAAATCAATCTTAAAACCGAAACTACTGAGCCGATTCTTTGCAAGAGTCGGCTTTTTTTATAAAAAAAAGGGGCTTCCAATTGGAAACCCCTGGTAAAAATTAAGAACTGTCTTAACGTCTACGTTTTTTACTTTTCTTTTTCTTCTTTCTTTTCTTCTTTCTTTGTTTTTTCAGATTTACTCGGATCACTGAAACCGTCGCTCAGGTCAATACCAAGTTTCTGAAATAACTCAGTTGGGTTAATACCAACACCCTGCAGAGCAGAAGCGAATTTCATTACCATTTCCGGCGCAATCTGACCAAAGCGGCTCAAAGAGCTGCCTCCGGTCTGACCATTGCCACCAAAATCAATGATTTTCACATCTTTAATGTTACCCAGCGGAGCAGCGGCTGCACCCATAACACCAGCGAATTCTTTAATCGCATCCGGCAATACGCGTTCAACAACTTCCAAAATCTGCAGCAACTTACCGGTTTCATCCAGTTTTTCGTAAGCTTCCGCTTTTTTCAGAACCCCTTCGGCTTCGGCTAATAATTTTGCCTTGATACCTTCAGCTTCGGCCACCATTTTAAATTGAATAGCCTCAGCGTCCCCTTGTCCTTCTAGAGAACGTTTTTTCTTTTCGGCTTCAGCCACCATTTCAATCGCCCGCACCTGGCCTTCAGCTTTAGTAATTGCTACCTGTTTTTCAGCTTCTGCATTAATAATATCAGCAGTTTTCTTGGCTTCAGCCGGCTTAACTACGGTTGATAACAGCTGTTTTTCAGTTTTAACGGCTTCTGCTTGGGCAACCTCAGTCTCTTTTTCAATTTTAATTTTTTGCACCTGAGTCTGCTCGGCAATAACCAGCTGTTGCTGTTTGGCATCGGAAATTGGTTTCGCATTTTCGGCGATGGCTTGCTGAGTGGCAACTTTGGCATCAAATTCCGCCTGCTTCACGTCGCGTAACTGATTTGATTCGGCAACAGCGATTTTGTTTTTGTTGGCTTCTTCTGTAGCTAATCGCTGCGCGCCGGTCGTTTGGATGGTGCTTTCTTTTTCCGCTACGGCTTTACCTATCTCGGCATCACGCACAACTTCGGCGGTACGCTTCTTACCAAGCTGATCGATGTAGCCATACTTGTCGTTAATTTCTGAAACTGTCAGTAAGTCGACGCCAAGACCCATTTTTAACAAATCAGCACCAGCGTCATTTAAAACCTCGCTGTTTAAGGTGGTCCGATCACTCACTAACTGTTCAATGGTCATGCGACCAACAATTGAACGTAGGTGACCTTCCAAGTTCTTATGAGCAATAGCTTTAATTTCTTCCGGGCTACGACCCAAGAAACGTTCGCAAGCGGCCATTAGGGCAGCTTCTTCCGGCTTAATTTTAACGTTGGCAACTGCTCTTAAAGTGACAGGTACACCATCTTTATTCGGCGCCTCCCTAACTTCAATGTCAATAGAGAAAACGTTAAGGTCAAGATATTCCACACTCTCCACAAAGGGAATGCGGAACTTGGCTCCACCAGTAACAACACGGAAACCTTTAACAATTTCATGGCCATCTTTATCTTTAACAACATTTTTACGACCAAAGAAAACAGCCACTTTATTGGGCGCAACTTTGATATAGTTTTTTGACACGAATCGGGTTAACCCGATAAAAATTATTACTAGAGCTAAAATTGCTCCCCCAACAATCACCAGTGATGATCCTAACAATGATTCTTCCATCTTTCTTGCTTTTTTTGGTTTTTAATTAAATTAATTTTTTTGTGCTTTGTTTGATTTGTACTCTAAACAACGGGTTCAACAAGCACGAAAACACCCTTGTCCTCAATAATTTTTACTGCGGTATTTTCAGCGATGGTAACACTGCCAACAGATTTTGCTTGATAGCATTTGCGCTGACCTTTAGCTTCGACCGAAATTTCTCCCAAGTTACTACCAGTAATTTGGATGTTAACAATCGCGGTTTTCCCTAAAATGTCAGCTGACGTTACCAAGGATGATGCTTGCTGCCGAAAAGCTAATCTCATCAGCCACCAGGCGAACAAGCCAAAAGCGATACCAACAACAACTCCAATTACAGATGACCAGAGCATACTCAAACCAAAATGTTTGGCTAAAGCTCCAGCGGCTCCAAAAGCAGTCATAAAGGTGACGATAGTGCGATAAGAAAAAAATGATGATCCATCATCATTATTGCCATCACTGTCAGCCGAATCTATTTCGGCGTCATGATCAAAATCATGTTCTCCGCCACCAAAAATGGAAATCAAAAATAGGACGAAGCCTAGACCTCCAATAATTAGAAAAAAATTCATGTTCTTTAATTTTTTGGTTAATACTTCTTTATTACTATTCTCTAATTGCAAAAGGGGCCTACGGGCTCCAACTTTGTTTTTTTCTCATGATTAGTTATTTATTTTTTAATGTTCAAAAATCAAATTATATTAGCACAAGAGTAAATTTTTGTCAAGAGTAGCTAGCAAGAGCTATAAAATAATGCTAAAATAAGCTTATTATCAATCTAAAATCTTCTATTTATGCCGATTATTAGGCTATTCTCTAAATTCACGACTTCTGCCCAAAAACAAAAACGCGCCCTTTATCTTTTGGCGCTAATGACCCTATTTTGGGCAATTTACGAAGGCACAATTTCCTACATGACCCCGCTTATTATCAGCGAGCGTGGCTTCTCTGTAACAATGATGGGAATTATTATTGGTACATCTTCAATCGCCGGGGCCCTCTTTGATTTCTTGGCTTGTCGCATTTTTACTAATATCTACTACAAGCGGATATTTCTTATCATGCTATCACTGTGTTTGATATACCCCTTCATTCTTTCGCAAGTCAACACCTTTCTACTATTTATATTAACAATGTCTATTTGGGGAGTTTATTATGACTTAAAAAATATTGGTAATTTTGATTTTGTCAGCCGACAAATAGAAAAAGATGACAACGTGAGTAGCTTTGGTTTAGTACAAATTTTTCAATCAGTCGGTTTACTTATTGCTCCGCTGATCACTGGCTTTATTCTTGCCGAAGGTTTTAATTATCGCCCCTTAGCGATGGCTTGGGTATTCTTAATTATCGCCTTCTCATTTTTCTTAATTCTTTATTTCTTAAAAGATAAGCACGCACCTCACCCGGAAAGGTCATACCGCGAACGTAAAAAAAACTTGGCTCGGACTACTCTTAACTTGGGAAGATTTAGGAAAAGTACTATTCCCCGTTTTAGTTCTAACGTTTATGCTTAACTTCATTGATGCCTTCTTTTGGACAGTTGGCCCGCTCTTTGCTGAAAGTCTGGAAAGCATCAAACGCTTTGCTGGTTTATTTATGACTGCCTACTCCCTGCCCGCTTTATTAGTTGGTTGGATTATTGGCAGCCTCACCAAAAAACATGGTAAGAAAAAAACTGCCTTCGTGACTTTATTCTTGGGTTCAATATTTTTAGCCGCTATCTATTTCGTAACTGCGCCCGCTTTGCTCATCTTAATGATTTTCGCCTCATCTTTTTTCATCTCTATGTCCTGGCCGGCCATCCAGGGGGCTTATGCCGACTATATTAGTGAAACGCCGGCTTATGAAAAAGAAATTGCCGGCTTGCAAGACTTCTTTACTAACATCGGTTATGTCCTGGGACCAATGAGCGCCGGTTTTATTGCGGACCGCTTAGGCAATCAAGGTGCCTTTTCTTTCTTAGGCATAATCGGTATGGGGGTCGCCATTATTCTTTTTATGACCACACCCAGAAAAATAAATGTTAATAAAGAATTGCGGGAATTAAAAAACTAAAAACTATTAATTAAAAAATAACAAAAAGCGCTCTTAAAAAGCGCTTTTTTTAAAACTAATCTGAATCTTTATTTAGATAGCAAGAAGAAAGAGGTTGTAGCCGATAAAACCAGCTCCTAGAAACAGAAGAATTGCAGAGAAAAAAATTGCCGCTCCACCATAAGCTAAACCATCATCAATATCTTGATTCATCCGAGATATTTTCGGAGTGGCTGGCTTAGAAGTCTTAGGAGACGTCTTCTTTCTCACAGTCGTTTTTGTAATTTTTTTAGGCATAGAATATGAAGTATTTTATTTAATTACATTATAACAAAAAAATAAATTATACCCAAATTATTACTCCGTTGTCTGTCCATCAAACTCCTCATCATTAGCTTCTGCCTCTTCTTTAGTTAAGCGCACAATCTGATCTTTATGGTGTGCCGGCGAATAAATCGTATATAATTTTAAATTTTCAGAAGTAGAGGTATTAATAATATTATGCTCAGCGCCAGCTGGGACAACTACTGCCGAACCATCGGCAACCAAATATTCGTTCCCATCAATAATACACTTGCCTTCCCCCGCTTCAAAACGAAAAAACTGATCATTCTCCTGATGAATTTCTGAACCGATTTCTTCTCCAGGCTTTAACGACATAAGTACTAATTGACTATTCTTGCCCGTATAGAGCACCTTGCGAAAATAATTATTTTCTAGAGTTGCTTGTTCAATATTTTGATTAAATCCTTTCATATTTATTTTTTATTTAATTTATTAATAATTAATAATAAGCCCATAACAACAAGGGCCGACAAAGACATAAGTGGGATAGTAACATAGTCAAAACCGGTCACATATTTTTGAGTACAAGGCGCAGCAATCGAGCAAACTAAACTTGGCTTAGCCGTGTAATAAACGTAATTATGATAGAGAGAGATTATTGCTCCGATGGCAATCATAATTAAGCTATAGTCTAAAACCTGCCTATCTTTCCGCCACCAGGCTAAACCAAGAATTATTACTTGCGGATAAATAAAGATTCGCTGCAACCAACAAAGCTTGCAAGGGGTAAACTGAGCGATTTCAGAATAGTATAAGCTACCAATCGTAGCTGTTAAGGCAATAATAAAAGCTAGCAGTATAGACTTATTAGAAATGAAACGAAAAACTTTTCCAACACCGCTCCGATTAAAAATTAAATAGACCAGTAAAACAATAGTAGTAATTTGAGCGACCACTACTAGCAGTGAAAGCAAAAAGTTTACTTGCGTAACTAACATACTCAAAAGATTATTTCTTAAAATTAATCTTAATTAGTGGCCGGTAAAGCACAGCCGGTTTTATTAGCCAACTTTTCCAAGGACTGGACTCCTAGGTCTTGACTACCATCAGCAAATATCCAAGTCGGATAGGATTAGTTTTTGCTGTCTTTTTTGTACTGTCTGCTTGATTGGCATTAGACAAAGCAAAACCAATAAACACTAAAACCGCGACACCAGCAATCACCTAGAAGATATTTTCCTTTAATTTTTTTATCATAAAAATCAAATTATTAATTTATTATAAATTAAAGTATACCATATTTATACAAAAAAGACTGCCCGTTAAACAAGCAGTCTTAAATTTTAGACTCTATTGAAACCAGAGCCCTTACAAACACAGCAAGTAGCCCGTGTGTTGGCATCGAATGGGTCAACCAGTCCGCTATACTTAGCGCAACAAGCGTGCGCATGAGCTGCATTCCAGCCATCACCATTACAATGGGCACATTTCACAAGCACCCCATTTCCTTCATCAACTATCATGGATCCATCTAATCGATCCCGCATTTCATCATTTGTTGCCACTTTTTCCCTCCTTTCTTGGTTAATTTTTATTACATCAAAAGAACATTCTATTTTATTCTCTTCGGAAGAACTGAATAAGTTCCACCAAAACAGCCGCTACAAATTCCACCACCATAAGTATTAGCCACAACTTGATGCAGACCATCGGCAGAGAGGTATATTAACTCATCAGCGCCTATCTCCTTTCTAATAGAAGAGATGCTGCGGCGATAAGCAATAAGTTGAGTTCTGGTCTGGAAATCCATACCATTAGGACAAACGTTAACTATTGGAGGAAAAAAGGCGCAAAAAATTACTTTCTTTGCCCCAGCTTTTCTAACCATTTCTACCAAAATTTTAGCCGTATGGCTCCTAACGATAGAATCGTCAGCTAGAATAACTTCCTTATTAACCACACTCTCCCTTTTTAGATGTAATTTTTTTCTAACAATAGCAACTCGCTCATTAGTAGTAGTGGCCGTAAATGAACGTGATTGTCCACCTAAAGGAGAATGGGAACGTTGAAAAAGCTCATCATAAATATCAGCATAGTTTAGACCATCACGAATACTTAAGGCTCTAGCTAAACCTTGGGCAAAATGCTTTCCCGAATCTAATACTGGGATTACCACATCGCCCCTTAAAGCAGGATTTTCTAAAGCCAATTGAGCCCCCACTAAGCGTCGAAAGTCTTCATGATAAATACCTTTAAACTTAGACCTCGGGTTGGAAAAATAAATGCTTTCAAAAACACAAAAAAATTCTTTATCACGAGCATAGCGCAAACTAGAAAATGTGTCCGAGCGAGCTGAAAATACAACCATCTCACCGGGTTCTACTTCGCGAACGAAGTGAGCATCAGGAAACTGATCAAAAGACACTGTTTCCGAAGAGATTAAAAATCCAGTACCTAGCTTAGCGATACTAAGCGGACGAGTGCCAAAACGATCACGAATAGCAAATACTTTATTCCTTGTAATAATTAATAAAGAATAAGCGCATAGAACTTTGTTTAAAGCATACTCTATGGCATCTTCAATACTTTTTTTACCAGAGGTTAAAATTAAATGAATTAGCGTTTCCGTGTCAGATGTGGCACTAAATTTACAACCTTTACGTTTAAGTTCTGATCGTAAACCATCTGCATCAACTAAAGTGCCGTTATGGGCAATAGCGAACGGCCCGTACTTTGATTCAGTAACAATCAGGGGCTGAACATTAGCCACTAACCCCGGGTCACCTTTAGTAGCATAACGGCAATGAGCAATAGCAATATTACCTGGCAACTCTTGATTAAACCGTTTCTCATCAAAATCGTGAAATTGCGCGCTAAAGGCTCCTATTCGACGCCTTTCACGTAATTTTCCGCCACAGGCAGAAACGACTCCTCCACCCTTTTCGCCCCGCTTTTCAATTAAAACTACTAATTGGCTAGCGACGCAGGAGGCAATAGGAAAATTTACCGCGGCCGCCAAACCGCAATTTTCTTCTAAAAGATCGCGAAAATCGAAATCATTCTCTAGTTCTGGCTTAACACAAAGAACGTTTGGGTCTGTTTTTTTCATTTTTTTATTTTTTTATTAATGTTCTACAATAATTTCGTCAATATCATTCTGTATCTAAAAAAAATTAGCACTTAATCAGAAATATGTCCAGTTTTTGCACTATTGACAATAAAAGGAAAAAAGTGTAATATAGTATGAAAATCTTGAAAATAGTAACTTAAAAACTAAATAAAAATGGAAAAACAAATTATGTCACCGGAGCGCTTAAATGCCGCCCTGGCCATTGCCGATCTTAGTGTGAGCGGTAGTGGACACGCCATTAGCCTGGTCGTGGGAAAAATCAAACAGGCTTTAGAGAGAGTTTATCCGGAAACCAAAATTCGAGAACACCGAATTAGCCCAATCGTCTCCGTTAAGGAAAACTTCGACGATTTATTGTTCCCCGCTGATAATGCTGGCCGTTCATCGCGCTATACCAGATACGTCAGCGCCGAGAAAATTCTCAGAACCCACACTAGTGCCGGCATATCAAGTTGGCTGCAAAAAGAATCGCAAAATTCGATCAATGATTCCATGGTGCTCGTACCTGGAATCTGCTACCGCCGCGATGTTGTTGACAAAACACATTCCGGAGAATTGCATCAAATGGATGTCTGGAGAGTTAAACACGGAAACAACCGTTTAACCCGCAAGAGCTTCATCGCTCTGGTTGAAAACATCATTAATGCTCTAATGCCTGGCTCTGAATATCGCGCCAATGAAGTAACCCATCCCTACACCATAAACGGCCTTGAAGTTGAAATCAAGATTGGTGACTCCTGGATGGAAATACTTGAAGGCGGAGAAATCCACCCAACAGTCTTACAAAATTTTGGCCTGGATCCAAAAGAATACTCTGGCTTAGCCTTAGGTATGGGACTGGACAGACTAGTCATGTTGATTAAAGGAATTGATGATATTAGGATTCTCAGATCAGAAGATGAAAGAATAAAAAGCCAGATGGCTGATCTTAAGCCTTATAACAAAGTATCTTTCCAGCCCATTACCAAACGGGTGATATCATTTTCCGCCGATATCAGTCGCACAGAAGAAGACATCTGTGAAAAAATCAGAGATGGGCTCGGTGAACATGCTTCCTGTATCGAAAAAATAGGCTATCAGGAGGTGGCTTACGAATTGTTGCCAGAAAAGGCAAGATTCAATCTCGGAATTCAAAGTGGACAAAAAAATGTTATTGCGGAAATAATTTTTCGACCACTGGAAAAATCTCTACCGAAAGAACTCGTCAACGAATGGATGCAGCACTTGTATCCGATTCTCAACGAGGGCCAAGGTGGTTACATCTAAAACAGTAAGGCGCAGCATCAATCTAATAATGCTGCGCTTTTTTAAATTTTAAATCATTTATAATTCGGGAAAGCATATCGCTTGCAATCGGCGGCCAAACAGTTTCTTGTCCCAAATCATTTATAGAAACCCAACGATAATTTCTATGCTCTATTTCTGTATCTAAAGAAAAATCTGGAGTTGGTCGCTCTCCAGACACAAAACAAAAGGTTACATGCCCCTTAATATTAAGCGTTGTGTCATCACTTTTTTTCAACTTATCATCCACGACTTTAAATAAAGTAAATTCTGAAACCGGACTAAGCCCTGTTTCCTCTCTCATTTCTCTGGCTGCAGCCTGAGACCAACTCTCACCAGCATCCATTCCACCCTTAACCGGCTCCCAAAAACCATTATCACAACGTTCTAGAAGTAAAACATTTTGCTGAGAATCAAATATAAAAATCATGACTGCTATGATATCGTATTGATTCATAAGGTTAAAATTTTAAAATATTGCCCTGATACTGAAGAGTGCCACAAACCGGACAATGCACCGACTCTTTAACCCTTAACTCAGAATGGCAATAAAGACAGCTATCACTCACAGCAATAGGCTTATAACGATTATCTTTATTAAGAATATCAAAAAGATAACATTCAAAGGAGCTGGCAAAATTTATTCCATACTTACGACGAAATTCCTCAACATCCGCATAGGTGGAATATTTTTCCATCAATACATCAAGAGTTGAGGCCCCGACAAAAGCCATGGTTTGTGGCCGAATAGATACTAACTCCGGGAGTCTTTCCTTAAAAGTTTCACGCAAAACATATTTAGTAGTTACAACACCATCATTACCACGATGGCTTTTCAATTCTAGCGGCATACTTAGAGCACAAGAAACTAATTCCGGATAGTAAAAAGGCGTAACTATTTCTACATCTAAATAACGCGCCAATTTTTGCGTCATAACATCAATATCTTTAAGTCTGATTTTAATAAAACTTTCCAATTCATTTTGACTGCCAGTCCAATTTAACATAACCGGAAATGAACCAAAAATATCATCAGAACCTTCACCAGTAGCAATTTTTTTCAAACCTATTTCTTTGGCATATTTTAGACCCTTGAGTAAAACCAAGGAAGCGGCTATCCAATAAACATTAAAGGTACCAACAGCCAACACTGCCTCCTTAATAAGTTCTGGTATTTCCTCAGCAGACAGGATGGCAGTTTCATGTCTTTTTAAACATAGTTTATCGCTAACCATCTTAGCATAGCTTAAATCGTCATTTTGACGATTTTCAGAGATTACAGTAATACAACAAAGATTAGGATTAACTTCTTTAGCAATACAGGCGATGGCACTACTATCTATTCCACCGGAAAGTAAAATCGCATCAGGAATATCGCTCTTAACTGCCTCGGTTAAATACTTACTTATTTTTTGTTTATATTCTTCTAAGTCAAACATAAACTTAGCCTTAATTTTATTATTTCAATCTCCGCCTCTAATGAGCAAATTAACTCCTCTAAACTAGTCGCTTCTTTATCGGTGCCTTCAAAAATTACCCTCTTGCCGCTCAAATCAATCATGTCTCGCAAATAAACAAAAATCTTATCAATTAAATGAGCTTGCTTCAACCCAAACATTTCGTGATTCAAATAAGCAAAATGAAATTCTCTAATCATGGGACCGTATTTTAATAGATATTTGCCAAGAGCAACAAAATCAATCTCGTTGCCTTGTAAAAAATGATTAATATCACAAACCAATTCGCCGCTATAATCAAAGCCAGAATTATCATTCTCAACATTTATTTTACTAAGCAAAGGTCCTAAATATTCTTGAAATTCCTGAAAATCCTTAGCATGGATAATAAAATTTTTAATTCCAAACAATTTATCAAGTTGTAAAGCATCGGCTACAATTCTCTCGGGATTAATTTCTCGCCAGTCCTTTCTTGGCAAATGGAGATTAATGGTGGTGTTGTTAGTTGATGCTTGTTGTAAGGCATCGGATGTTAAATAAGCAGAAAAAAATAATTCATAATTACTAAGCCCATTATAACCTAATTCAAGAATATCTACTTTGGAATTAAAAACAAAATAATGACAAAGACTTTCTGCATCCTCTTGTGATAATAGTTGTCGATAATGGGCAGTAAAAGAACAACCAAACTGATTCATACAAACTAGTTATTAAGAATTTCCAAAAAGTTATCCGGATCTATTAATAGATTAAAATATTGCTTTCTAGAGACACCCTCAATGCCAGTATCATAAAAAGTAAACTTGTCATATTTTTGTATTTCCTCTACAGACAGACTGCTATCAGCTAACTTGTCTAAAGGAGAAAAAGAGGTAGGCCTTATTTTAATGCCGTTATCTCTTAACAAAGAAAAAAGATCAATAATATCTTCTCTGGTTTGACCAGGCACTCCGAGCATGATTAAACCCTTAAGAGTGACCCCATTTTCTTTAAAATATTTAGCAACTCTAACAATTTGTTCCCTAGGAAATTCTTTGTTTAAAAATTTGGCAGAACGATTAATAGTTTCTATCCCCACTGAAATCTTATAGCAACCGGCTCTAGCCATGTCTTTAATAACCTCCTCATTATCTAATAAATCTATACGACTGGTGGCACACCATGAAACCTTTAGCTTACGATTTTCAATGCCTACACACAAATCATGGACCCACTCACTGTTAGCATTAAAGGAGGGCGCGAATAATTTAAAACTATCAAATCTATCTTGATATTTTTCCAAAAAATCTAAAACGCTATTAACGTCCTTTCTTCTGTCTTTGCTACCAAAAGTACAAACCGAGAGACAAAATTTACAATTGTAAGGACAGCCGCGGGCAACAGTAATAGTAACTTGATTACGTCCATCGTTATTAGCGGCATAAAATGAGTCAGGGATTGTCTTTACATCTGGAAAATGCCAATCGCCTCCTGGAAAATATTCGCCCGGCAGACTTTCTCCTGAATCTTTTATGAACACTCCGGCAGCCGAAGAATTTTTACCATCAAGATAATTAATATAACTCATAATGGCTAATTCCCAATCACCATCCTCAACAATAGCGTCAACGCTTTCAACCTTTCTAAAAAAGTCGCCAAGCAAATTGACGACATCTCCATACACGATTACCTTAATATTACTATCAAACTTTTTTATATGAGCTAACAACTTTAAAGTTTGATAAATATTTTCTATTCTTACTAAACAAACTAGAACATCTGGCTTTTCTAAAATTATTTTTTTTGTCAGATTAAAAGTACTAAAACTTAAATCTAAACCATCAATTGATTCGATCTCAATTCCTTTCTGCTGAGACAAAAAACTAGCTATCTCCCAAAAATAAACGTACCTCTTGGGAATAGTTACATGTATCGGTCTAGTTCCCGTTTGACGACAGAATAAATGTAATAATTTCATAAAATTAGCTTATATTTCTTAATATTATCACTAGGCCAATAAAAGTCAAATTTTATCAACATTGCAACCAAAAAAACGCCTAAAAGGCGCTTTTTTCATTTGCTCGGGG
>CAZAAD010000018.1:0-12356 GCA_964483295.1 uncultured Gammaproteobacteria bacterium
GCAATGGAGACGATAAATTTAACCATTAAATCTGAGGTGCCAAATTTTCCTGCTTGCGGATTAGTAATATCGCCACCGCCTTCTGCTGTATTACCGACGTTATTATCTTGCAAACTAGAGCCCAGGCCAGTGCTGCCGGCTGTAGAATTCATGTTAGATAGCGAAGCAAAAGATAGCCAGATAAAAAAGGCCAGCACTGGACCAACAATCAAGTTTTTAGTAAATTCGCTCCACCACTGCGCCGCATATTTCTGGCCTCCCGGAAAAGCGGATAATAAATACGCAAAGGGCGACAAAACAACATAAACCCAAATCATGATAATGCGCATGACTAACATGCCAATCATAGCGGCCACCGTTATTAACGCGATGATGACGTAAATTAGAGCCAAGAAGAAGGAGGCCATTACTTCCCAACCGCTAACCTGCTCAATATCTTTTAGGGTGTGCCAATCTTTAATACCTAATATATCCACCAAGCTACCAGCGCCAACATCTTTAAAAGCGTTAACAAAAGTAAGCATGATGACTTGGGCCAAATCAATAAACAGGCCGCAAATCGTCTTCGAAAAATTAATTAAGACTGCCATTAAAATCAACTTAGGCAGCCATTTTTTATAGCTATAACTTTCAACCCGTAAAATTGTCGCAAAAGCAATAATCAATAAAACAACGACAAAGAACATGTTAGAAATATCGCGAGCAATCATCCAGCCATTAGTCACTGCTCCCGAGCGGATAAAGTCATTATACTGAGCAATGTAAACTAAGACGCCAATCAATTTAGAAAGTATCCAGCCGAGACCAGAGACAATCGTGCTCACAATTGTTCCTAAAAGGTTGATGCCCCAATCCCATTTCGCCGAAGTCGATTTAGTAGAAAAGAGGAAAATAACCAAAACCAGCGCCAAGATAGATGAGCTGGTGATTAATTTTTTGTTAAACTTAATTTTCATATTTATTTTCCTAATTTACTAATCTGAACCAGTCCGGATAACGCCACCAGAGACTGAGTCCCAAACCCAACCAATTACGCTGGCAAAAAATTCTATTGGATTAGAAACAACTTTTAACATCAAGGCAATTATTCCTACGGCGGCAATCAGGATAAAAAGGCAGCCTAGATCAGCGCAGCCAACCCCCATCTTCTCTACTAAGCCAATTGAATTGCCGGCCTTGGCTTCTAGTTTTTTCTTCATCGCCGCTCCTTTGGCGGTTGCGCCAGCAGCCGCATCTGTCCATTCTGCTCCTAACTTACAGAATAAATTATTACCAAGAACCATTCCTAAAAACACATGAATATTTATCCAAATCAGAGTTAGGCCCCAGCTCGGAATTAAATATATCCAGGCTTGGCGGAGCAAGGCGCTTGTTCCTTTTCTAGCCGGAGAACCTACCTTACTCATTAATCCGCCGCCCTCTGCTCTTTCTTTAGCAGCCTGCTGCCTTTTTTCTTGCATGACTGCTTCGCGTAAACTGACTGGCTGTTCTCCGGGCATCGGCGCTGACCGGGAACTATCAACTGAATAATCATCACCACTTTGCCGCTTGGCGGCTCGCAAATCTCCTGATTTATCCGAACTATCATCACGACGAGTAGGCGCGGCCATCAGTTGAGTATCCAGTTGAGAACCAAGACTACCTGTCCGGCTACGCTTATCGGCCATAAATAAATTCCTTAATCTTTAAAATCCAGTCCAATATCCAGTCATATCCCAATTATCCCAAATGCGGAGTTCTATTCTTTCAGTCGCTGGCTTAGCGTAATAGTGATAGAAAATATGCGGACTACTCGAATCTGGACGATGATCCTGACCGGTAATTGCCTGCTTGTTACCATCTCCCCAATTGATATATATCATGCGTAAAGGTTGCTGTTCTGGGTTTACTTGGGTATTAAATTTCAAGGAATAAATACCGGTTGTAGTGGCTCTGCTTACTAAATTCGTGCCTTTTAACAAACTTGGGGAACCAATAATTGCTGGGACTTGGCCGCCTACACTAGAAGCAGGCGTGGAATAAGGAACGCCGCCAGGAATATAGCTACCATCTTTATAGGTAAAGGTGCCATACGATTGCAAGAATATCTGGCTTAGAACTGTACCCGCCTGTAAAGGAGAGCTAGTAGCCCAAAGCGGCTTGCATTCACCAAAGCCACCATCAGAACAAGTTTTCTGATTTATATAATTAGAGCTAAAAGGTGTACTTGAACTGAAGAAAGGGTCAAAGAGACAGATAACGCTTGGATTACCACTACAATATCCAACCTTATTACAAGCAGCTCCAGTACAATCATAAGGACGGCCACCGAAAATTGTCTGCTTATCTTTCTGATAATACTGGTTCTGTAAATATATCGGACCGCTATTTAATAAATCATAGTCATTACCGAAAGTAGCGGCACCAAAAGGAACTCCCGTGCGTTGGCGACCGTAGAATTGTAGACTGACAGCTGGATTGGTATAGAGATTATTGAAGTAGCTTGGCGTCGTAAAGGCGTCATTAGGATTACTATTAATTCCCGTTCTAACCGCCCAGGCTTTATTGTCGCCGCTATTTGAAACTACTTGAGCAAACTCACTGCAGGAAAAATTAAAGACTTTATCACGATTAGCAATATCGGCCGCTAAGTACTGCAGTCCCTGTTCATCAACGGCTGGATAGTCGCGATTATAAACTCTAATTGGTGGCGTCGCATTAGTATATTCATCTATGGCCTTACATTCATATTTGGTATTATTATCATCATTTTGTTCACAAAGCGTAATTGGTTTCTGATAGAATGTTCCCTGATAAGTCATCCAGGCCTCTTCATAAAATTTCAAATTAGTACAAGAGGTTGATTGAAACTCGGTATTATCAAGGACGGCAGCGCTTGTCTGCGCGCCAACGCCTAACAAAAACTGAGGAGAGGTTTCTCGTGGGACACAATAAACGCGCTCATGATTCCAATTAGCTTTATCATTAATAACAATGGCGCGATAATAACGACAATCGCCACAATGATATTCACAAGTACTCTCTGGGAAAGTAACGCCAGGAGCAAACGGATCAGAACGAGGGGTTGAGCCTAATTCACCGCAACCATCAGTGTTCATATTAATGGCGCCATCAGAACCAGTTCTATCAATACACTGCTGACAAGAACTCAACCAAGCAGACATACTGCCATAGATAGCAACACATCTATCCTGATTAAAGTTCTGACAATAAGAACAGAAACTAGCATCACTCTGGTTAGGATCGTTCCAACTGCTAGGACATTCATTGCCACTAAATAAGCCGTTTACAAAATTAATGACACCTCCTAAGAATACGCCCCTAGACTTATCAATATTAGCATAAACTAATCTAGCCTTTATCTTTTTCGCGTATTCAACATTAGCATTAATGTTAGTGCAGTAACTAAGACCCAAAGGACCAGAATAACCAAGACCATTACTGCTTAAAGCCGAAGAACTAATTCTGTCAGCTGGATACCAAGTAGTACAAACCGAAGGATTATCACGGTCGTGCTCTAAACAATAGCCCTCTAAGCCATTAGTAATCACATTCTTATTCTGATTCTTACAGCTCAAGCTGTCAGAAGACGGATAAATACGACATTCGCGGGCGGCATAATCACCAGTAGCAACCTCTAATACTGGTTCAATATTTACATCATCAAAGTAAACTTCTCCCTCCCCAGTTGCTCCGACGGCTTGCAGATAAATTCTTACTTGCTTAGCGCCAGCGCTGCCAGAGTTAAAAGGCAAAGTGAAACGCTGCCAACCACCAGGACTGTCTACGGTAAAGTTGGTAGGCGAAGCTGCTCCTCTAACCTCAATACTTATCCGGGCCGAAGCTCCTGAATTTTTAGTATTAACCAAGAAACTTAAATAATACAGCTGGCTACCAGATAGATTAACATAGGCGCCTGGTGCCATTGGAGAAACATTATAGTTAGACGGTACTCGTAAATAACTCTTACCAGAAGCCGGGTAATCAACCTTGGCTTTTTCTGGTTCGCGAATTAATAAATCTTTAACAATATTACGGTCAAAACTACAAGGCTTAGTCGGATCATCTAAACGAGCGCAGGATAAGGATGGGACTAATTCTTCAAAATCAAAGTGAGCACTGCTATTTAAACCAACCTCGGTCATTGCCCCTAAGCTATTTTTATTTAGAAAATAATAACCGGTGGCATTTTGTGGTTCTGGTTTATAAGAATCAGCAATAAAATTATTACAAGTGCCCTGCTCATCAAGGCTATTGCACTGCTTAAGCGAATAACAAACCTTGGCATTGGTCTCTGGGTCATAAGCATAAGTCGCGCAATCAAACCAACTGGCACAAACGCGATCTGGTCTTACTTTAATTAATTGATTTGAGGCACAAGAGCCAGGTATGCTTGGGTTACAAACGGTTGGTGAGCTTTTTGCTTTAGAGGTATAGGGATCAAATCCACTAGCGAGAGAGGAATAACCACTCGCCCCAGAAATAGAACGTTCATTAAACAAGACGCAACCATTAGAAAAATCTACTAAGCCATTGCAGCCTGTCTTATTAATACTGCTGGCTAACTGATATTCAACAACTAACTCGCGTACGATAGCAGAAGCTAAATCGCCAGAAATGGTAGCCGTAGTATTATCCAAAGAATTAAAGATAGCTGTTTCTGATCCATTAATACTAACATTGCGCGTCGTGGTACCAAAGGTATTGTCCGTTAAGAGCGGCACAATATTTCTGGTAAAGCTTAGAGCAACGTCGCCTGATGTACTATTTGAATTGATTAACAAATATAACTTGTTAGGCTGAATAGCTAGGGTTGTTGAGCCGGTATAGATATTAGGATTAAATTCACTAACCGGATCAATATATTCGCGGCAGCCCGAAGCCTTAGCTTCGCATAAACCGACTTGAGTTGTTGGCACCGGAATACGATTTCCTGGTCCACCGTAACCAATTGTTTCCAAGAAAGAAGTGTCACACAAATAATCGTTATTATCAACTATACAAGGCAGATTATTGCAGTCACTATTGCTTCCGCAAATTGCGGCTGACTGTTCCCCGCCAGCAATTTGACCATCGGAATTTAAATCACAACGCTTAACTGGTGCTTTATACCAATTTTTTTGACCAGACGGCTGATTAGTTGAGGAGCGATAGACGCAAACGTTATTACCAGGATTGCGGAAATAACTAACACTACCGTTATCGGCATTGCTCCAAGCTTCACAACCAAGGCTTTCATCATCACATAAAATCGTATTGTAACTATTCGGATTATCTTTCAAGAAAACATCAGAGAATACAGAGGCACTAGTTCCCGCCTGTGCTTCGCCAAAACGAGAACAACCTAAATTAGCAACACTACACTGCTTAGAGCGATCAAATAATAAATACATCGCACTATCAGCCGGAATTTCAAAACAACTCTTTTCCTCAACATCACAAGCACCCGTATTATTAGTATCTCCCCAAATGGTCATTTGCGGTGAGCTGGAATTCTGGGTACTTATTACCTGTTCACAGCCAACTGAGGAATTAGCACAAATTTCTGAAAATGAATGCAGGTTATGACCATTGCCATTGCGATCAGCATAGGTCGCGCAACCTAAATTATAGTCAGCTCCCTGATAAACATCAGCGGTATCATAATAACAAATATCAGGAATCTTACTTGAGCCCTTAACTAGATAATAACGATCAACAATCTCTGTTAGGATAAAATTATCTAAATAGAAATTATTATTAGCGGTAATGGCCAAAACCTCACTTGGAGAAACATTATGACCTAAATTATCAAGATTGACGGAATAAAGCTGCCAGCCACCACCAGAAGAAATCTTAATTGGCACACCGCCATTAAACGAGGCTTTTTCGTCCGTATCTTTGTTATAGAAGAAAATATTTAAATTCGCACCAGCGGGAGAACTAGCCCAGAAACGAATACTATAAGATTTGTCTTTCTTCACCGAAGTACCAACGCTTAACTGAGCAGCCTGATTGTCACCGGCAATAATTTGCTTAATGAGCGGCATACTCTTAGCAACAGTATGAGTTGTTTCGCCAATTTCTGAACAACCGCTAGCACCATTTACATAAGACAGAGAGTGGCCATCACGATTACTAGCAATCGGTGAAATACTAACACCACCAGAACAATTTGAGGTCCAGGCAACAGATGGTGATTCAAAATCGTAAGAAGAAACGAGACGAACATTATTACCGGCATTACCATTATATTCACGGCAACCACTTTGTTCAGCGGCGCAAACCTTACCCTCACCCGGAATACCCTGATAAACACAGGAATTATGAGTAGCATTCCAAGTGCCACCATTTAAACAACTAATACAAGCACCTTCTTGAGCATCCCAATGTTTATCTGCGCCCGTACTACATTGTGCTAACGTTAAACTTCTATCATAATTTTTTTCAGTAATACGATAAGAACGGCAATTATCAGAGCAAGTAATCGTATAGCTAGCTAAACTGTAAAACACATTACCCGCCGCATCATAAAACTGTTTGCAATCAGGATTATAAAGCGGACTATTAATATCAGCGACAAAAATAGTAGCATTACATAAAGCACTATCATCAGCAATAGTATCAGGGCTGCCATCGGCCGCCTTTTTCAAATTATATAAACGTAATTGATAACCATTACTGGTTCCCTCCCAAGCATAATAGCTACCACAACTTGATCCCGGCTTAATACAATGCTTCAAGGCTGAATAGTATTCTGTATTTTCACCACCAGTGGCTAAGTCGTCAATATTAGTAAATTCAGAACAACCAACTGCATCAGCGCTACACTGAGAAGCAGTTTTTGGAATCATGTTCTCCGCGCTCGGTGAAGTAAAATAGGTACCGCGAGAAACATACACATCATAACCAACACATTCAGCCGGACAATAATCAACATTAGCTACCTTAGCGGGGACGGAAAAATTCTTTTTACCAAGAGTATAAAGCTCGCAACCAACTTCACCTTGATCACATTTGCGAGCATAGTTATAACATTGACTTGGAGCGCCTTCTTTAATTTGGTAGCTATAACCATTGGCGGTCTGACCAACGTAACAAGAATTTTCTAAATAATCCGGTAATAATTTTTGATAAGACTTAGCGGTACCATAAGAACTGAAGCCAGTATCCCAACCACTCATTTCAAACTTGATGTTCTTAACATATAGAGTGCCATTAGCAAAAATAGAAAAGGCAGGAATACTTAAGCCAGTACCCGCCTGTTTAGTTACGCTAATATGATGCCAAGTACCAACCACGCGGCTATTATAAGTAGACTGGGCGCCAGCTGTACCTAAAGCGATGCTTACTTGTGAACCAGAAGATAGATAAACATCAGCGCTAACTGTATAAGCCTGCCCCGGAATAATATCAAAATTGTTCGGTAATAAAGAGCTGGTTTCATTAGAGAAGACGGATACATTGCTTCCCTCTAGTTTCAAAGCTTTACCTGAATTACCAGTTGGGTCTAAAGCCGTATCAACAATCGTTGCCTTAGAAGCAAGTACTGGCCAATCATTTAAGAAGGCGCCGGTCGTGGAAGCACCAACCATATCGGTCACAAAATTAGTATTCATCACTAAATTAGCTCCCCAGGCTGGTTTTACTCTAATAAATTCAGAACAACCCTCGTCGGCCGAAGAACAACTCTCTACCTTGCTATTGAAATAAATACTATCAGCTGCTCGCCAAGCGACCGTGCCGGTATTATTATTATAAGTACCAAACTTAGAATATTGCTTGCAGCCCGCATTATCAGCGCTACAACCCTCATAGTCAAGGGTGTTTTCTAAATAAGAAACTTTCTGCTTGTTAATCGGATTAGTAAACGACTGGCAGGTATTGCTAATTGGCGAACAATAATCACCGGCAAATTCCCAAGTTCGCTTCTCTTCATTACAATAACCATAAGCCTGACAGGAGCCGTCTTTAGCTTCCCGAATACAAGTTTGATGGTCGGCGCAATAATCATCAGCTCTGACAACCGACAAAGAACTTGGGGTATATGGAACATCGCCCTGAGCTGGATAAGAAGGGATAACATACTTGTTTATAATCTGCGGACTAGCCCCTTCTTTACGACAGTAATTTAGCGGTGCTTTCAAAACCCAATTTGGATCAACCAAGCCGGTGCACCAAGCCTGGTCGGCGGAATTAAACTGGCCACTAAATTGATTATATTCATCATAAGGGTCAAAACAAGAAACCAAATCTTGCAAAGTAGCTTTTTTAGGAGCAAATTTAGTAGGCTCATCAACAGCCAACTCATTCAATTTTTTTAATTTATCAAAAACTTGTTCCCAGCTAGCCGGAACAATACGATATTTACGTAAAATTGAAACATTACGCCAAGAATAACTACCCTCAGGACCACTCGGCAAAGTTTCAATGGTAAATTGCCAACTGCCTTGTAAATAATCCTCCTCCAAGGCCTCGGCTACGGTTTTTCGCTCAGAAATAGCTTGCATGAACTTATTATCAATCACACAATTGGTTGGCCCAGGGTTTTTCGGATCAGGGCACATCATTAATTCCGATAAAATATCATAATCAGCTTTAGAGCCGAAATCGGTCTGTAATAATTTTACTGCCACATCTTTAACGGCGGTTTCACCAGAAGAAGCAGTCGGATCACTTTCAAAATTTAAAGAAAGTTCTTTAGTAGTTGCGGAGTTACCAGTTTTTTTGCCAATATTACTCATCATCTTATTAAAAGCGGTGAGTGCTAATTGGTTCAAAAATACTCTACCAGCATCCACAAAAGCATCGCCAGTATACTTAATAAAATTTGAAGAGTAGCTATCACTAGCTATATCCAGATTTCTTTGTGCTTGGTTTGGGACAGATAGCGGTTTACCATCTGGTCCCTTTACATCTAGCCAGCCGCCCTGGCCTAAAAGTGTAGTCTTAGCGACAGCCTTGCCTTCTATTTCCTTATCAGATATATCAAGACTAGCGTTCCAAAAAATCCCCATTTCATTAGAAACTGGGTCAAAGATATTAACAAAATTATCTAAAAATTTAGGGTCTTTATAATCAGTATAACGCTGGGCAGCACTTTCCCAGTTAGCAATCATCTTAGAAGCGGTACAGGTTGGTGCTTGAGGACGATATTGCTGCGCTAGCCCTAAAGAAATTTTAACTTTAGCATTTAAAGAAGTTGGCTGACAAAAATTAAATGACAACTCCTTCCCCGCTGAAGTAGACAAATTTGCAGAAAATTGTTCCAAAAAGTCACCAGCAGCCTCATCGCCAATTTGGGCCATATAAGAACCCCAGTCTTGAGAAACAAACAATGGCTTCTGACCTTCACCACCAGAACCAACCCAGGTCGCCGTATCATAAGCAATTTTATTAAGCGCCGTTCTCGCGGTTTGTTGTAAAGCAAGTGAACCGCCTTTGCGCCATAAAGTCGTAATAACTGTCTGAATTTTTTTCCAAATAGAATCTTCAGGGTTAAAGACAATGAATTGTGCTTGGGTCGACCTAAGAGGAGCAAGCAGGGCTCCTAAGAAAATGAAAAAGAGCAAAAAGGCAATTGCCTGTTTGCTTGCGCAAATGCGCTTCTTCTGAGGCATAAAAGAAGGCTTCATGTTATTTATTCAGCTTGATTATTTAAAACTTCCTGATAACTAGCAATTAAATCTTCATCACTTATCTGGCGCAACATCTCAGCATCAGCGCCACCTTCAATTAACAGCGCCCGCAAAGAAGCAGCGTCTATCTCTCCAGACAAAGCGCGACGAAGTTCCGCTTCACTAGTATTCTCAGAAATACTTATTTCTCCTAGATTAGAGGCCGTGGTCTCCGACTCCGTAGCGATACTACCGAGTGAATTATCAATTTCTACCGATGAGCTAGGCTGTGCCTCAAAATCAATGGCTGCTAAGCAGTTTCCACCTTCAGGACAATTTGGATCACTCCCTTTTTTAATTTCTTCAGAGTCTAAGATACCGTCACTATCAGTATCTTCAATATAAGGAGAGGTGCCATAAACATACATCTCTTCGTAATCAGTTAATCCGTCGCCATCAGTATCAGATTCTTGATTATTTAAAACAGCTACTTGAGCATTATCAGAAAAATTTGGATTAAACGGTTTCTTTACGCGCGCGACAACCTGCCAAACACCAAGAGAAACAATCGCGATGCCTAAAAATAACAAACTAAAAAAAGCGCCACGACTCCCATTTTGATAGTCGGCGCGCTCAGGATAATTCTGATTATTCAGAGGCTTATTTATGAGAGACATATAATAAAATCAAATCGTTCCACAACGAGGAATTTGATTTTATTATACCATAAATTCGTTTATAGCCGCAAACAATTGATACCAATTTGCTAGACTTAAATTTTCCGCTCTCTCTTTATCGTGGATGCCGGCTGATTGCAGCGCAGCCATAATTTTTTCTGGCTCTATTCTTAAACCTCCGGCTAAATTATTCTTTAGCATTTTACGCTTAGCACTAAAACCAGCTTTTACCAAACGAAAAAAACTCTTATCTTGCTCGGCGGAAAAAATTGGCGGCTTTACCGTGAAGCGAATTACGGCGCTATCTACTTCAGGTGCCGGCCAAAAATACTCCGCTCTAACTTGGCGGATGATTTCCGGTTCAGCATAATGCTGCACCGATACCGCCAGCAAACTCATGTCTGGGGGCTGGGCAATAATTCGTTCCGTTACTTCTTTCTGAAGCATTAAAACAATGCTCTCCGGTTTATAATTACTAGACAAAAACGTCCGCAAAAAAATTGAGGTAATATTGTAAGGCAAGTTAGCAACAATTTTGTATTTACCAGAAAATTCTGAACGAGGATTAAACCGCAGGATATCTTGATTTACAATTTTCACTTTCTCCTGACTCGTAACACCAAAGCCGGTCTGTAAATAAGCAGCTAACTTATCATCCAATTCAACCGCGACTACTTTTTTAGCTTTTTCTGCCAAGCGCACAGTTAAAAACCCTAAACCTGGCCCGACTTCCAAAACTTCATCATCTGGCCCAATATTAGAAGCCTTAATTATGTCA
Source organism: uncultured Gammaproteobacteria bacterium (assembly GCA_964483295.1). Taxonomy (GTDB): domain Bacteria; phylum Patescibacteriota; class Patescibacteriia; order Patescibacteriales; family UBA12465; genus UBA12465. The sequence goes on from CAZAAD010000018.1 coordinate 11,052, forward strand.
TCGTAAACGCGCTCATGAATTAAAAAATTCTGTCCCTTGGAACGAGCGGGCTTAATTTCTAAAAGACGACAAATTTCTTTAGTTCTACCGGCTAAATCAGCCATTTTTAATAACAATATTAAGTAACTTACCAGGCACAAAAATTTTCTTCACTATTTCTGCTCCCGCTAACCATTTTTTCACATTTTCCTGCTCACTAGCCAGACTAAACGCCTCTTCCTGAGTAATGTCAGCAGGCATTTCCAAACTAGCGCGTAACTTGCCATTGACCTGAATAACCAAATTAACTAATTCATCTTTAATTAAAATCGGATCATAAACCGGCCAAGCGCTCTTGAAAACACTCTCGGTTTTTCCGGCTTTTTCCCAAAGCTCATCAGCTAGATGCGGAGCAAATGGAGCTAATATCTGAACAAATTTCAAAAAATTATCCTTGGTTAAAGGCAACTCTCCTTTTCCGCCCTTATATTCACTGATTTCATTAGCTAAAATCATCATCGCTGAAATCGCGGTATTAAAACGAAAATTAGTAATATCTTCGGAAACTTTTTTAATTGTTTTATGAAGTAAACCGAGAACTTTCTTATCATCGGTCGTCGCCATGGTTTCATCAGCTAAGTTACAGATTTTTTCCAAAAACTTACGCGCCCCCATCATGCCGTTAGTACTCCAATTACATGCCTGCTCAAACGGGCCCATAAACATTTCATAGACGCGCATCGCATCAGCACCAAATTTTTCAACCATATCATCCGGATTAACAACATTACCCCAGCGCTTACTCATCTTGCGACCATCTTCTCCCATAATTAAACCGACATGCTTCAATTTAGTAAATGGCTCTTCATAACTAACCGCGCCAATATCATATAAAAACTTGTGCCAAAAACGCGCATAAATTAAATGCCGCGTCGCATGCTCGGCCCCGCCGACATAAAAATCAACTGGCGACCAATATTTTTCTTTTTCTTTATCAACTAAAACCTGATTATTTTTAGGATCAATATAGCGTAAATAATACCAACAAGAACCCGCCCATTGGGGCATCGTATTGGTTTCGCGTTTAGCCGGACCACCACATTTTGGACAAGGAATATTAACCCAATCAGTAATTGCGGTGAGTGGTGATTCGCCTGTTCCTGTCGGTTCATAGCTTTCCACATCAGGTAGTCGTACTGGTAAATCTGCTTCTGGAATCGCTACTACTCCGCAAGACTGACAATGAACCAAAGGTATCGGTTCACCCCAATAACGTTGACGAGAAAAAACCCAATCACGTAAACGATAATTTATTTTTTTAGTACC
>CAZAAD010000019.1:0-10842 GCA_964483295.1 uncultured Gammaproteobacteria bacterium
GTTATATAGGTATAAAGAGGTAAGAGGCTGATTTTTTTGAACATAAAATCTAGAGAGAATGATTTTTTCACTGACCTAGACGCAACGCGTTGCATCCAGGTCAGTGATCCCCATACTAAAAACATGAGGACCACATAATCAATGAGATTACTAACCCTTAGTAGCTTGGTAAATTTGGGTAATAACCCAGCTCGCAACAGCCCAAGCAGCTAAGACAATAGCTAAACCAATAACACCGGCACCGATAAGCTTTTTCGCTTCGGAAACCTTGTCTTCATTACCGCCAGCAGTCATCCATTTAAAGCCACCCATTAAGATAATTGCTACAGCAATAACACCTAGTAAGCCGAGGGCGACATTGATAATGCGGCCGACTATTTCTCTAGGGTCGTCAGATGATAGTTCAACGGTTGAACCCACTACATCTGTACCAAGCAATGTACCTGGTTCAGTTTGAGCACTAGCAGGCATTGCTAAAACCGGTACCATTAAAACAGCAACGATTGCTAGGGAGATCAAATGTTTAAAAAGTTTTTTCATGTTTTCACCCCCTTTCTCAAATATATATAATTAAATTTGGTAATTTAATTTTAGCATATTATTTTTGACAAGACAAATAAATGAACCAGGGTTAAAGCAAAAATACTAGTACTAAAAGTTTGTTGATTTTAACTTGACGATTATGAAAAAATATCGCGATAACGTTGAAGGCAACCTTTTTTTGTTAATTTATCAATGTATACGACGATTAAGTCAAATTTGATTTTTTGCCAATTAATTTTGTTTCTGGCGGCATAAATATGGGCCGCCTTTTTTAGATTAGTGAGCTGTTTTTGGGTAACTAAATTATCATCGTTGCTTGGAAGTGGTGTTGACTTAGTTTTGATTTCAAAAAAATATAGCCAGCCGTTATGGCTGGCTATTAAATCTATTTCCAGATTTCCTAATTTTATATTAGCGGCGATAATGCTGTAGCCAGATTTCTCTAGAAAACTTGTCGCTAGCAACTCCCCTTTTCGGCCTAGGCCATGGAGTGTTTTAGTTGCCATAGTCACTTATTAAGGCAAGTATTTTTTCTTAGCTTGTTCAGCGGCGATAGCTTGCTTCTTAGCAGGAATTTCTTTAATTTTAATGAGAATAAAGTAAAGCCAAATTAACATACCAATTGCCCAGAGGCCAAGCCAAAAGCGAGCAGCAAAGAATGGTATATTTTCGTAGTTAAAAAATAATACAATTAAGCCAATTAAAAAATTGGCAACTGAAAAATTGTATAAGCGTTTAAATACACCGCGATAAAAACTGCCCTTTCTTTTTAATAAGAAAAAAATAATAGCCGCTAGAACAAAAAGCCCTACTAGACTAGCCAGTATTATCATGCCTAAAGAAATTAATTGGGCCGGGTTGACTGAGAACCAGTATTGCCAGGTTAAAAGGTTTTTCATATTTTATAGTTTAATTAAGATTAGTCCGTAGTGATATGGTCCGGCGGTAAATTCTTCTTTTATGCCAAAACCGAGTTTTGCCACAGCTATTTTTAGAGCTTCAAGCTTTAGGCGTTTTTCTGGTTTTGGTCCTAAAGGGGCATCGCTATTACTCCATTCAACTATTAGTAGTTGTCCGTCAGTTTTTAGCATTCTGGCAGTTTCGCGAAGAATGTCAGCCTTTTTTTCGGATTGGTGTAAGACATTCACCAGTAAAGCAACATCTAGGCTATCGCTTTCAATTTTAGTGCCTTTAAATATCTCTAGATTACTCCAGACAGGTATTAGTTGAGGCAAGTTTTCCTTAGTGGCTCGGCTTTTTATTTCCGCTAAAGATGATTTAAGGATATCAACAGCATAAACCTTTCCGGAGCGGCCAACTAGACGAGCTAAAGGAAAAGCAAAAAAACCAAAATTTCCACAACCAAGCTCAGCAACCCTTTGCTTTTCTCCTATCGCTATTTTATGCAAAATACCAGCAATGTCAAATAGGACGGTTTTTTTTATTTCTATCATATATGTTTAGCTTATTCTACTAAAACTTGTCGAATAATTAAATTTTCCCGGCTATATTTCTTTTTGGCTGATATTTCTAAAGGATTCACGCCTTTTTTTAGATTTATCAGTTTATTAAAAGTGCCGTTTTCGTCTGTTAAAACTAATTCGCCGTTTATTTTTACTTCAGCTTCAATTTCGCTGCGGCCAATTACTAAGATTGAAGACTCTTGAACTAAAATATTGCGCCCTGGTTGGAAAACTTCCAGCTCGGGAGGGGAAAAAATATTATTGAAATAAAAAATTAGATAAAAAAAACAGGCGAGCACGGCCAGTGAAAGTAAAACATTGCGTGCGATTCGGGGAAAGATGATGAATTTTTTTTTATCAATTATCTTTTGCGAAAAAGGGTTGTTAGCACTATTGGTATTTTTTTCAATGCCTAGTAAGAGTCGGTCTATTTCCGATTGGCTTAAACCAAGAAAGATTGCATAGCGCTTGAGAAAGTTTTTTCCGTATAGGCCAGCCGGTAAGGCATCAAAATCATCGGCCTCTAAGGCCAAGAGATATTCTTTCCTGATGTTTAAGCGGCGAGAGGCTTCGTTAATATGAATGTTTTTGTTTCTCCTGGCCGCCCGCAACTCTTCACCTAAACCGTTAGTTTTTATTTTTTTAGGAATGAAAGAAATCATTAGTTTGTACTTGGCGCCTGGCCGGTAAATTCATAGCCATTTGTTACGCCAATAGTTTCAGTTGTGTATTTAATAATGAGCCAGCTAGAAAATACAATTAGTAAGCCAATTACTGAAGCAATAATAATTTTTTTAGCCTGAGCAACTTTATCACTTGAACCAGCAGAAATTAAGAAAGTTACTCCGCCGTAAATAAACATGATTAAAGTTAAGGAACCAACTAGGCCTAAAATTAAGTTAGCCACTTTAATGGCGAGTACTACAAAGTCGCTTACCTGATAATCACCGCAAGCAGTAGCATCTCCTTGTGAGCACGATGGTTCGCCTGTAGCGATAGGGACAATTCCTTGGGCGAGAACCGGGGAAGAGGTAATTAATAAAGTGGTAGCGAGGGTTAACCCCAATAGAATACTAGTAGTTTTTTTATTAAACATAGTTATTAGAGTTAGTAGACTGTTTGCTGAATTTTAGCGGCGGCATTGTCAATAATATCTTTTACTTTTTTGTTATCAGTATTGATTAAAATAGCATCAATCATTTCTTTAATCGCTTCTTCAGCCGCAGTTACGTTCTGTCCGCGATACCAGCTACGGGCAGTTAATACTTGAGAAGCAAAGACGCCAATATCATTATCGTCTACCTGGCTGGCGATTAAAGATCGCAGAGCCGTTGGTTTTTTAGTAGCTTCTAGATAAAGTTTGGCTTGATCAGCTTTAACGATAAATTGAATAAAGTCCCAAGCTTCATTTTGATATTTACTTTTTTTTGATACAGTTTCAACCCAGTAGTTTGCCATGTTGATATTGGTTGGCGGGTTACCCTCAATTTGTGGAAACTTAGTGACGGAAAAATTTAGTTTAGGAGCAGCGGCTCTAATGGCGGGAATTTGATAAGAATAACCAAACATCATAGCGAGATTGCCGCTGATGAACATATCTAAAGAATTATTGAGTTCACTATTCCAGGCATAAGATTCTTTGGCTGGATTCGCGAAGTCAGAGTAAAAACGTAAAGCCTCTAGACCAGGATTATAAGCACTATTTTTAGCGAAATCAGGGATGGTGTGGAATTTGACCTGTAAACTGTCGTTTATAATAGTCGCTCCATTTTGCATCATAAGTAATGTTAACACATCACTATAGCGCTCTATATTAGAACTGCTCCCTAGAGCAATACCTGATTGAATGAGACCTCTTTTTGGATCCTGTTTGGTCATTTTTTTGACTGCTTGTAAGAATTCCCGGTTCCAATAAGTAGGGACGTCACTAATACCAGCATTGTTTAGTAAGTCTTTATTATAAAACAGGGCCAAGGTATCAACTGAGAGAGGTAGTCCGTAGACTTTACCGTCTTCTAAAATAACATCTTTGTTTACGGTTTCTACAAAGTTATCTTTAATTTCTCTAATGGTAAAGCTGCGGGTAGTACGGAGCTCAGGAATAACTTCTTTTTTAACAGTGCCCTTAGTGACAGGATAGGCCATGGTGGTTGATTCAGGCATAGGCACTATCTTAGTCTTATATTTTCTAATCCAGGTATTATGGATAGAAAAAATATCAGGACCACGGTCTTCCGCTAAAGCATTAAGCAGTTCCTTTTCGTATTCATCATAACGCAATTTGCGATAATCTATTGTTACAAAGGGGTGGAGAAGTTGATAGTTGGCGATAATTTCATCGAAAGCATCAACGCCATCAAAAACTCGCCAATAAGTTAGAGTTATTGGTTGCATCGCTTCTTTTGTTTCTTTATTGGCTATTTTACAGCCAAAACCAGAAGTTGTGAGAAAAACAAAGAGTAGTCCTAAAGTTATTATTTTTTTGCGCATATTTTTAGCTTAACCTGACTTTATTATAACAAAAATAATGCGAATGTTCCAACTAGTTTAAATTATGAAGAAGTTTTTAGAAATCAGGAAATTGGCGGACGATAACGTAGGGCCTCCGCTAAATGCTGAGTAGAAATTATTTGTTGCTTTTCTAGGTCAGCAATTGTTCTAGCCAGGCGGATAATTTTAAAATATGATCGAGCTGATAAGTGAAAATAGGCGTCAGCGGCTTGGATTAGGGCTAGACAATCAGCGTCTAGTTGGCAGATTTTTTCTAGTAATTTAACAGGTAGGCGTCCATTTAGAGGTTCGGATAATCTTGGCCAGCGGTTTATTTGTACCTGTCTGGCCTCAATAATTCTTTGTCTTACTTGTAGAGACGACTCTTCGCCACTCTGGTTTTTAATTGGCAGAGAGTCTTTTGTATCAATAAATAAATGTAGATCTATTCTATCTAGAATCGGTCCTGATAATTTGCGCTGATAAGCATGGATTTTTTCTGGGGTGCAAAGACAAGCTTTTTGACTTGATCTGTACCAACCGCAGGGGCAAGGATTAGTGGCCGCTATTAAAATAAAGCGAGCTGGCCAAGTTTGGTTACCACTTGCTCGACTAATAGTGATACAGCCAGACTCCAGTGGTTCTCGTAAGCTCTCAATTACTGGTCGGGAGAATTCTGAAAACTCATCAAGAAATAAAATTCCTTGATGAGCCAGGGTGATTTCCCCGGGACTTAAATTAGAACGCCCCAGCATAGCGGCGGCCGAAGCGCTATGATGAGGAGAGCGAAAAGGTCTAGTTAGGGCTTGAGTTAGGGGTCCTTTTAAGCTGGCAATTTTAGCGACTTCTATTAAATCCGTTTTTGTTAGTGGTGGCAGCAATCCGACAGCCGCTTGAGCTAGAGTGGTTTTACCCGAGCCAGGCGGCCCAGATAATATTAAATTATGTCCGCCCGCTAGAGCGATTTCTAGTGCGCGTTTAGCAGTTTTTTGTCCATAAATATCAGACAAATCAGGCATAGACTGATTTTTTGTAGTCGCTAGTTGCAGATAATCATCTTGACTAGTAGGTAGAGCGACTAGTTCTGGACTGTTCTTATGATTATCTTGTAAATAGTTGATAATTTCTTTAAGTGTACTAACTGGAAATGTTTCTATATCAGGAATAAGAGTAGCCTCTTTAGCATTTTCAAGCGGCAAGAATAGTTTAGTAAATTTTTTTTGGCGAGCGATTAAGGCTATTTGAATCGCGCCGTTAATCGGACGAATTTTTCCTGAGAGCGATAGTTCGCCGGCAAAGATAGATCGAGAAAGATCAATTTTAAGCGTTAGCCTAAGTGATAAAATTGCTAAAGCAATTGGCAAGTCGTAGGTTGCGCCAACTTTTTTTAAATTAGCAGGGGCTAAGTTGATAGTTATTTTTCTTTTGGGAAATTCAAAGCCGGAATTAAGAATGGCACTGCGTACCCTTTCCTTAGCTTCGGCGACAGCTGTGTCAGGCAGGCCAACAATAGAAATTTGACCAAAGTCGCCACCGCCGAGCGAAGCCTCAATTTCTACAATTTCTGAATTAAGACCCTTTAAAGCAGCGGAAAAAATTTTCGTGGTGTTAATTTTTGGTGGCTTAATTTCTGTGACCATGTTCATATTAGTATAATTAAAAACTGCCCGTTAAGAGCAGTTTTATTATAGAACAAAGCTGATGAACCGGAGCTAAACTTCTTTTTTCTGATAAGGGGTGAGTTCGTCTAGTTTGACGCTAAGAATTTGGCTGATACCATCGGCTTGCATAGTAACGCCATATAAAATACTAGCGCGGCGCATTGAAGCGCGGTTATGCGTAATTACAATGAATTGAGTTTTATCAGATAAATCATCTAAAATTCTTGCTAGGCGCTCAGAGTTAGATTCATCAAGCGCAGCATCAACTTCATCTAGCACCACAAAAGGCGCAGGGTTAGCGCTGATGATAGCACAAATTAAAGCGATAGCAGTTAAAGCGCGTTCACCACCGGAAAGCATAGCGACTGATTGTATTTTTTTACCCGGAGGAGTTGCTTGGATTTCAATACCAGCCAAGCCGACAGCATTATATTTTTTCAAGAATTTAATTTTACGCATCTTTTCTTCGGCGGCTCGTTTCATTTCAATTTCGGCGGCGGTAAGTCCGGGGTCAATATTAATATTTTGGCTGTTGTTATGTTTTGCTTCTTCTTTTTCCAAATCTTCAATCATTATTTTTGACATTTTAGCAGTCCCGCCATTGAAAAGAATCTGGAAGTATTCATGGAATTTTTCCGAAATTATTTTGAACTCCTGATCAAAGCGGCCCTTGATGTTGAGGTCTAATTCGTAAATAATGTGTTCTAAAGATTTAATTGCTTGTTCTAAGTCGGCGGTTTGTGCGCTTAAGAAATCATAACGCTCTTTAGTTTCCGCATATTCTTTTTCTGTTTCTGGATCGATGCCACCGATTTGGTCAAGTTGGTTTTTGCCATTAGTCATTATTTTTTGCCAAGCACCCAAATCTGCCTCCGAGCCAGTTGCTGGCGCAGCGCTTATTTCACTAACTTCTAAATTGTCATTGCGGATATTATTTTCTAAATCTTCAAGTCGGGTTTCTTGGCGAGTGGCTTCAATTTTTAAGCCATTTAAACGCTCGTTTAAGGCACTGATTTCTTGCTGTAAAGCTTGGATATCTTTTTGGCAGGCAAACATTTCGCTCTTTTCTTTTTCTTTGGCTTGATTTAGCTTCTCCAGTTGGGAGGTGACTATACTAATTTCTTGATTGGAATTTTCAATTAATTTTGCGAGTTCAGTTTTTTCTTTTTCAATACCCGAAGCATCAAAATTAATCTGACTCTTAGCTAGTTTGGATTTAATGTCAGATGCTTCTCTCTCGGTTTGGATTTTTTTATCTTGCAATAACTTTAGGCGCTCGCTAATAGATGAGTCTTTTAGGCGACAGAGTTGTAATTTTTCTAGGGCTATTTGGCGCTTTTCTTGCCAAGCAGCTGACTGGCCAGCTTCTTCTAGTTTACTTCGCTTCTGCTCTAACTCAGTTAATTGTTTAGAGATAGATAATTTTTCGTTTTCTAAGCGAGCAGTGTCAGCATTAGATTCTGCTTTAGTAATTTTTTCTTTTATCTCCCCAAGCTCTTTTTCTAACTGGCGGCGCTGTTCGTTTAAAGTAGCCACCTTCTCCCTGATTGAGGCTAGGCGCATTGCTTCCGTATTTAACTGATCATTAAGGGCTTGTTTTTTTTCAGCAAACTGGATAATCGTTTGTTGAATCTCTTGAATACGGCGAGCATCCTCGTCGCTTTCGCCGGTTAAAACAGTTTTGATTTTAGATTGAAAATCATTTTTTGCTTCCTTAATTAAACGGCGCACTGTTTCCAAGTCAGACGTTTTTTCTAGGCTATCAAGTTTATTTAAAAACTCTTCCACGATGCGCGTGATTTCTTCATTTTTAGTTCCGGATTTCGCGGCCGCTTTAATTTTTTCGTTAATTCGTATCAATTCTTGATTAAGCGCCGACATTTCTTTTTGAATAGTGTCGAGCTTAGCGCGTAACTTGTCGCTAGTTTCGGTGTTAGCAGTCTCTTGGAGAGAGGCAACGTTATTTGTAATGTTTTCTAAGGCTGTATAAATTTCCGCCTGTTTAGCTGTTAACCAAGAAACATCAATCTGCCCCTTGGCAGCTAATTGCGCTTCCATTATTGCTTCCAGTCTGGCGAGTTGGCGGTTAAGATTAAATTTTTCCTCATCTAATCTTCGAGCCGCTTTGGCAGCTTCGTCAGCAGCCGCAATTTCGCGTCCGATTTCTTGAAGCTGAGAAAGAATAGTTTCCTCCTCTGCCTTAGGACGGCTATTTTCTAGAGAAGCTATTTCTAAAGAGAGGTTTTCTAATTCGGCCGCGAGTTCGCTAGATTTATTATTTAGCCAAGAAACATCAAATTGCCCTTGGGACTCTAATTGGATTTCTAATTCGGCCTGTAGTTTGGCTAATTTTTTCTGGTATTGTCCTTTTTGGTTTTCAAGTTCACGTAGACGTGGTTGTAATTCATTTATTTCTCGGAAATTATCTGTAGCGCGAATACGGTTTAAGTCCTCATCTAGTTTTTCTAGACGACGATCTTTTTCTAGTTTAGTTTTTTCTAACTCTAAGTACTGCTGGTTAAAATTATTGAGCTTATAATTAATATCGTGCCAAACAAAGCCGTAATAATTAAGTTGGGCCGCACGTAAATCTTTTTCAATTTCATCGCGTCGTTTCAATTTTTCTACTTGCCTGGTTAAACTTTTAAGACGCGGTCTAATTTCCGATAACAACATATCAACCTGTTGCAGATTCTCATAACTTGATTCTAGTTTTCCTAAAGCTGAGTCACGCTTTATTTGAAATTGCTTAACACCGGTTGCTTCGTCAAAAAAATCTTTTCTTTCGGCGGCCGAAGAGTTTAAGAAATTTTCAACCATTCCCTGGCCGATGACGCTATAAGTCTTTTGCCCAAAGTTGGCCTTAGCTAAGAGCATCTGAATATCAGATAAACGAACACGGTTTCCGTTGAGTAAATACTCACTATCACCATTTCGAAAAATACGGCGAGTAATAACAATTTCTGAACAAGTAGAAATTATTTGGTCGAGTTCGCTGGCTGTTTTATTAGCCCCCTCATCATCGTCGGTAGCAGCGGTTTCTATTTTGGCGGCAGTTTTAACGCGTTGCTCATTATTTAAAATCAAAGACACTTCTGCAAAACCAAGCTGACTCTTTTTATCAGAACCAGAAAAAATAATATCCTCACTTTTTTTACCGCGCAGAGTTTTCATGCTCTGTTCGCCTAACGCCCAGCGGATAGCATCCGCAATGTTAGACTTTCCAGAACCGTTAGGACCGACAATGGCGGTGAGACCACGCTTCTCCTCGCCAATCATGCCGGAGAAAATAAGTTTATTTTTGTGGGCAAATGATTTAAAGCCCTGGATTTCTAATTTTTCTAGATACATAAGACAGAAATAAAATGAAAGTAAAAAACGGCCGAAGGCCTAAGTCTGCTCCTATTATAGGCTAATAAATTGATTTTTGAAAGCTCATCGGTTAAGATTAAATAATAAGCAATATTTATGATTATTTCTCTTGGTGGAGCTCAGGGTTCGGGAAAAAGTACAGTTGCCGAGCAATTAGCAGCTGAATTAGGTTGGCCGCATTATTATGTTGGCGGCTTGCGTCGCGAGGCGGCCAAGGCGCGTGGTTTAACGTTGGCAGAGTATAATAAGTTAGGAGAAGATGATCCGAGTACTGATTTAGATGTTGACGAATATCAAAAAAAATTGGGAGAAACTCAAGATAATTTTGTAATTGAAGGGCGTACTTCCTGGTTTTTTATTCCTCATTCTTTAAAGATATATTTAGACGTCAGTCCTGATGAGGGTGCTAGAAGAATTTTTGGCCATTTACAGCAGAAAAATGACAGAAATGAAGATATTGGCTTACAGAGTTTAGCGGACGTAAAGGCTAGCAATGAAAGACGGTTAGCGAGCGATAGGCGACGATATCAGAAGTATTATGGAGTCGATGTAAATGATAAAAGTCATTATGATTTTTATCTAGATACTACTAGCTTAACGCCTGACGAAGTTTTACAAAAAGTGCTAGCTTTCGTTCAGGAACGTTTACGTGTTTAGTCTGTCTTGGTGCGTCAAAAATAGGCTTGACATATACAAAAATAAATTATAATATTAGACAAGATTATAAACTATAAACAAAGACAAAACGAGATTTAACCATCTCGTTTATATTGCTAAAAACCATATGGTCGAAACTAAAATGGAATTGAAGCCAGGGCTGACCGTCCGGGTTTACCAGAAAATTAAAGAACTAAACTCAAAGGGTGAAGAGAAAGAAAGAGTTCAGTATTTTGAAGGCATTATTATTGCCCGCAAGCACAACAAGGAAGTTGGTGCGACTATTACTGTACGTAAGGTTTCTGACGGGGTTGGTGTGGAAAAAATCTTCCCGATTAATTTGCCGACTATTACCAAGATTGAAATAAAGAAAGAAGCTAAGGTTAGACAAGCTAAACTTTATTATCTTCGCTCTGATTATAAGAAGAAGCTTAAGGAAAAAGTAGTTAAGTAATTTTTCGCTGTTCGCTCTTTGGGGCGAATAGTTTTAGGGCGAATGGTGAAACTGGTAGACACGCAAGCTTGAGGTGCTTGTGGCCGCAAGGCTGTGGAGGTTCGAGTCCTCTTTCGCCCACTCGGTAGTTCACCAATCGTTCCTCTTTCGGGCGCATAGCTCAGCTGGTTAGAGCACTTCGTTTACACCGAAGGGGTCCAGG
>CAZAAD010000020.1:0-9763 GCA_964483295.1 uncultured Gammaproteobacteria bacterium
GAGCATCTCCATGGTAAGGAGAAGGTCACCGGTTCAATCCCGGTCAACGGCTCACTTTAAGATAACCCTGAAGAGGGGTTATTTTTTTTGTTTCTTGAGGGATAACATGCTATAATAATTAATATTACTTAGCATTTAAAGTTGGTATAGCTTTTATAAAAAACAAAAATATGAAAATTTTGATAGTTGACGATGAAGTTAACGCCGCCATGACTTTAAAGGCTCTACTTATGAGCCAAGACGGCCTGGAAATTGATATTTCTTATAACGGTAAAGAAGCTGTAGAAAAAATGTCAGCCGTCACTCCAAGCTATGATTTCTTGATTTTAGATGTGATGATGCCTAATTTTAGTGGGCTAGATGTCTGTAGGGCAATGAGTGTTGATGAAAAATTAAAAAATATCCCTATTATTTTAGCCTCTGCCTTACCTATTAGTTCTAAGGAGTTACAAGACTTGTTAAATGAATTTAAGGAACTAGCCACTATTAGAGGGGTTTTAGAAAAGCCATTCGTACTAGATGATTTATTGCTATTTTTGAAATAAAATTTATTTTATTGCGCTCTTTTAATCATATTTTTGTATGAAAAAAATTTTAATGTTTATTCTCTTTTTAGCGTTAATCATTGGTTTGGTTTTTTGGTTTAATAATAAAATAAAGTCGCCGGCACGAGATGCCGACATGGTTGAAGGAAAAACGATTTCAATTGGTTTTTCTTTAGGAGCTACTTTAGAAGAACGTTGGAATATTGATCGGGAATTATTTGTAAAAAAAGCGGAAGAATTAGGGGCTGTCGTGAGAATTGCAGTTTCTCATAACGATGTTAAAAATCAAGTGTCAGAAATTAGAAATTTAATTAGTCAGGGAGTGAAAGCTATTGTTGTGGTGCCGTCAAGCTCGGAAGAAATTTCCGCAGCCATTGACGAGGCCCATAAGGCTGGTATTAAAATTATTGCCTATGATCGGTTGATTAATAATGCTGATATAGATTTCTATATATCTTTTGATAATACTGAAGTTGGGCGCTTGCAAGCCGAAAGTGTGCTTAGAGTTAAAAGTAGCGGCAACTTTGCTTATATTGGGGGAGCGCCTACTGACAATAATGCCTTCTTGTTAAGAGATGGTTCAATGTCAGTGTTAAGAGAAAAAATTGATAGCGGTGAAATAAATTTAGTAGTTAATGAATTAACAGAGGGCTGGAAGCAAGATGAGGCGTATAAGACTATAAAAACCTATTTAGATAACGGCGGTACTTTAGATGCGGTTGTTGCTGCTAATGATGGTACTGCGGCCGGAGTCATCCAGGCTTTAGAGGAAAAAGGTTTATCGGGCAAGGTGCCGGTTTCTGGACAAGATGCTGAGCTAGCTGCTTGTCAAAGAATCATTGAAGGTACACAAACAACTACGGTATATAAACCAATTAATAAATTAGCTAGTCAGGCGGCGATTGCTGCTGTAGCGATGGTTAAAGGATTAGCGCCGGAAACTAATGCCGTGATTAATAATGGCAAAGCAGATGTACCTTCTTATTTTCTAGAGCCCATTATTGTTAGCAAGAGTAACATGATGGAAACTATTATCAAAGATGGTTTCCATTCTTATAATGACGTTTACAAAAAGTAGCTCTAAGTTTATGGATTTCACAAATAAGAGTATTAGGGCCAAGTTACTTAGTTCTTTTTTGTTTATTATTATCATGTTGTCCGTGTCCGAGGGATTCTTACTAGTGATTAATGGGAATATCATTAAAAGCTACAATCAGTTAGTTGATGGCATGGTGTCAGAGTATAAGGTTATTGAAGAGACTGCTAGCTTAACGGAATCCTTTAAAAATTTTGTTAAATATCCAGGGGATTTAGAAAAAGAACAAAAATTTAAAAATGATAAACAGAACCTGGAGTCGTTATTGTTGGTGTTAGACGATGAAATTTCCGATCGTGAAAGTTGGTTGGTTTATGAGGGGTTAAGAAATACAATCATTAATCTTTTAGATGAGGTTAATGATGGCTTTACTGTAGTGTCTGCCGGTGATTATTCTAATATCTCAACCTATTATGAGAACGTACAAAGGCTGAGTGATTTTGTTAAAAATAATACCGTAAACCTTATTTTAACTCAGTTGGCGTATGTTAAAGTTTTAGCTTCTAAAATAGATCGGGTTCAGTTATGGAGTGAAATAATAGCTATTTTAATGTTTGTTCTGATAGGCTTTGGTTGTGTTTTGTATGCTATTTCTTTTTCTAAAAAATTAATTCATCCCTTGGCAAGGCTCACTAAGTTAGCTAAAGATGTTGAAAATGGAAATTTAAAAGTTTCGGTTGATAAGCAGTTACTAACTAGTGGCGATGAAGTTGCTAGTTTAGCAAAATCATTTAGCGCCATGCTAGTTTACTTGCGCAATAGTATTGCTAAATTGCAAGAGTCTAATGTAAAGATTGAAGAATCGAAAAATCATCTGACAGCAGAAAAGAATAAGTTGCAGCAATATCTTGATGTTGCCGGGGTAGTTGTTTTAGTTTTATCGCCTATTAGCAATAATATTCTCTTAATAAATAAAAAGGGGCGAGAGCTTTTAGGCGTTAGCTCAGATGAGGTTGTTGGCAAGGACTGGATTGACTTGTTTGTAGATAAAAACAGTCAATTAGAAACTGAAAGTTTTTTTAATTTGTTTTCTAGTGGAACTGAAGTGTCAAATGACACCATGGAAAATATTTTAATTACTAAAAATGGTCAAAGTAAAAATGTTGTTTGGCGCGTTGCGGCCATGAAGAATGAGACTGGATTAGTTGATTCAATCCTGGCTACTGGCGTTGATGTTACTGAGTTAACTTCCGCTAAAATGACTATTAATCAGTTAAGAGAGGTTGATCGCGTCAAAAACGAGGTTATGAATATTGCTACGCACGAATTAAAGACTCCGCTTATTTCTATTATTGGTTTGTCTGAGGTGATGAGTCGTAACTTGGAAGGCTTGCCTGATAATTATAAAAGTTAC
Source organism: uncultured Gammaproteobacteria bacterium (assembly GCA_964483295.1). GTDB lineage: Bacteria > Patescibacteriota > Patescibacteriia > Patescibacteriales > UBA12465 > UBA12465. Next base: position 2,996 of record CAZAAD010000020.1, read on the forward strand.
ATTTCTATTATTCATGAAGAGGGCGTTAAATTAAATACTTTAATCAAGACAATGTTAAGCAGTACGCGTAGTGAATTAAATCAGCCGATGCTGACGTTAATTGAATTTAATTTGGCAGAATTAATTTTATCATTAAAAACTTCTTTGCAAGTTTTGGCTGATAGAACTGAGTCGTCAATTGTTTTTGATTTCCAAGTCAAAGATGCGGTTCTAAAAAGTGATAAGGACAAAATTACGCAAGTTATTTATAATCTTGTTGATAATGCCGTTAAGTATGGTGCCAAAGAACAAAAGATTACCATTACTTTATCTCAGTCAGAACCAGACATGGTGCAAGTAGCGGTGACTGATGAGGGGCGGGGAATTTCTGATGAAGATCAGAAAAAAATGTTTTTGAAATTTTCCCAGATGGAACCTTCACTGTCGCGTTCTCAGGAAGGAATGGGTTTAGGACTCTATATTTGCAAGCAAAATATTGAAAATTTGGGCGGTAAAATTGGGTTAGCTAGTAAATTAAATCAAGGCTCAACTTTTTACTTTACTCTGCCTGTAGTTAAAAATGTTAAGAATGTAAAAACAAAATTGATAAAAAATAAAAAAATTTAGATTTAGTTATATGAAAATTCTCATCGTTGATAACAATCCTAATACGGTTACCACGGTAAGCGCCTTATTGATGAACGAAGGATTGTTTGAAGTTGATGCTGCCTATGGCGGACAAGAATGTTTAGATAAATTAAATGCTAGTCCAGATTACGATTTGGTATTGCTAGATATTATGATGCCGGGTATTAGCGGGATGAGAGTGTGCGAGGAAATGGTGAAGTCTCCTCAGTTGCGAAATATCCCCGTGCTTTTAATGTCTTCCGCGATGCCGATACCTCCTGATGAATTTCATGATTCTTTGGGCAAGTTTAGTGATTTAGTAGTTGTTAAGGGAGCGATTGACAAACCTTTTGCTGCCAATGAGCTCCTTACTAAAATTCGTCAGATTTTTCATAAAGGATAAGAAGCTTAATATAATTCACAAAAAAACAGCCCTCGTGGGCTGTTTTTTTGTAGGTTTTATAAAAGTCGCTTTATTGTGGTTTTTATTTTTTGCCAAAACCGAAGATTCTGCTAAACAATCCTTTTTTCTTTTTAGGTATTTCTGGTGTGATTGGGGTTGGTACGGCCGCTTCTGCTGTCGGTGTCGTGCTGATTGTTTCTTCAGTGGCGCTAAGGGCGGCTATCTTTTTTTCCGCCTCTCTTAATTTCGCTTCGTTTTCTAAAATTAGTTGTTCATTATAGCGACCATTAGCATCTTTCGTTTCACCCAATTTAATATTCTCTCGATAGCCTTGAATTTCTTGGCGTAGCGCGACTAGTTCGCCTTCGTTTTTAGATTGTTCTTGTTTATCAGCTAATAGCTGTTCTGCTTTTCTTAATTTTGTTTCGTTTTCTAAAATTAATTGTTCATTATAATGACCATTAGCATCTTTTGTTTCGCCAATTTTTATTTGTTCACGAAAATAGTTAATATCAGCCTTGATTTCTTCTACAGTTTTATCAGTTGCCTGATAATCTGCCCGCTCTTCAACTTGTTGATATCCTTTAGCTAAATCGGCGCTGATATTTTCTCCTAAATCTTCTTTTGTCCCTACTTCGCTCACTGGATTGAGCACTTGAGTTGGATTTTCCAGGTTGTTTACCTGCGACATAGTTTTAGAAATTATTTTTTAGTGGTTTTCTTATTATATCTATATATTAGCACTTTATTAGAAAAATAAAGAGGGGAAAAGGGATTTTTGGGGTTTATATTGACAAAACCATAGATATATGATATAATATCTTGATAATGAGAAACAGGTGTATCTGGCAAGTCAGGTACTTTAAAAATTGAATAATATTAACGAAAAAAATAGCAAAAATGGCAACAACAGGTGGTAGAACACCTCGTACTCCTAGGATGAGTATTGAGGCAACGTCCATTGTGGACGCAACTGACATTCGTATCCGTTTACGGACAGCGAAAAATGGCCTCCCTGAGGCACAAAGAGTAATCGTTCATCAGAACTACCGTGAGGTGGGGAGGGTAACGACTGATACTTCTGGATTCTATGATTTTGTGGCCCCGTATGTTCAGACGGCCAGAAAACAAACAATTGTTTTCGAATTTTTCCTGGAAACAGGAATTGAGAAGACAATGGTAACGGTAGAAATACCGGAAGTCGCCGCTGCTCCTAAGGCCGATGACCCCCAAAAGGTCGTGCTAATCCGTACACATGATGGCTGTGGAAATTTTAAGGTCTTAATTCGGGTAATCAAAGCCCAGGGTTATGGATTAGAAACAGACGTGGACATTTTGTTTGATGGGATAAAAACCAAAAGAAAAACAAATAGTCGCGGTCTGTATCAATTTCCTGTTCCTGGCGTTATTGCCGAGGGGACAAATTTACCCCTTAGAGTATTCGTGAGCGGCATTGAAGATCCAGCGACTATCAAGATTTCCCGTCCGCGGACACGTTCGGTTGGTCCGAGTCGCTTCTCACCGGAGTGGTTTCTCTTGACCAATAATGGTCGTGCTTTCATTTTGATGTGCCTGGCTGCTTTCTTCTGGGTCTTCGCTATTTTGATTGGCGTTGGTCAGCCGCTCTTCCATGAAAATTGGTTTCGGGGCAAAGACGGTCTGTCTAAGCAAGAAATAACCTATAACAGGGTTATTGAGCAGGCGTATAGCAAAGCCGAGGCAAAAACCTTGGTAATTGCACCAACCAAAGTTCCTGGTCATTGGCACCACATGGTTTGGAAGATTGCGATTATTTTAACGCTTATCTTCTTAATCTACGGACCACTATCCTTGCGCGAAGAAATTGCTGAAGAAATCGGTCGCGCTGTTGAAAATTTGCGTGACCGCGACTATGCTCAGGCCGGAGATCCTTGGTTTGAAAAATTAGTCGCTTGGTCAGGAAGTTACGCAGTTGCTCGCAACAGACAAGCAACTGTTTCCGCTTCTGCTTCCACGACTTCTTCTTCAGCACCAACAGCTCACGAAGAGAAAAAAGGTGGTTGGAGTTCTTTCCCGATGCACTTAGCGTCGGATGCAATTGTTGAAATTCTGCCCGCAATTTTTCGGGCGATGTTCGGACGTTAAAACCAAAAAAAGTAGGAAAAATGAAAACATTAAAAACTCTGAAATTCTGGCACGCACTATTAGGTGCTATCGCGATTGGTATCATCTGCCATTTCGCCTTTGGTTGGAGCGCCTGGGCAGTCGCCTTGGGCTTCATCTTCATTTGGCTGGCAGAAAAATACACCCGCCTGTTATACCTTCCTGCCGCAGTTATTATCGGCGCCGCTATTTTCAGCAGCTATCTGCCCCTTACTTCCTCTAAAGGAACCTGGGGCTTGATGAAAGTTGATTTGTTTACTAGTCGCGCCGTCGACTCGGTTCAAGTTAAAGCGGATTTGATTCTGGAAACAGAAAAAAATCTGCAGAAAGAAGCTTTGCTTGATGATTATCATGAACTTCTTAAACAAGGTAAAGTTGAACAAGCCAAAGCAATGCTTGATAGCATCGACAATCTTTTTTACCCTAAAAAAGTAAAAGAAAAAGTTGTCGCTGTTCAGCCTGAACCAATACCCGTGCCCTCGCCGCCAACAGTTCGAGATTCCGTCTTCACTAAAGGAGAATATATTATTGATGTTAAAGGCATGACTTCTTTCAACATCTTAATTTTTCCTAGTGTGGATGGATGCGCTCGCTATTCTTTGTCTTCAGACAAGTATGATTATCAAATCTATTACTCTGATGGTGAAGTTGTGAATGCTAGTCCGACCGCAGTCCTAAAACATCGGCCTCGACCGAATTTCCGACTCTTCTCCAATAATGGGGATAAAGTAAAATTAGTAGTTAGTTAAACTTTTCGATGATAAATCGAATTGGGGGATAGAGCAATCTATCCCCTTTTTTATTTTTTAGAATATTATGTTATAATAATATCAATAATGAACGTATTTTTATGAAAAAATTTATTCTTGTTTTTGCTTTATTCATCACGGCTTTTAGTTTTTTTATTGCCTACCCGAGCTTAGCCCAAACTGAAGGTTGCCCTTCTGGACAATGTACTCTTGCCAATCCTTTGGGAGACTCTATTGACACCCCCCAGAAGCTGATTGGTAAAATTATTAATTCCGTTCTTGGTGTTGTTGGCTCCTTGGCACTCTTAATGTTTGTTTACGGCGGTTTAACTTGGATGACTTCGTCTGGTAATTCGGAAAAAGTAAAGAAGGGTAAAGATATTATTGTTTGGTCGGTGATTGGTTTAGCCATTATCTTTTCCGCCTATGGCCTAACTCGTGTCTTAATTGAGGGTGTTACTAAGTAGGCACTGAGAGGTTAGTTTGACATCCAGTATTATTTTATTTATTATAGAGCAAGTGCTTTTGTCCGCTAAATAGACGGCAAACCACAAAAATATAGGGGTCGATACCAAAGCGGTCAACTGGGGCAGACTGTAAATCTGCTGGCCTTGCGCCTTCGAAGGTTCGAATCCTTCTCGGCCCACTCTCCTATGGCTATTATTAATCCAGATAGAATTGGTCTTGGAATAGCGAAGATGCTAATTATCGCTTTCTTGGCGCTTATTATTGTTTTGATTATTTTAGCCGTTCTCTAATCGAAATTTTTATGCCTGAGCTCCCGGAAGTGGAAACTATCAGGCGCGATTTGGCAGCAGTAATTATTGGACGCCGTATCGCTGCTCTAAAGCTTTTATCACCAAAGACCGCCAAGAATGATGCGGCTTTTTTTGTAAATTCTTTAGTCGGGCAAGAATTTGATGATATTCAACGCTTCGGAAAATTATTAGCTTTTCGTTTGCGTAAAAAAAGAGGGCAGTCCCACGTTAATTTTTTACTTGTCCATTTAAAAATGACCGGCCAGTTGATTTTAGATAGTGCTGATAAGAAAATTGCTGGCGGACATAGTCTGCGCGAGGGTTCTTTGGCGGCGGCTGTTGGCGGGGAATTACCGAATAAACATACGCGGGTTATTTTTGAATTTTCTGGTAAGAGTCGTTTGTTTTTTAATGATTTGCGCAAGTTTGGTTATCTTAAGATTGTGGATGAGTCGGAATTAAATAAAATTGTTGCCGCTAACTACGGACCAGAACCGTTAACTCCGTCATTTACTTTAAAACATTTAGAGTCAACTCTGAAAAAACGCCAGACAAGCATTAAGGCGCTACTGTTAAACCAAAAATTAATTGCTGGGTTGGGAAATATTTATGTTGATGAATCACTGTTTATGTCTAGCATTAAGCCGGAGAGGATAGCCTCTAGTTTGAGGCTAGTTGAAATTAAAAAACTATATCAGGCGATTAATAAAATTATTAAATTAGCGATTAATAATCGCGGCACAACGTTTAGTGATTATGTTGATTCCTCTGGGAAGAGGGGTAATTTTTCTAGGTTACTTAAGGTTTATGGCCGCGGCGGTCAGCCTTGCCCTAATTGTCAGCAGCCGATTATTAAGCGCAAATTAGCTGGTCGTGGCACTCATTTTTGTGTAAATTGCCAGAAATAGCCTAATTTACTTATAAAATTTGACTTTTTATCGCTTTTTATATATTGTGAAGATATATTAACGAGGTATTAATATTAAATTCCTATGTCCCAAGACAACATGATCAAGTTGGAATGCACGGAATGCAAGACCGTAAATTACCACTCTCACAAAAACAAGAAAACCTTGAAAGAACGTTTGGAGATGAAGAAATTTTGCAATAAGTGCAAAGCCCATACTCTACACAAAGAGACTAAGTAAATAACCCGTCTTGCTGCCGCTATCCCCAGCCCGTGAGCGGGCGCGGTGACAAGTGTTCAACTCAATATGCCTAAAAACCTAACCAAGCCTTTTTTGTTGCTCCTGGTTTTTTTGGTTATTATCGGCTGCTATTTAGTATTCAGGCCATTTTTGACTGAATTACTAGTAGCCGTCATTCTAGTGTCTATTTTTTATGGACCCTATGAATTTTTGGTAGCCAAATTAAAAGGTCGGCGCAATATCGCCGCGCTGTTAATGTGTTTGTTCTTGGTGGTAGTAATTTTAGTGCCCGCTGTCCGCGTCGTTGCTTATGCTGGCCAGAAATCAGTAACCGCTTATTCGCAAGCAGTCGAGTTTTTTAGCGACAAGGACTTAGGGGCGGTGTTAGAGGATGATTCTTTTCAGCGCGGAGTCTTTAAATATTTAAATTTATCTGAGCTCAGTACTAAAAATCAGTATATTCAAGATTTCTTCCTGGATGTCTTAAAACGTTCAAGCAATTGGATGATTTCCGGCGCCACCATTGTTGTTAAGGAAACGACTAATTTTATCGTTTCTTTAATCATGATTATTTTAGCCATGTTCTTTTTCTTTGTTGATGGTAAAAGAATGCTAAATGTTTTGATGCGACTTTCCCCTTTGCCTAATAGATATGACAGGGAAATCTTTGCCAAGTTTCGAGCAGTGAGTTATACCACTTTTGTCTCCACTTTTGTCACTGCTGCCGCGCAAGGTATTGTCGGCGCTATTGGTTTTGCTATTGTTGGTTTCCCGGCTTTGTTAGCAGGGATTTTAGTTGCCCTGCTTTCTTTATTGCCCTATCTTGGTTCAATGATTTTTTATGTTCCGGTTGGTATTTACTATCTTTTAATCGGTGATATCTGGCAAGGATTTTTCATCTTAGGTTGGGGTGCTTTAATTATCGGTACGATTGATAATCTAATTCGCGCCTACATGATTAA
>CAZAAD010000021.1:0-2989 GCA_964483295.1 uncultured Gammaproteobacteria bacterium
GACTTGCAATTCAGGATATCAATTATCCGGAAATACTTGCGTAGCTATTAGTTCTGGCGGCGGTGGCGGTGGTGGCGGCGGAGGAGGTTATATCTCTTTCGCAATTACCAACCCTCAAGTAACCATGCAATGCGTTAACGGCAAGGTTGATATGACCTTAACTTGGTTAACAACTTATGCGGCTGATTCTCGAGTGGTTTACGACACTGTTTCTCATGCTGGTGCCAATCTTGGTAGCGCACCTAACTATGGTTATACCAGTTCAACGGCCTTGAGTGGTGCCCAGGTAACTGGCCATAGCGTGGCGATTAATGGTTTAGAACCTAATACCTATTATTACTTCCGTCCAATTTCTAAATATAATTTCTCTGAGGTAGTGGGTGAGGAAAAACCTTTAACTCAAACTTTATCATGTGCTCCTGGCACTAATGAAGTTATTGTTTTAGGAGAAGAAGGTGCGCCTGAATTAGTCTTAACTAATGAAGCGCTATCGCCAATTGCTAATCCGGGTTCAAAGGGAATTGAATATGAGATTATTGTCACTAATAATGGTGATTTGCCATCATTTAATACAATTTTAACCAATGTTTTGCCTGATGGTTTCACTTATACTGATTTCGGCGGCAGCGAGTGGACTTGGGCACTTGGTGATTTAAATCCTGGTGAAAGTAAAAAAGTTGTAGTTCGAGTTGATGTTGCTTCCGATGTGGCTATTGATAGTTATGTTAGCAATGCCAGTGTTAGGTCCGATAATCATGATGCGGTAACGGCAGATGCTAGCGTTGAAATTAAGAAAGTAGTAGTTCTAGCCGAAACCGGTTTCAGTACCATTGAATTCTTAGCCCTCTTGTCGCTTCTATCTGCTTTGGCTGGCACTAGCTTATTCTTAAGAAAAAAAGTGGCCGTTAAAGCCTAGTAGAAAAAATGACAGTTAAATTTTTTCAGAATTCTAGAAATATCAAAGCTCTAGCCTTAGTGCTAGAGCTTTTGTTTATTGGCTTGGCTGTCTATTTAGTCTTTATGCCTTTTTATCCGGAAATAAAATACCGAGTTTCTTCTTCTGTTAAAATTGATAATCAGGATGTGGCGCAAGTAACAGCCCAAGTCCAAGAAATTAAAAGTCGTTTACCGGAAAGTGAATATGCGGTTTCGCCTAATCGTTTAATTATTCCAAAAATTGGCGTAAATGCACCGGTTGTCGTAACTGATAATGAAGTTTATGGACTCTCTCTAGGCGCCTGGCTTGATCCTAAGGGCTCAACGCCGGACCAGGGAGGTAATACAGTCATTACCGGTCACCGCTTTAAGTACCTGCCACCAAACAATATAACTTTTTATCTCTTTCATAAACTAGTACCAGGTGATACTTTTTCTGTTGTCTGGGAAGGGGAAGACTATTATTATCGGGTCAAGGAAATAAAAATTGTTGAACCTTCTGACGCTTCACCGTATAATGAAAGCGAGGAGGCAATTTTAACAATGTATACCTGTCATCCCATTTATTCTACCGAAAAACGCCTGGTTGTTATCTCTGAGCAAATTTTGACAGAATAAAACAAAAATGTTATAATATAAACTGTTAATAACTGGTTTATTTATGCTAGAAAAATGGCTAAAATCACTGAAAAAGAAGCAGGAGAATATCAAAGATAATCTCGGTGATTTTTTAGTTGAGGAAAAAAGGGAAGTCAATGAACTTGTTACGGGCAAGCAGAGCTTTGGAAAATATCGTCATGATGCCGCTAAGATTTTTAGAGATTACTTTGTTCCTAATGATGATAATGATAACCGACCGAAAATTTTACGTCCCAAACAGTTAACAATTATTGCTTTAGCTTTGCTTTTAATGAAGGTTGGTTTAGTTGGCTATTTATTTTCGGTTTATCAAGAAACTGCTGAAATGTCGCCGACTACAGTTAGTGATATTTTAATTTTAACGAACGAAGCGCGGGTCGCTGCTGGCGTCCAGCCTTTAGAGTTAAATTTTGCCCTTAATCAGGCGGCTCAGAGTAAGGCCGATGACATGGTGCTTAATAGTTATTTTTCTCATACTAGCCCTGATGGTCGCAAGCCGTGGAATTTTGTTGACCGCAGCGCTTATGCTTATTTGTTAGTTGGTGAGAACTTAGCGATGAATTTTATGGGTGCGGTGGATGCTCATTCTGCTTTGATGGCCTCACCTTCGCATCAGAAAAATATTTTAAATCCTAAATATACCCATGTTGGTTTCGCGGTGGTTGAAGGAAGTATTGATGGTCGCACGACTAATATCATGGTCCAGATGTTTGCTTATAAAAATGATTCTAGTATTGTCACTGAGCCGGTAGCCGAACCAAAAACAGTTATTGAGGATAAGGCCGTTCAAGAAATTAAGCTTGTGCCGGAAGCTGAGCCGATTATTGTCGCCGCTGAAGTCAACCCTAAAGCAAACATTGCAGCTACGCCAACCATCACCAGTTTAGACGTTGTTGCTCCGATTGTTGAAGATAAACCAGTAGCAGAAACGGTAGCGGTAGAAATTATGCCTATTGCCGCCACGACTACTAATTTGGAAACCGAAGAAGTGTTTACGGCCGTAGTTGAGGACACGTTACCAACAGTAGAAGAACAGGAATCAGTTTTACCGGCTGAACCAGCTTATATTACGACTTCCAGTGATGAGCAGCTTTCGCGCGCTGCCTGGTTTTTTAAATTCTCTAAATTTTTCTATGTTGGTTTTCTGTTATTTTTGATTATTGCGCTGTTAATTAATATTTTTGTGCGTCTTACTGTGCAGCATAAATCAGTAATCATTCAGTCAATTCTTCTAATTGTTCTTGTCGCCGCTCTTTTACTTTTTGACTTCGGTTTTATGAAAGAGATTAAACAAGCAGCGACAAATATCATCCTCTTCTAAATAATTTAACTTCATAAGTGTTTTTTGCTTGCGCTATTTACGCAAATTTAGTAAAATTAAACTATAACCAATTACTGGTTTTATTATTTCAAT
>CAZAAD010000021.1:3089-9428 GCA_964483295.1 uncultured Gammaproteobacteria bacterium
GTTGTTATTGCCATCATTGGTATCTTGGCTACAGTTTCGGTTATCGCCTTACAGGCCTCAAGAGCACGTGCTCGTGATTCCAAGCGTTTGGCGGATGTTAAGCAGCTACAAAGCGCTCTAGCTTTGTATAAGCATGATGCTAACACTTATCCAGCAGAAGCTAGTATTACTCCAGGAGCAATCTTGTCTTATGGCGGAACCGTTTACATGGCAACTATTCCAGTTCCACCACTACCAGACGATGGTTGTACTGGTTCTGTCGCTTATACCTATAATTTAATTGAAGATGGTTCTGACGAAACTTCCTATACCCTTAATTACTGTTTAGGAGCTGATACCGCTGGTGTAACCGCCGGTCTTAATACCGCCACTCCAGCCGGAATTAAATAATATCTACGATTTGGATTTTGTTTAACGCATGGATGTCTATCAAGCAGCTTTAGAGTTGCATAAAAATCATCAAGGAAAACTAGAAGTTCGGAGCAAAGTGCCTTTAACCGGCCGCTCCGAACTTTCTTTAGCATATAGCCCTGGCGTGGCTGAAGTGTCGCGTTTGATTGCAAAAGACAAAGACGCCGCCTATACCCACACCCTAAAAGGCAATACTATCGCAGTTGTTAGTGATGGTAGTGCTATTTTAGGTTTAGGAAATCTCGGACCTGAAGCGGCTCTGCCAGTCATGGAAGGGAAATGTGCTTTGTTTAAAGAGTTTGCCGGTGTTGATGCTTTTCCAATTTGTTTGGCAACTCAAGATACTGAAGAAATAATTAAAACTGTAAAATATCTCGCACCTAATTTTGGCGGTATTAATCTTGAAGATATTTCGGCGCCACGTTGTTTTGAAATTGAGGCTCGTCTTAAAGCCGAACTTGATATTCCAGTAATGCACGATGACCAGCACGGTACGGCGACGGTTGTTTTATCTGGATTGATTAACGCCTTAAAATTACGTGGGCTTGATAAGACCGAAGCGCGTTTAGTAATTAATGGCGCTGGTGCAGCTGGTGATGCGATTACTAAATTATTATTATGCTACGGATTTAAAAATATTATTGTTATTGATAGGGAAGGCGCTATTTATAGTGACCGTCCAAGCTTAAGCCCGGCAAAAAAAGAATTAGCGGCGCTCACTAATTTAGAAAAAAAAGTTGGTGGACTGGCTGAAGTTCTAGTAGATGCTCATATTTTTATTGGCGTGAGTGCGCCGGGAGTTTTAACTAAAGAAATGGTTAAGACCATGGCCGAGAAGCCAATTATTTTTGCGCTCGCTAATCCGACACCAGAAATTATGCCTGATGAGGCTAAGGAAGCGGGTGCTTTTATTGTTGCGACTGGTCGCAGCGACTTTCCTAATCAGATAAATAATGTTTTAGCTTTCCCGGGGATATTTCGGGGAGCACTTGATAATCGCGTTTCTGATATTACTGATGAAATGTTAGTTCGGGCAGCGGAAAATTTAGCTAGCTTAGTAGAAAATCCTAGTGCTGAAGAAATATTGCCCGATCCTTTTGATAAACGCGTGGCGACTACTGTTGCGAAAGCGATTTTTGTGGTATAATTAAGGCGTTAAAAATTAATAAACAAGATAAAAAATATGAAAAAGTTTATTGTTTTATCTTTAGCGATTATGTTAGGACTAGGTGCTATTTTAACCGTCCCAACTTTTGCCCAAGATGAGGCGGCCGGAGTGAACGCCACAATGACGTCTAATAATAAAATTCAGGCGCGTGAATTAGTCGGTGGTATGGAAAAAATTCCTTCACCAGATAAAATTTGTTTGTATAAGGACGTTAAGCGTCAGGGTAATGATTTGTATGGTGTAAAAAAGACTGAGGCGGAAATTGCTACAATGACTACCGCTACCTGCCCAGTAGCTGCCCCGATTTTAGAAAAATTCAGCAAGCTTCCCGAGAAAGCCCAGGCCGCTGTTAGGCAGATGGAAAAAATTGCCGCTCCTTGGTTGCTTAATCAATATGAACAGATTAAGAAAGTCGGTACTGCCCTTTGGGGATTAAAAAAAGAGGGCGGAGAAACTGGCCCGAAGGCAACCTCAACCCCTCAACAGAATACCACTACGACACCAGCGCAATTAATGTATGTTCAGCCGGAAAATGTTACTTGTGTGATTGCCGCTATAAAAATTAAAGATACAGCCTTAGCTACTAATAATGCCTCAACAACCGCTGCTTTAAATGCGGCGATTACTACTAGAACTACTTGTCAGGAAGCGGCGTTATTGGCTACCGTGACTGCTTCGAGCACTGCTTCAACGACAGTTTTAATGAATCAGCAAAAGACAGCTATGGGGCTTTGTACTCAAGCCTTCCGTGAATCTTTTACGGCCGCGAAAGAAGCTGCTAAGACAACTCATAATGCTATTTGGGAAACCTATCGCAACGCTTTACGTGTCTGTCAGCCGGCAGCCACTACGACGCCAGCCTTAATGATTGAAGATGGTGGTAGTAGCTTGTTCTAAGTTATAAAAATAATTTTGGGTAAGAAAAAAGGTCATTCCTCTGAATGACCTTTTGCGTTTTTGAAGCTTCACTGCTTTTGTTCTAATAAATTTTTAAGCACTAAGCTTACTTGGCTTTACTTTGTCTCATTTTGCCGATTTTAATCGTGAGATTTACTTCATCTTTATTTTCCTTAAAGGAAATGTCGACGTTTGATCCTCTTTCCATTTGTAATCCTTGTACAACCTGAACCAGATTGCTTAGGCTACTTTGGAAAGGAGCGGGGATTGGTGCGGGCACCGGAGCAGGAGTCGTTGGTGTTACGACCAGACGTTGACCACCTTGGCCATCATCTTCGGTTGTAACACGACCAGCTTCTTCGCTCTGATCATAAGTGATGAACCAGCCGGGAAGTTCGAAGGAACCGCCCCCGAAACCGTTGGAACAAGCGTTCCGTAAGTGTTGAGTGCGGCGATTACCGTTTTGATCTTCGATAATAGCGGTCGAAACCCGTTCACCAGCATTCAGCCAGACATCTCTCCGGACATTGTCGCCAAATTCCATGTTAACGGTAATACGGCGTTTGCCTAAACTGTTACCCAGGGTTCCGGTGCGAAAGTTAATTAAACGTTCACCAGGACGCAGGTAACGCATCATGGTTGATGTTAAGGTGTTTTCGCGCGGCATAGCGTCGATGTTTCCACCGACGGGCTGGAAACTGTCAGGATTAGCCGGACGCTTAAATAATTTGTTCCAAAACATGGCCAGATAAAAAAGCGCTATTAAAGCGAAAGCAATAATGATAGATAACCAATGATACCAGACCATTCCTGTTTTTGCTTCACTTACTTCAGGTTCTGGGGTTGGTGCTGGCACATGTACCTGCAGTGTGTCAACGGGAATAGTCGTGAGGCTACGCGCAGCGTGCTTTTCGCTAATTACCCAGATGCAGTCATAGGTTGTACCTTTATCGGTTGTGACCGGTTTGTCTGCGACCCAGGCAACTATCCCTGGCCAATAATAGGCTGGCAACAACACTGTATCGCCGACCATAATGTGGTTCAAATCAGCAAATCGTCCCCGGTTAAGCTCCAACGCTTTTTTATAAATTTGGAGCATTTCTGTTTTGTCAAACGACTGAGCCTGAGAGGTAACAGCTCCGGAAATAAAGACAACGACCATCATAATGGTCAAGAAAGCGGTCTTAATGCTTTTGTTCATTGTTTGAAATTTTTAATGTGCTTTTTTTGGCAGGACCCTCCATGCCTAGGATAGAAACTTTTCTCATTTTCTATGCCCACATTATAGCATATTTTATTAAATTTGTCAAGATAAAGAAAAAAGGCTTCCGGTGAGGGAAGCCTTCTTTTTTACTGGGACAGCGGTACCATTGCTAATAAATCTCTAATAATAGTCAAAATTTTGACTAGGATTTCATTAGCCAGGTCAGCTGTTTCGGCTGGGACTAGCCATTTTAGGAGAACAATGGCGACAAGCAGGGCAAGGAAGTTGCCAAAGATTCTAAACATATGTTTAGAGTTAGGGGCGAAGGATTACTTCCTTCTTGCCCCCAGCAAAATCAGCTGCTGCCAGTTTTTTTGTCCTAATATTTTTAGAAAGAACTATTCATACTGTTAATTTAACATTTTATTTTAAAAAAGTCAAATAAGGTTAGGGTTTTCTAAGGAAATGTTATATAATTATTTTAGCCTATATTAGAGATTAGGAATTTTTAATTTAAAAATATTTATGTCAGAAAAAACTTACTTGCGTATTTTGCAGGCCGGGATTGTCGCCTCGCTGTTTATTGTTTTATTTGTTTTCTCTAGTTTGTTATTTCCGTACATCTCCTCTAAGCAACTTTCTTTTAATATTTTAATGGAGGTGCTCGCAGCGGTCTGGATTGTTTTCATCCTACGTTATCCGGCTTATCGCCCGAAATTAAATTTAATTATTTACGGGCTACTTTCTTATTTCGCCGTCATTTTAATTTCTGCTTTTACCGGCGTAGATTTTAATTTAAGTTTTTGGGGCGACATTGAGCGCATGCTCGGCTTCTTCCATCTTTTTCATTTCTTAATTTTCTTCTTTATTTTGTTAACAGTTTTCCGTAATTGGAAAGAATGGCAGATTCTACTCATTGCTTCTGTCTTAGCGGCGACTCTAGTAAGTTTATTTGGTTTATTGGGTGAACATCCGTATAGTACAATCGGTAACACGGCCTATGTGAGCGGTTACTTAATTTTTAATCTCTTTTTTGCCGCGTTGTTATTTTTCCGCTCGGCCTCGAATTGGCGTTATGCTTATTTAGCGCCAGCAGTTATCATGCTTTTGCAATTTGCGCGGATGCGTACTTCAGGGGCGATTATTGGGTTAGGGGCGAGTTTGTTTTTAGTGATGCTGCTAGTTGGTTTTCTGCATGAGAACAAAACCGTGCGTCGTGTTTTACTTTCTCTGGCGGCGTTAGCGATAATCGTGGTTGCTTTTATTTTTTCTCAGCAGCAAGCCAGTTGGTTTCAGAACAGTTTCTTGCGCAACTTAACTTCCCAGAAAGCCACTTTCCAGACCCGTTTACTTTCTTGGCAAGGAGCCTGGCGTGATTTTGGCAGCCATCCGATTTTGGGAACTGGTTTTGGTAATTATGCGATTATTTTTGACCGTCAGTTTGACCCGAAGTTTTTTAATTATGATAAGGTGGAAACCTACTTTGACAGGGCACACAATAATTTAATCGATATCGCTTCTACTACTGGTTTGGCTGGCTTGTTAACTTATTTAAGTATTTTTGTTTTTGTTCTGCTGGCGCTTTATAAGCAATTAAAGGCGGGGGCATATCGTATTGGTGCTAGTGCGGCGGGTCGGCACAACCTGGAAGTCGTTATTATTTTCGCTTTGCTGGCTGCTTATTTTATTCAGAATCTAGCCGTCTTTGATTCTTTTGTGACCTATATCGGACTGATGATTTTAATTGGTTTTATCATTTGGCGCGCTCAAGAAATCGAATCAGCCACAAGAGAAAATCTGGCACCAGCTGCTTGGCTGCGTGGTGGTCGTGACTCTTGGCTGTTGGCGGCTTTAATAATGGTCGCTTGGTTGTTTATTTCGGTTTATAGCGTTAAGCCTTGGCAGATGATGACGGGCGTAATTGAAGGCTACTCACAATTAGTCGGCGGCCGACCAGGTAAGGGTTTAGAGGCTTTTCAAAATGCTTTATCTGGTACGCCCTTAGATCGTGACGGTCGCGCGACTCTAATAAATTTAGCGGCTGCCAATCCGGTTTTGTTTACTTCTTTGCCAGCGGAACAGATTCAGGTTAAGTATGATTATGTGGTTGACCTCGCTTTAAAAAATCTGGCTTACAATCCTCAGGATAGTTTATTTTTGTTGCAGCTTGCTCAGCTTTATGATGTCGGTGCCCGTATTTTTTATGAAGACAAGGAAAAGAGCGCGCACTATGCTGACTTAGCTTTAGAATATTCTGAGAAAGCAATTGCCGCGACGCCCGGTCGTATCCCAGTTTATTTTTCCAAAGCGCAAACTTTATTAGTGCAGGGTAAAATTAAAGATGCGATTGCGGTAACAGAATATGCTGCTAATTTAAACCCCGATTATCCTAACAGTTATTGCCGCTTAGGACAGATGTATGCGATGGATAAGCAGGAAGATGCTGCCATGCAAGCTTTTGCTAAATGTGTTGATGGCGGAGCGGCTGGTCAGCTGGGCGCAGCTAACTCAATTTTAGCAACTGCCGCCTTTTTGGCGGAAAAAGGAGACTATCCGCGGGCAATTATTGTGCTGGAGAAATATTTAGAGGGCGGGGATGGTCAGGCAGAAACTTGGCTTGGTTTAGCCCAACTTTATCTGCTAACGGGCGACCAGGAAA
>CAZAAD010000022.1:0-9011 GCA_964483295.1 uncultured Gammaproteobacteria bacterium
AACGCTGCAGTTTGCAAAACTGCCATTCGTGGGTTCGACTCCCACTCGAGCCTCAAAATACACTAAAATCTCCTTTTCGGGAGATTTTTTGTTAATAGTCATGCCATCCTGTGGATAAGTCTAAATTTTTTATTAATTTTTATTATTTTAGTCTAGGCTAGCCTGGACTTAACTTTTAATATTATCCTTAAATTAATTTAAAATTAGCAAAAAATGAATATTAATCAGACTTTAGTCCACAATACTTGACCCTTATATTCCTAAGTGCTATACTTATAGTAGGTTCTTTAACTAACTCCAATATACATCTCGTCAACGCTGACGTGACGAAAGATTACGCGAGCAAGTTAAACTAGCGTGCTAATAAAAACTGTAAGATAACAGCGGAACATAGTTTCCCAGACACTTACTAAATTAGCAAAAATAATTAAAATAAAACAATTTTGATTTGCTAGGAGTTGGTAAGAATGCGCTCTTTAAGTCAGCAAAGCAGCTTAAATTCCCTGAAAACACAAAAAATGCGTTGTTAGGGATGAGGCTCATACGATGGCCCAGTATTTATTAAATTTATATAATAAAAAGCGGCCCGTTATGGGCCTCTTTTTATTTTCTAAAAAACCCTGTAACATTGGACTTAGCAACCGAATTACTTAATCAACCAGCAATCATTCTAATATAATATGGCATTATCAATCGGAATAGTCGGCCTACCTAACGTTGGCAAATCAACTTTATTCAATCTTTTGACTAAAAAGGGGGTAGAAGCAGCTAACTACCCTTTCTGCACCATCGATCCTAATGTCGGTGTTGTTAAAGTGCCTGATTTTCGTTTAAATAAACTAGCTGAAGTCTCAAAGCCGGAAAAAATTATTCCTACTACCATTGAATTTGTTGATATTGCTGGACTGGTCGCCGGCGCCCATAAGGGCGAGGGCCTTGGTAACCAATTTTTAGCTCATATTAGAGAATGTGATGCTATTTGCGAGGTTATTCGTGACTTTAAAGATGGCAATATTATTCATGTAAACGGCCAAATCGACCCAGCAAGCGACAAAGAGACTATTAATATGGAGCTAATATTTGCCGATTTAGCTACAATTGAAAAAAGATTAGATAAAACCAGAAGAGAGGCTAAGAGTGGTGATAAAGAACTACGAGCTAATCTAGTTATTTTAGAAAGAATTTTTGCTCATCTTAGCGCCGGCAGAGCTGCTAGAGAGCTTGAATTTGAGGAAGAAGAGGCTATTTTTGTAAAAACTCTCAATCTACTGACCATTAAACCAATACTTTATCTGCTCAATATTGATGAAAATACGGCCGGCGATGTCCTACCTGGCACTAATGAAGAAATAATCAACGTCAACGTTAAATTGGAAGAAGAAATTGTTAATTTACCAGAATCAGAACAAGCAGAATATATTAAAGAGCTAGGATTAGAACAAAGCGGCTTAGATAGACTAATCCAAAGTGCCTACCGCTTACTCGGGTTAGACACCTTCTTTACTACTGGACCAGATGAAACCAGAGCTTGGACTATAAAGCACGGCTCGAAAGCGCCAATTGCGGCCGGGGAAATCCATACTGATTTTATTAAAGGTTTTATTCGCGCCGAAGTAATTTCTTGGGATAAATTTGTTGAATGCAGCAGCGAGGCTAAGGCACGTGAATTAGGTTTAATCCGTACCGAAGGAAAAGAATATGTCGTTAAAGACGGCGATGTTTGCAATTTTTTGATTAACCGTTAAACTGACACTAATAATAAAAACTCTATTTGTGTTCTTGAGAATTTATATATCCTAGTACCTTAACAACTAAAAAATTATCGCCATGAAATTATTTCTAATTCTAATGAGGCGACTTTATTTAGTGCGCCTGATTAATTCGTTCCTCTGCTTCTTGAGCGTAACAACAAGTATTTTTCTAACAGCGCTCGCTATCTACTATGAGCAAATTGCTTCATTTCTATTAGTGCCATTAAACTTCCTTTGGTGGCTACTAATTATTCCTGCTCTCTACCTCTCCACTGAGATTGGCTTACGAAAAACCTATCGTCTAGCTATAAAATTAGATAAGGACAATCTTCTTCCTTACACACAAGTAAACCAGAAAAAAATAATTATTTTTGAGCATGAGCCCGGCTTATTGCCAAGATATCAAGTCACTATGATTGGCAACCCGATGTCTTTCTTTGATCCGCGCATCAACTTCTTGGAAGCAAAAACCCTCATTAAATCCCGCTCCTTAGGAATAGTTATTGGTCTGCTAACTTTTATTTTGATATTAACTAATATCTTCTTAGAAAACATAGCCACGGCCAGTAATTTTGTCTTTATCATCTTAATGATAATTCTGCTAATGGAAAAGGTTTGTATTGAAGATTTGAAAGATTAAAAAAGGGGGCCAGTAACTGCCCCCTTCTTTTTATAACAAATATTAAAACTATTCTTTCTCTAGGACAACTAGTTCGCGAAAAACTTTCTGACCCTGGCGCCCATAAACAATATTGCCCCGTTCTGATAAAAATCTTTTTATCACCGGCTGGCGACGAAAATTTTCCGATAAAAAATCCACCCGCTTAAACCCTTTAATTTCCGGGCTAATCGGCCTGTCGCCATAAAAAATAGGCCAAACCATTACGGCCCTGCCGCCAGAAACTAAAATTTTATGAAATTCACGTAGGGCGCCAGAATATAAATTTTCTAATTCTTTTATAACTGCCTCAAACTCAATCCGGCCACGTTGTGGGCCAAGATATGGTTCAGTAATAACGGCAGCAGCGCTCCCCACTTTAACAAATTTTGATAAGTCTAAAACATTTTTAGCAGCAAACTTAAATTTAATATCTTTTAATTTA
The DNA here is from genome assembly GCA_964483295.1 of uncultured Gammaproteobacteria bacterium. Classification (GTDB taxonomy): domain Bacteria; phylum Patescibacteriota; class Patescibacteriia; order Patescibacteriales; family UBA12465; genus UBA12465. The sequence continues at coordinate 2,855 of CAZAAD010000022.1, forward strand.
TATAACTCTTTTAACCAGCTAATATTTTTCTTAGTGTCATCAATGGCTTTAACAGAAACATCAGAGCCGCAAACATTTTGATATCCCAAAAGTAGAGCCTCGCTTAAAACCGTGCCTGAACCGCAGAAAGGATCTACTAATAAACTTTCTTTATCTTCTATTTGCGCCAAGTTTATCATCGCTTGTGCTAACTTCGGTGGTAGCATGCCTGATTGATCATCGCGTGCTGGTCGCCCAAAATCACGCAAAGACAAATCTTTAAACGGTTGCACTGCCAAAGTTTCGCCTAACAGTATTTTTCCCGCCTCTTCTGTGAGCACCACTTCAATGCCGCGTCGAATTAATTTATTCTGTTCCACGACCACACTAGATAAAGATTTTTCTTGACTCACAACAAAACGCGAACTAATTTTTTGCTCACTAAAATATCTTTTTAGTCTAATGCCTAAATCTTTTTTGTTAAAACCGCGCGGTCCATAGTCAGAAAAACCAAAATTAAATTTACCCTCACTGCTTATTTTTCTTTTTTCTTCAATCAATAATTTTACGGCTACCAGTAGCTCGTCCTGACTAACTTTGCCGACAAGTTCTCGACGAATAATCCCTATTTTAATAATTCCTCCCAAACTCTTGATTAAAGAGTTGGCCTCAATTTCCGCTTCACATTCAGAAATTAAAAAATCATCACCAATTAGAGTCGGGTTTTTTAAATTCACAACGGCCATTAGCTCAGCTAATGATAAGGCGGGGTTACTACCTAAAAGAAAAAAGTATTTCATATGGTTAAATCATAACGGAAAGACTGCCGACTGGCAATCACTGCCCTAAAATTGGCCGCATCTTGCATTTTCTTAAAATACGTGCTAAAGTCCTGTTACTAACTAAATAAATTGATATCTTTCCCATATTTTAGACTTGTTCTAAAATAATTCCGCTAATAATAACGGAATTAAAGGTATTCCTCTTCGCCCCAAAGCTTCTTGGAATACTTGGGGATTTTATTTATTAAAAGGGGTTTAGGGATTTTTTAACATCTTGTTAGATCCGCTTCATCCCCTATTGTATATAATTCATATGTCCAAGACCAAACAATCAACCGTTGGTCACTATGAAATCCTTTTCATAGTACCAAACAAATTCACCGAAGACGAAGCCAAACAGGTTATCGCTAAGGTGGAAGAAACTATTACCAAGGGCGGCGGCCAAATTAGCCATCGCGAATACTGGGGTAAGAAAAAATTGGCTTACGAAATTAAGCACAATACCTACGGCTATTACTCACTTGCTGAGTTTGACATGGAGAAAGCTGCGGTTCTAACAACTGGCCAGCTTCTAAAACTTTCGACCGACATTCTGCGTCACCAAATTGTTATCAAGAAGTCTAAATCAGAAAAAGAATTGGCTAGAGAAAAAGCAATTCGCACCAAAATTGATGCTAAAAAGGCAGAGGTAGCGAAAGAATTAAAGGCCAAGGAAGAGGTTGAGGCTAAAGAAGAGGCTGCTGCAGAAAAACCTAAAAAAACCGGCAAGAGCAACCTTAAGGAGTTGGACGAAAAATTGGAAGGCATTTTAAGCGCTAACGATTTAATCTAACGATTTTAATATCCGCCGCCTGCGGCTGGACTTAGAATCTGTCCAAAAAATATGAATCTCAACAAAGCCATGATTATCGGGAATGTAACCCGCGATCCGGAATTGAAGAGCACTCCCTCGGGCCAGAACGTTGTCTCCTTTGGTGTCGCTACCAACCTCGTTTGGACCGACCAAAGCGGACAGCAACAGAAAAAAACTGAATTTCACAACATTATTGCCTGGCGCAAACTAGCGGAAATCTGCGCTAAATACTTACACCGTGGCTCTAAGGTTTATCTCGAAGGTAGACTCCAGACCACTGACTGGACTGGCAATGACGGCGTCAAAAGATATCGAACAGAAATAGTTGCCGAAAATATGATTATGCTTGACAGTAAGGGTGGAATGCCAAGCGGCTCCCCTGTTTCTGGACCAAGCAACGATGAAATCATTGAAATTCCTGAAGAGCCAGGCGAAGAAGAAATTAGAATAGAAAATATTCCCTTCTAATCCCTAGATTGCGATAAAAAATTAATCAATATGAATCACAAGAAAACCAAAGAATGTTATTTCTGCGTCAATAACTTAGACGTAGACTATAAGGATACGCGCACTCTGCGCAAATTTATTAACTTCTACATGAAGATTTTACCAGGGCAGCGCACTGGCGTTTGTGCTTGGCACCAACGTAAATTAGCTAACGCTATCAAGCGCGCTCGCGTTATGGCTTTATTGTCAGCAACTCATAAATAATAAGCCGAATAAATCTTAAGTAGAAGCAATTATGTTAAACTTCAACGAGATCAAGACCGGCAAGGTCATTAAAATTAACAGCGAACCATATATTATCGTTAAAACGGACCATCACAAGATGGGTCGCGGTGGCGCTGTTCTTAAAATAAAACTCCGTAACCTAATTAACGGCAACGTACTAGAACGAACTTACCAAGGGGCAGAAAAAGCTGAAGAAGCGGAAACTCAAACCAAGAAAGCAAACTTCATGTATAAAGATAAAGATGAAGCTTATTTCATGGACAACGCAAATTACGAACAATTTAACCTTCATGTTGAAGAGCTTGGCGAATCAGCTCAATTCCTTAGAGATGACACCGATGTTGATGTCTTATACTTTGAGGGCAAACCGGTAAGCGTTAGTTTGCCTATCAAAATGGACTTTAAAGTTGTCAGCGCTCCTCCAGGGGTCAAAGGCAACTCCGCTGGCAATGTTAATAAAGTTGTTGAGATTGAAACCGGTGCCCAAATTAGCGTTCCAATGTTTATTAACGAAGGCGACGTGATTAGAGTTAATACCGATACTGGCGAATACGTCGAAAGAGCAAACTAAATTCCAATTTTCACTGATAAAAAACCGCTTCCCGTCAAAGGGGGCGGTTTTTGTTTACTTTTCCTGAATGATGCTATAATTTAGGCATATATGACAATAATTCTCTTGGCCAGTTTGGCCTTCTTTATAATCATTGCCGCCCTGCGATTAGACCTGGCACTTTTTCTAATTACCGCTCTATTGCCGTCTTACCTTATCCGCTTCAATATTTTAGGCGTACCAATGACCTTTCTTGAGGCAATGATTTTAATTAGCTTCGCTATTTGGTTTATTAGGACAACAAAACTAAAATTCTCAGCTTGGTTTAAAGGTCGCTCAGAAAGACAACCTTATCCGTTCGGTTGGGAAATTATCGCTATCTTGATTCTGTCATTTATTGCTGTCGGCATTGCTGGCTTTAGTTTCTCGGCGATGGGGATTTGGAAAGCTTATTTCTTTGAACCGATTCTGTTGTTTATCTTAATAATGAATGTCTTACCAAAAAAAGAAGGTCGCCAAAAAATATTACTAGGTTTATTATTAGGAGCTCTAGCTACCGCCCTCCTTGCCGTCTTTCAACAAGCTACTGGTCTATTTATTACTAACCCCTTCTGGTCCAACGAAGAAACACGACGAGTCGTTTCTTGGTTTGGCTATCCTAACGCCGTCGGTTTATTTTTAGCACCCCTGGTTTTAGTTTTCTCGGGCTGGCTGATAAAAATGGTTAAAGAAAAAAAGCACATCTCTGTCCAACTAATAATTGCTATAACAATTATCTTGTCACTAGCCGCGATTTACTTTGCAAAATCTGAAGGGGCTTTAATCGGCATTCTCGCCGGTGCTTGGCTCATGGGAATAGTCGCTAATAAATATACGCGCCTAGCTGTAATTATTGGAACTGTTGTTATTAGCGCTTTAATTTTTATCACACCAACTTATCGGACTTATGTTATAGAAAAACTAACCTTAAGAGATTTATCAGGAGAAATAAGAAAACAGCAATGGCGCGAAACGATGCAGACTTTGCGCATCTGGCCAGCAACAATTTTCGGCAACGGTTTATCCAACTATCCACAAACAGTTGCTCCATATCACCAAGAGGGAATATTCTTTAATCGTGATAAGATGGAAAATTTTCACTCTGTCTTGTATGACAGCGCGGAATTACGAGCTAAGTACTGGCAACCAGTTGAAATATATTTGTACCCACATAATATTTTCTTGAATTTCTGGACTGAGCTTGGACTACTTGGTGCACTTGCTTTTATATGGTTAATTATCAAATATTTAATCGTCGCTCTAAAAATATTCTTCAAACAAAAAAATTATTTAGCCCTAGGATTATTTGGCGCAATGACTGCTATTTTAATTCATGGCTTAGTTGATGTTCCTTACTTGAAAAATGATTTAGCCGCGCTTTTCTTTATTCTCTTGGCACTCTTAGCCTCATTAATCGCTGAACAAAAATTTAAATCAGACAATCAGAAAAAAATATGAAAGAAGTTTTACAGAAAATAATTGCGGAAAGCGGCTTAGCTTCTCGGCGTGAAGCAGAAAAAATGATTAGAAATCAAGAAGTAAAATTAAATGGTGAAATTGCAATTTTAGGAGATAGAGCCGAAGCTGAAAAAGATATTATTTTAATAAACGGCAAGCCTTTACCGGGCAAGGCAGAAAAAATTTATCTTAAACTTAACAAGCCAGCTGGCTATACCTGCACTAACCGTGTCTTTCCAGGAGAACAAAATATTTTTCAGCTCCTGCCAAAAGGTGAGCGTCTTTTTTCTATCGGACGTTTAGATAAAGATAGTCGCGGTCTTGTTATTCTAACTAACGATGGCGACTTAGCCCAAAGACTGGCTCATCCGCGCTATGAACATGAAAAAGTTTATGAAGTCTTAATTGATTACCGCAGTCGCGAGGAAAATCAATTCTTAGAAATTGGCGCTGGTCATAGATTAATTAGCAATCTTATCAAGGGCGTTGATATTGAAGAGGGCGATGGCATTGTTCACGCTAAGCGCGCTTTATATTTACAAAACAACCGTTTTGTAATAACCTTAAGCGAGGGCAAAAAAAGACAAGTCCGGCGCATGTTCGCCGCCGCTGGTTATCGCGTTAAGGATTTAAAAAGAATTTCTTTTGCCGGCTTAAAACTCGGCGGATTAAAAGAAGGCTCTTGGGAAAAGTTATCAGCCACGGAATTAAAAATGCTTAAAGCTAGTTAACTTAACTAACATACAATTATATGAAAAATTCCACCTTAGCGAGATGGGGCGCAACCCATGCCCTAGGCGTGCTCACCTATATTTTTTTGGTCGCTGTCTTCATGAAAAATGCTAATACCTGGTTCGGAAGTAAAGATCATGACCTTTTTTCACCGATTGCCTTCTTGTTGCTCTTTATGTGTTCTGCATTAATCACCGGCGGCTTGGTTTTAGGTAAGCCAATTATGCTTTATCTTGACGGTCAAAAAAGGGAGGGTATTAAATTATTATTCTTTACCGGCGCCAGCTTATTTGTTCTCATGCTGATTGTCTTTACGGTTTTAATAATTCTTAAGTAAAAGTTGGTAAAATAGAATAGATAGGAAGAGTGCGAGAGTGGTTGAATCGGGCGCTCTCGAAAAGCGCTATACCGGCAACGGTATCGAGGGTTCGAATCCCTCCTCTTCCGCACTGAATCAAAATCGCTTTTATTTTCAATTTTAGAGAGCACATTATATGGCTCTTTAAAAGAAATATTAGCGATTTTTTTGTTGGCAACGCTAGCGTTCCAAAGTAGAGTTATTAGAGTATTTCGCTGTTCATCGGGTTTTTTAGATAAAAACTCTTTTTGCATTGTTTTAGGCTCTAAAAACGCCTTTCTTATCCGTTCCAAAGTAATATTATTCTGGCTCTGTTTTTTGATTTCCAGCTCTTGTAAGTCTTTATTGATTAGTACTATCTCGTTTTCTATTATCTGATTCTTGGCCTTATAGTCGCCATCCAAAACAACTTTATCCAAGTAGCCGTCTAGCAGAACTTTCTTGCGTTCTTCAAGCGTTTTGAGCCTATTATTGAGGTTTAAAATAGCCTCTTCCAGATAAGACAGAATATTCCCGCTTTCTTTGAGTTTAGCCCGATAGACAAGATTAACGACTTTCTCGTCAAAGATTAATTCATTAAAAATATTATTCAATTCCGTTGATAGATTTTCTTCTTTGATATAGGCCTTATGCTCCTCGCAAACATTCTTGCCGTTGGTGCAGTAATAATATGT
>CAZAAD010000023.1:0-8691 GCA_964483295.1 uncultured Gammaproteobacteria bacterium
CCCCGCTCAGACAGTGGGGCTTTTTTAGTATGTTTATAAGCTGTGGAGAAAAGACTTGACAATATTTTTTCTGTATGATATATTAAATTGTTGGTTCATGAAGAAAAAAGAGCTTTAAAAGGCCGTTTTTAACGGGACAGGCACGACAAGCATGGGGATTTTCTTTCTAGGTTCTTCTGGCATTTTGCTGCAAGTTTCTCTAGAGGAAGTTTTCTTGCCTCCCCGTTTAAGCCGGTCTTTTTTGTTTACAAAAAAGCCCCTATTCAAAGGAGCGATCTTTTCCGACAATAATATTGATACGATTTTTAACTACACCAACTTCAACTGGCGTTTTCACTTCAACGACACCATCAAGCAATATTTTTTCCCGCGCACTTTCTACGCGGAACTTATTTAAGCGTAATAATGTTTGGTCTTTCCCTCGGGAGCTGATTAAAACATCGAGCAAGCCATCGTGTGGGTTAGAACTAATATCATTATTTCTGTCACTTAAAAGATTGATAATCCTTATTTCTCCTTTGTTTTGTAGCTCTATTTGATAATCGTCCAGACAGATTTTAGTGTCGGCTCCGTTGATACGGGCTTCATTTAAGAAATAGTATTCGCCGACTAGTCCTAAGTCTATTTTTTCAATTCTGCGAGCAAGCAGTATATTGCAAGCTTCTGATTCATTTTTTATTCCGAAAGAAGCAGCGATGGAATTATCATTTCCCACAGGAATGATTCCTAGAAGTGTATTTTTTTGAAAATCATCATAGATATCCGCTTCAATAATTGCGCCGATGATTTTGTTAACAGTTTGATTGTTACCAACAGCAACAATCGTTTTCGCGCCCAAACGAATTTCATTTTGAATCGCGCCCTTAATATTCTTAATGCCGTTAAGACGAATTATCTTACCATTAAGAGCTAAGTCGGTTAACCTAATTTCAACCCGGTTGACCGTTTTATTATATTTGGCTTTGCTTAAATAGTCGTCGTAAATATAAACGTGCATAATAGAAGTAGGCGCAAAGTAGACGCCAGAATTAACTATATTTTCACTACTCTATTATCTCTTTTTCAATTTCGCGAGTTCCCTTTTTACCGCTATCAGCGATAGAGCTGAGCTGTCCGTTGATAACCGCGCCTTTTTCTATAGAAATTTCGCCATACTGAACATCGCCAGTAATTCTCGCTGTTCCTCCTAGGGATAGGTAGTTGCCTACTCGAACATTGCCCCTTATTTCTCCGTTAACAATTAAATCCTTAGCCTCAACATTGGCAGTAATACGAGCCTTCTCGCCTACAAAAATATTAGCATCGGTTTTTAAAGAACCTTCAAGTACGCCCTCAATAATAATATTTCCCTGTCCGTGGAAATTTCCCTTTACTTTGATGGCTGAGCCAATAATTGTTTCCGCGTCCTTGAATTTCTCAAGCTTGTTTTCTTTGTTAAACATATTTTTAAGAGGTGAATAAAACTAGGCTAACTGCTTATATTTTAGGCGAATAATCACGCCTTGTCAAAGAAAAATTGTATTTTATTATCCTAGAGCGAAGTCGACCTGTGACTTGGTTGAAAAAATAAAATAATTAAGTTAAGATTAGTAAGTCAACTCCATGAATCGTTCCCATAGTTTAATGGATAGAACAAGAACCTCCTAAGTTCTAGATCCAGGTTCGATTCCTGGTGGGAACACCATATTCTTTTTATGTCAATATATTGACAAGAAAAGAAGATTATGTCTTTTAATTTACTTGACAAGAAAGAAAAATAAGGTATAATTTATGTAGTATTGGGTATTTTTTGCATAATTGTTTCTCGCAGAACAATTCCCTGTTAAAAACTTTATAAATAATTTAAAAAAAATTTATAAAAACTTTAAATGTTCTTTAAAGAACAGTTCAATAAAGTAAATATAAATATGCATTTAAATTATTTAAAAAGATATATTTAGGGTAATTAGTTTATCCGCCAGCCGGCGGAGGCTAGAGCGCGACCACTAGTTGGAAGCGCAATAAATAAATATCGGGCCATTAGCTCAGTTGGCTAGAGCGCTTCCATGGCATGGAAGAGGTCAAGGGTTCAAGTCCCTTATGGTCCACAAAGAAACCGAATTCGTTTAAATGAATTCGGTTTTTTTATTTGTAGATAGTGAGTAGGGAAGAGTAATTATATTAAAATTTTAATTTGCAGCAAGGTATTACGAAGAAACTTCTGTCCACAATTTTGTGGAATTAAATTTTTTTTAAAAGCATTAGACGGCTTGTAATTGCTAGTATGGCTTGTGATTATCAAGATTAATTATTAATTGTTTGTATGGGTTGATGATATAGGTTAGTGCTTTGAATTAATGATCTTAAATCTTAAAAGAGACAATCTTTTGTGAGTATAATATTGGCGACAAATAAGAAATTTGATAGGTATTTTTGTTGTTTATTTGGGGTGTTCATAAGTGCCATAAAAAAGTGACTAAAGTCCACATTTTTCTGGACTTTACTTTTTTATTTAGCTAATATTAAATAAAAAAAGTTAGAGGAAAATCTGTGGAAAAGTTGTTGGTATCTTGCCATTTTTTACTAATATTTAAGACTTATTATTTTTAAATATTTTTTTGAATTTTTATCAATAAGTTTCCTTGTTTCTCTGTCGGCTTTATATTATAATAAGGAAGAAGGTGCTTTGGATTTTTCTTAAAATTTATTATTTTTTTAGCCGCTAAGAGCGGCGCTTCTATTTTTATGATTTATGATGTAATTATTATTGGCTCTGGGCCAGCCGGGATGACAGCAGGAATTTATGCCGTGCGTCGGGAAATGAAAACTTTAATTATCGGCAGGGAATTAGGCGGTCAATTAATTTGGGCAAGTGAAATTGAAAATTACCCTGGCTTTGAAAATATTAAAAGCTTTGAATTGATTACTAGAATGAAAAACCAAGCAGTAAATGCTGGAGTTTTATTTCATGATGACGAGGTAAAGCAGATAGAAAAGGGTGAGAATGGTCTTTTTACCCTATTTACTAACAAGGAATCTTTTGAGACAAAAACAGTTATTATTGCCATGGGCTTGTCACCGCGTCGCTTAGCGGTGCCAGGTGAAGTTGAGTTTAACGGTCGCGGTGTTTCTTATTGTGCTAATTGTGACGGACCTTTTTATAAAAACAAAACGGTAGCGGTTATTGGCGGCGGCAACTCAGCACTAGACGCCGCGGAAGTTATGTCTAAAATTGCTTCTAAGGTTTATTTAGTTCATCGCAACGATGTCTTTCGTGCCTTTGAGACTTTAATTGAAGAGGTTAAGGCTAGACCAAACATAGAATTAGTAATGAGTGCTGATGTAAAAAGTATTAATGGCGGCGAAAAAGTAGATAAAATTATTGTTTTAGATAAAACTACTAATACGGAAAAAGAAATTCTGCTTGACGGCGTCTTTATTGAAATTGGTCGTATTGCTAGTACTGATTTAGTTGGTGATTTAGTTGATCGTGACGAAAAGAACCAAATTATTGCTAAGACAAATATGGAAACCAAGACCCCGGGATTATTCGCGGCTGGCGATGTTGTCTCTTGTGAATTTAAGCAAATCACCATCGCTAATGGCCAAGCGACTATTGCTGCCTTAAGTGCTTATCAATATATTCAAATGCATCCGAACTTGGTATAATTAAGGCAAGTATATGGCTGATAAAATTATTAATTTAGTAGTAGCAGACATGGGGTATGGCCATCAAAGGGCGGCCTATCCGCTTTTTGCTTTGAGCGGCGGGGAAGCGCTAAACGTTAATAATTATCGAGGTATTCCTGATTGGGAAAAGAAACATTGGCAAGAAAATTTAGAGGCCTACGAAAAAATTTCTCGTTTTAAGAAGGTGCCAATATTAGGTAAAGCAGTTTTTTCAGTAATGGATTATTTTCAAAGAATAAAGCCGCGTTATCCTTTTCGCAATCTTTCTCAAAAAACAATTCAGCAGCAATATTTTTTTAAATTAATTCAGAAAGGACTGGGTAAAGATTTGATTTCTAAACTGAGTAAAGATAATAAGCCCTTGGTCACTACTTTTTTTGTGGCGGCTTACATGGCTGAATATCATAACTATAACGGTGATATTTATTGTGTAGTTTGTGATGCTGATATTTCTCGAGCCTGGGCGCCGATTGATCCGCCGACTAGTCGGATAAAATATTTTGCCCCCAATAAACAGGTGCAAAAAAGATTATTAATGTATGGCGTGAGAGCGGAAAATATTATTATTACTGGCTTCCCTTTGCCGCAAGAAAATGTTGGCGTTAAACAAGAAATTTTAAAAAATGATTTAGCACGTCGTTTGGCGGCGCTGGATACATCGGGGGATTATCGTAAAAAAGAGGGAGCATTACTCAGACGGTTCGTGCCGGATTGTTTAAATAAAGAATCAAGCAAGCCAATTAGTATTACCTTTGCCGTTGGTGGAGCGGGTGCCCAAAAAGAAATTGGTATTTTAGTTTTAGAAAAGCTAGCCGCTGGCATTAGAGGTGGCAAGTTCGCTTTTAATTTAGTGGCTGGAGTGCGTTTAGAGGTAGCTGATTATTTTCAAACAGAACTAGCAAGAATAGGACTGACCAATCATCCGGCCGTGAAAGTTATATTTCATAAAGATAAAACGGATTATTTCCGCTTGTTTAATAAGGTTCTACGCACAACCGATATTTTGTGGACAAAGCCATCAGAGTTATCGTTTTATAGCGGTCTCGGTCTGCCTATTATAATGTCTAGTCCCGTGGGTTCACAAGAAGATTTTAATCGTGAGTGGTTAATGGCGATTGGTGCTGGTATTGATAGTTTTGACCCGACCTATGTTAATGAGTGGCTGCCTGATATGCTTGATTCTGGACGATTAGCACGGGCGGCAATGGATGGATTTTTAAACGCTGAAAGTCTGGGTGCTTATAATATAGAAAAGTTTTTAAAGAAGAAGATATGAACTGGCTTATAGTTGCCTTGAGTGCTTATTTACTTTTAGCGGTAGCTAATCTGTTAGATAAGTTTTTAGTTGATAATGTTGTCAAAAGTAGTCGTGCCTATGCCTTTGCGGCCTGTATCTTGGGCCTATTAGTATTAGTAGTTTCGCCTTGGTTTTTAAAGTGGCCGGGAATGAATTGGCTACTTTTTAATTTAGTCTCTGGAGGAATATTTACAGCTGCCCTATGGTCTTTATATGAAGCTTTGCGGCGGGGCGAAGCAGCGCGCACCTTGGTTTTTATCGGTGGGCTTACTCCGGTTTTTTCTATAGTTTTTTCTATTTTGTTCTTCAAAGAAGTATTTAGTTTAAATCAATGGTTAGGAATGTTGGCGTTACTTGCTGGCGCCGGAACAATTGCCTTGCTGCCGCAAACACGTAATTTTTTAGCACGTTTAATAGCTAAATTGGGTTGGGAAAATAAAAATACTAAGTCGGCGCTGTTAATTGCCCTACTTTCTGCTTTTTCATATTCTTTATATTTTATTGCCACTAAACACGCCTATAATCATCAACCATTTTTTAGTGCTTTTTTGTGGAATCGTTTAGGGGCCGGACTGTTCGCCCTCTTGTTTTTACTTAGCATTTCCGGGAGAAAAGAAATTAAAGAACTGCTACAAAAGTCAGGACCAGGTGATAAGAAAGGTTTGGTTGTAATTAATCAAGGCCTAGGCTCCGCAGGGTTTATTTTACAAAATTACGCAATTTCTTTGGGGCCGGTCGCAATTGTGAATGCCCTGCAAGGTTTTCAATACGCTTTTTTATTAGCTATCAGTGCTATTTTAGCTTTACTATCGCCAAAACTATTTAAAGAAAATTTTTCTTGGCGCATAATTTTGCAAAAAACTGGAGCGATAATTTTAGTTGCTATTGGTTTATATTTTATTGCTCGTTAATTAGGCCGGAATATATAAAGTTATGTTTTTCAAAAAGATTATTAAATTATTTTCTTGTCAAAACTGTTGGTGTTATCGCAATCGTTATTGCTTAGTTGCTTTGATTGCCGTTTTTGTTTTATTGATATTTTTTTATTTTTTTAAAGTCGCCAATAATTATCCCGTCAACAGAGATTTAAAACATGAGCCAGATTTTTTTGGAGTTACTTTTTCAACCAAGTTTTGTAGCGAGATGGGGCTTGATTGGCAGGAAGTTTATCTAGCTATTCTTGATGATTTGCAGGTTAAAGAAATACGACTGCCAATTTATTGGGATGAGATTGAAAAGAATGAAAAAGAATTTGATTTTTCTAAATATGATTATATTATTAGCGAGGGTGAAAAACGTGGTGTAAATTTTATTATTAATATTGGTTGGCGTTTGCCACGCTGGCCGGAATGCCATGCGCCTGAGTGGACGAATAAAGAGTCTTTAGAAATAACAAGAGCTAAAGTGGTGAGAATGCTAGAAGCCACTGTTAATCATTATAAAGATCGGGAGTCTGTTGTGGCCTGGCAATTAGAGAATGAACCATTTTTTAACGAATTCGGTGTTTGTCCGTCCAGTGATGATTGGTTTTTTGAGAAAGAATTAGAGACTGTTAAGCGCTTAGATAATAGGCCGGTTATGATTTCAGCTACTGGTGAACTCAGTTTGTGGCGCAAGGAGGCAAAATTAGCAGATATTTTTGGCAGCACGGTTTATCGGGTTGTCTGGGGAAAGAGTACTGGTTATGTTCGTTATCCAATTCCGGCCTGGTTTTATCGCTTAAAAGCTAAGTTAGTGGGGGTAGAAAAAGAAAATCGCGTGATTATTGAACTTCAAGCTGAGCCCTGGGTGCCTCATGGCAGCATCATCTATCTTTCTGAGGAAGAAGCGGCTAAGTCTTTTGACTTAGAACAGTTTAAGGCCAATTTGCAATATGGAATTAACATTGGATTTAATAAGGCTTACTTATGGGGAGTTGAGTGGTGGTATTATAAGTATAAAAATGGCCGCCCAGAGTTTTGGGAATTAGCGCGCACTATTTTTTAGAAGTATGCTGTCGATTATTATTCCAACGCTTAATGAAGAAAAATATTTACCGCGCCTACTTACTTCTATTAAGCAGCAAGCTTTTACTGATTACGAAATTATTGTTTCTGATGGTGGTTCAAGCGACAAGACGGAGGCCATTGCTAAATCCTTTCAGGCCCGCGTAGTCGTTGACTCGTCTCTTCGTCATCCTTCCGTGCAGCGCAACAATGGTGCAAAAATTGCGCAGGGCGAAATCTTTTTGTTTTTAGATGCCGATTCGGTTTTGCCTGACGGTTTTTTACCTGATGTTTATCAAGAGTTTATAAAAAAAGATTTAGCGATTGCTGGTTTTTATATAAAATTTAATCCCAATCGTCCTCATTATAATATATATTCTTTTATTTCCAACGCCATTTGTCGTTTTAAGCAGTATACTAAACACCCAGCAGCTATTGGCGCAGGGATAATGTCCAAGCGTAGTGTTCATGAAGCAATTAATGGTTTTGACTTAGAAGTTGTTTTGGCCGAAGACTATGATTATTGCGCGCGCGCTGTTCATTTGGGAAAATTTAGAATGTTAACTGCTGCTAAAATATTATATTCTTCTCGTCGTATAGAAAAAGAAGGTTTTTTTCAATCAGGTTTTAAATGGTTGCGCATGGGGATTTTTACCATGACTAATCGCAGAATAAAAAAACAGATTATTAAATATGATTTCGGAAAATTTAAAGAGTAGTTTCTTTGCTCCTAGTAATTGGTTGCGCATATCTTTGGCCTTGATTTTTTTCTCAGCTGGCTTGTTTAGGGTTTTAAATCCTGCCGCTGCTACTGCTGAATTAGCTGCGCTCAATTTGCCAGGATTTTTAACTTGGATTATTTTAGCGATTGAGCTTGGTGGCGGAATTTTTTTGTTCCTAGGAAAACGAACTCGTTTGGTTTCCTGGTTATTTATCGTTTTCTTAGTTATTGCTCTAATCTCCGCTTTAGCAGTTAATGGACAAGAAATTGTAGTTAACGCCCATAAACTTTTTGTTTTTGACCCTGAGCCAACTGACTTTTTTATGCATGCGGTTTTTTTGTTAATTTTATTAACGCTAGTCTTCAGACAGAATAAAAATAAATAGCTAAAGGATTAATATTAAAAAACAGACCCACCTAAGAGTCTGTTTTTTTGTGAGCGGGTAAGGGGAATCGAACCCCTATCCTCAGCTTGGAAGGCTGATATAAAAGCCATTATACGATACCCGCACGCCTTATTTTCGTTTTTATATTATAAGATACAGTGATAAAAGTCAATCTTCGTTATCTAGTGTCTTTAAGGGAGGCGGCGAAATAGAAAGCCGGCAACATGATGACGGCAAAGGCTAAAAATACATAGTTAATTGGTAAGAAAGCAATGGTAGCAGCTGCTGTGCCGGCGCCAAGAATATAACCGATAGGCCCAGTCATGCGGAAGATATTAATAAAACCAAGATCGCGATCGCTAATTTTTTTAAAGAAGTAAGAGTCGCGCATTGCCTCAATCAGCGCAGCTCCAGTCCGGCTGAAAAATAAAGCAGCCGCCCAAACTAAAGCCGAAGTGGTTGTTAGGTAAGAAAAAAGTAATAAAGATAAAATAAGAATGAAGATGCCTAGTAGCAGCAATTCTTTCTCGCCTATATATTTATCAGCGGCAATCCCTGCCGGTATTTCAAACAAGATAAAGGGCAGTAGCATAAAAGAAAATATCCAGCCTAGCTGTGACCAGTCCATGCCCA
>CAZAAD010000024.1:0-708 GCA_964483295.1 uncultured Gammaproteobacteria bacterium
GATTTTGTCATTGGTTTATAGGTCTGCTCCACTAACCATAATAAGTCAGCGGCCTGTTTATAGGCTTCTTCGTCACTTATTTCAATTTTAAAGATCTTCTGATACAGCTTCTTGAATTCCTTCATGAAGCCGGGTGTAATTTCCATACAAGAGCGGGAACTATGTTTATTTTTCAAAGGTAAATTTAGAAACCGTATAGCCGATACTGAATTTTTCCCAGCCAGTCAGAACGGTATGATTTTTCAAATAATGGTGGAGTATTGCCGATTGCATTAGCAATAAATTCTTTTACTTCTTTAAAGATGGTTATAATAATTGCCAAATAGCTTTTAATTCATCAGATGCCATTTCAAAATTAACTAATAAATGGTAATGAACGGCGCCGCCATTTGGTTTTGGTCGTCCATAGTAATCGTTATCTGATTGAAATTCGGGAATAGCGATATATTTTAAATTTGGTCTTTTTCTTTTTAATCTTTTAATGAATTTTTTAAATATCGGATTGGCTTCAACTAGGCTAGGCACATCAGAATCAAAGGTTAGTGTGACAAATACTTTTAAGTCAGGATTAGCGTTTATTAGACGGACTATTCTTGATCTAGTCCGGCGCAAGGAAAAATCTCTCATTACTTCAACTTGAAAAGCCTTGTTAGCGCATTCTTTAATCTGCTTCATTATTTCTTCTTTCGTTCGGCGTTTGGCGACTTT
>CAZAAD010000024.1:877-8682 GCA_964483295.1 uncultured Gammaproteobacteria bacterium
TTCTTTCTCGAAGCCAAATAATATAATCAAATTCTCTTTTAATGTTTTTATATAGCATATTGATTTTTTCTTTTATTTTGCTAAGATATAACTATGAAATTAAGACGAAGACAATAACCGCCTATTTAACCATTTTATCTGAATGGTTATTTGCGGTTTTTTTATTGCCTTCGTCGTTCAATGGATAGGACACGGAACTTCTAATTCTGGAATGCAGGTTCGATTCCTGCCGAAGGCACAAGTGTTTATTTAACTGCTTTATAGGCAGTTTTTTGTTATACGGCCCGGTGTGTGCGTATGGTCAAGTTCAATTTTAATATTAATCCCGATGCGATCGCCCAAATTATTTTGGCAGTTATTTTTTCCGGATTATGGCTTGGCGTTTATACTTATATTTTAGAAAATGCTAGTCCAAAGGATTTTCAATTTTCTTCGATTGGGCGACGTTATAAATTTGGAAATATCGAGGCCGGGATTTTATTCACAACTCTAAGTCTGCTGTTTTTGGCTTTTGTTGTTGTCCAAATTAAATATTTATTTGCCGGTCATGAAGCGATAACTCAGCTGGGGTATACTTATGCCGAATATGCTCATAAGGGATTTGGAGAATTGATTGGAGTGGCTTTACTGACTTTTGGTTTGATTTTTCTGGCCGAAAGATATATTGAGCGTAGTGAAAATAAATCCGGCGGTTTATTTAAATTTTTGACAGGCATATTAATAATGTTGGTTTTAGTTATTATGGCTTCAGCCTTTCTAAGATTGGGCATTTACGAACAAGCTTACGGCTTTACCCTGCTTCGTATTTTGGTACAAGCTTTCATTATTTGGTTGGCGGCCATATTTTTATGGCTAGGTTATAAAATAATAAAAAACGTCGAAGATCGTCCCTTTATTTTTGGAATGTTTTTATCAGTTGTAGCGTTTTTTGTTCTATTTAATTTACTGAATCCCGATGCCTTTGTTACTAGAAAAAATATTGATCAGTTTACAAAAAGTGGAACGCTGGATATCGAATATCTTTCATCTTTATCGGCTGACGCCGTACCGCCTCTCATTCCCTTATTAGACTGGCCGGAAGTAAAAGATGAAGATGGTCGTCAATTATCTAAAGAAGTGGCCGCTGCTTTAAGGAATTATCATGAATCGGCCTCCAATCAGTCCTGGCAATCCTATAATATTTCTCGACAGCGAGCACTTCGTTTAATAGATAATAAATGGGAGACAATTTCCGTTTTGACGACTCAAAATTAAAGCGAATAATCAGTTATTTGAATATAAAAAATTAAAACACCCGACGGGGTGTTTTAATTATTAGAAGTAAATTGTTTTATTAATCCGCTCAAATAATATCGGATTATTTAAATAATAAAGGTAAAAGAGTAAGCAGAAAAATATCAGCCGTAAAGTGGGCTATCATTGCGGACTCAAGGCCCTTTTTCCAAAAAAGCCAGCCGAAAATAACTCCGCCGATACCATTTAAAACAATTGCTCGACTGATAATTAGTGGATTTAAGGTTGTTAAAGAAGCCGTTAAGGGCAGGTGCCCTAAGCCGAATATAATAGCGGCGAGAAAAATAGAAATTATTATGTTGGTTTTTGTGGGCTGTTTTTGTTTAAATATTTTCCTGATTAACCAAACAAAAAAGGTCATTAGAAACAGGCGCATCAATATTTCTTCGGTTGTTCCCCCATATAAAGCCGCTAAAAGTTTTTGCCAAGCCGGAGCATAATTTTGATGGGTGCTGATAGCCGCCCCCAGAATAGTAAAAAGAATGTCGACGATATAAATAAGGATGGCCGCCACCGCGCCGGCAATAATTGATTTTCCTAAAATATTTTTTAGAATTTTTTTGTAGTCTCCTTTTTCTAATATCGCCTCAATTAAAGGAAGTTTGAAATTAACTTTTTTAGCAAAAAATAGACCCAAAAATATCGCCACGGAAAAAAGAATTAAGCTTTGAGCCAATTGCATAAAAAATATAAGCTCAATTGGTTGGCCAATTTTTGCCAATATCTCTCCCTGAAGAGAAATAATATAAGGGAAGACACAGGCTACGCTTATTAGACTTAAGCTTAATAGAATAAAAAATGATTTCCAGTTAATACAATTTTTCATAATAATTTAAAATAAATTTTTATATAATCATCTTAGCATAAATTAAGTTCATATTGTAGACATAGTCGTTTTTATTGCATTTTTTATCGACACTTGACGAATTAAGGAAAAAGCCAGTATCTATTCTATAAATTACTATTTTAGTATACAATTATTATATATAAACTGATTAAAATAATATGACAACTAAACAAATTTACGATCTCGCAATTTCAGAGGGAATAAAATCTGACTTACGGGGCCAGAAAAAAGTAGAAAACCATTTAGCTAATCTTAATAAAAAATACAAAGAGGCGGCCCCTAAAGAAAAAAAAGAAATTGATAAAGAAAGTCTGCTTAATCCTTATGCTGATTCGCGTGTTTTAAATACCAATAATAAGGAAATTAAAAAAATAATGGCCGGAATTGATATTGATGGCTCCGAATTATTATTAGCCAAACAGTTGGGCGATATCGACTTAGTGCTAGCGCATCATCCTCAGGGGACGGCTTTAGCCGGATTGCATGAAGTTATGTCTATGCAGGCGGAAATATTAGCTGATTGCGGAATCCCTATTAATATTGCTCAGTCGTTAATAAAACTACGCATTTCTGAAGTTAATCGTCGTCTCTCCCCGGCTAACCATAATCGAACTGTTGATTTTGCCAAAATTATTGGTTTAGATTTGATGTGTATTCATACCCCGGCTGATAATTTAGCGGCTCGTTTTTTAGTTGATTTATATGAAAAAAATAAAAATGAATTAGAAACGGTTGAAGATTTAATGGAGCTTTTAAAAACAGTTCCGGAATATCAAGCCGCCGTTGAAATAAAAAGCGGTCCTAAAATTTTTGTCGGCTCTCCGGAAAATTATTTGGGCAAGGTTGTATTTACAGAAATAACTGGAGGCACGTCTGGCTCAAAAGATATTTATGAAAAAATGTCTCACTATGGAATTGGAACGGTCGTTGGCATGCACATGAGTGATGAACATCGCGAAGAGGCAGAGAAATATCACATCAATGTTATCATCGCCGGCCACATGTCCTCGGATTCCCTAGGAATGAATCTATTACTTGATAACATAGAGAAAAAGGGAATAGAGATAGTTCCGGTTTCCGGTTTAATGAGAATAAAAAGATTCTAAATTTAAATTTTTTATAAAATAATGTCATTAAATTTACCGCCAATTAGACCCATAAACACTTTAGGAGGAGGCCTGGGGGGAGGATTGAGACCGACCGGGGGTAGTTTTAATAGTATCCGTCCGTTGAATAATCTTGGCCCAGCTCCTAGTCCCGGAGTTACTCATCCTGGCCCGTCTCGTCCCGTTAGTAATACCACTAGAAGTGCTTTTGATAATATTGATGTAGAAGAAATCGGTAAAGGAAGGCTTTTAACCGAAGGCTCTTATCATAAAGAGTTGGGTACTAAACGATATAGTGGGCTTAAGGGTCAGTTAATGAAATTAAAAATCGCGGGCAAATATACGGTTACTAAAAATCTTTCCATGGGCAATATTAAACAGATACATGGCTTGATAGCTGATCGGCTTAAGAATAAACTTGTCGGTTCACAAACTTCAATTAGTCGACAAGACAGATTAGCTATTTTAAAAGAGTCGAGAAAGTTAGTAAAAACTGCAGGTAGTAAGTTTACTTGGGAAGATAGAAAGGATTTGGAAAAAGTTGTAAATAATATGCGCCAGCAGTATAAAGACAGACTTTTTCATCGCGGAGAAGATTCCGACAAATAATTAATTTTTAAAAAATAATTAATAATAACCTTTTACATTATGAAAATTAATAATTTTTTTAAACTCATTATTTCTATTGTCGTCGCTGAACTAGCGGGAATTATCGGTTCTCTTTTTACTGCCCCCGCTATTTCAACTTGGTATGCAACTTTAGCTCGGCCGACTTTTAGTCCTCCTAATTGGCTTTTTGCTCCAGTTTGGACGGGCCTTTTTCTTTTGATGGGTATTGCCGCCTTTTTGATTTGGCGCCAAGGATTAGAGAAAAAATCTGTTCGTTTGGCTTTAGCTATTTTTCTCGGTCAATTAGTTCTGAATACTCTTTGGTCAATTATATTTTTTGGATTACATAATCCGGGAGCAGCTTTTTTGGAGATCATTATTCTTTGGTTAGCAATTCTCGCGACAATTATCGCTTTTTCTAAAATTTCTCGTGGGGCCGCCTATTTACTTATCCCGTATATTCTTTGGGTTAGTTTTGCTGGAGTTTTAAATTTTTCTATTTGGCGTCTATCGGTTAATTCCAATAACATTAAAAATTCTAATACTAACGTGGTCTGTACTATGGAAGCAAAAATCTGTCCTGATGGTACCGGGTCTTGACCCCACTAATTACGACGGAACAGATAATATTCACGAAAGAATTGAATTTGCATTTGATGGCCTGAAAAAAGTATGGGAATCAAAATTTAAAATCAATTTTACATTATATAGTTTTATTAAGAATAATTTTAAAACAGATAGTCAGCGAAAAGAAGAAAAAAACTTTTGGCTACCTGTTGGAATTGCATTGTTTAACACAATAGTAGTGCTGCTTGGTTATATAATAAATTTATTAATAGAGGTGTATAAAGCACCAATTATAATTATTAAATAGAAACAATTTTAGTAAAAACCGTTCCAATTGTATCCCAAACTCCGAGCAAAACACAAAATCAGGCTTTTAAGGCCTATTTTTGTTTTAATATTAGAAACATTTAAGTTCTAAAGTGGTTCGAACTTTTTTGGGATATTTGGGATAATTTATAGTAATCTATAGAAATACCTTGATTTTATTGGTCAATATCGGTTCGAATCCATGTCCTATTTTTAAACTTAAAATATGTTATAATGAATTTATAAAGTTAATAATATAAATAAAAAATAATTTTAAGAATTAAAATATGGCAGCACAAATTTTGATTTTAATAGTCTCATTGATAACTTTGGGATTTGCAGCAAATTACCTTGTTAATTCTAGTATAAAAATTGCTAGAAAATGGAAAGTTTCTGAAATGTTTATTGGCTTAACTATTGTTGCTATTGGCACATCTGCCCCGGAATTAGCGGTTTCCGCCTTCGCCGCCTTAAAGGGCGAAGGGGATTTGTCTATTGGGAATGTTATTGGCTCTAATATTTTTAATTTGGGATTCATCTTGGGTTTAATTGCTATTATTGCGCCACAGGCAATTCCTAAAAAAATGGTTAAACGAGATGGGGTGGTTCTTTTTATCTCCACAATCATGATTCTTTTTTTCATGTGGGATCTTAAAATTGTTTTTTGGGAAGGACTAATCTTATTAGCTAGTTTAGTTTCATATTTAACCCTTCTTTGGGTCAAGAAAGACATTCAAACGGAGGAAGATGATGGAGGAGTTGCGACCTGGAAAGACTATTTAATCTTTATAATCAGTTTAGCTATTTTGGTAAAATCATCTGATTTCACAGTTTCGTCTGCTGTTTTTATTGCTGAGTACTTCAAAATTTCTTCTTGGGCTATTGGGGCAACTATCATTGCTGCTGGGACAAGTTTGCCCGAAATGGCCACCTCAATAATTGCTACCTTAAAGAAGAAATTTGGTTTATCTGTCGGCAATGTGATTGGTTCCGATATTTTTAACACTTTTGGTATAATAGGAATAAGTAGCGTTATCGCCCCAATTACACTAATGTCAAAGGGGCAAATTTTTGGCATAGCTGATTCTTTTTTTTCTGTTATCATGTTAATAGCCACCATTCTTCTTCTATTAATATTTATGAGAAGCGGTTGGAAGATTAGTCGTAGGGAAGGAATTATCATCTTTATAATTGCTTTAATGAGAATGGCTTTTGAGGTTTATGTTGGAAAAATGTAAAATATAATATTTATAAATAACCTTTTTAAATATTGATGAGTTAGCCAGTATTTATTAGATTTTTCCTTATAACTGAGCATTACTCTTTAGAGACAGGATCGTGTCTATAATTATTATCTAAGTTTAGCTACACTATTTCGAACTTCGTCCACGACCCCGAGCAAGTATAAAATAGGCTAATATTAGCCTGTTTTTTGTTAAAAAGACCAGAATAAATAACGGTTTTTAATGAATGTGTGACGCTATGGTGACGTAAAATCATGGATTTTTTGGCTAATAAATATTTCGACGTATCCGACCCCGGGGAGAATTTTAACATGCTGAGCTTGACAAATATTGACTCACATGATATAATGTGTTTATTGTAATATGATCTTTAAAAACTAGCTTGTGAAATTGGTCGCAGCCAAAAGATGGTTAATAATTTAGCCATTTCCTGGCTGTGACCAAAATGGTTGTCAGTTCCGCCTCGGAGTTGAGGAAAGTAAAATAGCGCAATGTAGCGCAAGGAGAAAATCATGGAAAAATATTTATTTACTATCCAGAACGTTGAGACAGGCAAATTAAATGCCTTAGTAAACAACATCATGAAGCAAACAGGGATTGATGACCCTAATGAAGCCATCCGCATGGTAAACGCCGGAGAAGTCAAAATCACAGTTATTAAAACCAAATGGACTGAAAAAGATGGAGTTATCCGTTTTTCGGTTACATCTGATGGCACCACCGGCGAACAGTGGATTGCCCGCTTGGAAAGCAAAGGCTTTAGAGTTAGTGATTACGCTAAAAGTATTTTACGCTCAAAAAGTTTTAAACCGACATCAGGAGTGACAACCGAAATTGCTGTTCTCAAGAGAGAGATTTTTAGCGACAATGACCGGATAACTAAAAATATCCGTAAAGAAGCTAAGAACCGCAAACTTTCTACGCCAAACGCTGAAATAGCTTGTCTTATCAGGGAAAAGTTCTCCGATAAAGAACTTGAAGCTATGGGACTTTATTGGATCGTTGCAATGCACGAACCAATAAAAGATTCTGACGGCGATCCTCTACTGCTGAGCGTTGATCGCGGTGACGGTGGTTCCTGGTTGAGCGCGTACTATGGCAGCCCTGGCTACGAGTGGGATCGTAGCAGTGGTTTTGCTTTCGTCGTTTCGCAAGTTTCTAGTTCTTAGCCTTTTGACTCTTTGAGTTTTTAGGTTTTAGACTTTAGACTTTAGTCCTTAGACTTTAGTCCTTTTAGTCTCGGATTGCGTAAGCGATTCGAGACTATTTTTTTATAAATTTTTCGATTATGTTAAAATAGTATTAATCAAAGTGAATATGTCATCGATTAAGGTTGATGACCACTGTGATGAACGTTATTATTTTGAGAATACCTTCGGCCAAGGCTATAGGTAGAGTAAAATAATGGTGTTATTTAACGAAACTTGGTGCGAAATACTATGGCATTATTATGCCGAATAATATTCAGCCTATTCGAGTATTCGAAGGGCGGTGCAACGGGCGGTATTTTGCATAATTCTGACGGCGATCCTAAACTGCTGAACGTTAATCGCAATGACGATGGTTCCTGGTTGAACACGAACTATGACAACCCTGACAACAAGTGGAATCGTAGCAATGGTTTTGCTTTCGTCGTTTCGCAAGTCTCACAAAAACTCCCCTATCTTTTGATAGAGGAGTTTTGTTTTACAATTTGCCCTAACCAACCGCCGAGCATACGGCCAATTTCGTTAATTTTTTCAGATATCATCAAATACTTCTTGTTATCAAGGGATTTAGTTTCCCAGAGCACTAGGAATAGTAATTTTAAAGTATCTGTTTTTCTGATGGCGG
>CAZAAD010000025.1:0-4677 GCA_964483295.1 uncultured Gammaproteobacteria bacterium
CGGCTGGCGGTTGGACCGCTAACGGCACGACTGTTTATAAGACAGATGTTAATGGGAACGTCGGGATTGGGACGACAAATCCGAGTGAAATGTTGACTATCGCAAAAAGTGCTGCAACTTCAGTTATTGCTAATGAAGTATATTCATCTTTAAATGTAAATACCCCAAGAGTATATGTACGGAGGTCTCTTAGTGATACTCTGGGCACAAGAACCACTACTACGAATGGAACATATCTTGGATTATTTAACATTCAGGGTGTTAATGTTAATGGTTCTTTTGCAAATGGTGCTTATATTATGGGGACTCAAGATGCTGTTGCCGGCAATTATATTCCAACTAGATTAGATTTTACAACATATTCAGCTACGGCGGTTAATTCACCGTCATTAAGCATAAATAGTTCCGGAAACGTCGGCATCGGCACTACCGCCCCCGGCACTAAACTAGACATAACCGGCACTTTTCGCAATTCTTTGGCAACTACTCATTCGTCATTAGGTGGTGCTGGTAATGTATTAGTCATGGCTGATAATACTGGTACTTTATATTCCGCCGCTAATCCAACAGGCACAGCCTTGTTGCCTGCCGGCTCAACTGGAGCAACCTTGCGCCACGACGGAACTGCTTGGTTATCAAATACAAATCTTTATAATAATGGAACGAATGTCGGAATTGGAACTAATAATCCTGGTTCAAAACTAGAAGTTTATTCAGCAAACGACGCCTTGGTTAACTTGTTAGCAGCTGTTAATCAATCTGCTGGTTTTGGCATGTATGAAAGCGGGAGTAGCAGTGGTAATGGTTTTAAATTATTTTATGATGGAGCGGCAACAAATAATTTCTTAATTGAATCTAGACCTTTTGGCACAACAACGCTAATAACAAGATTAACTATAGGAAGAGATACTGGAAATATTGGTATCGGCACCACCAATCCTGGCACCAAACTAGATATCACCGGAACTCTTCGTAATTCACTCGCTACTACACATACACTACTCGGAGGTTCAGGAAATGTCTTAGTGATGTCTGATAATACTGGTACTTTATACGCTACTACAACCTCAGCGGTTTTTCCTGAAGGAACTGCCACTTTACCAACTGGTACTACTGGCCAAACCCTAAGACATAACGGTACAGCTTGGATTTCAAATTCTAACCTATATAATACCGGCACTAATGTTGGTATTGGTACAACTAATCCGTTAGAAAAACTACATATTGTCGGCAATGTCCGCATCTCTGGAACTTTAAGCACTCAGACTGGTTCTGACTTTGCCGAAGAATTTACTGTGACTGAAGAAATTGAACCAGGTACAGTCGTCATTATGGCTGATAGCGGCTATAAGTCGGTTAAAGCCAGTAAAAAAGCTTATGATCAGATGGTTGTCGGCGTTGTTTCTAATAGCCCGTCTATTGTTGCTGGTCAAGTTCAGAGTGCGAAAAAAGCGATTGTGGCTATGGTCGGAGTGGTTGATGTTAAGGTTGTAAATACTAATGGCAGCATCAAGCGTGGTGATTTACTTACTACTTCTAATGTTGCTGGACACGCGATGAGAACTAATAATGCAATTATCGGCACAGTTATTGGTAAAGCTTTAGAAGATATGAATGATAAGCAGGGAGTTGTTAAAGCTTTGATTAATTTGCAATAAATTTAAATAAAAATTGATAAAAATATGCAATTCAATAAAAAATCTTTAGCTTTATTAATTGTTGCCCTGGTTATTCTAGTTGGCGCGATTGTTTTTTTCACTTATTCTAAATCGCCGACCAGTTTTCAATTAGGCAATCGCCTTGATTTAAATTTTAATCAAGAGAAAGAAGCTCCTAAGGTTGGCTACGAAATTAAGGGGCCAATAACTGATGAGGATATTAATATTAAATACGCCTTACAAACTAATGAAAATTTAAAAGATGCCCGTGTTGAAATTCCTGGGGCTAGTCCGATTAGTTTAGATGATACGGTTATGACTTACGAAGGGGAAGTAGCCGATAATACGGTTGCCCCTGGTTCAGCTGAAGCACCAAAAGTTACTCAAGCTCTTGATAAGACGGATCTCACTTCAGATGCAATTAATATTAATGGAAGCGCAGCTGGCTTTAGTCCAAAAGAAATTTCTGCTCGAGCGGGTGCTCCGACTACTATTTCCTTGACTGCGATTGACGACCAGGTTCATGTTTTAAGATTTGATGACCCGGTGCTTAATGCTATTTCTTTAGGAGTGATGCCTGGTGAAACCAGGGCGATTACTTTTAATGCTCCGGCAGCGGGAACATATACATTTTTTTGTGAAGTTCCAGGACATAAAGACAGGGGAGAGACGGGGGTAATGACAGTCAGATAAAATTTGAAGGTATTAGTCAGATAAAATAATTTTGAGCGTATGAAAAGCTCTAAAAAAATAAAAATCGGTCGCCGGCTTAATTATGCTGTTTTGCTTTTATTGCTAGTATTTTCTGGTAATATTTTTTCTGGAAATCAAGTTTCCGCTTCTTCGTCTCAGCCTTTTTCTGAAACATTTACTGCTAGCGGCAGTTTTACAGTACCTGAAGGCGTTACCTCGGTAACGGTTGAACTTTGGGGTGGCGGTGGTGGCGGTGGTGGTGGCGGTGTTTATAATAAATATGGTGGCGGTGGCGGTGCCGGTGGTCAATATGTTCGTAAAGTGGTCGCCGTTACTCCTGGTAATTCTTATAATGTCGTTATTGGCGCCGGTGGTCTTGGTGCCGCTAGTGCAAACGGTACGGTTGGCGAAGACTCTACTTTTAATGGAACTTCCGTTGTTGCTAAAGGTGGTGATTTTGGTCGGTCTTATGCTAGTGGTCGCGCTGGCGGTACCGGTTCCACGTCTGGAGGCGTTGGTGATGTTGTTTATGCCGGTGGTAGTGGTGCCGCTGGGGTATCAGGAAGTTATGGTGGCGGCGGCGGTTCTGGTGCTGGTAGTACTGGTACTGGTAATAATGGCTCTACTAGTAATGGCGGTGCTGCTAAAGCTAATAATGGCGGTGCCGGTGGTGCTGGTTCGACTGCTACTAATGGCGCAGGCGTCAATGGGTCAAGTTATGGCGGCGGTGGCGGCGCTGCAACTAAAAGTTCTAAGCCGGGTAATGGTTCTGCGGGTTATGCGGTTATTAGTGGGTCGCAGACAGTTTACACTCGCGTTTATGCGGCTGGTTCTGGTGGAAGTTTAACGGGTACATTGTCTCAAGATATTCCGCAGGGTGGTAGCGGTACAGCAGTTACAGCCGTCCCTAATACCGGCTATTCATTTGTTAACTGGTCTGATGCTTCTACAGCCAACCCGAGAACTGATACTAATGTTCAGTCTGATGCTACTTTAACCGCGAATTTTGTCATTAATCAATATACCTTATTATATTATGCCGGTGTGGGCGGCTCCTTAACGGGTACCGCAACGCAATATGTTAATCATGGTTCTAATGGTACGGCGGTCACGGCTGTGCCTAGTACTGGCTATCATTTCGTAAATTGGTCTGATGGTTTAACCGCCAACCCGAGAACTGATACTAATGTCACGGCCAATAAATCTGTAACCGCTAATTTTGCTATCAATACTTATACTTTAACTTATACATCGGACTCTAACGGTTCATTAACAGGCACTGCTTCGCAGGTTGTTAATCATGGTTCTAGCGGTACGGCAGTTACGGCCGTGCCTAATACTGGTTATCATTTTGTAAATTGGTCTGATGGTTCAACGAGTAATCCGAGAACTGATACCAATGTCACGGCCAATAAATCGGTGACCGCTAATTTTGCTATCAATACCTATACCTTAACTTATACGGCTGGCTCGGGTGGTTCATTAACAGGTACCGCTTCGCAAGTTGTTAATCATGGTGCAAGTGGTACTCAGGTTACCGCTGTCCCAAATACCGGCTATTCTTTTTCGCAATGGTCTGATGGTGTTATGACCGCGGCCAGAACCGATACTAATGTTACGGCCAATAAATCAGTGACGGCACAATTTGTAGTTACTGGATATACTTTAACTTATACTGCTGGAACAGGCGGAACAATTTCCGGAACTACTCCGCAGAATGTGTTGCATGGCGGTAGCGGTACTCAGGTAACCGCCGTTCCTAATGCTTGTTATTACTTTGTTAATTGGTCTGATGCGGTAGCAACAGCGGCGAGAACTGAAACTAATGTTACCGCTAATAAATCCGTAACGGCTAATTTTGCTATCAATACTTATACTTTAACGTATACGGCTGGTTCCAACGGTTCATTAACCGGTACCGCTTCGCAGGTTGTTAATCACGGGGCGAGTGGTACAGCCGTTACCGCCGTTGCTAATGCTAACTATCACTTTGTAAATTGGTCCGATGGCTCAACCGCTAATCCTAGAACTGATACTAATATAACCGCGAACAAATCAGTCACCGCTAATTTTGCTATCAATACTTATACTTTAACTTATACGGCCGGTTCCAATGGTTCATTAACAGGCATCGCTTCACAGGTTGTTAATCATGGGGCCAGTGGTACAGCAGTTACGGCCGTAGCTAATACCGGCTATCACTTTGTAAATTGGTCTGATGGTTCCACCGCTAATCCCAGAACTGATACTAATGTCACGGCCAATAAATCAGTAACGGCTAATTTTGCTATCAATACCTATACCTTAACTTATACGGCCGGTTCCA
>CAZAAD010000026.1:0-4282 GCA_964483295.1 uncultured Gammaproteobacteria bacterium
CATATGTTTCTAGTTTAGAAGCACATGGAGAAAGTGTCTAGTGTTTGGGGTACCCTCCATATTAAATACGTATCGCTTGCTTAATAGCTGATTCTAGTTCGCTTAGAGCATCTGTCCCCAGGCGATAAATTTTTCCGTTTTTCGTAGCTATTTCTACCGCCTCAAAACCAGAAACATTGTAAATACACATCCGTGGCCAAAACCAAAATCGTATACCCCAGCCGTAATACCAATGATTCTTTACTTGCTTGGCTGATACTATTTCACTTAGTAAAAACTTTTTTCTAAAAATTCCATAACCAAATTTAATCCGAATATATTTGTCATCAATAGATACTGTTAGCGTTGCCACCGACGAAAGAAAAAATATAATAAAAACCATTATGGCTGTAACGAGAAAATTTGCGCCAGAATCGACAGATGGTAGCTCAGATCTGACCATATACTGAGCCAAGGCAAAAAGAATTAGCACGGCCAATGTGACTATTATCATCAGATATCCAATTTGGGTATGCTTGTATGAAGTCATATTTTATTTAATTTTAATTGCCTGGATTATCCGATCAACAATGGAATCAATATCAAAAGCCTCCCGTTCGCTGGTGCAATCATTTCTCTGTTTTTCGTCGTAATTATTACAATCAGGGTATTGCAGAGTAAAGCTAACTTTTACGAGCTTGCCCCCCTTGGCGGTAGTATAAGTGTATGAGGAATAAACGCTACCGGCCGCACCCTCATTTTTTATATTTACGCAATAGGTTCTATTGTCGACCAGCCTCTCCGAAGTAATATCCGACATACTACTTAACTCTTGCGGCGTGGTTTCGCATGAATATGTTCCGGTTTCCATTTTAATGAGAGGCGGCCAGTCAACAACGCTCACATATTTTGCTAGCAGTTCTTTAGGATATTGGAACGTTATATCCTGATCATTGGTAATCGTCGTCCATAAATCATTGTCAGGCTCAGAATCGTTATTTTCGGTAATGGTCCAGATTACATAAGACCGACTATATTGGCGCCTAGTTAAAACAATGGCTCTATCAGATGATTTATAAAAATATCCCGATCCCATTTGATCCGTATATTCATATCCACGGCCTTTCATAAATGCTTCAACGGCCATAGGCCCGTTTTGGCTTTTCGTTAAATACGTATTATCCGAGCCGGAAAGTTTAACCATATCTGACTTGCCAAAAGTTAGTTGGACAATGCCTTTAATCTGTGGCCAAGGATTGCCTTCTTGAAAAATCACTGGCGAATAAAAAAATACAAAAATCCCCAATATTAAAATAATAATTGGAATGACGAGCAAAGCTATTTTATTTTTTGAAGAATGTTCAAGAATCATAGTTGTTTGTCCCTCTTCTTGCTTCTAAGTACAATGATGATAGTGGTAATAATTAAAATAAGGCCAAGCCCCTGTAACCCCGGGCTATCGTCAAATCCACCAAATACAATAAAAAATATCCCCAATAATATTGCTAAAACTTTTGGGATCCAATATAAGATCTTGGTTTTTATATTTGAGTTGTTCATTCTCTTATATTATATCTCAAAAACTGACTTTATTGAAGAACTGATTTTTACAAAAAACAGCGACCGCAAAAATCGTTGTTTTTATTTACAATTTATCAGGCGCTCGGGTCGCGCATTCATCACAGACAAATGAGTTAACTCCGCTAATAAATTTTCTTGGCGGAGAGGGTGGAACGCGCTTGGAATGGTTTTAATTAGAGAATCCTAACTTTTTATCTATTTTTTCACAAAAATCTTGAGAAAACCTCCTGTCTTCATTTAAGGTATTAAAATATTTATCAAGTTCATTTATATTACTCATAATAAAAACCTTAGATTTCCCTTTTATTTCAACTTTACTATCAACAAAAACTAATGCTTTTCTAATTTTTATTTGGCTAAAACCAAGTGATTTTAAGTAATTGTCTAAATATAGACAATAATTTATTAATTTCTCCCTATGATCGCAGCGCCCAAATAATTTAGTTTCTTCTCGTGAATATTTTGAAATCTTTACTCTTATAGCTCCTCTTTCGAAAAAAATATAAGAATTGTCGCTATTTTTAACCTCTAAGACAACCACTCCTTTTGGACCTATTATTAAAAAATCAAAATCAAATTTAGCCCCAGGTATTTTAAAATTTTGGTGTATTTTGTATTTTTCTGGGTCTAATATTTTTATTAACTTAAGATAGACCTTTTTTTCTCCTTCATAGCCTTTTCTGGCTATGTTCTTTTTATTATCTGTCTTTAAGAAAAAATCATTTGTAAATTTATTAACCCATACAGTAATCAGTCCCAAAATTACTCCCAATATCATTGAAACTGCAATCAACAAAGAATTCTGATCAAACGATAATCTTAAATATTTAAATAAATACAATAAAAGAAAAACAGAAACGGAAAAACACACAACATAAAAAATCCACTGTTTTAATACATTATCTTTTATTTTTTGCTTCGAGTATGATCTCTCTTTTTTTAAAAAATTCATAAAGAGTAGTTGAGTATCGAACATTTTAGGGGATGATCCTAAAAATACTTGATGGCCGAGAAAAAGGTTCTTATCATCAAGATAAATCCTGATTACTTTGGAAATACTCTCGTTTTCCAAATCTTTTAAAAATTTATATAAATCCTCTGGATCACGGACTTGTCCTTGAATCGGAAGTTCCACATCCGTTTAAATGATCTCAAACTTTTTCAGATATCTCTTATTTGATTTTCCCGATTTCGGAGTATGTTTTTTCTGGGGGTTTTGGCATATTTTTTATTTTAAAACCGACATATAATTTTTCAGCATGAAGATAGTGTCGGCTTTCAAATGATTTCTAACCCATGCTTTTTCTTTCTCGCTATCAATCAGTTCGCCCAGCCCCTGCATTATCTGATTGTCTTTTACTTTCTCAACGAAGGCGATGCAATCGGCCAAATAATCTTTTACGGTTTTATCGGTTCTTTCTTTGATCACTTCGGCGTTAATATCCCAATTGCTCTTGGCAAAATAATGGATATCGTAAATATCTCTCATGGCAGTTTCGTTTCTAAGAGTCAAAGCCGATAACTTGCTAGCAAACAGATAATCTTTTTTAGCAACAAACATAGAAATGCCAAGATATTCTTTCATTTCGTAGTGATCTTGGATGTTTTCTGCTAGCTTTCTGACATTAATCTCAACCTTGATATTGTGGTCGTCATCACGATAGGAAAGCAAAGCGAATACTGTAAATCTTTTTATGTACTGGTCTTTAATCTGTCCGTATTTGCTCAAAATAGCTACAATTTTTTCAAAAACTAATTTTTGATTTTGATCGCTGACTACCAGCAAATCAAAATCCAAGTCTACCGAGAATCTCGGCAGATTATAAAAGAAGTGGGCACAAGTACCACCCTTGAATCCCAAGAGTGGACTAATTGAGACATTAGTGTATATGTCTTTCAAAATCTGACCCATTATTAATTGGTGTTTTTCTCTATTGAGCATAATTTTTGCGATATTTATTCAATCTTTTTATCAATTGCTTGTTGTTATAAATTTTTGTCATTTCGGCACATTTTTCCCAGTTGATTGATTTTAAATTATCGAAGTAATAATCGGGAAACAGGTAGATCATGTCCAAAAATGCTCTTTCGGTTGTGGCGATACTGTGGTTGTCTTTATTAATAATTCCGGTCGAATTGAACAGCACCTCATCTTTTAATTTTCTAAAGGTAAAAGTTGATTTGTCGATCTTTTTTGTCAGTGCATACGGACCGGCAATAAAAATAGTGCCGTAGTGTTGGAAAATTACACCGGCTTCTCTGAGCACAGTCTCAAAGCTGATGTAAGAGGGGGTATAAATACTGGTTGCCAATTCTTTTGTATTAAAATCTTTATTTTTAGCAAAGACTCCCCGGGTCAATCTGATCAAGGCTTTTTGTTTTACATAGTAGGCAGTTTTAGCATATAAGCTTTGCTCGTTGTTTATTTGCCAAATCAGAGCCAAATCCTTATTGGTCAGGATTGTCTTGGGGGATTGATATAATTTTACGATTAAGCTATCCATATCTAATTTGTCTAATGGAACTGATAAATTATCATAGTTCCATTGTATATTATTTATAAATATAAGTCAAATAGCTGTATAGTAGATAAACTTGGATAAATGAAAAGGCACGTTTTTTGGGGAAAACGTGCCAGAAAAGGTAACATTAACCCTGCAAACGTACATGTTTTAGGCACACACATATGGCGGTTTTAGTTATTAGCTAAAACCATCTCATT
>CAZAAD010000027.1:0-4272 GCA_964483295.1 uncultured Gammaproteobacteria bacterium
CTCTAGATTTTATGTTCAAAAAAATCAGCCTCTTACCTCTTTATACCTATATAACATTTTTTACTGTTAGGTCTGTTTCGGCGCAAGCAGGCGATCCTTTAACAGGCGATCCTTTAAAAGGATTGGATGATAGCGCTGGTCAAGTAACAGCTTTTGAAACTCAAACTGGTAATAAAGTTGATTATAGTATTTTTGTTCAATCCAAAGTGGGCCAAATAGTCGGTTTAGCCCTATCTTTTGTTGGTGTTATTTTCTTAATTCTGATGATTTACGCTGGCGTTACTTGGATGACCGCCCAAGGCAATACTCAGCAAGTTGATAAAGCAAAAAATTTACTGATTAATGCCACTATTGGTCTAGTTATCGTTTTTGCTGCTTATGCCATAACTTCATTTATCGGCGGCGAAATACTAAGATAAACAAATGGTTACGATGCTAAAAAATAAAATAATGAAAAATTTGGCGCTTCTTTTAGTATCGGCGCCTATTTTTGTTTTTGGCAACCAAGTAAAAGCACAAGGTTTTGACTTCAGAAAAGCTACTGGTCTAGACCGTTCAGCTGACGAAGCTGGTTTTCAAACTGGCACCCAGGCCGCTTCGGTAGATAGTTTAATCTCCCGAGGAATTTTTATTTTTCTTGGACTAGTCGGCGTCATCTTCCTGGGATTAATGATTTATGCTGGTATTATGTGGATGATAGCGCAAGGAAATGAGGATAAGGTGGCCTGGGCCAAAGATACCCTGCTCAATGCCCTCGTCGGACTGATTATTACTTTATCAGCCTACGCTCTTAGTTATTTAATTATCACCAGCTTTCAATAGTTTATGAAAAAAACTATTACCATTTTACTATTTTTACTAATTGCCACTCTGCCTTTTTTAGTACAAGCTCAAGGCATATTAAAACCGGAAAAACAAACGCAATACGATAATAATCTTAAAGAACTAGCAACAAATACTGACTATTCCACCGAAGATTCTTTAGAAACAATTATTGGCAGAGTCGTTCGCACCATCCTAACTGTGCTTGGCTCCGTTTTTCTTATTCTGATGTTTCTAGCAGGAAATTTATGGATGAGAGCCTCTGGTAACCAAGAAAAAGTTGATAAGGCAAAACGGCAAATAAAAACTTTAATTATTGGTTTAGCTTTAATTATCGTCGCCTACGCTTTAAGCTTCTGGATAATTAGCGCCTTAGTCGGAGGCACTGGTTCACTTGTAAAATAAATGTCTTATATGAAAAAAATCTTTGTCTCGCTTGCGATTATTTTTTCTCTCTCCTGTTCTCTGCTTGCTACTAGCGTTGCTGCCCAACAAGCAACCTCTTCTGATGATACCTCGCCTACTAGTCGTGTTTTGGAACGAGTAGAAAAAATTGCCGGCGAAGGTGGTTACGTAACCGACCCAGCTACTGCTTCCGCTCCTCGGATTATCGGCTTAATCATCAATGCACTGCTAAGTATAACTGGTATAATTTTTATTATTTTAACAGTTTTTGCTGGTTACAATTGGATGACCTCCGAAGGTAATGATGAGAAAATAAAGAAGTCAATTGCGACTCTGCGAGCGGCAATTTTAGGTTTAATAATCACTCTTTCCGCCTGGACTATCTGGAATTTCATTTTTGATAGACTAGTTCTTGGCACAGCTGGATAAAAAATATATGAATAAAAAAATCTTTTACGCTATTTTGCCGCTTCTCGCTATAATGATAATTTTTGTTAGTCAGACAAACGGCCAAGCTTTAATTCAAAATCCTACAGACCTACAAACCATGACTGAAGAAACAGCGGCCACCGGCAATTTAAGCGATGTTGGCGTTGGTAATATTGTTGCTCAAGGAATTAAAATAGTCTTAAGCTTATTAGCTATTGTTTTCTTAACCCTAACCATTATCGCTGGTTTTAAATGGATGACTGCGGCTGGTAATGAAGACCAGATTAAAAGCGCTACTTCTACCCTAAAAGCTGCTATTATCGGCTTAATCATTGTTTTATCAGCCTACGCTATTACTTTCTTTATCTTTAATAGCGGGCTTTTTCAAGGTGGGGGCGGAGGTAGCACAACAACTACAACTAGCGGTTGATATTTATAATCTATTAAAAAGAAAAAAGGGAGCATCGTTATTCGATTCTCCCTTTTGTTTTAAGCCTTAGGCTTTACTTTCCTTTTTGCACGAACCCAAAGCAAGGCTCGCTTTCATAAAAATGTTTTGATCCATCAATAGTGAGTGGGTCAACTTTTTGCAGGGAGTGGCCATTAACTACGTATTTAACGTAATAGCGTCCCGGCAGAACATAGTGGATTTCCTTAGTTTTAGCACCAAGCGAAACAGCGAGCTTTTCACCGCCATCTATCCCCTGAAGGATAAAAGTGGTCGGTAGGACATATTTATTATCAAAGATAACTTTATACCCTCCTTCCGAACCAGCCGGATCAATCGCACCATTAAGGTTGTTTTTAATT
Organism: uncultured Gammaproteobacteria bacterium; assembly: GCA_964483295.1. Taxonomy (GTDB): domain Bacteria; phylum Patescibacteriota; class Patescibacteriia; order Patescibacteriales; family UBA12465; genus UBA12465. The sequence continues at coordinate 2,467 of CAZAAD010000027.1, forward strand.
TTGTTGAGCACGAGTTCTTCGCGCTCTACTACGTTAGAGTTTTGGTAGCGGTTCTTTTTAACCCTGGTTATTGTTTGTGGAAGAGTTTCTTCCTGACTATACCAGTTAGCTATCATTTCACTGCGCTTAAACGTCAAATCATCCAGCTCATCTTTTTTCTGAACAAGCTCAGGCGTTTCGTTGTGATACTCTTTTAAATCACTCATCTGCTGATTTAACTTAGCCACTTCTTCTTTTGCAGCAGCGACTTCTTCTGTGCTTTTGGCACGACGGGGGTCCATCTTTTGTTCTGCTATTCTGAGCTTGCGTTGCAACACCAACTCTTCGGCTCTTGTTTCGACTTTAAGTCGTTTTTCTTCTTTAAGAATTTCCGACTTAATTCGGTCAATTTCCCGTTCAATAATACTGAACTGTGTTTTTTGATGCAGAGATTGACCAAACACTGACTGGCCGATAGCTGCTGCAGCCATCAAAACCAAAATTACTACAAGGTGTCTCATTTCTTATGATTTTTTAATTGTTAATGTTCATTTTAACTTCCCATATTATATCATATAAAATAGAATTTGTCAATAAAGAGGTCCTACGCCAAACTTTTACCAATCCCCAGCTTTTCCCCACGTAGGATTGACTTTTTTTACTTTATATGCTAAGATACTGGGTCAAGTAAATCCCGGCTTGATCATAATCATTATTATGATATGCTAGGGATTTTTTATTTGGCTAACATTAAACTAATATGAAACTAATAAAGACTTTAAGGGAAGAAATAATCCCCCTCAGTAGCAAGCAGAGCCTGATTCTTGGTATTATTATCGCCTGCTTATTCCAGTTTGTCCTGTTTTACGCTCCAGCCTTAGCTGACAGCGCGGTTAAACAAGCACAAGCGAGCAGCCTTCAGAGCTCTGCAACCAACAATAGCACTACTCCTATTATGATTGAGCCGGTAACTGGCTTAGAAAATGCGTCTTTAAGAACCCCTGGGCAAGCTATGATTGAAGAATTGGCTGCTCAAAAACAAGCCAATGAGCTCACTAAGGCGGAGAATGGCCCTAAAATCATTAGAACCAGTGTTCATTCTATGACTGCTTATAATTCCGAACCGGGGCAAACTGATAATTCTCCCTGTATCACAGCAAATGGCTTTAATGTCTGTGAACATGGCATTGAAGACACAATTGCTGCCAATTTCTTAAAGTTCGGCACCAAGGTAATGATTCCTGAACTATTCGGCGACCGCGTCTTTATTGTCCGCGACCGCATGAATAAACGCTACCCCGACCGAGTTGATATCTGGATGAAAGACCATAGTGCCGCCATTAAGTTCGGCGTTAAAAGAGCTACTATCCAAGTTATTGAATAATTTTCAGATTAATATAAAAAAGCACCTCCGAGTTGGGGTGCTTTTTTGTAATTTATCTCGTTTTAGAAGAAGAGGCTCAAGAAACCACGGCGTAACTTAATCTGTTTTTCTTTCTTATAAATATCAAGAGTGGTCTTAACAATAGAATCCGGATTTAAAGATAGGCTATTAATGCCCTGCTCAACCAAGAAAGCGGCAAAATCAGGGAAGTCGCTCGGCCCTTGCCCACAAATACCAACCTTACGCTTATTTTTCTTAGCAATCGCAATTAAATTCTTAATTAAAATCTTCACCGCTTCATTTCTTTCATCAGAACTACCAATAACTTCTAAAGTTCCACCAGAGTCACGATCAATACCTAGCGTTAACTGCGTTAAATCATTGGAACCAATAGAGAAGCCATCAAAAATCTTGCAGAACTTTTCTGCTAAAATGATGTTAGC
>CAZAAD010000028.1:0-4095 GCA_964483295.1 uncultured Gammaproteobacteria bacterium
TACTCTTTATGGCGTCACCACTCCTGAAGGCAACGCCACTCTTCCGACTGGAACATCGGGTTATACTTTACGTCACAATGGTACTGCCTGGATTTCAAATTCTAATCTTTATAATAATGGAACTAATATCGGAATTGGAACGACAAATCCTTTAGACAAACTTGAAGTAAATGGGTTTATTAGGGTTCCATATTCTGGAGGATTATCTTTTGCTGGAGGGACTGTTAAGATTGATGAAAATTGGGGTCTGCAGTTAAATGGTGACAGTACTCGTCCTGTTCAAATTTTAAGTAGCACGCTTTCTGTTGGTTACGATAAATCTGCTTCTGGTGACTGGGGAACAGGTAATTTATTTGTATCCGGCAATGTCAGTATCGGCACAACTAACCCGACTAATAAATTAGATGTAGTTGGCACTGGAACTTTCCGCAATGATAATGCTACGACCCACTCTCTTTTAGGCGGTTCCGGTACTGTAGTAGTTATGGCTGATAATAATGGAACGCTATATGCTACTTCCTCCTCCGCACTGTTAGGAAATTATTTACCTTTGACCGGTGGCGCTTTAAGCGGCAACCTCAATATGTCTGGTAATAATATTTTAGGAATTAACAAATTAACAGTTACCACGATTGACCCGCTTTATCGTATTAAAGGTACTAATTATTCAACCTACGCTTCCTCGGTAGTTGGTGGCGTTAAAGAAGAATATCTTGGACGTCTTGAGTTGAAGAAAACTAATAGTGCCGGCGAATATGAATATATAGTTGACTTTGCGAAGCAAAAAGAGGGCAGCGATCTTTGGGTCTGGCGTAAAACAGTTGATTTTTCGGAGGAGAATGTTGATGTCTTAATGACTACCTATGGTCGCTTCGCCCAAGTTTATTATCTAATTGAGGGTGAGAAATTAATTTTCCGTTCCGATAAGCCAACCACCGTTTCCTACCGATTAGCTGGCAAGCGTGTTGACTGGAGATTATGGCCGACTAAGGCAGTTGATCAACAGGAAACCCCTGGATTCATTATTGAATAAATGTTATAATATAAATAACTTAAATAATAAAACTATGGACAACAAAGAAAAAGACATGGCAAAAAAGCCGTCTAAGAATATGCCGATGATTATTATTGGCGTAATTATTATCGTCGCGATTGTGATTATCGCTATGGCGATGAACAAGAAAGATGGTGGCGATATAAATGCACCGGCTAATAACAATCCAGTTGGTGAAAATCAAGAAGATAATGCTGTTGGCGCTGATGGCGACACACCAGGCTCAGTTGATGCTTCTGTTTCTGCATCTGACTCTGATTTACAAACAATTCAAGTTGAGGGCGTTGGCGAAGCTAAGGTTGTTGTACCGGGCGCTAATCCAATTACCGCTGACAATGTTGTTGTAACTGAGACTGGTCAAGTTGCTCAGAACGACGCTGTTACGATGAGTGAGAATGCTCCTAAGCAAACTGGTTTTTTGAATAAAGAGGAATTGCCAGATGGTATGGTTAAATTAAGTGTTGGTACTGATAAAATCTCACCTAACTTTTTTACAACAAAAGCAGGTGCTCCAACCACTTTCTCTTTAACTGGTGTTGATGAATATTCTCACGTTATTGCTTTTGATGATCCTAGCCTATCAGCTATCGCTGTTTTAGTTGGCCCTGGCCAAACTAAGGCTATTACTTTCAATGCCCCAACAACTGCCGGTACTTATACTTTCCGCTGTGCTTCTCCGGGCCATGCCGATAAGGGCGAAGTCGGTGAGATGAGAGTTCAATAATCGTAGAATTAAGATTTGAATGATAATGCGAATGCGCCCATCTTTTTGGGCGCTTTTGCTAAGTTTTTAATTTTTAAAATTCAATATGCTGTCTATCGTTAGGTTGAAAAGAACTAAAAATAAGGCGTTAAAAAATCAACAAAATTTTTTTGGCACTAGTCCGCGCGAAAGAGCAGCGCTACTTTGGACAACAGTTATTATCTCGGCTGTTACTTTAGCAGTGGTGGTTGACACTAGTTCTTCTAAAGAAATTATTGTTAAGTGTGACGACTGTAAAGCGGTTACTTCTTTGTTTACGGAAAGCACAAGTAATACTAGTAACACCAGTAACGCATCGCCTAATTTAAATGATAAATCATATTGGCAAAGTTTTGGTGATTTATTTTCTTCTAGTGCATATTTAGATGCTGAAAAAACTAGCATGGTGCTTGATGAGCGGATGACCTCTCTGGTTTTCCCGCCAGTTTATGAATTTAAATATCAGCGAGCCTGTTCTGATTTTTCTTGTGGACTAGCAACGAGCGACATCCAAAAAATTTATAAAAAAGAAGAATTACCAAACTTAAAAAATTTAACCAAACTTCCTCGACCGCTACCAGCTGGAATTAAAGAGAAAGATATTTTATTTGCTAATATTAATGAATTTTCTAATAAAAAAGTTGCTCTGTTTGTTGTCTCTGAAGGAGGGGAAGAACGAGGCCTGGTTTATTTTATTGAAGGTTCTAAATATGTGCCAATCATTACTTCTGAGACCGAACAACAAATTATTACTAAATACGGACGGGGTGGTGGCCAGATGGCAGCCTTTGGTGATAGTGATAATTTTTTGATTGTCTATCTTGGATATGAAGGTCGCGGCTTTCATTATAATCAAGGACAGCTTGAAGACGTTTCCCGTTTTTTTGGCATTAGGGTAACTGACCTGGGCTTCTATCCGCAGATTATTAAACAGGGAACGGGTGATAATTCAGTTTGGTATGTTTTAAGTTTAGATGCAGAAAAAAATAGATTGATTAAATTATGGCAGAACAAAAGCAGTCATATTGTTGGTGCTTACGATTTTAGCGATAAAATTAATCAAGTTTTATCAGAAAATAACGGCAAATTAGCAGCGGTTGCGACGAGTGAAAAGAGGGGGGAGATAAATTTTATAGTTGATGAAGGTTTGGATATTTTTGAAAATTATAGCTTGTGGACTTTTCAAGATAATGGTTTTGATAATTCAAGCAATCGCCTGGTTGTTTCTAAAAATGTTAATAGTAAAGAACTGCCAATTTCTAAGGCACAGATTAAAGATATTAAAGTCGCAGTAGATGGGGACCATGGTCAGTATGAAGTCCAGTTTCCTTGTCCGGAATTTAACATATTTTTGAGCAATGATGCTGACAATTTTGTGCCGCATAATCCTGGAAAAATGGTTAATTTTCCTGAGACAAATCAAGAGCTTTATTGGAAAATTGAATTTTTGCCGAGCGCTGATAAAGAGTATTCTCCTTGGCTTGATAATCTCAATGCTTTACAGTATTTAATAGCCCAGTAAAGCCCCTTAGATTAGTGCAGATTTTATTGCAGGGTAATTCAAAAAATGTTATAATTTAATTAAGATTTAGCAAGCTCTTAAAACGGGCGATGGGCGAACATCTTTTATGCTCACATCATTTAATTTTAGGAATTCAATTCGCGAGCGCTGGCTGGTAGTTTTACTATTGGTTGGCGTTTTTTTATTTGGTGGAGTTTCTGTTGTCTCTGCTAAAGTCATTAATCTAGGCACCTCAGCAGATAATATTTTTGTTGATGGTCAGATGGGTGTTGGTCTCACAAATCCTGGTGCGAAATTAGATATTACAAATAACGGCGGGATTATCGGTAGATTTATTCAGACTGGAGGTTGGACAGGTTCAGAATGGGCTTTATATGTAACTGGTTATTCTAATTTAGGCGGCTACAGATTAAATGCCGCTGATGGTATCCGGGGAATTTACAAAATTGCTTCTGGCGGGACTTTGGGTTTTGCAACTGCGGGCAATGATCCAATAACTTTTACACAATCTGATAGTTTAGAAAGAATTCGTATCGCCGCTGGTGGTAACATCGGTATCGGCTTAACGAATCCAAGTGCTAAATTGCAGATTACTTCTGGTGCTACGCCCGGTTTTATAAATTCTGGCAGCACTAGACTGTCACTTTTGGCCGGTTCTGGTAATGCGACGGTTATGGTTGATAATAATGGCGATTTATATGCTACCAGCACGACGGTTAGTAACGCTTGGTTAGCTAATGGCAATCACATCTATAGTTCAAATTCTGGAAATGTTGG
>CAZAAD010000029.1:0-2629 GCA_964483295.1 uncultured Gammaproteobacteria bacterium
GTTTCCCAGAGCACTAGGAATAGTAATTTTAAAGTATCTGTTTTTCTGATGGCGGTTTTTATATATAACGCCTTTTCTTCTTTATTTACGTATAAAGCTCCAGAAATCATTTCGATTACTTCGATAAAAATATTATCAATTTTGACACCAAGGCTGAAACGGTGTTCTTTTGGTATTGATTTAAAATAGGTATGCCACAATAAGTAGGAATCTTTAGATTTTTGGAGAAGTGGGACTAGTTGAAATTGTCGGGGGGGGGGTAGTATTAGGAGTATGAAAATTAGATTGACTCATAAGTTTGAAGATATTATAAGTTTGGATAATTTATTAGAAGCTTGGCAAGAATTTTTACCTGGCAAACGTAATCGTAAAGATGTGCAAGAATTTCGTACCAACTTAATGGATAATATTTTAAAATTGCACCACGATTTAGTATATCACAAATACGAACACGGCGGTTATAAAGCTTTTAAGGTTTTTGATCCTAAAACTAGAAATATTCATAAGGCCACCGTAGGTGATCGGCTCTTGCATCATGCGATTTACCGTCAGCTTTATCCATTTTTTGATAGGATTTTTATTTTTGATAGTTATTCTTGCCGATTAGGAAAAGGTACTCATAAGGCAATCGTTAGATTTAATCAATTTTTCTTGAAAGTCAGTAGAAATAAGACGAAAACTTGTTGGGTGCTTAAGAGTGATATTCGTAAATTTTTTGCTAGTATTGATCATAAAATATTAATAAATATCCTTAAAGATTATATTTCTGATGAAAATATTATTTGGCTATTAACTAAAGTTATTAATAGTTTCCAGGCTAAAAATGGCAAAGGCCTGCCGTTGGGTAATTTAACCTCACAACTTTTTGCAAATGTCTATCTTAATGAGTTTGATCAGTTCATTAAACATCACTTAAAGGTTAAATATTATATCCGCTATGCCGATGATTCTGTAATCTTATCGGAAGACAGAAATTGGCTTGAGAATAAAATCCCTTTAATTAAGGAGTTCCTTGGTTTGCGACTGAATTTAGAAATACATCCTAATAAAATTTATCTTAAAACAGTCAATTCTGGCGTTGATTTCTTGGGCTGGACTAGTTTTTCTAAATTTCGAGTTTTAAGAAGATCAACTAAAAAACGTATGTTTAGGAAATTAAAAGAGAATAACTACAAAGAAGACTCGCTCAATTCTTATCTGGGAATGGTTAGCCATGGAAATGCTTTTAAGATTAAAAAGGAATTGTTAAGTGAGCGCCTGATTAATCATCATTTGAATTAGCCCGTATTTATTAGATTTTTCTCAAGGTGACTGGATGTTATCATTTGGAGACTAGATTATGCCTCTAATTCTCATCTAATCTTAGCCACACTGTTTCGAACTCTGTCCACGAACACGAGCTAAATATAAATTAAATAAAGTTTTAACCACTTTCTCTTGTATTGCTAGCTTCACAAAACGTGTGACGCTATGGTGACGTAAAAGTGGTAAAAACTGGTTAATTCTGACTAAAACTGGTAACTTAGAAAAGTAAAAATATTGGTTAATACTAGTAAAATTTAGCTAGTATTTAAATAAATTTAAAAATCATAGTTTTGTCTTCGAATCCGACCCCGGGAGCATAATAAAATAACCAGCACTTGTGCTGGTTATTTTATTATCCGCCTCGAAGAGGCGGGGGATTCGAACAGGGCAGAAGCGAGTCTTGAGCCGCTTCAGCAGAGGCGGCGAAAAGGGGAGCGTCGGACGGCTTGCCGGGGGCAAGTCGGACGCTGACCGCGACAACGAAGCGAATGAGCGACGGCGAATTCGCTGAGGCGGAAATCCCTGTCCCCGAGCAAAATACAAAATCAGGCTTATAAGGTCTGTTTTTGTTTTAATATTAGACATATTTTATTTCCAAAGCGGTTCGAACTTTTTTGTGATATTTTAGATAATCTACAGTAATTTATATAAAACCCTTGATTTTATTGGTCTATATTGGTTCGAATCCACGTCCTGTCATTTATAATTTTAGCGTATAAACGTTGCGCTTACTTATTGAACTCGGCTATACTGAGCTTGACAAATATTGACTGATATGATACAATTTGTTTACTGTAATATGATCTTTAAAAACTAATTTGCGAAATTGGTCGCAGCCAAAAGATGGTTAATAGTTTAGCCGTTTCTTGGCTGTGACCATGATGGTTATAGCTCCTACTGCGGACAGCAGATAATGTAGACAAGCAGTCTACAAAATACTTTACATCATGAAATATGGAGATTTAAACCTCGGACAGATCGAGGCAGTGGTTAACAAGCTTGGCGGAATGGATGGAGTAAACAAATTTTTACGCGGTGAACTCATCTTATCCGAACCAGCTAGACGTTGGCGTGAAGAAAACGGAGTTATTTATTTTTCCGTCAATTCAGATGGTACAACCGGTGAAGAATGGATTGCCCGTTTAGAAAGCAAAGGCTTCCGTGTAGGAGATTATGCTAAAAGCGTTTTACGCTCAAAAGACTTCAAGCCGACCAATGGCATCATTTACGAAATTGCCGTTTTAAAAAGTGAACTCTTCAGTGATAGTAATCGTATTACTAAAACAATCCGTAAAGAAGCCAAAAATCGTAAACTTTCCACCCC
>CAZAAD010000030.1:0-2519 GCA_964483295.1 uncultured Gammaproteobacteria bacterium
AATCCGAGAACTGATACTAATGTCACGGCCAATAAATCTGTAACGGCTAATTTTGTAATTAATCAGTATACCTTATTATACTACGCCGGCGTGGGCGGTTCTTTAACAGGAACAGCAACACAATATATTAATCATGGTTCTAATGCCACCCCGGTTACAGCGGTTGCTAATACCGGTTACACTTTTTCTCAGTGGTCTGATGGTGTTATGACCGCGGCAAGAACTGATACTAATATTACGGCGAATAAATCAGTGACAGCGCAATTTAATATTAATGCCTATACTATCCAGTATTCGGCCGGAGAAGGGGGCTCTCTTACCGGCACAACTTTGCAGATAATTAATTTTGGCGGCAATGGTACAGCGGTTACGGCTGTTCCTAATGGAGGTTATTATTTTGTAAAATGGTCTGATGGTTCCGAACAGAATCCACGCACTGACTTAAATGTTGGCTCAAGCAAGAATGTTTCGGCTGAATTTGATGTTATTGGTTCAACTAAGACCAGAATGTCTACTAGTACCGCCCAAAAAATAACCGTTGGCGCTAGTAATAGGGGACTAGTGGCTGACTTGCCTCTTAAATCTAAATACACTAAATCAACCGCTGTAGCTGGCTCAGAAATATTGTCCGATAAAACTCCATTTTCGCATGATGGTCAGAATTATGGCGCGGTAGTTTCTTCTACTGGCACGACTTTTGATGGCTCTAATGATTATATCAGTCTTGGTAATCCGGAAAAATTGAGAATCAGCGGCGCGATTACTTTAAGTGCTTGGGTTAGGCCGGCTAGCGTTGTTAATTTAGGAAATATAATTTCTAAAAATACAAATAGCGGTTTTCGCTATCGCATTGAGGCTGATAATCGTCTTTGGTTTTATGTATCTGGCAATTATGTTGCTGGCGGCAACGTTCCTTTAAATACTTGGAGTCACGTGGTAGCAGTTGGCGACGCTAGCGGTTTAAGAATATATGTTAATGGTGTTAATGTTGGCAGTAATTCTACGCCATTTGCACCGTCAGCTCCGGCAGTGGGTGATTTATATATTGGCGCACAGGTTCCTAGTGTCGAGGCATTTAACGGTCAGATAGCGAATGTGAGAATTTATAATTCTGCAATGAGCGTAACTGATATAAAATCTTTGTATGATCAAGGCTTAGATGACTCTGCTTTTATCCTTAAAGGACAGAACTAAAATTATTGATTTCCTAGCAATAAATTGGCTTACCATTAAAATAAAAATCTGATATAATTATGGCAAAGGCAACCCGCCATATGATAAAGCAAAAACAAGTTATAAAATCTCAAAACAGGAGAACAAGTTTTGTCTTTGGTCTTTTCTTTTTGGTTAGCCTTCTTGCTTTTAATCCCGCCTTGGTTAATGCCGCTACCGGTGTTATGGTTGGTTCCGATTCTTTAATTTTAGGAAGTGGTGAAAATATTTATTATGGTGCTTTTAGTCCGAGCAGTAATACTGGAGCAAGCGGTATATTATTACAAAGTCCGGCCGGGAATAATATTTTCCGTTTAGATACTTTAGGAAACGTAACCGCAACAGGCACTGTTAAAGGTATGAGCGGTTTATGTATTGGTAATGATTGTCGGACTGCTTGGGATCAGGTCGGTGGTGCTTATTGGAATCTTTCCGGTTCTAATTTATTTGCTTCTTCAACCTCTTGGAACCTTGGCATTGGCCTAACTAATCCAACCGCTAAACTCCAGGTCTCTGGTGCAACGGGATTTATTAATGGTGGCGCGACTCAACTCTCACTCCTAGGTGGAGCAGGGAATGTGATGGTGATGTCTGATAATACCGGTACTTTATATTCAACTACAACCTCAGCAATTATTAACCCAATCGTTACCTCTGCTTCTGGTTGGACCGCTAACGGCACGACTGTTTATAAGACAGATGTTAATGGGAACGTCGGCATCGGGACGATGACGCCTTCAGCCAAGTTACAAATTGGAAATGAAACAAGTTTATGGCCTACATTTCCTTTTGGCCTTAACGTTTTACAAAACGAAAATAATTATACTGGATTTCAAGTTGTAAATAAAAGCACTGGAACTTCTGCTGAATCTAATTTGTTTATGGCGGTGGATGCTAATAATTATATTGTTTTTGGATTATCAGGAAATAATAACAATTTAACTTGGAATGGTCTTCCAAAAAATACGCAAGCCCTATTAACAACAATCGGGAGGCATCTCTCGCTAAGTACTTTTTCTGCTAAAGATATTATTCTTTCCACAAAGAATACTGAGAAAATGAGAATTACAAGCGGTGGCAACGTCGGCATCGGCACCACTGCCCCCGGCGCTAAATTAGATGTTGTCGGTACTGGTACTTTTAGAAACGATAGTGCTACTACCCATTCTGTTTTAGGTGGTTCTGGTAATGTTTTAGTAATGGCTGATAATACTGGTACTTTATATTCTTCCGCTAATCCAGTTGGCACAGCTTTGCTTCCTACTGGTACCTCTGGATATACATTGCGCCATGATGGTACTTCTTGG
>CAZAAD010000031.1:0-2337 GCA_964483295.1 uncultured Gammaproteobacteria bacterium
TACAATCTGATTGGTGGATACATTTTTTAGCTAGTCTTTTGCTCGGGTTAATTTTTTATTTAATTGAGGTTAGATATTTAAGGCGCCAATTTAAAACTAAGCAAGTTTTTTGGCAATTATTGCTGGCCAACCTGATTGATTTAGATCATTTTTTTTCTGTTCCTATTTACGATTCCGGTCGCTGTAGTATTAATCATCATGCTTTACACCATTGGTTAGCTTTTCCTGTTTATTTGTTGGGCCTATTAACCCGATATCGCTATTTTTTTGCTAGCGTAATTTTGCATCTAGTTATTGATTATTTTTCTTGCTCTTTTTAGCTGATTTGGCGTTTTTATGTTATTATATAGGCATAATATTAAGCATTAATTTTTTATGAAATATAAAAAAGTTTTTTTTAATAGTCACAACGTTAGCAGTGTTTTTGCTATCTGCTGTTTTAATTGTGAAGGCTAGTATCTCCGGAGTCACTATCGTTCCTAGTTTAGATGTCTCCGCTTTCGCTCCTTATAAAATTAAAGCCGATATCTCTGGTTCACCAACCTCTGTCACGGTTGAGGTCAGCGGTATAAATGGTGATAACCCCTCCCCGATGTGTTGGGATTATTTTATTGACGGTACCTGTAACTCTACCTCAACAGTGAAAACGATGACTTATAATGTTGTTAGTGAAAAATGGGAGAGTGCTAATATTTATCCAGATAGCATTTATCCTGAAATATACTTTGCTGATGCTAATACGACTTGGTACAATACCCCTTCCGATCTTATTATGAACCGCAATAGTTATCAGATGTTTAATTTCACCAATCCTTTTACGATGACGGATAATATGAGTTTCTTTGTGGAAATTAATGCCGTACCTCGTTCAACTGTGAACTCCGCAGATTTAGAGATTTATTTAGTAGAGAAAGATGTCCCACTTTCTTTCTTTAATTCAGATTGGCGCAACAGTTCTCAGGCTTCGTTGTTGGGGACTATTGCTCGTACTGATGTTTTTCATCATTCGCATAATGCTAATTCGTCACATTATTTAGTGCCTGTCTCGGCTGATAGTTCAGGACTGGTTAACGGTTTGGATGTAAGTGAAAATTTTTGGATTGTTGTTTATAATACTTCTCCTAATAATGCCCGTGGTTGGAATCTTAAATATCATCCCACTTGTGATGATAGAGGGCGTTGGTATCAGGGGAGTCAGGCCGGTTGGACTACTACCGCTATGTCTGGTTGTCCCGACACTCATATTCATTTAGCGCGCCGCATCACTGATGATAATCCGACTATTCAAGATGGTATAAAAGCAGTGATAACCGCTAATTATGCAAGTGGCGACCCAACGGTAGAAATCAGTAATTTTTATTTTGTTCCAATACCTAATTTAGCGCCTAATAGCACCTCCTTTATTACTCCAGTGGTGAGCGGAACCTACGATAGCAATATAACCGTTTCCTGGAATCCGGCGACAGACCCTAATAATGATGCGCTCGTGTATGATATTTATCTTTTAAATGAGGGCGGCGATGTTATTAGCACCCTAGTTTCCGCGACTACCTCTACTAGCTTCCTTTTTGATATTACAGCAGTAGACAATGGCAATTATAGTTTGAAAGGACTTATTACTGAGTCGGGCACGACCACACCACTCACCACGGATTTTTATCTTGGTGGTAATTTTACTATAAATAAGGCGGTCACTCTCTATGATTTAGATTCTATTAGCTTATCCTCTAATAATGCTAGTTCAACTTTAGCTAAGGCTGGCGATGTAATTACTTTAGATTTTTCTGCTACCGGAACAACTACGCCTAGTGTTACTTTTTATTCTGGTGACGATAATATTACTAATAGCGTAACGATAACCCCAAGCTCGGGCACAGATTTTACCGCTTCTTACACAGTTAGTGCGCTTGATACAGCCGGACAAATATCTTTTGATATTAGTGCTACTAATTTAACGCAGGTTTATTCTAATACGACTGACAATTCTAGTGTGTTAGTAGATGTTGCTGCGCCGGCCAGTGTTATTGCTAGTCCAGTAGCCGGAACTTATGACACAGCTCAAAGCGTAACACTAAGTTCTACTGGTTCAGATTATATTCGCTATACGACTAATGGTTCTAGTCCGAGCTGTACTTCCGGTTCTACTTATTCTGGGGCAATAAATATTGCCACCCCGACTACCATTAAAGCGATTGCTTGTGATATGGCGGGCAATACTTCAGCCGTGGCGGAATTCGCTTACGCATTTGAATATACAGTTACTTTTAATGGCAATGGTGGCGGTGGACATACGCCAACTTTTAAATTAGTAAATTATGGCGCTACCACTACTTTGCC